>NZ_SJPX01000002.1:0-600000 GCF_007860175.1 Rubripirellula reticaptiva | reverse complement strand
GAATCGGTTAGCGACAATCGCGACTTTTATTGATGACAGCCAACAGGCTGGGCTCCAACCATTCACAGGTATATGAGTAGTACTAAGACTGATGTTTTTGCGTCGCTGGCCGAGACCCGTGATGATCCGGCTGGGATGCTTGACCGAATGGTCGAACACTTCCGCAGCACTCGTAGCGCAATGGAGTTGTTCGAAGCGATAAAGATGCAGATCCGCAATCGAGTCGGGTTGCCGCTTGTGGCAGTGGAAGACGAGCCGGCCCGTCCGGAGGAAGTCGAGCGTCAACTTGAACTTGGGCTTCTTGACGCTTGCCGCGAAACGGGCACGATGCTGATCCAAGATGGTCGGGTTGGTGAAGGTTGGATGTACCTGCGTCCGACCGGTGATATTGAGACTGCCCGAAAGCTGCTGAACAAAATTGAAATCACCGATGACAACTATGACGAGATGATTCAGGTTTTGTTGCATGAAGGAGTTGACGTCGGACGCGGTTATCAAGCGGTGATCGACAATCAGGGCACGTGCAACAGCATCACGTTGTACGAGCAATCAATTGTCAGTCGCAGCAAAGCGGATCGCAAAGCTGCGTCAAGTTGCTTGCTTGAACACTTGTACGGCGAACTGCTGGCGATGGTCCGAAGCGACATTGCCCAAAAAGAAGGCGAGCCGCCGGCCGGTGACGATGAGACGCTTGGGGACTTGATCGAGAAGCGTCGCTGGATCCTTGACGGAGGTGGCTATCACCTCGATACCACGCACTTGGCCGCCACGGTGCGAGTGGCGACGGTTCTCGATGATCCGGCTCAGTTAAAAAAAGCGTGGGAGCTCACTCAGTACGGTCGCCGTTTGAATCATCAGTTCCAATATCCAGGCGAAGAACCGTTCGTTGACTTTTATCCGGCCTACGGAACGTTCTATTCGATCCTGTTGGGCGAAAACGTCGACGCGGGGCTAAAACTATTTGAACGCAAGGCTCGCGCGGTTGACGTTGCCACCAGTGGAACCGGAGCGATCGAGACGTATGTCGATCTGCTTGATCGGATCGGTCGGCACAAAGACGCGGTGCTGGCCTCGATCGAGTTGGTGCCCGGTGACATTCCGACTCAGCGTATCGTTCCGATGCTGATCGAGATTGCAAATCGAGCCAAAACTGCCGGAGACAATTCCGCGTTCGAGCCAATCTTGGAATACTGCCAGCAGCACAACGATGTGCTCGGCTATGTTGCGGTTCTGCACGCCGCGTAGGCTCGGCGGAATTCTTTGCGAATTCCGTTATCCCAGGTTCAGTCTGGTGTGAAACACCAGCGGCTTTATCGTTTCTTCATCGCTTCGACAACGGCGGCACCCATGTCGGCAGGCGTTGGTGCCACGACAATTCCGGCGTCTTCCAGTGCTGCAACCTTTTCGGTTGCCGTACCTTTTCCGCCACTGATAATAGCACCAGCGTGGCCCATGCGTTTTCCGGGCGGTGCGGTGCGTCCAGCGATGAAGGCGGCCATTGGTTTGGTGACGTGTTCTTTTGCGAACGCGGCGGCTTCTTCTTCGGCCGATCCACCGATTTCACCAATCATCAAGATCGCTTCGGTTTGATCGTCTTCTTGGTACAGTTTCAACAGATCGATGAAGCTGGTTCCGACGATGGGGTCGCCACCGAGTCCGACGCAGGTGCTTTGGCCGAGTCCCAGGTTGCTTGTCTGCCAAACGGATTCGTAAGTCAGCGTGCCGCTGCGGCTCATTACACCGACTTTGCCAGGTTGGTGAATGTAACCGGGCATGATGCCGATTTTGCACTCGCCCGGAGTGATCAGGCCGGGGCAGTTCGGGCCAATCAGGATTGATCCGCTGGCTTTGACTTTTTCGTAGACGCGAACCATGTCCAAGACAGGCACGCCTTCAGTGATCGCCGCAATGATTTTGATGCCCGCGTCGACGGCTTCCAGAATCGCATCGGCGGTGAACGGTGGCGGAACGAAGATCATCGTCGCGTTGGCGCCTGTCGAGTGGACAGCCTCTTCGACGGTGTCAAAGACGGGAATGCCTTCGACGTTCTGTCCGCCCTTGCCCGGCGTGACTCCGCCGACCATTTGCGTTCCGTAATCGCGACAACCGAGCGAGTGAAAGGTGCCCGCGTTGCCAGTGATGCCTTGGCAAATGACTTTCGTGTTTTTATCGACCAGGATACTCATGGGAGTAGATTTTAGGCTTTAGGTTTTAGGTCTTTGGAAAAATCAAAACGTGAGATGTAGTGGGGCGTCAAAGTTCAGTGGTGGACTGAAACTCAGACGCATCGCACCGAATCTCTACTTTGCTGCGGCGACGATTTTTTTGGCGGCGTCGGTGATGTCAACGGCGTTGATGATGTCGACGTCGGATTCAGCCAGCATTTTGCGGCCTTCTTCGACTTCGGTACCTTCTAAGCGAACAACCAAGGGAACTTTGAATCCGACAACCTTGCTGGCTTCGATGATGGCCGCGGCGATCGTGGTACAGCGAGCGATCCCGCCGAAAATGTTGACCAACACGCCTTTGCAGTTCGGATCGGACAGCAAGATTTGGAACGCTTCGGTGACTTGTTCGGCGTTCGCTCCGCCACCAACGTCCAAGAAGTTCGCCGGCTGTCCGCCGTGATACTTGATGATGTCCATGGTCGACATTGCCAGTCCGGCACCGTTGACCAGGCAACCGATGTTGCCTTCTAGCTTGACGTAGCTGAGGCCTGATTTGCTGGCCCGCACTTCGCTTGGCTCTTCTTCGGACAGGTCGCGGTATTCGAGCAAGTCTTTGTGGCGGAACAGAGCATTGGAATCGAAGTCGATTTTCGCGTCCAAGGCGATCATTTGTCCGTCACCGGTGATAACCAGCGGATTGATTTCGGCCATCGAGCAATCGTAATCGACAAAGAAACGACAGATTGCGGGCAAGAACTTCGAGGCTGCCTTTGCGGCGGCGCCTTCGATTTTCAGCTTTTTGCAAAGCTTGCGAACTTGAAAAGCTTCTAGTCCGACGGCTGGGTCGAAGTGTTCTTTGAAGATCAGTTCGGGCGTGTGTTCGGCGACTTCTTCGATTTCGACGCCGCCTTCGGTGCTGGCCATCAATACCGGCTTCATGCTAGCCCGGTCAACGACGATGCCCAGGTACAGTTCGCGAGCGATATCGCAGCCGGCTTCGACGAAGACTTGGTTGACGATCTTGCCCTCGGGGCCAGTTTGGATCGTGACAAGCGTTTTGCCCAACAAGCCGTTCGCGGCAGCGCGAACTTCGTCGGCGCTCTTGCAAACTACAACTCCGCGTTGATTCGCGTCTTCTTTGGTCGTACCCTTCCCGCGTCCACCGGCGTGGATTTGCGATTTGACGACAGCAATCTTGCCGCCTAGCTTTTCGTACGCGGCAACGGCGTCATCGGCCGTTTTGGCAACGATGCCGTCCAAAACCGGAACACCGGATTTGCGGAACAGTTCTTTGCCCTGGTATTCGTGAATTTTCATCGGTTCTGGCTTAGCTGTTTTGGTTTGGCTGTTTAGGTTCGGCTTTGCGTAACGCTATGGCGGTTAGACTGCGGCCTCAAACTCGTAAAACTCAGACCATCGAAATATAAGCATCCAAGTTCGGGGTAGGAACCATAGGCACATGATGACAAATGCCAATCAAAGAAATTCAGTGCAGCGTGCGGCACTGATACGGCTGGATAGCCGCGACAACGTAGCCGTTGCAACCGAAGCATTGCCCGCGGGGTTTAGCGATGGCAACCTTACCGTGGCGATGCCGGTCCCGGCTGGCCACAAAGTGGCAACGCAGGCGGTCGCCAGCGGACAATCCGTGTTCAAATACGGCCAGCCAATCGGTGTGGCGACTAGAGATATCGCAGTCGGTGATCACGTCCACAGTCATAATTTGGCTGACCATCACGTCGTCTCTGATGATTTGTCGAGAATCTCGCCGCCCGCGGCGCTGGCGAAAATCACGCGAACCTTTGACGGGTTTCATCGGCCCGACGGTCGTGTTGGCACTCGTAATTACGTCATGTTGTTGTCGACCGTGAACTGCAGTGCGACAGTGTGTCACAAAGTCGTGGCTCGATTCACACCTGAGCGGATGAAGCAGTGGCCCGGCGTCGATGGCGTCTTCGCGGCCACTCACACTACCGGTTGCGCGATGCAGTACAACGGCATCAAACACCAAATGCTGGGGCGCGTGTTGGCCGGTTACGTCAAGCATCCCAACGTCGGCGGCGTGCTGGTGATTGGATTGGGATGCGAGCAGACGACGTCGGGATATTTGGCCGAACATCACGGCGTGGTTTCGTTGTATTCGCCCGGCGGCGACAAGCTGACTCGGGACAATGGCGTGCCAATGTTGACGATGCAAACCGAAGGCGGCACCCGTGCGACGATCGAAAAAGCGGACAAGTTGTTGGTCGAGGTGCTTGATCGAGCGAACCAGTTCACTCGATCGCCTGCCGACGCGTCGAAGTTGACTTTGGCGGTCGAGTGCGGTGGCAGCGACGGGTATTCCGGGCTGACGGCGAACCCCGCGGTTGGAGTGGTCTCGGATCGAATCGTGGCCTGCGGTGGGACCAGTGTGATTTCCGAGACGACGGAACTCTACGGCGCCGAACACTTGTTGGTTCGTCGCAGTCGGTCATCGGAAGTCGCGCAAAAGTTGCTCGACCGAATTCAGTGGTGGAAAGATCACGTCGCGATGTACGGTGGCCAAATCGACAATAACCCTTCGGTCGGTAACAAAGCCGGTGGCCTGACAACGATTACTGAAAAGTCGCTCGGTGCAGTTTCCAAAAGTGGGTCAACCGCAATGGAAGCGGTCTACGAATACGCTGAAACGATCACCTCGCCAGGGTTAGTGGTGATGGATACACCTGGCTTTGACCCCGCCAGCGTTACGGGCAAAGTTGCTGGCGGCGCGAACTTGGTCATGTTCACGACTGGTCGCGGCAGTTGTTTCGGATGTAAACCGACGCCGGTCATCAAGGTCGCGACAAACACGCCGATGTACAAAACGATGGCCGAAGATATGGACTTGGATGCCGGGACCGTGCTTGACGGTGAGGACTTGCAGGCGGTCGGCGATCGATTTTTCGAGTGGTCCCTCAAAGTCGCCAGCGGCAAGAAAACGGCGAGCGAAGAGCTGGACGTTGGCGACCATGAATTTATCCCTTGGACCGTTGGCCCAACGCTTTAGCGATGATTCGGGAGTAAAAATGGCGGATTTGTGTTGCGGATAAGCGACGCGCGACTCTGCTAAACTGTTGGCGCTGAATTAACCTATGCCTTACGGATTCCCTCCCCCACTTCCCCTCGGATCTTCCCACCATGCGACTATTCGTTCGCTCTGCCGTTGCCGTTTCGATTTGCGCTGTCGCCTGCACCATTATCGGATTAAAAGTCGGTGATCCGCCGGGGCAGCAGATGCAGACGTTCGCCGAGTCCTTTGTGGCGTCGCTTGATGCTGATCAAAAAGCCAAAGCGATTATGGCTTATGACTCGCCCGCACGCGTCGACTGGCACTTCATCCCTAAGAAGTCACGTAAGGGATTGATGATTCGGGAAATGAACACCGCCCAGCAAACCGCAGCCTTGCGACTGGTCCGCGCGGCCCTTAGCGAGATGGGGTACGACAAGACGAACAAAATCATGATGAATGAAAAGGTTCTGTTCGAACTCGAAGGCGATAAACGTAATTGGGATCGCGACTCCGGTATGTACTACCTGACTCTGTTCGGTGAACCCAAGAACGAAGGTTCGTGGGGCATGAGTTTCGAAGGGCACCACTTGTCGCTGAACTTCGTTTGCCGTGACGGAAAGATGGTTGACAGCACGCCACAATTCTTTGCGACCAATCCTGCCACGATCATGGACGAAGTCTCTGGGCCGCTGGGAAAAGGCACACGGATTTTGAAGGAAGAAGAAGACTTGGCGTTTGAATTGGTTCGTTCATTGTCCGGTAAGAAACTGGAAACTGCGATGATCGCTGACAAGGCGCCTGCGGAAATTCGGTTCGCCGGTGAGGCTCAACCGAAGGTCGGCAAGCCCGAAGGCATCTCAATGGGGCAACTTGACCCGGCCGGAAAACAGTTGCTGCAGGACCTGGTCGGCGTCTATGTCGACGCGGTCGCCGATGACATCGCTGCTCAACGCCGTGAACTTATCCAGCAGTCTGGTTGGGACAACGTCTACTTTGCTTGGGCCGGTGCTACTGAACCTGGTATCGGACACTACTATCGCGTCCGCGGTAACACGTTTCTGATCGAATTCGTAAATACTCAGCCTGACGCCTCTGGAAATCCAGCCAACCACATTCACGCGGTTTGGCGGGACTTGACAGGCGACTTTGATTTACCGATCGAGTAAGGCAACGTTGCCTTCGAGCGATTTCGGAATTGAATCGAGCAAGGTTTTCAGGTGTTGTCATTTTTAAAGCACTTTCGCGAGCGCTGGAACAATTGGTGCGGTGATCGTGATATGGAGTTGACGATCCGTCGTCATCTCAACGAAAACGGCTTCTTTGGCCAATCGGCGAAACTGAAGAACGTACGTTGTGTCGCGATCCAGCGGCCCGGATGGTTGCAGGTGTTTCGGTTCGAGGCGATTGTTCGCGTTCGAATCGAAACGCCCGATGACGCGCCGGATCCCGAGCCCGAGTATCGCAAGGTTTTTGGGCTGGTCCGCGACGACATTCGGCACAATATCAACACCGTCCGAGTGTTTGATGGCGAGGAAGAGCGGCGAGAGTTGTTCGGCCGTTGGAGCGAGGATTTGATCCGGCTTCGCGGAGCCCACGGTCTATAAGGTCGCCTCGCCATTGCTTCGATTCGATCCGGCGGTGGCCTGTTGGCCGGGTTGCGATAGAATTCGGTTTACCGCTGATTCTTACCCGTCGTGGACAACACATGCTTTGCTCATTTGCTTGCCGTTTGGCTTTTGTTTTTGTTGGTGTTCTGACGCTTTCTGCTGGATTGCATGCCGAGGCGCCGGACGCGGCAAAGGTGAGCGGCCACGAAAAGTTGCTGCTAAGCGGGGCTCGCCAAATCACGTTCGAGGGGCGTCGCGCGGGCGAAGGCTACTTCAGTGCCGATGGCAACCGAATGGTTTTCCAAAGCGAGCGTGATCCGGCCAACCCGTTCTATCAAATCTATGTGACCGATCTGGAAACCGGCGACATCGAAATCGTGTCGCCGGGTTTCGGTAAGACTACTTGTGCGTGGATTCACCCCGCCGGCGACCGGATTCTGTTCGCCAGCACACAAGCGGATCCCGATGCCAAGCAAAAGCAAATCGATGAACTCGAGCTTCGTGCCAGCGGCAAAGAACGCCGCTATTCCTGGGACTACGATCCGGCGTACGAACTGTATGCCAAAGATTTGAAGTCAGGCGAGTACTCGCAGTTGACCGATGCGCTTGGTTACGACGCCGAAGCCAGTTACAGCCCTGATGGAAGTCAGATTGTTTTTGCATCGAACCGTTCGGCGTACGAGCGAGAATTATCCGAGCGTGAGAAGAAACTGCTCGAAGTCGACCCGGCTTCGATGATTGACCTCTACATCATGGACGCTGATGGTGCGAATGTTCGCCGATTGACGGACGTTGCTGGATATGACGGAGGCCCATTCTTTTCGCCAGATGGATCACGGTTGTGTTGGCGCCGTTTCAGCGAAGATGGAGTTACGGCCGAGGTCTACACGATGAGAACAGACGGGACGGACGTGAAGCGTTTGACCAATCTCAACGCGATGAGCTGGGCTCCGTTCTTTCACCCCAGCGGTGATTATCTGATCTTCACAACCAATCGGCATGGTTTTGCCAACTTTGAACTTTACCTCGTTCGTGCCGACGGCGAGGGTGAGCCTGTACGTGTGACCGATACCGATGGTTTTGATGGCTTGCCGGTGTTCTTGCCCGATGGAAAACGTTTGTCATGGACATCGACTCGGACCAAGTCGAAGCAGTCGCAGATTTTTTTGGCTGATTGGGATGACGCCAAAGCCCGCAAATTGCTGGGTTTATCAAGTAACGAAAGCGAAGACCGCTCGGCCGCGATTGCTTCGGCGCAGTCGTCTTCGCCTGACTTTTCGCCGGCCGATGTGATGCGACATGTCGACTATTTGACTCGTCCCGAACTCGGCGGCCGATTGACGGGTACCGAGGGAGAACGAAGAGCGACTGCTTACGTGGCCGCTTACCTGGAAAGCCTTGGTCTAGAACCGGCGGGTGAAGATGGCACTTTCTATCAATCCTTTGATTTTCCTGCCGGTTCGTCGTTAGGGCCAAACAATCAATTGATTACCGGTGATCGTGCGTTGGAATTGAATAAGGATTGGGTGCCGTTGTCGTTTTCGGCGGATGGTGAGATCGGTGCAGCCGACATCGTCTTCGCGGGCTACGGACTGCAGGTTCCCGGTGGCGAAAACAGCGACGAATATGACAGCTATGTGCACTTGAACGTGGCTGGTCAGTGGGTGTTGGTTTATCGCGATTTGCCTCAGGACATCACGCCCGAGCAGCGTCAGCAAATGGCACGTTACAGTTCGCCGCGACGCAAAGCGACTGTCGCTCGGGATCTTGGTGCGAAAGGGATCGTCTTCGTCGCTGGTCCATCCAGCAAAGTGCGAAACGAGTTGATCCGGTTCGATAGCGATGCGTCGCAAGCCGGTGTGTCGATCGGCGCGGTTTCGGTCACCAACGAAGTCGCTGCCAAGTGGCTGGCGGGTGCAGGCCAAGATCTGGGCAAGATCCAGTCCGAACTGGACGATGGATCGCTTGCGATGGGGTTCGCGGTTGAAAATGCAAAGATGAATGCGACGATTCAAATCGATCGTAAACGGGGAACAGGTCGCAACGTGGTGGCTCGTTTAAACGGTGGGGCACAAGCAAATGCATCGGAGCCAGTTGTCATCGTGGGGGCTCACATCGACCACTTGGGCAAAGGCGGCGGCAGTAACTCGCTTGCCAAAGAAGACGAGCGAGATGGAATTCATGTTGGCGCTGACGATAACGCGTCGGGTGTGGCGGCAATGCTTGAGATTGCCCAGTACTTAGCTGCCGAAAAGAAGGCGGGACGATTGAATGCGAAACGAGACCTGCTGGTTGCTGGATGGAGCGGTGAAGAGCTCGGGTTGTTTGGTTCACAGGCGTTTGTTGATTCCTACTATGATCTCTACCCCGATGCACCCAAAACGCCAGTCGACGCGGGCTATGCCGCTGCTGCTGCGGCGCATGGAATGACGACTGATGCGGCGCCGCTGACTGCGGGAGTTGCCGCCTATTTGAACTTGGACATGGTGGGCCGACTGCGTGAAAAGCTAGTGGTCCAAGGATTGGGGTCATCGCCCGGGTTTGATTCCGAAGTCCAGCGGCGAAACGTGCCGGTTGGATTGGAATTGACACTGGATAAGACGAGCACCCGGTTGCCAACGGATACATCAGCGTTTGTTTCACGAAATGTGCCAATCTTGTCAGCGTTTACCGGGGCACACGAGGACTACCACACGCCTCGTGACACGCCCGACAAACTGAACTATGAAGGAGCCGCAAAAATCAGCCGTTTGTTCGCGTTGTTGACTCGCGGATTCATGGCGGCGGCCGATCCACCGAAATTTGAGTTGTCCGAAGGCGAGGCTTCTGAAAAAGACGTTCCGCGGGCAAACTTGACGGCTTATTTAGGAACGATCCCTGATTATGTTGCTGGCGAGATCAAGGGGCTGAAGCTAAGCGGCGTCGCGGGCGAAGGCCCGGCGTCGAAAGCTGGGTTGAAAGGGGGCGACGTGATCATTGAATTGGCGGGCCGAAAAATCGAAGACATTTACGACTACACCTACGCCATCGAGGCTTTGAAGATTGGTGAAGAAGTGGGGATCGTGGTTCGCCGTGATGATGAAGACGTCAAGCTGAAAATCACGCCGACGGCGAGGGACTGACGTCGCTTGTACTGCGTGCCGGTGGCGGATTTTTGGTTGGCGCGGCAATTGCATTGTTGCGAGCGCGAACCGATTGCTGCCGTTTTGGCGGACAAGGTGTTTATGGTGATTGAGAGACGTCAACGATGATCATGTATTTTCTTTTTCTGGCTCCGGCGTTGCTTTTAGGGCTATATGCCCAATGGAAGGTGAAATCGGCGTTCAGCGAGATGAGCAAAGTACCGGCTAGGATGTCGGGTGCTGAGGCGGCCCGTCGGATGCTCGACAATGGTGGTTTGCAGTCGGTTCGGATTGAGCAGGTGCAGGGCCATTTGAGTGATCATTACGATCCGCGTGCAAAGGTGCTTCGCCTAAGCAGCGATGTCTACGGTGGTCGTTCAATGGCGGCGCTTGGTGTGGCCTGTCACGAGGCTGGACACGCGTTCCAGGATGCAACGGGATATCTGCCGTTGGTGGTTCGCAACGCGGCGGTACCGGCGGCGAACTTTGGTTCTGGCATCAGCGGCGTTTTGCTGATGGTCGGTTATCTGATGTCGTCGAAGGCGTTGATTTTGATCGGTGTGATCTTCTTCTCGGCGGTCGTGTTCTTTCAGTTGGTAAATTTGCCCGTCGAGTTTGACGCTAGTGCACGTGCGAAACGCGAATTGGTGGCCCAGGGAATGATTGCGGGCAACGAAGAGCATTACGTCAGCAAGGTGCTAGGGGCAGCTGCCCTGACCTATGTGGCGGCTACTCTGCAGTCGGTCATGACGTTGGCGTATTACCTGTTCATGATTTTCGGAAATCAACGCAGCAACGATTGACGATCCGAAGAACCGGTACAGTCTGAACATGGATTTGGCGAAAACACAGTTCAGACGCGAATAACTGTGAAGCTGGCAGGGAATATGGCGAAAGCTTACGAAGTGCTGTTTCGTTTGTTTTCTAGATGGTGATTCCCGATGTCGAGTATTCCTGCACCGGTACAGCAAGTCCTTCAAGCTCGTGACCAAGCAATGGCTCAGAAAATCGATATGGCTGTCGCAAGAAAAGCACTCGATTCGCAAAAGCAAACCGGCGACGCGATCGTCTCGATGCTTGAACAAAACGTAAACGTCCAAAAGCAGATTGCCAATGGACACTTAGACGTTCGCGTTTAAGTCGCCGTCAGGTTAGTGGAAGACTGCCGCTGATCTTCGATGTTGCTGTTTAGCGGTAGAACGAGCCCGACGTGTTTGGAGCCTCGGTTCCCGTTGGGTAGCCGTTTGCCTTGCTTGTGCTGCCAGGCATATAGGAACTGCCGTTCGTGCTTCCCGGTGTGTATACGGTGCTTGAAGGGGGCGTTTGTTCGGCAGGAGCCTTCGCGGTCGAGAACGACGGCGGTGTTGCGTTTGGCAAGCTGAACGTTGACGATGTCGTCGATGGCGCTGGCTTTGGTGCGGGCGTGATTGCTGCGGCTGCCGGTGAAACGCCGGAGGGCAACGCGAAACCACCCGCCGCGATGCTGCTGCTGGATGGTGAACTGGATGACGGCGAACTGCTAGCTGTGGCTGTCGAAGGAACTTTCGTCGGTACCGGCGGCGGCGACGAGTAGCTGGTCGACGGCGTCGTCAGCTTCGATGAAGCCGCAGTCGATCCCGGAAGCGCATAGCTGGATTGTTTGGGCACCGCATAGCTAGATGGTGCGGCGGCTGAGTCTGCGTCTGCCTTGGGAACGAACGCGCTGTTGCCAAAGGTGTATCCCGAAGGCTTGGCTGATGTGGTCGCGGCGGGCGGTGTGCTAGTCGGCGGCGTATACGACGCGCCGCTGTAGATACCGTTTGCCTGCGCGGCGGACATGTTCGTCGACGCAGTGGCATTGCTAGCAGGCGACGCGTAGCCTGGCGTCAGGTCGTAACCGGCGACTTGGGCGTTGACGGTACCTGGTTTTTTGATCGGCGACGGGACCGCGGTGCCACCGGCAATCGATGCGATTGCTTCGGGGGTCGCGGACGCACTTGGTGGTGCCGGATAGGTTTGGCTCGGGCCTGTCCCTGCGAGAGCTTCCGCGGACGGTTCGCTGCGACGAGCGAACATCCCCATGCCTGGCACGCTGCGGCAGCCGGTGGAAACCAGCGTAGCGGCGGCGCAAGTGGTCAACAAAAGTGTGCGAGTTGTGTTGTGTTTCAGCATCCGTGCTTACCTTCGGCTCAGCTAACGATCAGCGTCGTGATGTTCTGTGCTTTGTAAATCCATTTACAAAGCTAAAACGGTTCTCGAAATATTTATCTGGATAATCGGCATTCTTGGCCCAAAGTGCCAAGGTTTTTTCGATTCGATGCTGACCCTAAAATTCTGAGAGAGCGGGTGTCAATGCCAGCTTGGATAGATTCGCCTAGTATCGGGGTTGGTCGGCGGTCAGCAGCACTGCCTAAGCACGCTTTTGCGTCAACTGGCTTGCCAGTTTTTGAGCGTTAGGTCCAGCAAAAAAAGCCGTGTATCGCGTTGCGACACACGGCTTTTATTAAGAAACGATTGTGTGAAACTCTAGTTGCTCATTTCCATCGCGGTTCCCATCGTTTGGCCAGGTGCAGGCAAGTTGCTGCTGCCTTCCAAGTAGATGTCGATCGCACGGGCGGCACCTCGCCCTTCGTTGATCGCCCAGACGACCAAGCTTTGGCCACGTCGGCAGTCGCCTGCTGCAAAAACGCCTTCAATGTTGGTGGTGTACGCGCCGTGGACTGCTTGGAAGTTGCTGCGAGGATCAACTTCTAGACCGAGTGATTCGGCGACGTACTGTTCAGGGCCCAGGAAGCCCATCGCTAACAGTATCAACTGAGCTGGCCAGTCTTTTTCGCTGCCCGCGACTTCAGACATGGCCCATCCGCCGTCATCCTTTTTGGTCCACTCGACGTTGACCGTCTTGATGCCGCGCAGGTTGCCTTTGTCGTCCTTCAAGAATTCCTTGCTTAGGATTTGGTACTCGCGCGGATCGCGACCAAACTTCTCGGACGCTTCTTCGTGACCGTAGTCGACTCGGAAAATTCGTGGCCATTGTGGCCACGGATTGTCCGGGGCGCGATCTTCGGGAGGTTTAGGTAGCAGTTCGAAATTGACCAGACTTCGGCAACCATGACGAAGCGATGTGCCGATGCAGTCAGTACCAGTGTCACCACCGCCGATCACGATCACATCTTTGCCTTCGGCATTGATAAATGTTTCGTCAATCGAGTCACCATGCACCATTTGCATCGTGTTGTTCGTCAAGAAATCCATTGCCGGGTAGATGCCCTTGGCATCGCGGTTGTCGATTGGCAGGTCGCGAGGCTTGGTTGCACCGCAGGCAAGCAGCACGGCGTCAAAGTCTTTCTGCAGATCCTTTGGCAACACATCGACACCGATGTTGACGCCGGTTTTGAACGTAATACCTTCGGTCGTCATCTTGTCGATGCGCCGCTGAACCGCCTGTTTGGAAAGTTTCATATTGGGGATGCCGTACTGCAGCAATCCGCCCAAACGGTTCGCTCGTTCAAACACGGTGACCGTGTGGCCAGCCTTGTTCAACTGGTCAGCCGCCGTCAATCCAGCAGGGCCACTGCCCACAATCGCGACTGTTTTGCCCGTGCGAGTCTCGGGCGGTTCGGGAACGATCCAGCCTTCGGCCCAAGCTCGGTCGACGATTGCGTTTTCGATATTCTTGATTGTGACTGGCGGATTGGTGATGCCAAGCACGCACGAGCCTTCGCACGGCGCGGGGCAAACCCGTCCAGTGAACTCTGGGAAGTTGTTGGTCTTATGCAACCGCTCGATCGCTTCTTTCCAGCGGTTGTTGTAGATCAGATCATTCCACTCGGGAATCAAATTGTCGATCGGACAACCGGTGTTGGACTGGCAAAACGGTACGCCGCAATCCATGCACCGAGCACCTTGTTCTTTAAGCTGATCAAGTTTCGGTTCGGTATAGATTTCGTCGTAGTCGTTGATGCGAACGACTGGCAGACGCCACGGCACTTTCTTGCGGTCAAACTCTTTGAATCCGGTTGGCTTGCCCATGGTTGGCCTTTCTTTTTGGTGAGTCTTTGATTCGTATTATGTTGTTGTCCCAAAGCGTTGGCTTTGGGCTAGGCTCGGTTGTCGCTGTGCGACTAAACGAGTTCTTCTTCGACTTGCAAATTCTGCAGCACTCGCTTGTAGTCCGTGGGCATCACCTTGACGCACTTGGCCTTGAACTCATCCCAGTTCGACAACGCCCAAGCGGCCACCTCGCTGCCTGTGAAGTCTGCATGCTTTTGGATAATTGCCTTCACTTCGGCTTCTTCCTCGGGTGTCTCGATTTGCTCGAGTTCAACCGTCGCCAGGTTGCAGTTCAGGTTGAAGTCGCCATCCTTGTCCAGGACGTACGCGATCCCGCCTGACATACCGGCGGCAAAGTTGCGTCCGGTCTTGCCCAGGCAAATTACACGTCCACCGGTCATGTATTCGCAACCGTGATCGCCGACGCCTTCGACGACTGTGATCGCGCCACTGTTTCGCACACAGAAACGTTCGGCCGCGCGGCCTCGCAGGTACGCCTCGCCGCTGGTCGCACCGTACAAGCAGACATTGCCGACCAGGATATTGTCCTCTGCGACAAAGCTCGCTTCGCGAGGCGGGAACACGATCACGCGTCCGCCGCTAAGGCCCTTGCCGACGTAGTCATTTGCATCGCCTTCGAGTTCGATCGTGACGCCGTGCGCCAAGAACGCACCCAGGCTTTGGCCTGCTGAACCGGTCAGTTCGATCCGAATCGTGTCATCAGGCAATCCCGCTTGGCCGTATTTCTTGGCAATTTCGTTGCTAAGAATGGTGCCAACGGTTCGGTTGATGTTGACGATCGGTGCTTGGATCACGACCGGTTCTCCTGTCTCGATCGCTGGCTTGGCAGCTTCTAACAAGACTGTCATGTCGAGCGATTTTTCAAGTCCATGGTCTTGCGCCATTGACTGGATCACGCCGACATCGTCGCTTGGCTTTTTGGCCGGCATCAAGATTTTCGTCAGGTCGAGACCGTCGCTCTTCCAGTGCTGGATCGCTTGATCAGTCTTCAGCATCTCGCTGTGCCCGACCATTTCATCAATTGAACGATAGCCAAGTTTCGCCATCCAACGACGAGCATCTTCGGCGACCATGAACAAGTAGTTGACGACGTGTTCAGGCTTGCCCGAAAACTTTTTGCGAAGTTCGACGTCTTGAGTCGCGATGCCAACCGGGCACGTGTTGAGGTGACACTTTCGCATCATGATGCAGCCCAGAGTGATCAGCGGCGCGGTTGAGAAACCGAACTCTTCGGCGCCCAATAGAGCAGCGATCACGACGTCGCGACCGGTTTTCAAGCCGCCGTCAGTTTGCAGAACAACTCGCGAACGCAAATTGTTCAGCACCAAGACTTGGTGAGTTTCTGCAATTCCGAGCTCCCACGGTAACCCTGCGTGCTTGATACTGGTCAGCGGTGACGCACCGGTTCCGCCGGTGTCGCCTGCAATCAGGATGTGGTCGGCGTGCGCCTTTGCGACGCCCGATGCAATCACGCCGACGCCGACCTCACTGACCAACTTGACGCTGACTCGGGCGGCCCGGTTGGCGTTCTTGAGGTCGTGAATCAATTGAGCCAGGTCTTCGATCGAATAGATGTCGTGGTGCGGCGGCGGACTGATCAGGCCAACGCCTGGCGTGCTGTAACGAATCCGAGCGATCGTTTGGTCGACCTTCTTGCCCGGCAACTCGCCACCTTCGCCGGGCTTTGCACCCTGCGAGATTTTGATTTGGATTTCGTCAGCATTCGACAAATACTCGATCGTGACACCGAAGCGTCCCGAGGCGACTTGCTTGATTGCGGATCGTTTTGAGTCGCCGTTTTCGAGCGGCTTGAATCGGATTGGATCCTCGCCACCTTCGCCGGTGTTGCTCTTGCCGCCCAAGCGGTTCATCGCCACTGCGATCGTTTCGTGTGATTCGGCGCTGATGCTGCCTAGCGACATCGCACCGGTGCAGAAACGCTTGACGATTTCTTTTGCTGGTTGAACTTCGTCAAGCGGAATCGATTTCGCATCGTCAATGTGGAAACCAAACAGACCACGCAGCGTGCATCGGTTGCGATTGTCTTCGTTGATCGTATGAGCGAATCGCCAGTACGCGTCTTCGTCGTTGTTGCGAGCGGCGACTTGCAGGTCCGAGATCGACTGAGGCGACCAAGCGTGCTTTTCACCTTCGGCACGCCAGTGGAATTCGCCCAAGTTGGGTAGCGCCGGCAGACGGTCGGACGTCTTGGTTGGGAAACCCAATTTATGACGACGCATGGTTTCTTCGGCCAAGATGTCAAACGTGACACCTTGGATGCGGCTGGCGGTACCGACGAAACACTTGTCGATAACGTCGTCGCAGAGTCCGAGTGCTTCGAAGATCTGTGCGCCTTTGTAACTTTGTAGCGTGCTGATGCCCATCTTGGCCATCACTTTTAGCATGCCCTTGGCGACACCTTTGCGATAACCGGCAACGACTTTGTCGTCATCGAGCGTCGGGGCCATCAAACCGTCGATGCGGGCTTGCCAGAGAGCTTCGAACGCCAAGTACGGGTTGATGCCGTCCGCGCCGTAACCGATTAGCAAGCAGTGGTGGTGAACTTCGCGAGCTTCACCGGTTTCAACCATCAATCCGATTCGAGTTCGTTTAGCTTGCGCGACCAAGTGGTGGTGCACAGCACCGACCGCCAACAACGCACTTACGGGAACCCGGTCGTGTGAGATTGCGCGGTCGCTAAGTACGACTAACTGGATGCCTGCGTCCGCGGCCGCTTCAGCTTCGGCTGCGATTCGGTCAATCGCTTTCTTCAAGCCTGCTTTGCCTTCGCTGCGATCGAATGTCGTGTCGATCACGCAGCTATGCCAGCCTTCGTAATCGATGTGCTTGAGAGCGGCGATTTCTTCGTTGGTCAGAATCGGATGGTCGACCAACAATCGGTGACAGTGTGCCGGTGTCGCCGACAACAGGTTTTGTTCCGGACCGATGTAGCATTCCAGCGACATGATGACTTCTTCGCGGATCGAGTCGATCGACGGGTTCGTCACTTGCGCAAAGAGTTGCTTGAAGTAATCGTAGATCATCCGCGGCTTGTCCGACAGACACGCCAACGCGCTGTCGTTGCCCATCGATCCGACGGGGTCGCGCAGTTCGGATACCAGCGGACGCAGCATGAAGTTAAGCGTTTCAGCGGTGTATCCAAATGCCTGCATGCGCGGCAACAGCGTGTCGCTGTCGAAACCGTGCGGTTCGTTTTGCGGGTTCAAATCCGATAAGCGGATGCGTTGCTCTTTGAGCCAATCGCCGTAGGGCATCTTGCGAGCGAAGTCGCTCTTGAGTTCTTCGTCGGGAATCAATCGGCCTTCGGCAAAGTCGACCAAGAACATTTTGCCGGGTTGCAGACGCCCTTTCTCTTTGACGATTGCCGGATCGACCGGCAACACGCCAACTTCGCTTGCCATGATCACGCGGTCGTCGTGTGTGATGTAATAACGACTTGGTCGTAGGCCATTTCGGTCCAATGTCGCGCCGATGTAATGTCCGTCGGTGAACACGATCGATGCTGGTCCGTCCCAAGGTTCCATCATGCAGCTCAGATACTCGTAAAACGCCCGCTTTTGTTCGGGCATGGTTTCGTGTTTCTGCCATGCCTCGGGGACCATCATCATGATCGCTTCTTGCAACGTGCGGCCGTTCATTAGCATGAACTCCAGCACGTTGTCGAACGTTCCCGAGTCGCTGCCGTTGGGCTCGATGACGGGGAATAGTTTCTGCAAGTCATCACCGAACAGTTCGCTTGCGGCCGAACCTTCGCGTGCTCGCATCCAGTTCTTGTTACCACGTAGCGTGTTGATTTCGCCATTGTGGCTCATGAAACGCAGCGGCTGCGCCCGGTCCCAACTAGGGAACGTGTTCGTCGAGAAACGACTGTGGACCATTGCCAAGTGAGTTTCAAAATCTGGATCTTGCAGATCAGGGAAATACGGCAAGACTTGGGCTGGCGTTAGCATGCCCTTGTAGATGATGACCTTTGACGAGAGCGAACAGATGTAGAACATCAGCGCTTGCTTTAAGCTGCTGCCCTCGCCACGCAGGCGGTGGCTGGCTTGCTTGTGAATCATGTACAGCTTGCGATCGAACGCATCATCCTTTAGGTCGCCTGCGGCGCCAACGAAAAGTTGTTCGATGTAGGGTTCGCTGTTGCGAGCGGTCGGGCCAACGTCCGCAATGTCAGTCTTTTGTGGAACGTCGCGCCAACCAATGAAGGTCTGACCTGATTCAGCGATCAGTTCTTCGATTGTCGCTTTGCATTGCGCCCGCTCGTCGGTGTCTTGTGGCAAGAAAACCAAGCCAGCGGCAAATTTGCCCGGTTCAGGAAGGTCAACACCCAAGTCTGACTTCGCGACTTTGCGAAGGAATTTATGAGGCAGGCCGCACATGATGCCGCTTCCGTCGCCAGTGTTGGTTTCGCAACCACAGGCACCGCGGTGGTCCATGTTCTGAAGAATGGTGTCGGCATCAATCACGTTTTGGTGGCTGGGGACACCCTTGATGTGAGCGATGAATCCAACGCCGCAGGAATCTTTTTCGAAATTTGGGTCGTACAGGCCATGGGCCGGCGGCAAGTGAAACAGAGGAGTCTTCACGTTCGTCGTGTCGTTTTGTGGATTACCGTTATTCATCTTTCCTGCTCGTTTCTAACTAGAGTTGTGTTGCCGTACAGCGTGGCCTGGTCGTTGGTTTGCGGCGCTGACTGCGGTAGGTCGCAGTGAATTGCACCGGAGAATACTCGCGACTCAAGCAACGATCGAAGTGCCACTCCCGGCCTCGATCGAACCACCGTCCACACCAGCCTTCCTGCTGGCGGATTTGTTCCGTATTTCCGAATCGATATCGCGCCCGAGCAATAGCGATCCAAACTCGCTTGCGGCTCGACTGAGACGTCCTGATCGACGGAATATCATTCCGAGCGGACGCGTCATGCGCCACTCTTTGCAAGCCACCACTCGTAATGAGCCAGTAGCCGTTTCGCGGCGCACAGCCGCCTCTGGGATAATTCCCATGCCACGATTGGCTTGAATCGCCCGGATCATCGAGTCGACGTTGTCGAACTCCATACGCACGTTGACCGAAACACCAGCTTTGGATAAACAGCGGTCGATTTCTTGTCTTAAAATAAGTCCGCGGTCGAACCCGATCATGTCCGCGCCACGAAGTTGATTCAGTGTGATTTCGTGGTTAGCCGCCAGCGGATGCTCAGCCGAACATACGATCCGCATGGGTTCTTTCTGCCACGGAATGCACTGAATTTGCTTGGTGCTTCGGGGGAAGCTTACCAAACCAAAGTCAACTTCGCCCTCCGTCGTCATTTCAACGACGCGGTCTGCCGATCCGAATTCAGTGTTGACGTCCACTTCGGGGTGGACGCGAGCAAACTCGTCCGTCGCTGATGGCATGTAGCTGAGTCCAACCGAAACGATCGTCCCAATCGTGATTTGGCCGCGAAGCACACAGCTAATGCTGCGGACTTCTTTTTCGAGCCTCTGATAGCTCCGCAGCACACCGCGCAGGCCACGTAAGTAAGTCGTGCCCTCGGCCGTTAGCACCAGCGGGCGTTTCGATCGGTCGATCAATCGCACGCCCAGGGATTCTTCAAGATGCCCGATCGCTTGGCTGGCCGCGCTCTGCGTCAAATCGTGAGCAGCCGCAGCTTTTGAAAAGCTGCGTTGTTCGGCGATGGTACAGAAAAGTTCAAGCGTTCGGAGGTGCAACGGAGCAGGCTACCATTATTAATTTTAATACAGCGGTTTTTAGCATGAAAGCCGTTGATTGCAAGGTAGATCGCAAGTCCGTTTGCGTCAATAGGCGCGGCGAGTCGAAGTGATGTTGCTAGGCGACTGCGCCGCTACGCCACCGTCGCGGCAGCGTGAATGCGTACAGTACCGTGATCGTGCCCGCGGCCAGCGATGCCCACGGCATCCATTCTTTGGGCTGCCAAACGCTGACGTTGCTGGACGGACTGCCAGCCGGATTGATAAAGGAGGACGGCTGGGTATCGGCTGCAGCGTAGAGATTGGCGCTTTCGATCAATAAGAATTCGACACCCAGAATGATCGCCATGATGCCTAGCGCGATGATTAAAGAACGTCGCATCGAAATGTCACTCGCTAAATTTGGAAAGCCAACGGGTCCAAATGAAGGGATCGGCATTTGCTAGCAATCGGCTGTCGGCTTTTCCAGCGAGGCCGGAAAGGTCGCAAAATCCGTGGTTGCGATATATTCAGCGTCGACGCCATCGCGAGGTGGCACGTTGCGAACAGGAATCGAGTGGTTGTGCCACGTTTATTGGGAAGTCGCAGGTGAGGCCCTGTTCTATGCCTAGTCCAAGTATCGCTTCGTTAGTCCTTCGTAAGCGTCGATTCGGCGGTCTCTCAGGAAAGGCCAGTGAGTCCGGACCACATCGATATCGTCGATTTGGCAATCCGTAGTGACGACACATTCTTCAGACGTGCCAGCTTGGGCGACCACCTCGCCGCGCGGGGAGGTGATGAACGACGTTCCCCAGAACTCCAGCCGGCCTTCGATGCCGACTCGGTTAGCGGCACCGAGCCACAACCCATTGGCGATCGAGTGAGCTCGCATCGACGTTTGCCAAGCATCTTGCTGGCCGCTGCCGAACTCGTCTTTTTCTTCGTCTATCCAGCCAATCGCGGTCGGATAAAGCAGGATCTCGGCACCGGCAAGTGCGAACAACCGCGCCGCTTCGGGATACCACTGGTCCCAACAGATTCCCACGCCGAGTTTCGCGTATCGAGTCTGGATTGGCGTAAATCCAAGATCGCCAGGCGTGAAGTAGAACTTTTCGTAAAATAACGGATCATCGGGAATGTGCATTTTGCGGTAGATGCCCGCGATACTGCCGTCGGCGTCAATCACGGCGACCGTATTGTGGTAAAGCCCCGGTGCTCGGCGTTCAAATAGCGGCGCGACGATCACGACGTCGTGTTGAGCAGCAATCTTCGATAGCTCATTGGTCGACGGGCCCGGGATCGATTCGGCCAAGTCGAACATGCAGTGGTCTTCCGATTGGCAAGGATAGGGGCCGGTAAACAACTCTTGCAGACAAATGACTTGGCCGCCGTCGCCGGCTGCCTCTTCGATCCACTTTGTTGCCGCCGCGATGTTGGCGGAAACGGAGCCAGCGTCTCGCATTTGAACTAACGATAGGCGAACATTGCGTCCCACGATCTGGTCCTTCATCTAACAATTGAAACGAAACGGAAACAAAATGATGTTGTCGCCCCAACATCCTACGCCTCTAACGCTCTTCTTTGCAGGCACCGATACGGACGTGGGAAAGACCTTCGTGGCCTGTGCCGTCGCCCGGGCACTTTCTCGATCCGGCAAACGAGTCGGTGTCTATAAGCCGGTCGCCAGCGGATGTCGCGACGAAAACGGGACCCGCATTGCCGATGACGCCACCGCATTGTGGCAGGCGGCTGGATGTTCGGTCTTAATCGATCAAGTTTGTCCGCAAAAGTTTCTGGCGCCACTTGCGCCGCCCGCGGCGGCAGAAGCCGAAGGAACTTGTGTTGACGCGGCCCTGCTTCATCGCGGGGCCGATGCGCTTCATGACCAGTGCGACCTGCTGATCGTCGAAGGCGCTGGCGGCTTGTTCAGCCCGTTGGCCGACGGTGTGCTGAACATTGATTTGGTGAAACAGTTTGTCGGCGCAAAGGTAGTGATCGTTGCCGCAAATCGATTGGGTGCGATCCATCAAACTTTGGCGACGATCGAAGCGGCGAGGCATCGCGGTGTGAATCCGGCGGGCCTGATTTTGAATGACATAACAGGCACGTCTGATTCGTCAATCCAAACCAACGCATCGCAAATTAGGCAATTTACCGACGTGCCGATCTTGGCCGAGTTGCCCTACCGTCATTTCGATTCAGATGGCGAATCAGCCGGTGCTTTATCTTCGTTTAACTTCGACGATTTCTTTTCGACAAAGTTCATCGACGCACTGTTCATGCAGTAGCGTTTTCCGGTCGGCTTTGGACCATCGTCGAACACGTGTCCCAAGTGTGCATTGCAGCGCGAGCAGTGGACTTCGGTTCTCGTGTAGAAAAGATAGTTGTCGGTTTTGTAGCCAACGTTCTTATTGTCGGCCGGCGCATAAAAGCTTGGCCAGCCGGTGCCCGACTTGAATTTCGTATCGCTGGTAAAAAGTTTTTGACCGCACACAATGCAAGTGTACTCGCCCTTGTCTTTGTTGTTCCAGTATTTGTTGCGAAACGCAGGTTCGGTGGATTCATTTTGCGTCACATCGAACTGAATTCGGGTTAATGATCGGCGTAGTTCTTTTTCACTCTTCGGGACGTAGATTTCTTTGTCCGCGGATGCACTTCGCTCGTTGGGAGCGTCCGAAAATTCTGTTTGAATTTTGGCTGAGCTTTCGTCAGCTGCGACACGATGATTTGGATCAGTGACGCACGTGATAAGAGTCAGCAGCGTGGTCAGCGAAAGGATATGGCGAAGCGTCATGGCGCGGCTCCATCAAATTGCGGGGGGACAGGCGGGGGAAAGCAAAATCGACCTGCTCGGACGGCACATCGACTTTGGCTACAATGCGGAAACAACTCCATCGTCCGTCATTAGCAATATTCTAAGCCCCGATTCACTATGTCGCACGTCGAATTGCGGGACATTCACTCGATGTTGGGGGGAGTGGACATCATAAAGGGACTGAATTTTCGGTTTCCGTCTGAAAACGCGGCTCAGGATTCGAATCCCTACATCGTGCTTTTGGGGGCTAGCGGCTGTGGAAAATCGACGATGCTTCGCATCATCGCTGGGCTATTGAAGCCGGATTCTGGTGAGGTGGTGATCAGCGGCAAAGATGTTTGTGGAGTTCCATCACGCAAACGAGATGTATCGATGGTGTTCCAGCATGATGCGTTGTACCCGCATCTGACCATCAGCCAATCGCTCGACTTATCGGCTCGTCGAATCGCCGATGCTGAGGGTCGTAAAGCACAGATCGAACGGGCTATCGAGCTGACCGGGATCGCTCCCTTGCTACAGCGGCGGCCCGACCGCCTTAGTGGCGGTGAAATCCGCCGTGCTTCGATCGCTAAAATGATCGCGAGAAAAGCGACGGTACGTTTGCTGGACGAACCACTGTCGGCGCTCGATGGGCCCGTTCGTCAAGTGCTTGCTCGCGACTTGCGACTGCTTCATGACGATCAGCTCGGCACCACCATCCATGTGACCCACGACGGCAACGAGGCGATGCGTATGGCCGACGCGATCGCAGTGATGGATAACGGAGTGATCGTGCAGTTCGCGCCGCCGACCGAAATCTATGACCGTCCGGCGTCGATCAACGTGGCTCGTACCATCGGTTCGCCGATGATGAATTTCTTTGCGGCGTCCATCGATCGAGATCGTTGGACGTTTCAGAGTCCGGCGATTCAGTTGGACACAGGGTTTCCGTTTTCGTCGTTTCGGACGCAACGTGAAATTGTTGTCGGTGTTCGGCCCGAGCATTTTGAAATGCAGTCCAGCGGTGACGCGGCTTTACGGATTTCGATGCCGGCGAATGAAGTGGCTCACTCTCGGGTGAGCGAAAGTACGGAGATGACTTCGTTACTCGATCGTGAAGCCTTCACGGCTGTAATTTCTCGGCAAGCCGTGGCATCGTCCGATCCGTTTGTCTTCTCGGCGTCGCAGGAAGACCTGCATTTTTTTGATGCCGACACTGGGCTGCGAATTGAAAGCGGTGAATCGCTTGCTCGCTGAAATGACCATCAGCAGCAATGACGTGATCTCGATGTTGCCGATCGCGGCGATACTCTGCTTCGGGATCTTCGTGCAATCGGCGGCTGGATTCGCAGCCGGCTTGTTGATCGTCCCGTCGCTGTTGTGGTGCGGCTTTACGATCCCGGCTGCTCAGTCGGCTTTGTTGGTAGCCACGATTCCACAAAATATTTGGGGCGTTTGGTCGTTTCGCAAGGACATCGTTCCTCGCAGTCTAGTTTGGCCGGCGGTTGGTCGCGTCGCCATGTTGCCGGTCGGCGTGTCGATCTTGTACTCAATGGATTCGTTGTCGACAGAAACGATTCGGCAGATCGTTGGCGCCGCCGTTTTGATTTCAACCTTAGCGATTGCTTGGTTCAAACCGCTGCCCCGAACGCATCTGCATCCTCTTTGGGCGTGGTTGGTGTTTCCTGTTTCTGGATTCTTGCAAGGCATCGTGGGGATGGGAGGCCCAGTGATGGTGTTCTGGGTTCAGGCACATGATTGGGACACGAAACGAATTCGTGGATTCTTGTTCGGCATGTATCTGATGAGCATCGTGCCAGGACTGACCATTTTGTATTTCGCGTTCGGCGATCGGATCATCTTGCCTGGACTATTGGCGACTGCGTCGACGCCGGCGCTATGGATCAGCTCAGTCTTAGGTCTTCGGTTGGGAACTTGGCTTGGCCGAGATCGATTGCGAACGCTGACGCTTATGCTGTTGTTGCTGTTGGGGGTTTCCGGATTGGCCGCACCGTGGCTTCGCTAATGTGGCTTCGCAGTACCGGTTTCTATTGCTTGAAATGTCGGCTCTGTCGTTTGATTCGGTGCAAATCTTCGTGCTTGGTGAGGATGCCCCAGTCAAGTGCTTGGTCTTGCTCGTATTGCTTACCTAGCGTGAGTGCGATCGAGGCCTTTGCCATCTCGTAGCCCAGATAGAACGCGTGTCCGGGATCAACGTTGTCCGAAACACTTTCCTGCATCAATCGCTGGAACAGTCGAAAAGGATCATTGTCTCGCAAATGCAGTCCCGCGGAAATCAAATGCAATTCGTTGTCTTGCGCAAAAAGGCGGTAGTTGTTGTCTTTCACCGAATTAGCTAATGACGATAACGCATCGCTCGGATACGGACGAAGACGCGAGTCTCGCAGCATCACTAGTCCATCTGACAAGCGTTTGGGAGGAATGCCGTGTTTGAGGCTGTAGTGAGTCAGACGCCTGGCGAGGTCACATTCACGAACCGAAGAACGCGCCCAGTTGATCACCTGGGTTGTCAGCACGCTGTGGATCTTCAGTTCTTCACAGATTGCCAACAGCATGAAGTTAAGCCCCGCCGAATCGACGTCCGACAACTCGGTCAAGTTGCCGATCCCCATCATCATCGCAGCGTCCGGATAAGTTGCGCGAGTTTGCGCATATCGAACAAGACTATCGGCGAATCCACTTCCGATCGGTTCAAGGATGGGGTCCAAACGAAAGGGAACGTTGCGTGACGACAAAAATTCGATGGTTTTTTTAAAACTTTTTTCGTCCCCAGGAACGTCGGGAATCGCAACGACTTCGCATCCCCAGTCGACCGATGCATCGCGATTGGAAGCGTTCACCGACAACACCAACGAAGCGCCGCGCGACGTCGCTTCGCTTGCTTCCCACGTATCAAATGTATCGACCGAAACTCGTAGTCCTTCGTCGACGATCGCCGCAATGTAGTCGCCGATCGAAACGCATCTTGTTGATGGATCGCAACCAAAATCGATCACGTTGGCGCCGTCGTTACTTAGTCGTTTCGCTGCTTGGACGACTTCGTTGATTGAGCGACGCGGCGCGTGATTGATTTCAGCAATGATGTCGATCGTGTACTCGCCAAATTCCTCTTGGATTTGTTTTCCGCCAAACAGTTCGGGCATTGCCCGGCAATCGTTAGGGCCGCAAATTACGGGGATTGCCAGCGTGCCGGATAGTTCCGCGATTCCGTTTTCGCAATAGCCTGGTACGATCACATGAGTTGCTTGGTCGGGTATCTCGAGGTGTCGTTTCAACCATCGAGGCGTCATCAGAGCAGCGACGGTGATCGGCATGACACCGATCGAATAGGCGAACGAATGTTTGGTGGAAAGTTCATCGACGATCGACCGCACGGCGGCCTCGGCCAGACGTCCGGTGACGAAGTGGTAGTGATGATTTGGGGCGGCTTCGAGAGTCGTTTTCATCGTTGCCGTTTCATGGGATCAGAGGATTGCATCGGTGACATTCTAGCTTGATTGCGCTCGTTTGCAGCGACGGCCAAGGCAACGATGCAAACTTGTTTCTACGATCGTGTCATTTCGTTGTCATCAAAAAACAGATTGGTCAGCATCGTGTCGCTATTGACTCACGTTGCCGGTACCTTAAAACTTCTGGCTACGAGAGATCCGTCGATCAGCGGGCAATGCATTTTGTCAGCTGTCGTGGCCGGGATCTCTCGTTTTTTTATGCGCTGATATCTGTCCGTTCGTCTATCGGTGTTTGATCCTCAATGACTGATTCAAACGCAAGTTCTCGACAAGCCGATTCGCTAGGGGCCACAATTCGGCACGCCGCGATGCAACGAGTCGATTCGTTGGTTCTGGTTTGGTTGCGTTTTGCCGTTGCGGTGGCGGTCTACGTTTGGGCCGATAGTTTCTTGCAAGACGAAACCTATCGAGCGGTGTTCGTCGATGCACGCGTGCTGCTGAAGTACCACGGTTTCGAATGGGTTGGACTGTGGCCTGGTGATGGAATGCGTTGGCATTTCGTCGTTACTAAAATCGCAGCTGGGTTTCTGGCGATTGGTTTTTTGACTCGTGTGGCGTCGGCGCTGCTGTGCGGTTCAATCTGGTACGTCCTGTTGGTTGATTGTCAGATCTACGTCAATCACTATTACCTGCTGGCAATCACGGCGGGGTTATTGGTTTTCTTGCCGGTTTCCGGGCAATGGTCGGTTGATCGCAAGTTGGGGATTCAGCGGCCGAGTGAGACGTGTTGGCGATGGCAGATCTGGTTGGTTCGGTTTCAAATTGGCATTCCGTATACCTTCGGAGCGATTGCCAAGCTGAATGGTGATTGGTTTCGTGGGCAGCCAGCCCAACTGATACTTCGAAACCAAGACGCGGGTGCGGGGCGAACGTGGGCGGATATCCCAGGCATGGTCGACCTGTTCGTCTACGGTGGGTTCGGATATGACCTGATGGTGGTGCCAATGTTGCTTTGGCGCCCGACTCGCTGGGTCGCGGTCGTGATGTCGATCGGTTTTCATTTGACCAATGCGATGACGCTGACGATCGGCGTGTTTCCGTGGTTCATGCTGGCGACGCTCGTCGTGTTTTTTCCGCCCGAGACGTTGCGGCGACGGCTGCGTTTGTTTCTCGGAAATGATTCCCATGATGAACTCGAGGACACGCCGCCGGCTGCGGTTTCAATATCCCGAGTTACGCGTTTTGCGATCGGTGCAGCGATCCTTTATGCCATGATTCACTGTCTGCTGCCCATCCGGCCAGCCTTGTTCCCTGGCGACTCGAATTGGAACGAACGCGGTCATCGATTTGCTTGGCGAATGATGCTTCGCAACAAACAGGCACTGACTCACTATTTAGTAGTGGACCGCAACAGTGACGATTTTCTATTTGTGCCGTCGACCACCGTGCTAACGGGTTACCAGGCACAGCGAGCTGACCATCACCCCGAATTGATTCGTCAAACAGCAGTTGCGATCAGCGAAGCTGCGGCTGAGTTGGGGGTACCCGAGAATCGCGTCTATGCGCTGGCATTGGTGTCGCTCAACGGACGGCGTCCCAAACCCATGGTCGATCCATACGTTGACTTGACCGAAGTCCAACGCGGGTGGTGGCGTGATGGATGGGTTGACGATGATCTGGAACCCATGCAGGATCCACCTTGGACGACGCCAACCGAACAATGGTGGACGGTCTTGGAATTGCCTGAACCTTTCAAGGCACTGCGAGGCCGCACGCCGACTGAGTTGCAAGACTTTTTGTCGCGTGAAGCCACAAAAAAAGCCACGCCGTGAGGGTTTCACGACGTGGCTCAAGATTCTCATTCGCAGAGCGATTCTAACTAGTTTCTCAACAGTTCGGCGATACCGAAGGTGAAGAACGTTGAGAGACCAAAGTTGATCGCTTCCTCTTCGCACTTGTACTGCAGGATCAAAGTGTCGCCCGCTTGAACCAGCGGCCGGCTTCTTGGATCGTTGATCGCTGTCGACAAGTCGACTTCGATTGCGACTTGTCCACCGCATCCGTCTTTGCGAAGAATGTACAACATGGTTGGTGGCACACCCTGGGCACCCCGTCCAATCGACTGCCCGAACTGTTGAGCCGTACCACCAATGCTTGATCCAGCAACCGCGATGGCACCTAGCACGTCCAAGTCATAGTCACGTGGAAGCGGGAATTGACCACCATTGAGCAAGCCGCCGGTGTAGTAAACTTCTGTTTCACGCGATTCGATGTAAACGATGTCGCCGTCTTCAAGCACCACATCTTTTTCGTCAATGTTGGGAACAATTCCCGGCTTCAGTCGCAGCGGAATACGCAGGATCGAGTCGTCTTCGGGCAGTTTCGGTGGGCAAGCACAAGGGTCAAGCCGAATCGCTTGTTGCTGTGCGTGCCACTGCTGCATGAATTGGGCTCGTTTGCGTTGGTCGGCACGGTTGGCTCGCAAGACCTTCACTTCGTTCTTGGCGTTCAAACCTGGCAATCCACCAGTTTCAACCAAGGCGTGAAGGATGTCGTTCTTGTAAGCCGGAAGCTTGACCAAACCACCCGATGCACTTCGGTCGCTACCGCCAGTTAGATACTGTGACGACAGATTCTGAGTGTTCAGTCCACCGTTTTGCTGACCACCACCGTCCTCGCGAACCACGATAATGTCGTAGGTTCGTTCTTTGATGATCGTGACAATCGGGCGAGCCTTTTCAGGACGCAAGATGTCTTCGTCAATGTACTTGTCGCGGATTGCATCGCGAACTTGTTCGAGCGTCAGGCCTTCGACGTCGAGCGGTTCGATCAGCGGCAAGGACAACGTACCGTCGTCTTGCACAGCAATCGGGTAACCGATCGATGGTGGCAAAGTGCTTTCCGCATCGGGGAAGTTCACCGGCGGTGGTTCCGGTGGTTGGTTGGGTGGGTTGAAAGGCAAAACGCCTTCAACGTAAACACCCAAGATATCACCACCGGAGATTTGGTAGTCTCGAGGTGGCTCGATCGACAGCAACGCAATGTCGACGGGCACCAAGTCGTTCTTGGGCTCGGCAAAGAATTGCGGAGGCAGTCGATCGGCCGGCACGCCGTTGATCGGCTGCGTCAAAGCCGAGCACCCAGTAAGCGCCGTGACAACCATGCTGGTGGCAACGGCAGTCGTTGCGGAGCGGATCAAACGCCGTGTCCGCTCGACGGCTGGAAGTTTTGTTCTCATCCCTGAACTCTCTTGCTAGGGCTCGATTTTGAATGGCTGAAGTCCGTGGCACCGCCACCGACTTTCACGTAGGACCCAGGCGACGCCTTGGTCTTTTGGACGCAAAGAGTCGTTCTTTGCGTCACGGTTCTTTGCTCGCTGCGGTACTGATCAGTCAAAGCTGAACGGCAACGCGGTGTCGTCACTAATGTTGATCGTGTCTGACGATGGTCCAAAGACTTCATCGATATTGATGTCTTCGGTATCACTGATCACGGTCGAGCGATCAACCATCGCCGTGCGTTCTTGAGGCTGGCCGATGTACGACGAAGAGTCGCTGTCAACTTCGGCGAACGGGAACGTATCGCTAGGGCTGCTGTAGACACTGTCCAACCGATCCAAAGCGTCGATGACGTCTGTCTCGATAGCATCTGAATCAATCGAGTCGATATCGATCTCGTCCGACTCGGTCGGTGCGGAGCTATCGTCCAGTTCTTGATAGAACGGATTGGCTCCTGCCGGCTGGGGCGTTGGCGAGTTCGAGTACATCATTGGTTGAGCAGGCTGCATAGCTGCTGGAGGTGCCGAGGACACTTGAACCTGACGCCAGTGGCCGACACCATCTTCCTCGGCTGCACGAGCCCCTTGTGGGAACCCTTGGAACCAAGCGTTGACGGCGCCTTGGCCGTTGGACGATTGATAACGCCAACCCCAATATTCTGACGGAGCGATCGCCGGGGTGCATGCGTGGCCGCCTTCGGCGACTTCCATGTAACCCTTGATGAACCCGTCTTTGAATTCGCGTCCATTGCACTGGCTGCGGAACTGGTCCTTGCGACAGTGCCATGCTTTCTCGGCTAACGCTTTGTTGCGATAGCCAATCATGAAGTCGTCGATGCAATCGGATTGAGTCAACGACCGGCCGAGGCCTGCCGTCATCGTGCATCCGGTCGAGCCAACTACAATCAAGCCGAGGCAACCAGCAACCACCAAGCGTCGCATTTTGCGAATCGCAGGTGACGCCGGGGTGCTCTTTTTGATCGCAGTGGTACCAACGGAAGCAGGTCCCAGCGATTTTGTCGCGACGGTATTCAACTTGGCCTCTTCGGCCCAGTCTGATTTGTTCTGTTGAAGTGCTTTCGCACCAATGGAACGAATCGCCATGTCGGCCCCCCTTGGCTACAACGGCATTCGGTATGTCAATCATTCAGGTAGAGCGGGTCGTATCGGTTAGACACGTCGCCCTGGACTTTCTATCGCCTCAATCCCCCTGCGGGTTTAAACAAAAACACCGGAAATCCGATCTGTGCCGAACAATCCGGCAATATCGATCGTGACTGTCAGGCCAGGCTGCCACCCCCGAAGAATCGTATGCACTCGGAATAACACGAACCGCCGTGTGAATTCTTGCGGTATTTGGTCGTTCACTAGTTTTGTCTGCCCAGTCTGGCTCTATAATGGCAGCCATGTCGAAACAGGTCTCAAACGGCAAGAACAGATACTTTACCTAGACTCACCAAACCGACCATTTGGTGTTCTGCTAGCGATCGTCGCTTTTCACTCGACCCCTTTTCTTTTCCGCGTCGGCAGACTTTTATGGCCCCTCTGATCGCTATCTCACTAATCATCGCCACGGTGACGGCACTCATTCTTGTGCCGGTTGTGCGTAAGGTGGCAAGATCGACCGGGATGGTTGATCGCCCGGATCAGACTCGAAAACTGCAAATCAACGCGATCGCGTTAGGCGGCGGTGTTGCCGTTTATGTTTCTCTGGCGATTGCTTTTGCTTCGACAATCGTCATTGACCGCCAATTCTTTGGCAGCACACTGGGGGATGTCCATTACCGGTGGTACCTACTCTTTGGCGCAGCTGGGGCAATGCTCGTTGTTGGTTTGGTCGATGATGCTTGGGGGCTTCGCGGACGTCAAAAACTATTGCTGCAGTGCTTGATCATTGCCGGATTGGTTGGCAGCGGTTCGGTCATCAAGTCGATCGGTGTGTTTGGTCTAGAGATTGATCTCGGCCTGCTGGCGTTTCCCATCACCATGTTGTGGTTATTGATCGCAGTCAATGCACTCAACCTGATCGACGGTGCTGACGGGATGGCGACGACGGCGGGGACGATCATCTGCATCGGAATGGGGTTCTCTGCTTTGCACTTCGGTTCGACACTAAGTGTTGTTCTGGCGTTTTCCCTGGCCGGATCGCTGATTGGTTTTTTGAAGTTCAATCGACCACCGGCAAGCATCTATCTTGGTGATGCAGGCAGCATGATGATTGGGCTGTTCCTGGGCGTGCTAGCGATCTGGTGCAGCTTGAAGGAGTCGGCTGTTTTGGCCTCCGCACCGATCGCGATTTTGGCGATTCCACTGTTCGATTCCAGTGCAGCGATTCTGCGTCGTTGGTTGACCGGCCGAAGCATCTACGTGACTGACCGTGGTCATCTGCATCACCTGTTGCAGCTGAAATTTGGTAACCGAAAGATGTTGTTGGTTGTCGCTGGGCTTTGCTCCGTCACGACCGTCATGTCAGTTCTGTCGCTGTATCTAAATATGCCATGGCTCGCGGGAGTCGGTGTGGCGATGGTTTTGGTGTTGTGCATTTACACTCGAACGTTCGGACACGCCGAGGCTCGATTGCTGTATGGACGAGCCACTAACTTCGCGCACTCGTTCACCATGAATTCGGCTAACTGTCAAACACTCAAACAGCAAAGACGAGTTCCTCTTCAGGGACTCGGTCAGTGGGAAACGGTTTGGGAACCACTCGTTGAATTCGCCAAAAGTCACGATTTGGCTCGAGTAAAAATCGATCTGAACCTGGCGTGGCTGCACGAGGGATATCACGCCAATTGGCAAAGTGTCCGGCTGCCTGAAAAAGCTTATCAGCTAAATGTTTCACTGCCATTGTTCACTCACCGTCTGGGAAACGACAGCCAGCCCGTGCAAATTGGTCGGCTGGAAGTGGTGGCACTTGCTAAAGACGCACGGTCGTACCAAAAAATTGCTGAATTAAGCGATCAATTGATCGATCTGACACCAGAAATCGATCGAATCGTTGGTCGCCTTGAAAGCATTCGCAAGCCAACGGTGCCGGCTGTTTCGATGCCCGTTTCGGTTGCAAGGGTCGAGGAATCAGCCGAATCTGCGCTGCACAACGCGTAGTTTTCGGGCCCCAAATCGACGGTGTCATGCCGTCTGGCCAATTTTTTTGGCTTTGCCCTGTATCAGCCTTGACAGCCCATCCCGGCAGTGGCTATTCCCACTGACAGCCAAGGCTTTGAACGCTGCCGACGCGCCCAAAATCCCCTGCGACGCCATGGAAGTGTGTCGCTTAAGATCTTGTTGTCGCGATGTGTCAGCAGCAGAAGAGTCAGAGAAGTGATAAGTCTTGGCCAACATCGGACGGGAGCGGACAACAACTCAGGTTCAGTCATCTAGGCGACACCTCGGTTTGTGAATCTGTCCCACTTATTGAAGTCTCACCGCGAAGAAGGAGTGTCGCGTTGAACCGCCTCGTACCTAAATCCAATCGTCGCCGATCTCACCGCCGTCTGGCCTTGCTTGCCGCTATGTGCATGCTGCCCCACGTCGATGCGTCAGCCCAATTCGCGCTGCCCGTCCCAACCGACGGCGCCACGCAGGCCGCTAGCACGTCTCCATCGACGCTTGCTGCTGGTCAACAGAAAATCGCCGAAGTCCGGCAGGCCATCGCTGGCCAGGACTATCAAACGGCGGTTGAATCCTTTCGAGCTGTTTGGGCCATTCAGTCCAAGTTTCCGCAACTTGCAGGTGATCTGCAAGCGGTGCGAGGACAACTCGAAAATATCGGAATCGATTCAGCACTGCTGACGATGCCGCCTAGACCGCCCGTAGCGAGGATGCCCGAGATCGCTGATGCGATCCCAATGGAAGGCTTCTCGGCTGCATCAGCGCTGTCTGATCCAAAACAAGAAGCGTTGCGTTTAGTCGCAATTGGCCGCGCCGCGCTCGACCGTGGCGACGTGACCACGGCGCTGGCTGTGGCCAGGAAAGCCGAATCGATGAAGGTCCCCGAAAAGGACTTTGCGCCTGGCGAACCTCGTGTTTGGCAACTCGTACTTGACGCTGAATCGGCCGGTCGTCGTAGTGGTGTGGCTCAGGTGTCTGGCACGATGCCACTCGGCGATCCATCGCTGGTGCAACCAGCTCTGGCCCAGAACCAAGCGAACCCAGTTTCGCAGATGCTGTATGCCGCCGAAGCTGGTGGGTCGGGCGTTCAGCAGGTGCAAAACATCGAACCACTTGCAATGGCGCCCGCCGTCAATAGCCGCAATGCGACCGCAAGTAAGTTGTTTGACGAAGGCATGAAAGCGCTGACGTCGGGTGATAAGTCAGCCGCACTCGTGAAGTTCCGCGAAGCGTGGAAGTACGAAGCAGACTTGGACCTCAATCAACGCCAACTGCTCAAAGACAAGCTGACGTTGTTGCAACCAACTCGATTGGGTGCGCCTTCGCAAACTGCTGGCTCGGAAAATGGCGAGCTTTCGCCAATCAGCAAGGCACAGCTTGAGAGCCAAGAAAAGACGCGTCGCCTTTACCGCGAAGTCACGGCCGAACTGGCGAAGACCGAGCAGGACAAAACTGCGGCGCCGCTTGATGCGCTTGATCAGCTTGAACGACTGCGTCGCCGAGTTGATGATTCCGACATCGATGACACTGCCAAGCGTTCGCTAGCCGTGATGGTTGGCCGAGCGATTGCAGAGCAGAACAAATACATCACGGCAAACCGTGCGAAGATCGATTTGGATCTTCAAAACGATGCGGTCCGTATGCAGATGGAACAAGAGGATGCTCGTGAATCCCGCATCGACCACGAAATTTCCAACTTGGTCGAAGAGTTCAATGGTTTGATCAAGGAAAGTCGTTTCGAAGAAGCTGAGGTTTTGGCCAAGCAGGTCCAAGAGCTGAAGCCAGAAGATCCGATCTCGATCAGCATGTTGCAGCGGAGCCGCGTGGGAACTCGGATCCGCATGGGGCAAGAAATTCAAGATGACAAGGCAACTGGGTTCCTTGACTCCATGTTGGCGGTTGAACGGGCTGCGATTGCTCCCGATCCCAACCGGCCAATGACGCTTCCGAACGCTGAGGACTGGTCTAATCTGTCTCGCAGCCGATTGCGGGGCCGTGGTGATGGTGATCCTCGTCTAAGTGCCACCGAAAACGCGATCAAGGATAAGTTGTCGACTCAGGTCAACATCAAGTATCGCGATCGTCCTCTCGGTGAAGTGCTGGACGACTTGATGGCTGTCACCGGTGTCCCAATCGTCATCGACGAACGGGCGCTCGGTGTCGTGCGAGTCACGCCAGAATCGCCAGTCACATTGCAATTGCCCAACAGCATTTCGCTCAATAGCGCGCTCAATATCATCTTGGACAAGATGGAACTGACGCATGTGATCGAAAACGATGTTCTGAACATCACCAGCAAAGAAGCCAAGCGAAGCAAGGTCTACCCGGTTACCTACCGAGTGACGGACTTGGTCACACCGATTCCAAACTTCACATCAAGCTATGACGACGGTTTGGCCGGTGCACTTCGCAACGCCTACCAAATGTCAAACCCTCGGACTGATGTCCAAGTGGTTCCAGTTTCGATGACTGACTTGGGGACTGGTATGGCACAGAAAATGTCGCCCATGAGTATGAGCGGCTCAAATGTGCTTGGCCAATACAACTCGATGGGGTCGCAAGGCGGCTTCGGCATGGGGAATCCACCCGGTGGCGGCGGGGCTGGCGGTGCGTCATTCGCCAACTTCGACAACTTGATCGAGTTGATCCAGACCACCGTGGTTCCTGATACATGGGACACGCTAGGCGGGCCGAGCACGATGCGTGAGTACGCTCAAAACTTGAGCCTCGTTATCAGTACGACAAGCGACGTTCACGACCAAATCGCTGATTTGCTTGAATCGCTACGCCGTTTGCAGAACTTGCAGATCACCATCGAAGTTCGCTTTATCACGCTCTCCGATACGTTTGCAGAACAAATCGGTGTCGATTTCAACCTTAGCTTTGATGACAACACCAAGCAGATTCCGGATGATGACAGCGGCCCAAGTGTGACCGTTGGTTGGGATGGTTCGGCCATTCAACCGGACCTGGATATCAAGTTGAACAATGGTTCGGGTGGTATCGTTCCAACATTCGGTAGCACAGGCGTTGCCAACCCGTCGACGCTTGGTTTTGCGATCCTAAGTGACATCGAAGCCTTCTTCTTCCTGCAAGCGATTCAGTCCGATTCGCGGACCAATGTTATGCAGGCTCCGAAGGTAACGTTGTTCGACGGACAATTCGCAAGTATCAGCGACCTGACGCAGCGACCATTTGTGACTAGCATCACGCCAGTCGTCGGTGACTTTGCGGTCGCTCAACAACCGGTCATTGTGGTCCTGAATGAAGGCACTCAGTTGAACGTGCAAGGTTTGGTGAGTGACGACAAGCGATTCGTTCGCCTGACGTTAGTGCCGTTCTTTAGCCAGATTGGTGACGTCAACACGTTCACCTATGAAGGCAGCCGAAGTACTCGTCGAAGCAGTCGGACAGAGAGCGGCGACACCAACGGTGACGGCGTCGTCGACGACAATGATTCGAATGACACGACTGATGAAACTGATGTCATCGAAGGTACGACGGTTCAGTTGCCAACCTTCGCGTTCACGTCTGTCAGCACGACGGTCAGTGTTCCCGATGGTGGTACGATCCTGTTGGGTGGTATCAAGCGAATGTCGGAAGCTCGCCAAGAACGGGGCACCCCGATCTTGAGCAAGATCCCGTATGTCAGTCGCTTGTTCCGCAACACGGCGACAAGCCGTACAGCTCAAAGCCTGATGTTGATGGTGACACCACGGATCATCATCCAGGAAGAAGAAGAGCTGGCTCAAACCGGATTCGATCCAAGCCAACAGTAGACGCCCATCGGAAAACGATCGGTGAAGAAATGAGAAAGGCTCCGCGAAAGCGGAGCCTTTTTTCGTGTTTGCCAGGCATGTTTCTCAACTCGGGGTGCGAGTCCCCTGTCCAACTTGATGGAGGTGAAGGACTAGCGAAGCGCAAGGGCATCCGTCGCGAGGCGGGGTCTGAAGGAAGCGTGTAGCAAAACCACGACTCGACGAACAGGAATCGGATAAGAGGCATGGCAGATGGGACGAGTCCGCACGACAGTGACGAAGTCCTCCATCCATCAAAGGTCTGCTCTGTAAATCCGGCGGGTGCGTGGTGAAAGTCGAGAAACTTAACCTGGGAGGTCTGACGTGTGTCTGGTTGGAATAGCCCCGAGTCGATTGTTACGGGGGCTACGGGCCGGACTGACGACTTCGCAAGAAGCCGTGATCGCGCGTCAGAAGTCAGCAGAGGGCGTAGTAGACGGATGCAGACCGGCGAGGGTCTTAAGGCACTCCAAAGCGAAAGCTGGAGCGTGGAACGCTTGCGTTCCCACAGATAAACCGAACCGTAGTCCCGTCGAAGGCCCGAACGGTCCCCAGTGATGAACCGGGTAAACGGAGCGGCAAGTAAGTCCGAGAACTCATGAACGGCAAACGGCAGAAAACAACAACGCAGCAACAACAATTGCTGCTGACCTTCGCGGCGGAGGGTAGGGATGAAGTTCCCGATGGCCCCGTTGAAGGGACCGTGCCGATCGCGGCGGACTTGAGTACTGAAAGCCCGACAAGTAATGACAAGTTGATGGAACGCATCTGCGATCCGCTTAACTTTGAATGTGCGATGGCGAGAGTCATTGCCAATGGTGGCGCTCCCGGTGTGGACGGCATGACGGTGAAGGAACTCGAAAAGTATTTCGAGCGACACGCCGGCCGGATCACCAACGAGCTTCTTTCGGGAACGTACCGGCCCCAACCAGTGAAACGAGTGGAGATTCCCAAACCCGACGGTGGAGTGCGCAAGCTTGGCATTCCAACGGCGGTGGACCGCGTGGTCCAGCAGGCGATTCTCCTGGTGCTTTCACCGCAGTGGGACGAAACGTTTTCGGACAACCGTTTCGGCTTCCGTCCGAATCGCAGTGCTCACGACGCTGGGCGTCGGCAAGGATCTTGCTGCGCAGACCGCTGGCAGCCGTAAAGGCAACTGGCACAACAGCCGATCTCCAGCCCTGAACTTCGCCTTGCCCGGCAGGGTGTTGGTGGAACTGGGCGTCCCGCTGCTTCTGGAACAACCTGCCAAGAACGTTTAACCAGCCGAACCGCCGTGGTACGGACCCGTATGCCCGGTGGTGTGGGAGGAGGGAGCCCGCGAGGGCTCCCCCCTATCCCGATTGGTTCTCAGCTGGTACGGAGCGCCGCGATCGACGCCAATGCGGAACGCATTTCAGTTCCTGCAATCTGCGACTCTACCGCATTTGTGTCCGCTGCTGGCCGCGAGACGTTAGTTGACCGCAGTCCGTTCTTTCGCAGCACGCTGGAGCGCTTCTTCGACTCGAGCCATCAATGGATCCACGGCAATCTTTTCAACGCCGATGGGCGAATCGGTGGTGCCACTTCCATCGTCGATGCTCGCTTCGGCAACAAATTCTGCGTTGCAGTGCTGGCACGCGACGGTGTAGCCAATCAACGAAGCACGGATCTGGACACGGCGACCGCAGGTCGGGCATGACTGAGTGAATCGGATGGGCATCACAAACTCCGTTAGTGAGGTGGATAAGCAAACAAGCAATCCATAAGGCGGAATGCTATCCCTTGTTGTCGCTTAAGGCAAGCTTAAATCACGCTGCCGTGACGCAAACCGGTCCGTGGGGGTTCGGGATAGGCAGGAATTACGCTTGAAATGGTGACTAGTGTCCCCCGCTGAAGGGGATTTGTGCATCATAACCGTATTCGGTGTCGCTTTTGAGTGTTAATCGCGAAAAGTTTGCGAATGAGGGGACTTCTGATTGGATAAGCAAGATTTTTCGGTGGGTGACGTCTTGAGGGTACTCCCCAAATAGTTTTGAGGCCGATTCACCTCGCTTTAGTGCTACGTGCTGACTTGCATCCGCCAGCCTTCATCGTTGAGTCTCTGGTGGTAATACGGTCCCAATCGCATAGGATTATCGACTCCTGATCAGTGGGAATGCGCATTGGGCGAGCAATCGAGGTTTTGAATCCGTTTCAGGGTCGTTCGTAGGACACTTTTGAGGGCGACAAGGGTCGCGGTGTGAGGGAAAAATGAAGAAGCGAGTTCTGTTTGTTTGCATGGGGAACATTTGTCGATCGCCAGCAGGCGAGGCGGTGATGCAGCGATTTGCTAGCGAGTTCGGAGCTGACGTCGAAGTCGACTCGGCCGGGACCCATGGCTATCACGTTGGCGAGCCGGCTGACGCCCGAATGCGAGCGGCTGCAGAAGCGCGAGGCTATGAATTGTTGAGCCGGGGTCGGCAATTGACGGCCGACGATTTGGATCCCAGTCGCTTCGATCTTGTTTTGGCGATGGACACTGAAAACCATGCGATCATGCAATCGTTGGCGGGAGGGATCAAACCGCACATTCGGATGTTTAGCGACTATCTGGACGACGAGGATTGGCCAACGGACGTGCCGGATCCGTACTATGGCGAAGCAGAAGGCTTCACGACGGTGCTGGATATGCTCGAAGAAGGCTGTCCTATCATCCTGCAAACGCTGACCGGCGAAGACATCTTTGCTGGCGACTTTGACGATGAATGACTGCTAAGTTTGCCGAACTCGAACTAGGACCATTAGGTCTTCGGACACGCATCAGCGCGATGTCCGTGAGGTCGCGTCTATTTTACGGGGGCAAGTTGCTTTGGTTTACGCGTCCGTCGTTCACGCTTGAAGCGAATCTGGCAGCCGATGGGGACTGTTTCGGTGATTTCGGGTGACTTACCAGCCAGCACTGCGTCGATCGCGGAGGCAACGTAGGGCTTCGTCACGTTTTTTCCGTCGGGGCTGTCGTCCATCGAGCCCATGTAAACGACGTTTCGTTTGCCATCATCATCTGCTTTACCAAGCACAAAAAATTCGGGCGTGTACTTTGCTCCGAATCGCTTCGCGATCTGCTGCGTCTCGTCGTACAGATACGTGAACTCGAACGACTTGGCGATCGCTTTCTGCTTCATTGCTTCCAGCGAGTCTTCGTCGATCGTGTTGACATTGATCGCAACGATTGCGACGTCTCGCGCCGAATAGTTTTCGTGTAGCCAAACAAGTCTGTCTTCAGCGTCACCGGCATAGGGGCAACTGTTGCAAGTGAAAGCCACCACCACGGCGCGGTAATCGTTCGTTTCGCTGGATGAATGCAGCTTGTCATCAACGCCGATCAGTTTGTCCCACTGCGGCGCGGGATCACCAATGTTGATGAGGCTGTTGAATTCGCCGGCTGGCGCGAGAGCCGTTCCTGCGATGAACGCAAACGCCATCAGGGTAACAAGACGCATGTTTGGACCTTGCTCTTTGGTGCGATTACTAAGCCAACGATCGGAGCACTTCGATGCCTCGATGCAGGGTTTCGTCCGAAGCGGCGAAGCTGATTCGGAAGTGAGTGTCATGTTTGCTGAAGATGTTGCCGGGAATGATCAGCAATCCTTTTTCGATGGCGCGCTCGACGAACTGAGCACCGCTTGCGATTGGCGATTTCGGAAACACATAGAACGCTCCGCCTGGTTTGGCGATTTCATATTTGTCCGACAATCCATCATAAATCAAGTCGCGTTTGCGATGGTAATCGGCAATGTGGCCGTCCAAGTTGACTTCCATCGCACGCAGTGCTCCCCACTGGGCCGGTTGGGGCGAGCAGACGAACGAGTACTGTTGGACCTTCAACATCGTGTTGATGATTTCCGAGGGACCGTGGACGTAGCCGACTCGCCAGCCCGTCATGGCGTGGCTCTTGCTAAAGCCATCGATCACGATGGTTTGGTCGTTGAACGATGCGGGCGACACAAACTCGCCGTCATAGAAGAACCGGCTGTAGATTTCGTCGGATAGCAACGCAATGTTGTGATCAGCCGCAATCCGAGCGACGTCTTTCAATTCGTCTTCGCTAGCCGTTATACCGGTTGGATTTGCGGGGCTGTTGACCAGGATCAGTTTGGTTCGCGGTGTGATGGCGGCTTCGATCTTGGCTGGATCAAGCCGGAAATCAGGGTATGAGTCCACGGGCACGGGCACGCCGCCACACATCTTCAGCAGTGCCGGATACATCACGAAGTACGGATCCAAGTAGATCACTTCGTCGCCGGGATTGATCATCGACAGCATCGCCAGCATCAAACCGCCACTCGTCCCGCTGCTGATAAAGACATCGCGGTCTTCGTGAGGATACTTTGCCGCAATTTCGGCACGCAGCGATTCACGCAACGGTCCGATTCCCTGAGTCGGTGAATAGGCGTTCTTGCCGGACTCGATGGCATCGATCGCAGCCGTTTTGATCTCGTCGGGGACGTCAAAATCTGGCTGGCCGATCGACAGGTTGATCGGGTCTTTCAGTTTTGCCGCCAGGTCAAAGACTTTACGTATTCCGCTGCTTTCAAACGCGGCGGTCCGATCGGCGATCCATGGGTGCATGAGGGTTCGAGATTCGTTGGAGAAAATTTGGTTGAAACCCTGTGCCCGCGTCTGGCAATTCGGCGAGCCGCTTGGGGGCAAGGCGGTCACCAGCGCACGAGTTTCCGCGGTGAGGCGTCCGCGTGTCGGCGAGCGATGACGGGTTATAATGAAGCCACAATTGTAACCGCGAAGTTCCGCTTTTGGCATCCTCTCGAGATCCCGCTACCGTGTCACAGATTCGACTTGTTGAACCCGTCGTTCGTATCTGTGCCGTGATCACGCGTTACAGAGATGCAATGGACTGGGCCATCGAACGGATCAGCCCTTATTGGGGCCCGGTGACGGCGACGTCCGACTCGGTTCCGTTCGAAGCTGGCGGATTCTACGACGCTTCGATGGGTGTTGGATTGACCAAGACCTTGATTGCATTTGGCGACTACCAAGATCCGGGGGGGCTGGCAGACTGGAAAGTTCAAACCAATCTTTGGGAGTCCGATTACGCCGCACTCGGTCGGCACGACGAAACTCGTCCGATCAACTTGGATGCGGGCTATTTCAGTCAGGCCAAGTTGGTGTTGGCAACGATCAAGGATCGTGATCACCGCATCTATTTGCGAGACGGGATTTTTGCCGAGGTCACGTTAAACTATGTCGGCAAAAGGTGGGTGCATCATCGTTGGTCGTATCCAAGCTATCGAACCACGGAAGTCGCCACGTTTGCGCTGCGATTGCGGGCCGACCTTCGCCAGCACTTAGAAGCAACCGGGCAGATCCGGCGGGTCGTTTAAGACGCTATGAAATCGGTTCGGCCCAGCTCCAGCACTAAAACCACTTTCGACACATCGGCGGGACAACCGGCATAATCGGTTGCCTGTTCAAAACCGCGCCCACGGTGGGTCGATGGTTAGATTTGGACGAGGACGTGGTCGGCAAGGATGTTGGTTTCACGCCTGCAATGTTTCACCGCTGCATGTTTCACATGATTCATGTTTCGCAAACCAGGGACGGGATGATGGCTGTACAGAAGTTGCGTTTGTATTTGTTGACTGCGCTGATGGCGTGTCTTTCGGTTTCAGCCCAAGCACACCATCCTGATCGTGAAAACCTGCCCGTTCGGCCTCGCATTGATGTGATTGGACCGATCGGGAATCGGCTGCCGGCTTCTTATCGTCGCACTTACAACCGACCGACAAATATCGGTGGCTGGATCGCATACAAGATCGCGCCTTCGAGCCAGGAAGCAATGGCTTGGCACGCAGCGACTCACCAAAACGCTTACAAGTGCGACCGTCCACGCTTGGAGTCACACTACTTCTATCCAAAACCGTACGAAGCGCTTCGCACCGGACCGCGTCCCAAACCCGACTCGGACACCAATGATGACGCCAAAATTGTAACGGACAAGAAGCCGAGCGACGATTCGGACGAACTAGAACCGATTGTAGATGATCCAGCCGATGCCGAGCTAGCACCGGTTAGCGTCGACGAAGCGGTCGAAAAGATCATGGAACGCAGCAAAGTCCTAGATGCCAGCACGCTGCTGGATACAGGGTTCGACGAATAAAACGAGCGAAACAGCGAGCCGAGATTGCCTGACAAAAAGTTCTTCAACATTTTGTCAGGAACCGTCAAAGTTTACCTAAGCAGACTCCGATAACTTAGGTGGGCGAGGTCTTCTCCATCCGAGAAGACATCGTGGGGGGCTTCCACACTCGACCCGTACGGAAACATGCCATAGTCGCTTGGCGCGACCTAGGTTGTCGGCATGTTTCACGGCGGCATGATTTCGGAAGCCTAGATAATGAATCGCGTGCTGATTCGATACACGACTTATTTGCAGTTGTTTCTTGCCGTCTTGATGGCTGGGGGCTGCTCGACGACTCAACCGTTCTTTGCGGGTGAGTCGCCGGACCTGCAGTACTATCTCAATTCTGCGACACGGATCGAGTATCCGGACGTCGAGATTGACCGCTTGGCTGAAACCGAGATGGCGACTGAGCCGTTATCGATTGGCAACCACGACTATCAGTTCTGGGATCTGACGGTCGAGGAATGCGTTTCGATTGCGATGCAGAACGCCAAATTCTTCGTCACGACCAGCGGCAACGCCGAGTTCCGTCAAAACGTCGCAGCACAGTTTACCAGTGCGTCCGCCGATCAACTTGGCAGCATCTACGATGTCGCGATTCAGCAATCGACGACTCAGTCGATTCCACTGACCATTGATGGTGCTGGTAACCGAACGCTGCCACGAGGCGTGCTTCGTGCTAACCAAATCGGTGGCGTGGAAGACGCATTGGCCGAATTCGATGCCCAAGCCAGTGGCTTTTTGAATTACAGCACCACCGATCGTCCTGCCAATTCGGTCAACAGCACCGTGTCGACGCAGGAATCGAAGGCCCACGACTTCACACAGCAGTACGCACTTAGCAAGCGTTTCGCAACGGGCGGCGTCGCAACTTTTCGCCAACAAACCCTTTACGGAAGCAACAATACACCGACAGTCGCCCAGGGCGGTCTGCGTCAGGTTGCCGGTACTTACACGGCTCTGCTGGAAGCCCAAGTTCAACACCCTTTGATGCGAAACCGTGGCACGCTGATCAATCGCATCCCGGTCGTATTGGCTAGCTTGAACGAAGACGTCGCGATTGCCGACTTCGAAATTCAAGTTCGTAACCTGGTTCGTGACGTCGAAGTGAACTACTGGAACTTGTACGTCGCTTATCGAAATGTCTCGACGGCGGTGATTGCACGTAACAGTGCCATTGCAACCGCTAAGTTTGCTGAACTGAATTTGGAGAACGGTACCGGTACGGTGCAAGAGTTGGCACAGGCTCAAGGACAGTACTACAACTTCCGCGCTCGTTTGGAAGGTGCTTTGTCGGGTTCAAACCTGCCTGGCAACGACCGCCTTGGCGTCTACGGCAGCGAACGTGCACTGCGTGAGTTGATGGGGCTTGCACCCACCGACGGACGCTTGATTCGCCCGATCCAAGAACCAACACTGGCTCGTGTCAATTTTGACTGGGAAGAAGTAACCACTGAGATGCTTTACCTCAGCCCCGAGCTTCGCAAGGGACGCACCGTTGTCAAGCAACGCGAACTCGAGCAAATGTCGGCCAAGAATCAGCTTCTTCCCGAAGTGAACTTGTCGCTGCTTTACCGCTGGGTAGGCGTTGGCGATGAGCTTGGCTACGGATCTCGTTCGAGCATTCCTGGACCGCTGCCGGGTAGCAGTGCCCTGAGCAGTTTGACCGGCGGTAACTACCAAGAAGGAGCCGTGCGTTTAGAATACACTCCATCAGCGATCGGTGGACGTCGTGAACGTTCCCGCATCCGTGGATCGCAGTTGCGTCTGAAGCAATCGATGGCATTCGTGCAGGAAGCTGAACGATTGATGGTCAGTCAATTGAGTGAAGCGGTCGCAAAACTTGCGACTCACTATCAACAAATTCAAACCACTGCACAGGAATGGCAGGCTTACGAAACAGAAGTCGAAGCCCGTCAAACTGAATTCCGCGGCGGTCGTAGCCAAGTCAACGTCGTGCTGCAAAGTCAGCAACGTAAGGCCGAAGCACAAATCAAGTACTATCAAGCGTTGGGTGAATACAACAAATCGCTCAACTACATCGACTACCTCAAGGGCACGATGCTGGCGAACAGCAACATCACCCTTGCCGAAGGGCCTTGGAACAAGAAGGCTTACTGGGATGCGTTGGAACGAGCACGTGAACGAAGTGCGGGTAAGCACAAGGTCTACGGTGTGAGCCGACCCAACGTCGTTCGCCAAGGACCACTGCGAGACGCCGCTTCGGCTTCGCAAGTGATCGGCAGCGGAGTAACGCACGACGGCCAATTGCCACCTGACGCGTCGTTCAACGCCAGCAACCTTGATGGGGTACGAATGAATGCGATGGCTGACGACTTGATGCCGTTCACTCAGCCGGTTCCGATGCCAGAAGACTTGCCGCTTGGCGATCTGGGTACCTCGCCAAGCGATTTGATGGCTCCCTTGCCTACGCCGCAAGCACTGCCGGACCGGCTCAACGAAGCTGGTGACATCATGCAGTTGAGTTATCAACAACCGGCCGAGCAACGTGCTCTTGTGAAGTCAGCGACCCAGTCATCAGCAACTCATGTCGGTGATGTCGAGTTCGACAATGCACCGATCCCAGTTCGCCGCAAACCACTACCGACTCGATAGAGACTCGGTCACTCCAAAACTCCGGGCGGAGGCTTTGCGAGGGCTACCGATTCTAGCGCGTCGGAAACAACGGTCCTTGTACACGAGAAGCTCGAGCACGCTGAAAAGCGTCTCGAGCTTTTTGTCGTTGACTCGTGCCAATCGCTATAATGGCCGGCGAATGAGTCCACGTTTCTCTTGAAGGCGCGATCGACGATGAACCGGAGTTGCATGAAAATTACGGGCGTTCTTCTATTTTGCCTGATGGTCGGATGCATGCCCGCATCTAAACCGCCGACGGTGGTCGGCCCGATCGATACTAAGACTGCGTCGCAATTGCAGGCCACCATTCGTGCCAAACATGGGCCGATCTATTCAATCGAACATCAACTCGGTGACAAAGCATTTTCCGCGAATTGGGAACTGGGCAACGCGCTCAAGAAGTCTGCTCAGTTGCAAATCAAGCCACCGAGTGATTGGTCGGATACCGAGTTGTACCAGGCTCTTGAAGTCGTCTTGAATGCGCACGAAAGCAAGCCTTGGTATGGGCAAATCGATGACACAGTGCTTCGGCTGATGCGCGAGTCGCTGAGAAGTGAAACGGGCGAGGTGGCCGAAGGTTATGCCGATGAAACTCCGTACGAAGTGACCGCCAAAGTCAAGAAAAATGGCAACGAGTGGTTCTTGCAAATCAAGACCCAAATCCTGGATGAAGATGGCAACGCGTTGGGGTTTTGATACCGGTTTTATTGCTTCGGATCGGTTCAGGCCGCCGGGTGAACAAGGCTCAGGTGTAACTCGCAGTGACGGCATTGAAGCTGTTCATGTTTTGCACGCGTCATTGGCCCGAAAAACGGATGCGGTGGCAGTGTGTCGGCGTTTTGAAACCGGTCAATGGCTTCACGAAAATGTGATAGGCCAGCTTGAGTATCAACCTCAGTCTCTGGCCAAAGAATGGCCTGGGCACCAGCTGGTAGCTTAAAACCGGGTGACATTTTTCGAAGCAATATGGGGCGGATCAGGCGTGCGAGCATTCGCATTGGCAGTCCGACAGTCGGGCCTGGCATTTGCCCTGCGACGACGTCCAACACGCGTGACAAGTGTTCCAGGATTTGTCCGTATGAAAACTCGCCCGCTGTTTCGACTGGGATGGCGGCAAGTCGTTCGACTTCGGTTGCAATTTCGTCGATTGACTCGAATTTAAGTTCGCGTTGACGTGGTTTTTGTTGATTTGATTTCTGTTTACTTTGCGCGGCCATACTTTGGTGTTCGTTTGAATTAAAGAAGGTGTTTGGCTTTGACTTCAAGGTACTGGTTAACAAGCGGCGCCGTCAGTTCATCGGGGAATGCGTCGACGATCAGCACGCCGCGGTGTTCCAGATCTGTCAGCACCTGATGACGCCAAAGCAGAATGTCGGCTGCCGCCGCGGCTCGATACATCTGGAACGAATCACCATCGGGCGAATCGGCTGCGTCGAACATCTCGCGATCACGCAGCAGCACACCAAGCGGCAAATGCTGGCCGCTAAGATTCCCGAGGTAGTCGACCACTGCGCCTGCGTTGACTTCATCGATCACGTTCGTCGCTAGCACAACGAGTGATCGCCGTTTGCAGTGCGTCGACAAGTACAGAAACGCTTGGTCGTATCGTGATTCAACCAGTCTTGGGAACTGATCAAATCCGGCTTGGATCAAGCGGTTCATCTGACTCTTGCCGCCGGCCGGCGGGATGTAGGAGTGGATCGTGTCCGAAAAGCAAAGCATTCCAACCGCGTCACCTTGCGACAACGCAACGTAGGCCATCATCAAAATCGAATTGAGCGCGTGGTCAAGCAGCGTGTATCCGTCACGCTGGTTCGTCATCATCCGGCCACAATCAAGCAAGAAGATGACACGTTGACTCTGGTCACTCTGGAATTGCCGCACCGTCAACTTGCTGCGACGGGCGGTGCTGCGCCAATCAATGTGCCGATAATTGTCGTCGCGAGTGTAATCTCGTAGTCGTTCGAACTCACTGTCCTGTCCGATTCGCCGCGTCTTGCGCACGCCGATCAGGCTCAATCGATTGGTGCGCGCAAGCATCGCGTAGTCCGACAACTGTTTCATGTCGGGGTACACGTTCAGAGGGTTTTCAAGCGGCAACACCATGTGCCGTTTCCAAAGCCGGCAAAGGCTCGAAAACATCAGGTAGACGTTGCTGAGTTGGAACGCGCCGCGTCGCCCGGGCATCAGCTTTCGTTTCGCCGTCATCACTCCGAGCGGGGCGAGTTCCAGTTCGTGCTGCGGCGGCGTCGACGTGAAATGGTCGGGCAGGTCATCGCGAAGCTCGCCTCGTAGCACCATCCCCGATCGGTTCGTGATCGTCACTTCGCTTTCCATCGCAACACCAAGCGAACAGGTGCGGGCGATTTTACGTTGGACTTCGATACCCCGGTTGGTCAGCACATACAACAGCACGAAATCGACGCCTGCAACTAAAATGAGCACTAGGTCGAGTAATGCTGCGATGACCAGAAAATTGGGAAAAAAAATAGTCAGCACACAGACCAGCAGCGAAACTCCCAACAGGGCGAGCCAGCCTCGGGACGGGTAAATGCGAAGTTTCCAGGCCGCAAAAACCAGCGGAGCGGCTAGCAACGCAAGCATCAGCCAAGGCCATTGGCTCTGCCACTGGATCTCGGTTTCAAGCGACTGGCGAATGGATTCGTTCATGGACCACGGGGGCAGACTCTGGCGGATCGATTGGTTGCCCGATTGTAACCGATCGCATACCACTTTACGTTGCAACGCCAGCGTTCGTTTTCAACTGTCCACCGTTCCCAAGCCCTTCGAGTTCTTGAAGTGGAACAATCATTCTTGGCCTATTTACGCGGGCGATGCCGCAGTCTTCCTCAAGTCACGGTGGGGATCGGTGACGACGCGGCTGTCATCGAGCCCGTCGTTGGTCAGCAAATTGCGTGTGTTGACCAGATCATTGACGGCGTCGATTTTTTGTCCGAAAGCCATTCACTGGGGGATGTGGGCTACAAGGCAATGGCAATCAACCTTAGCGACGTCGCTGCGATGGGCGCGGTGCCAACATCGGCGCTGGTGACGTTGGCGCTGCCCAAAAAGAATGCCACTCGCATTGCTGGCGATGTCTACGAGGGCATCTTTCAAGCGGCGACGGAGTTTGAGGTTGCGATCGCCGGTGGAGATATTTCGACTTATGATGGCCCGTTGGCAATCAGCGTGACGTTACTTGGGCACGTTCCGGCCGGCGGCGCGTGGCTGCGCAGCGGTGCGGGCGTCGACGAGGCCATCTTGGTCACCGGCGCGGTGGGTGGCAGTATTGCCGGTCGGCATTTGCGTCCCGTGCCCCGCGTGAAGTTGGCGGCGCAGTTGCGCCAGTTAGTCACGGTCACATCGGCGATCGATATCAGCGACGGGTTGTCGCTCGATTTAGATCGATTGCTGGCTAAAAGTGATGTCGGAACCGAACTGAGAATCGATTCAATTCCGATTCACGATGACGCCATCGAGTTGTCAAAAACGTCGGGCCGAACGCCATTTCAGCATGCTTGGAGCGACGGCGAAGACTTCGAGTTGATTTTGACGATGAGCCAATCGGACGCGGACAAAGTGCTGGCAGAAGATCTCGGTGTCGCGATCACTCAGATCGGCAAGACAACCAGCCGGACTGGTTTGTGGAAGCTCGAAAACGGTCGCCACGAACGATTGTCGCCCCAGGGTTACGTGCATGGATCCTGAATAATTCCAGTCGACAACAACATTCCGCTTGGCGTCTTGCGTCAAGCGATTGCTTGTTTCAAGCAGGCAGCACTCCTCTAAGTGCTTGCTTTCTGCTTGGCAGGTTTTCCTGTCGCGGGGGCTTCCAGAATGCCCTTTGCTTTTGGCCACAGGATGGCGGCTTCGACTAACATCCAGGCTTCTAGAATCAGAGTGGCGACACCCACGATGATGACGACCCAGTTTGGATTGTCATCGCTCAGCCAGACTGGCAATTCAGATAGCATTGCCCAGGCAGGTACGATCAGCATGAAGATCATCGGGATGACGATGAACCAAACCGGTATGCCGCGTCTCCACAGAAAGAACGATATCACCAAGAACGCCAGCCCGGCTAGCAATTGATTAGTTGCGCCAAAGAGTGGCCACAGGATCAAGCCGCCTTTTCCGGCAAACGTCGTCAACCACCAAGCTGCACCACTGATCCCGCCGCTCGATGCAGCGGCCGGTAAATCCGGAGTCGCGTCCAAGTATGCAGCCGGCACAGTACCGGTGAGGGCTTCGCTGAAGGATACAGGAGTATTGGGTGCTGGCAGGGCCGCGATCACTAGCCCAAGTGACACGGCAAAGATCGTTGCGCCATGTTTGTTGGTTAACCAAACCATCGGATTCAGCGACAGTCCGGACGACGGCGTCTCGCTACTGTTTCTGTCTCTGTCGCCGACGAATGTCATGGCTAGTTCTTGAACGACATAACGCTGCAGTCGACAAGCGGTGTCTAAAGTCGTGCCCGCAAACGAGGCGACCAGAACGCCCATGATGGCGACCGCAACTTCAGCGGGCACCGAGATGGCTTTCAAGAAATTCGCAGAACCGTCAACAAATGCGCCGACCGTTGGGCCCAAACCTTTGGCGGATGCCCATGTCGCATATCGGACATTGAACGCATCAGTGCCGGTGACGATTTCCGAGCTGCCGACTGCGCTGGTCCCCAGTCCCAATCCCGCAACGCAAGCCAAAATCACAATCGTTGCCAGAAAACCTTCGGCCAACATCGATCCGTAGCCTACGAACAGCGCGTCCGATTCGTTCTTGATTTGCTTGCTGGACGTGCCGGAAGACACCAGACAATGAAAACCGCTGCAGGCACCGCAGGCGATCGTGATGAACAAGAATGGAATCACCGACGGAGCGCCGATCGGGTTGGCGCGAACCATTGGTGCGACGATTTCTAAGGGAATACGGCTTCCGCCATCTGTGATCGGTGCGCCGCCAAACAATCCGGCAGCGATAAGTCCAACGACGACGAGCCCAAGTGCCGTGATCAATTGCAGCGAATTGATGTAGTCGCGTGGCTGCAGCAGCAGCCATACCGGCAAGACCGATGCGACGTAGGAATAGAACAGCAATAGAAAAACCCAGGTGATAACGGACCAGCCTGCCATCGCTTGGTTCCAATTGCCCAGCAGTCCCTCGTTACCGAAAACCAAGGTCAAGTACATCGCGAAAAGTGCCACGACCGACGGGACTAGCAAGTTGACATTTTTGCGGTGCAACCAAGTTCCGATTCCAATCGCAATCGGAATTTGTACCAGGCAAGGAAAAATCGACGCCGGGTACTGCTTGAAAACGGTCGCAATCACCAAACCAAAAATGGCTAGCACGATCGTCAAGGCCATGAACAGAATCAGCAGAAACAACAAACGAACACGGCGATTGAGGACTCGTCCCGCGACATCGCCTACTGTTTGGCCACGGCTGCGAATGGACACCACCAGCGATCCGAAATCGTGGACGGCACCGACTAAAATCGACCCTAGCAAGACCCACACCAGTGCTGGCAACCAGCCCCACATCACGGCGATCGCGGGGCCTACGATTGGCCCGGTGCCAGCGATGGAGGTGAAATGATGTCCGAACAGAACTGATTTGTCCGTTGGTACAAAATCGCAATCATCGTTCAATTCGACGCTCGGCACGCCGGCCAGCGGATCGAGCCGAAAAATCTTTCGAGCAAGCCATCGCCCGTACGTGCGGTAGGCGATCAGGTAAGCCACCATCGCGCCGATTGCAATCAGGAGGGTGCTCATGGTCGAAGGGGCTCGCAAAAAAAGAGGGGGCTCGCAAAGAAAACTGCCAGAAGGATCGAAACTGGCACCTTGCCACCGCTACGTTTGGTGGCTTTCGATGCCTATACTGGTCGGCTAACGATCATAACAGCTTTATAGCTTCAATCGGCTAACTCGCGGAGCGATTTCAACGTGTCGGAAAATATCGAGAAGACAGTCATCATCGGCAGTGGTCCCGCAGGTTGGTCCGCCGCCATCTATGCGGCTCGTGCCAACCTGAACCCCGTGGTTTACGAAGGAACCTTCAAGCCCGAAATGATTCCTTTGGGGCAGTTGGCTTTCACGACCGAAGTCGAAAATTATGCGGGTTTCCCCGCCGGAAACGTCCGCGCGTTCGTTGAGTCGGCGGTTAGCAAAGACCGTCACTACAATTTGCCACCGGCACCGGCTGGCCACGAAAAAGACGGGCAACCTCATTATGCCGTTCAAGGCACTGAGTTGATGGAGCTGATGAAGCAGCAGGCTCTTAACTTTGATACCCGCGTGGTCGGTGATGACATCGAACGGGTTGAGTTTGCCGAGACCGGGCCGCACACGCTCTTTCCCGCTTCGGGCGACCCGATCAAGACGCACACGGTGATCATTGCGACCGGCGCGCGGGCAAATTATCTGGGTTTGCCATCTGAAGAGGAGTACAAGAACAAAGGCGTCAGTGCTTGTGCGGTTTGCGACGGCGCTTTGCCGATTTATCGCAGCAAGCCATTGGCAGTGGTCGGTGCTGGTGACTCGGCCGTCGAAGAAGCGACGTATTTGGCGAATCTTAAGGGTGCCGCAACGATCTATATGATCGTCCGCCGCGATGAAATGCGGGCGTCGAAAGTAATGCAAGATCGCGCGCTTAATCACCCCAACATCGAAGTCCTGTGGAACAGCGTAGTCGACGAAGTTTACGGGGATGGCAAACTGGTTACTGGCCTGAAAATCAAGAGTACGGTCGACGAAGCTGTTCGCGACTTGACCGTCGGCGGCATGTTCGTCGCGATCGGGCATACGCCGAATACGTCCTTCCTTGATGGCGCGGTCAACATGAACGAAGCGGGCTACATCCAGTGGTCCAAGCCGTTCCGCACCAACACAAGTGTCCGTGCTGTATTTGCAGCAGGCGACGTCGCCGACGATTACTATCGTCAAGCAATCACATCGGCTGGTACCGGCTGCATGGCTGCTCTGGATGCCGAGCGTTACTTGGCTGAACTTGATTCGTAGTCGGTCCCCGGCGCCTCCCACCTTACCTCCAAATCGTGATCCGACCTGATGAACGAACAAACTGATTTTTCGCGCGAAGACGCGATGCTTGCCGACGCCGCGACCAAGGGGCCGGTCGGAAAAGCACTGATCTACACGCGGTTGTCGGGGCCCGGTTGGTTGCAAGGCGCGATCACGCTTGGCGGTGGTTCGTTGGCGGGAGCTTTGTATTTGGGGGTGATCGCTGGTTACGATTTGATGTGGTTGCAACCCATCGCGATGGTGTTGGGCGTAATCATGCTTAGCGCGATCAGCTATGTCGCGTTATCCACGGGCGAACGTCCATTCCAAACGCTTAAGACCCACATCAGTCCCGTTTTAGCTTGGGGATGGTTGATCGCAACCATGATGGCAAACATTGTTTGGTGCTTGCCTCAGTTTGCGCTGGGAACCGCATCGGTTCAGCAAAATTTGCTGCCATCGACCAACAGCGATACGGGAAAAATTATCGTCGCGATAACGATTTTGATTGTGGCTTCCGTCGTGGTGTGGTTTTACAACTCGGGCAGCAAAGGCATCAAAGCGTTCGAGTTGATCTTGAAGGGGATGGTCGGCATTGTCGTGCTGTCGTTCTTTGGTGTTGTTTTGGCGATGACGTTTGAGGGCGCACTGGACTGGGGCAAGATCATGGCCGGATTTGTTCCGAATCTGACTTACTTGTTCGAGCCGGTGCCTAGTTTGGCTGCGTCCGTATCGGAAACGGGCGAGTACCGTGATTGGTGGACAAATATGATCGCCGGGATTCAAAAAGACCGGATCATCACCGCCTTTGCGACGGCCGTCGGTATCAACATGACGTTCTTGTTGCCATACTCGATGTTGCGAAAAGGTTGGGGAGTCAAGCACCGGACGCTGGCAATCTTTGACCTTTCGATCGGTTTGATTGTCCCGTTTGTTTTGGCCACGAGCTGCGTAGTGATTGCGGCGGCAAGCCAGTTCCATGGCAATTCAGCCGACGTCACGCAAATGTTGCAAGACGGAAAAACTGATTCCAGCGAAGTCAAAGAGTACTTCAAGTTTCTCGATAAACGAATTTTGGAAGAGTCGCCCGGTGCCAGCGAACCCGAATTGCTTGCTGCTCGTGAGTCGTTGCCAGAATCGGACAAGCAAATTGCGGCAATGTTGGTCGGACGAGACAACTTTGCGCTAGCTGGAACACTTGAACCGCTCGTTGGCCGAACGGTTGCGCAAACTCTGTTTGGTGTCGGCGTTCTTGGGATGGCTGTTTCAACAATCATCATTCTGATGCTGATCAACGGTTTTGCATTCTGTGAATTGATGAACGTTCCGCCCGAAGGAACGATGCACCGAATCGGTTGCTTCATTCCGGCCGTTGGTGTGTTGGGGCCTTTCTTTTGGGGCCAGGCGGCGCCCGCGCTCGCCGTTCCGACATCGGTCATCGGTGGTGCAATGCTGCCGATTGCCTACCTGTCGTTCCTACTGCTGATGAACTCGCGCCGCGCCCTCGGTGACGCCATGCCAACCGGCATCAGACGCGTTGTCTGGAATACGCTGATGATCTTTGCTACTGCCGTCGCCGGCTTCGGTTCGGCTTGGGGCCTACTAAGTAAAGGCACGATTGGCTACGTCGCGCTGGCTAGCATCGTTGTGATGCTGTTGCTGGGTGTCGGTGGATTCATCAAGAAGCAATCTCAGAACTGATTGCCGAATCGACCGGGTGACTGCGAAGATTTGAAAACGAAGACTCATCAACATTGGATGGAACTATGAGTAAGTGGATCAGCGTTGAAAAGGCTCGCCAGGAATTCTCGATCGGACCAGATGTCGAAATCCGGGGTTGGGTGCGAACGCGTCGGGACAGTAAGGGCGGGTTCAGTTTCATCGAAATCAACGACGGCAGTTGCTTTGGAAATTTGCAAGTCGTTGCGCCGGCCGAGTTGTCGAATTACGCCGACGAAGTTCAAAAGCTCTCTGTTGGTTGCAGCGTCGTGGTGGTTGGCGAAATTAAAGAATCGCCCGCCGCGGGTCAGCCCACTGAATTGCACGCGACCAAAGTGCGCGTGTTGGGGTGGGCGGATCCGGAAACCTATCCGATGCAAAAGAAACGGCACACGTTTGAAAAGCTGCGCGAGTGGGCTCACCTGCGACCGCGTACCAACACGTTCGGCGCGGTTGCGCGCGTTCGAAACCAGATCAGCCAATCGATCCACCAGTTCTTTACTGACAACGGATTCTTTTACACGCACACGCCGATTATCACGGCAAGCGATTGCGAAGGCGCCGGCGAGATGTTCCGAGTCACTTCGCTGGACTTGGAAATGCTGGCCAAGAAAGGCGGGCCGGTAAATTACAAGTACGACTTCTTTGAAAAGCCAGCGCACCTGACCGTCAGTGGTCAATTGAACGGCGAAGCCTACGCAACCGCGCTTGGACGAATCTATACATTCGGGCCGACCTTCCGTGCTGAAAACAGCAACACGTCGCGACACTTGGCCGAGTTTTGGATGGTCGAGCCCGAAGCAGCTTTTTTCGATCTTGCGGACAATATGAAGCTTGCCGAAGACTTCTTGAAACGCATCTTCACCGACTGCTTGAACAAGTGCGGTGAAGACATGGATTTTTTTGATCAGCGGATCGAGAAAGGTAAGATTGACCAGTTGAAGGCTGTTATCGAAAAACCTTTCGCACACATGACGTACACGGATGCCGTCGACGTGTTGAAGTCGACCACCGAAAAGTTCGAGTATCCGGTCGAGTGGGGAACTGACTTGCAAGCCGAGCACGAACGCTTTTTGACAGAGAAGCATGTGGGCGGGCCGTTGATCCTGACGGACTATCCGTCGACGATCAAGCCTTTCTACATGCGAGTTTCGGATGATGGTCGAACGGTTGCCGCAATGGATGTGCTGGTTCCCGGCGTCGGAGAGATCATCGGCGGCAGCCAACGCGAAGAGCGTCTTGATGTGCTGCTTTCCCGGATGGATGCCGCTGGGCTGAATCAGGCTGACTATGACTGGTACATCGATCTGCGTCGCTTTGGAACCGTGCCTCATGCTGGGTTTGGACTTGGGCTTGAACGGGCCGTTCAATATGCCACGGGAATGGCGAATATTCGCGACGTGATCCCGTTTCCGCGAACGCCGGGCAATGCTGGTTTCTAAGCTCTGAATCGCTTTACGCATTATGAAAAGGATGCCATCAGAGTGTTGCAATTGGGCAACATCGGTGGCCTTTGGGATGCGTTTCTATGTTTCATTTTGGCAACATCGACGGTGCCTTTGATTTGCGAAACGGAAAGAATTCCCGTGTTTTGCCGGTGCGATAGCTTGGGTCGGTGATGCGTTTTGGTTTGGACCGGAACGTGCGTTATCACTTGTTCTATGAAACTCTTTTACGTTCATCCGGATGACGCACGCTGGCTTGCCCGATGGTTGCGAGGCAACCTTTGCGGCTGCCTGATCGTGGCTGGACTGTTGTGCTTGATCGGCAGCGATACGCCGAACCAAGCGGATCGGTCGTTCATAAAGTCGGTCGTCGCGATGGCGCCCGCCGAAGAATCGCCGCGTGTAGTCAGTCATGTTCCCGAGGGTTGGCGGCGAACGGTCAACGGTTGGGAACATACATCGACTTGGGGCCCAGTCACTCGGCAACTCAGCGAATGGATCGAGTCCCAGCAAGCTCGCGAACCACTTTGGGCTCAGCGACTGCTGGCAAGTCTTCGCGATACACCGCCACTGATCTTTGCGATGTGCCAGATCACCGCGATTACAGCGGTGGTGGTTTTCACACAGCGCCAGGAAAACGCTGTTTGATTGATCCGGCGCCGTCGAAGTGCGGGTGGATTCAGGCGGTCTGCCGCAGACGCCGCATATCGCTAGAAAGCCGCTAGTATTTCGGCCGCGTTTACGGGCGGCTGGCGGTGCGCTGGACGCCGTCTTGAAGGGTTTCGGTCATGCGGGCGCGGTATTCCATCATGCTGTTTTCGCCCTGGAATCCGACGACTGTTTCGTCCCAGTCCAATTGCTTGCTGATCATACGGCCAGCGTCGATATCGAATCGGATCGTGCCGTTGCTCATCTGTTGGACGACCTGAGCCTTGACGGATTCATCGTCGATCGGGGTCAACGGTTCGCTGCGGATGGTTAGCGTCGCAACTCCGGTCTGAACCTTCTTTAGCGTGATCAGCTCGCGAATTTTGATGATTTTGATTTCGCCTGCTTCGGTTCGTGTGCGCACTTCGCGTGGGACTGACCATGAATCGCCGATCGCGATTGGTTCTTCGGGCAAAGCCAGCGTCAATGTTCCCATGCCCAGGCTTGCTTTGGTTCCGCCAAAGTCTTCACGGTGCGTTTCTTGTCCGCGCGGATTGATGGTCAAAGTCGATAGCGTCGCGCCGATCTGTTCGGCAACCTTTTCGAACACTGCGGCAGGTTCTTCGCCGGTCGTGCTGTCCCATCGCAATTCTTCGGCGTCGCCTTGTTGTTGCGTCATCGCAACTGAGTCAATGATGTGCTCGAAGGTCATTGCGTCGTCCTTCGCCTCGGTGACATTCCAGTGGCGATTGCTGACCGTATGCACGTTGGAGACTTCTTCGGCGCCTCGAATTCGCGTCTTGGTTTTTGCGATGTGCGTGACTTCGTATCGGATCTGCTCGCCGGGCGTGAGCGAATAGCGGAGCAAGTACTTTTCACCGGACTGCGATTCTTCAGCCGATGCTTGATGAAGTGTCAGGCAAAGTCCAAGTGCGGTTGCAGTGGCCAAGAAAATACGATTCACGTTTGCGGTCTCCCTACGCGTCAAAACGGGTGTTTCACGACATAGGAAAATCGCAGAATGCGCGTTCTGCGGCAAGACCGGAAAATTACCGTTGCCAACAGTTTGGCTGACGAGCCTTCGTGGTCTGGACAACCTGCAACGACTAACGAACCCCGCTGGGGACTTCATCGCGGCAGGTCTGGGCAATGGCTTGGGGGCTTAGCCCGTGCTGGTGAAGCAGATCGTTTCGTTCCCCGTGGTCGATGAACTCGTCAGGCAGCGCTAGGACCCGAATTGACCGCGTGTCTAAGCGTTGCTGGACGGCTGATTCGATGAAGGCGGATCCAAACCCGCCCATCCGGGCACCCTCTTCGACGGTGACGACGAACTTGCCGCCACTGAGTGTCTCGCGCACCATGCCCTCATCGATCGGTTTGACGAAGCGAGCATTGATGACGCCGACGTCCAAGTCGCCCTCAAGCATTTCTGCGGCGGCGATGGCTTGTTCAAGCATTGCACCAAAGGCCACGATTGTTCCATCGCTGCCTTCGCGGATCACTTCGCATTTGCCAATCTCGATCGGCGCGGGGGTATGTTCCAGTTCAATTGCAGATGCCTTGGGGTATCGAATGCTGCAAGAATGGTCATGCGCAAGGGCTGTATTGAGCATCATTTCCAATTCGGAGGCGTAACCCGGTGCCATGCAAACTAGGTTCGGAAAAACTCGCATATAGCCAATATCGAACAGGCCGTGGTGAGTCGGTCCGTCGGGTCCGGTCAGCCCGGCTCGGTCCAGCAAGAATGTGACCGGCAAATCCTGCAACGCGACCTCTTGGAAGATCTGGTCGTAACTTCGCTGTAAGAATGTGCTGTAAATATCGACGATCGGGCGCAGGCCGGTTTTGCACTGACCGGCTGCAAAGGCAACCGCGTGCGATTCGCAAATGCCGACATCAAAAAATCGGTCCGGGAACTTTTCGCGGACTGGTTCTAGTTTGTTGCCTTGGCACATTGCCGCGGTGATGATCGTAACCTTTGGGTCGGCCGACATCGCTTTACGAACCGCATCGCGAGCGTGCAGCGTGAACGGTGGATGACCATCACTCTTTTGCGTGACCAGTTTGCCGGCTTTGTCTTTAAAGGCCGGTGGCGTGTGAAAGTACACAGGATCTTCGGCAGCCGGTTTGTAGCCGTGTCCTTTCTCGGTGACGACGTGCAGAAGAACCGGACCAGGCGTCTCGCGTGCCATCAACAAGTACTTTCGTACCAGTGCAATGTCGTGTCCGTCGATCGGTCCGACGTAACGAATGCCCAGTTCCTCGAACAGCATTCCGCCAAGTAGGCCTGCTTTGACGCCTTCCTTCATTTGGGCGAGCAAGCGTTCGGCTGGGTCCCCAAACATTGGCACTCGGTCCAGCAACTTGGTGACTTCGCTTTTCAGTCCCGAATAAAACGGGTTGCTGCGAAGTCGATCCAGGTAGCTGGCAACGGCGCCGACGCGCGGACAGATCGACATTTTGTTGTCATTCAAGACGATCGTTAAATCCTCTCCTAGCTCGCCCGCGTTGTTGAGAGCTTCGAACACCATGCCGCTTGGGAAAGCGCCGTCGCCAATTACGGCAACGGTTCGTCGGTCAGGTTGCCCGCCGACGACATCGCCGCTGCGCAGGCCGACTGCCGTGCTGACGCTGGCTCCGGCGTGGCCGGTCATGAACAAGTCGTAAACGCTTTCATTTGGATTGGGGTAGCCCATCAATCCGCCTGCCGTGCGAATCGAAGGGAAATCGTGATAGCGTCCGGTCACCAACTTGTGAGGATAGATTTGGTGTCCGGTGTCCCAGATCAAACGGTCGCTACGGAAGTCAAACTCGCAGTGAAGCGCTAGGCAGAGTTCGACGACGCCCAAGTTCGACGCAAAATGAGCGGTTCGTGCCGCCAACAAATTGCAGAGCACGTCGCGGATTTCCGCGGCCACGCATTCCAGTTGGTCAGGTGAGAACGTGCGTAGTGGCATCGCATCGGTCAGTCCGGCTAGCAACGGATGCTGGCCAAGTTGGTGGTGATGCGAATCTTCGTGTGTGTTTGATGCGTTCGTCAATGTGTGCGCTCCAGTACGTAGTCCGCCAGCCATGTTAACCGCCATCCGGCGGTTCCAAAAACTGACGCTCGGCATTTTGCCGACTCAACCAACTCGTGTGCTTTCTTGCGAGCCCCGTCCAATCCGATCAGGCCCGGATAGGTTAGTTTCCCGCGATCGGCGTCTTTTCCGACCCGTTTCCCTAAGTCCGCTTCATCCGCAGTGTGATCCAAAAGGTCGTCAACGACTTGAAAAGCTAGGCCAAGATCGGCTGCGTATTGGGCCAAAGTCTGACGCGAACTCTCGTCCGCCCCCGACAAGACCGCGCCTAGATCAAGCGCGGCAGCGAAAAGTGCCCCAGTCTTACGACGATGAATGGACTCTAAATGTTCCAAAGTTCGGTCTGGGCTACCCTTTTCAGCAGCCAAATCATCGGCCTGTCCGCCGACCAAGGCGTTCGCAGATGCTGCCTCCGCCAAAACTCCCATCGCGGCTGCTGCTTTTACAGGATCCGAAACTCGCGTCGCCAAATGGCGAAAAGCTTCGGCTTGCAAGGCGTCGCCCGCCAGGATCGCGGTCGCTTCATCAAATTTGATATGGACGGTCGGACGGCCGCGACGAAGGTCATCATCGTCCATTGCCGGCAAATCGTCGTGAATCAGCGAATAGGCGTGAATCATTTCAACCGCGACTGCCCCAGGCGTCAGTTGGTCGCGAAGCTGCGAATCCAGTGTCTTTCGGCAAGCTTCGCCCGCCATCAGCACGAGCGCCGGCCGCAGTCGCTTTCCGGGTGCCAACAGCGCGTAACGCATCGCATCGGCAAGTTCCGTTGGGCAGCCGTCACCAAAATTGCACGCGGATTCGATGGCCGATTCAATCCAGGGCTTCAGGTCATCGATTCCCGACGACGTTCGAATGGATGAAGGGTTGGCCAATTTATCGGTAACAATCTGAAGATGGAGAGATGGACGATGGTTCTAAACGCGAAGAACCGTGGCTGGACCCGCTAAGATTCGTCGGGACTCAGGAAGTTCGGGGGGGAAGGTCATTGGGCGATAGCTGAAACGTCTCTTCACAACAAATTGCCGATCGCTAAATGTAATCCTAGTCAAATGATTCTAGAAAAGACCTGGTGCTTCGTCCACGCTTTCCGAGGTCTTGTCTTCGTTAAGGGCGTCATCGTTGCCGTCGTCGGATCTTGAAGACTGCTTCGATGATCGGCGCGCTGATGGTGCGGATTTTGCCGAGACTGATTTGGATCGGCCAGCCCCACCGCGAACCTCTAATTCGCTCAGTTCCTCGGTGATCGGGTTGCCGTCCGCGTCGAACCCCGCCAAAACGCTGACACGTTGTTCGGCCGCAGCTAGCAGTCGATGGCATTGTTTGAGTCGCTTGATGCCTGTCTCGTATTCGCCCAGCGATTCCGTCAGCCCGAGGTCGCCACTTTCAAGCCTCGCAACGATCGCTTCGACCTCCGCTAGCGCGTCTTCGAAGTTGATCGACTCTTCGGGTTTCGAAGCAGATGAGGAATTTGCGGATGATGCGGATTTCTTTTTTGCCATGACAACCAATTGCGCTGGGTTCTTTTTTGACTTGCCCGTGAAGTCGACGTAGAAATTCAATGAGTTCCTATCTCGATTGCGACACAGGTCGTCTAACGGGGTACGGATCTTAACGATTATGAGTTCGGGTTGTCTCCCACCAGTAAGCATCATGGCCAGGAAGTCGCGAAAAGGAAATCGATCAAGCACCACGACTCAACACAGGTCGGCGGTTCCTGCACGCACACCGGCAATCGCATCTGATTCAGCGCCGGAAACAACCGTTCCAGTGGAGGTAGATGCTGAGGTTGTGGTTTCAAACGTCACCACACCATCGCCTGAGCTTGACGCGAACACGCGGTTGCTCCAGCAAATCACGGCTCAGATTGCTGAGCTGCATCGCATAGTCGCCACTGAAAAGAGCGTCGCGGCTGAGACTAAGCTGGACCAGGTTAGTGGTAACCAGTCAGCCTCGTCGGAACCGATCGAGATGATGCGATTGGAAGTCGAAGAGTTGGCGAATCATTTGCGAACGGTCGAAGATGAGAACGACGAACTTCGTCAACAGAATAGTGATCTGGCGGCTCAGCTCGCAGCATCGAGCGTACGCAGCACTTTGTCGAATCCACAATCCAGCACAAGCGATGCGTTAACTTGGGATGAACGTAAGGCGTTGATCTTGCAGCAGATGGAAGCGGAGACGTTTGATGCTGATGTGTTTGTGGACGAACTGCAAACGGAACGGAACTCGGAAGCCGAGAGTCCAACTGATTTCGTTGAATCGCTGATGAATCAGCTTCGAAAAAGCGAATCGGATTTGAAGAAACGTGACACTGAAATTGGCGAGCTTCGCTGCTTGTTGGAGCAGCCTTGCGAAATCCGAGGGCCCGGTGAAGTGGTCGGTGCCGCTGCGATCGCACAAATGGTCGATGCGGACGAATTGGTGCTGCTCGAACGTGAACGATTGCAACAACTGCAAGCCGAGTGGGAAGACAAGTTCCGTCGCAGCGAAATTGATGCGTCGTTGGAACGAGCAAAGCTGTCTCGTGAACGGCAAGAGCTAGCCAACAAAACACTTCGGCTCGAAGAACAGATCGAGCACCTGCAACGAGAAGCTCGTCAGACCGAAGAATCCGGATCGTCGTCGTCGCGGCGTTGGATGGTAAAACTAGGGCTTACCGAAAGCACGCCGTAGCGATCGTTCCAAGCGAACTTATTCGGCAGTGAGGTCAAGGAAGTTTCGCAGCGCTCGTAGCATCACTTCCGACTCTTGTTTGAGCATCTCGAACGTCGCCGGTATCGTGGCGATCGTCGTCGTATTTGCCAAGTCTTCGAGCTGGCCAGCCAGTTCAGACACTCGCGACGCAAAAAACAGATTGGACGATCCTTTCAACGTGTGCGCGGCGCGGCGAATGATCGTAACGTCTCCGTCCGGGATCTCATCCGCCAGAGTTTGAAGAATCGATTCGCACTCGGGGATGAACACCTCTGCCAATCTGCGGACACCCTGCAACCCGCCGGGCACTCGTGTTGCCGAAGCTCGCAAGTCGATCGACCCATCGACGGACTCTGAGATTGCGTCCCAGCGAGCCGTGGAGCGACTGCCACTGCTGCTCGACAGGCTGCTCGACGGCGTGGTGTCATCGTCGGCCGATTCGTCGGCGGCTCCAGACGATCGAATCGGATGCTCGGGAGCAAATTTTGCCAGCATTTCCTGCAACCGACGTGGGTGGATTGGCTTGGCCAGATGAGCGTCCATTCCGGATTTCAAGCACGCGTCGGCGTCCTCTTTCATCGCCGCAGCCGTCACCGCAATGATCGGAATATGATTGCCGGTTTGTTCTTCGACAGCACGGATTTGCAAAGTCGCTTCGATTCCGTCCATCACTGGCATGTGCATGTCCATCAAGATGACGTCGAAGGGTTCCGCCTGCCAGCGCGAGACCGCTTCACGCCCATCATTGGCCACCACCGCAAGGTGACCACCTGCTTTCAGCATGCCAACGGCAACATGCTGATTGGCTAGCCCGTCTTCGGCGACCAAGACTTTCAAAGGCGGACAAACAACCTGGCCTTCTTCCGGACGTTTCTGATCGGTCTTCTGAATTCCCATCACTTGCAGGACCGTGTCCAACAACTCTGACTGGACGACTGGTTTGATCAAGTAGCGTGCGATCCCCAACTCGCCACATCGCTGGACATCTTCTTGGCGATCTGCAGACGACAGGATGATCAGTTTGGTGGTTTCGGCATCATGGTTTTGGCGAATGCGGTGTGCCACCTCGAACCCGTCCATGCCTGGCATCATGCAGTCAAGGATGACCATCGAAAATGGCTTGCCTCGATCCCGCGCCGAATTGACTTCTGCGATTGCCGATGCGCCGCTGTCGGCGAGTGTTGGCGACAGTTTCCAAGCCGTCATGATCTCCTTTAGAATCCTCCGGTTGGTCTCGTTGTCGTCAACCACGAGGACCGGCAAATTGGTCAGTTCCTTCAATCGCGACACTGGATTGACGGTCGCCGACGGGGCCTTGGGCAAATGAGCGGTGAAGTAGAACGTCGTACCTTTGCCAACCGTTGATTCAAGTTGCAGTTGTCCGTGCATCAACTCGACCAACTGCTTGGTGATTGCCAATCCCAAACCTGTTCCACCAAATCGGCGAGTGGTTGACGTGTCGGCCTGGGTAAACGCATCCAAAACGGATGAAAGCTTGTCTTGCGGGATACCAATCCCGGTGTCCTGAACGCGAAAACACACCGGCGTCGAGTCGTCGGGCAAGTCGGTAATGGCATCTTCGCAATTGCCTTTGCAGACTTCGATCAGTACTTCGCCCTCGTCGGTGAACTTGATCGCATTGCCGATCAAGTTGATCAAAATTTGTCGAATTCGGCCCGGGTCACCCAGCAATTGGTCGGGCAAATCGGAGGCGACGCGGCAAGCTAATTCCAGACCTTTTTCTGCAGCACGCAGCGATAACGTTCGGCCTGTTTTTTCAACCAAATCACGGATCGAAAAGGGGATCGCTTCGAGTTCAAGCTTGCGAGCTTCGATCTTCGAGAAATCCAAAATGTCATTCAAAAGACGCAATAGCGAATCCGCTGAATCACGTACCAACTGGTTGTAATCGGCCTGTTCGGGATTCAACGCGGTTTGAGAAAGTAGCTCAGAAATACCGATGATTGCGTTCATCGGCGTACGAATTTCATGGCTCATGTTGGCCAGGAAATCGCTTTTGGCGCGGTTCGCCTGGTCCGCCAATTCGAGTGCTTTTTTTAAAGCGTCTTGTGACGCTTTCAGCTCAGTGATGTCGCGAGAAATACCGAATGTGCCAATGACGTTGTTGTCTATGTCGATCATCGGCATCTTGGTCGAAAGGCACCAAGTGTCTTCGTGATCAGGCCAGGTTTCTCGCTCGATCCGATCCACCAACGGCTCACGCGTCTCCATGATGCGAAGCTCGTCCACGCGAGCTTGTTCGGCATGTAAGCCGGTAAAAATATCTGCATCGGTTAAGCCAACTGCCACATCTGCATTGGCCAAGCCAAATTTGCTTGCCATCGCTTCGCTGATCCGAACAAAGCGGCTGTCTTGGTCTTTGAAGTAAATTGAATCCGGGATGTGTCGCAACAACGTGCCCAATAAGTCTTTTTCGAGCTGCAGAGCTTGTTCGGCGAGGACTCGGTCGGAAACATCCCAGAACAACACCTGGACCCCGATTACGTTTCCCTCAGGATCAAAAACAGGACTCTTGATGCGTTCAATCCAGGATCGGTTACCGTGCAGATCCGAAGTTTCCTCGACATTATGAACTGACTTGCCGCTTGCCATGACCAATAAATCGTCATCACGATACGTCTTGGCTAAGTCGGCCGGAAACAGATCGGCGTCAACCTTTCCAACGGTTTCCTCAAGCGTTGTTTGACGAAATTGAAGATACGCGCGATTGGCGAAGAGACGCCGCCCCGAGGCATCTTTGATCAACAAACTCAGTGGCAACGTGTTGACCAACGCCTGGTACGTCGAACGGGACTGCACAAGTTCATTTTGATCAGATTCTTGGCTTTCCGAGTCCATCGCTTCGGCTTTCGGCTTGGTGTTTAGGATCTGAAAACGATCGTTATTTACATCGTTTGATCATCGTGACTTCGTTGCCGGTGTCGTTGAAGATCAGTTCGTCCGTAAAGCTACGCATCAAGACAAGCCCGCGTCCCGATTCGGTATCTAGTACTTGGGCGTCTTCGCGAGACGGTAACTCTGACGTGTTGAAACCTTTGCCTTCATCACGCACGGTGACGCGAATTTCATCTTTGCTTGCCATCGCTTCAACGTGCACGTGACGGTCTTTGTACGGAGCCGTCTGCTTGCGGCTTTCAATCAGGTCAGTCGTTGCGTCGTCGTAAATGATCGCCCGGTGAGGCGGCGTGACCGATGGTCCAAGCGATAAATTGCCGCGGTACATTGCGTTGAGCATGGCATGCTCGACGGCTGTGCCGAATCGAACTAAGTCGCTGCCGTTTAACAGATCCATACCCGAGGCCACTTGAATCAATAACGCGATCGTAGGCGAAATCAACGTTGCATCGTTCGGCATATCGAAGACGAACACATTCCTTTGAAGCGTCGAAATTAATTTGGCAAAACTCGCATCGGAACGGATCACGCCTAGTACTTCAACGATCGTATCGTTAAGCAGTGATTGAATGTGGTTCTTGGGGACATAGCCAGCGGCGCCTTGCTGCAGCGCCTTCGAAGCTAATTCTTCGCTGCCGCGCGCTGTCACTAACACCGCTGGAATGTGTTGGTAGTCCAAGTTCATCGCTTCGACCAGTTCGAGTCCGTTCATTTCCGGCATCTCGAGGTCCGTCACAACGACGTCGATCACATGTTCGGCCAGTGCATCGAGTGCTAGACGTCCGTTGCCTACATGAATGACGCTGTGCGAGCCTTCTTCGAGCAACATTCTCATTTCGACCGCTTGAGTCGGCGAGTCTTCAACCAACAATACTCGTGCCATGATGCTCGCCTTTCGGGGCAGGTGTGGAAACGGAATCGGTGACGGATGTACCCCCCGCCGCTGCGGGTCATCGTAGCACGGTTTGGCACGATCCGTGCCGATCGTGGTTATTTTTGTTCACGTCCCTATTGATCCAAGATGACCTCTGCTTGGTTGCTCGCCGGTGTTCGAGAACGTCGTTCCGGCGACGATTCGGGTAGCTTTTCAAGTCCGCGGGAAATCGGTCGATACGCTTGGCGTGAAGTCGTCATCGGTTGAAAATGAGGCTGCGAACAGCGCCAGCAGTTCGGCGGCATGGTCGATGTCATCCATGGACACGACTTCGACGGCCGAGTGCATGTAGCGATTGGGGATGGCGACCAATCCGGTTGCGACACCGCCGCCGTGGATTTGCAGCGCGTTGGCATCATTGGCAGTCGCCTTTCCGACGGCGGCAAGTTGGTAGGGGATCGAGTTGGTCTCGCACAACTGAATCAATCGAGCGGCGACTTTGCGGTTGATATTTGGGCCACGAAAGATCACCGGGCCAGCGCCGATCGAGATGTCACCGAATTTTTGTTTTTCAATCGTCGGACAATCCGACGCGTGCGTAACGTCAACGGCGATTGCGACCGCAGGGTTTATACTGCCGGCGGCCGTCTTGGCACCACGCAGCCCGATTTCTTCTTGGACCGTTGCGACACTGTGCAAGTGGCAGGCCAGCGGTTTTGATTTGCCGGTGGCTCGGCGTAACGCTTCGATCACGGTCCACATGCCGGTCTTGTTATCCATTCCGGGGCCGCTAACCCGGTCGTGCAACAGTGTGCGGTGACTCAGTTCCAAAGTGATCGGATCGCCAACGCGCACGACCGACTGAGCCTCTGTTTTATCCTTCGCGCCAATGTCGAGCCAAAGCTCATTCAGTTCGACAACCTTCAATCGTTCTTTGGCATTAAGCAGGTGAATCGGTTTGCGGCTGATCACTGCGGGCACGGCGCCTGCGTCGGTCCACACGGTCATCGCTTGCCCGATCAATTGTTGAGGGTCCCAACCACCGATCGTTTGCGCGTAAAGGAAACCGAGGTCGTCGATGAATGAGACCAGCATCCCGATTTGGTCACAGTGGCCAGCGTACATCAGTCGCGGCCCGTCGATGTTGCCAGCCGATGCGATCAGGTTGCCGTGCAAATCGATTCGCACTTCGTCGGCCGACGGCGAAATATAGTCATTGGTCAGTTTCTGAATTCGTTCTTCGAAACCGGACGGGCTTGGGGTGGCAATGGCGTCGTCAAAATAACGGCGGGCGGAAGCTTCCATGGTGAATCGATCGCAGGGTTGTAAGACAGGAAATGTTGAGATGGGTAGGATCAATCGATTGGCAATGTCCCGAAGGCTCAAAAATTGCCTCCCAAAGCGCGTGAACGATCGATGAACTGAAAAAAAGTTTCCGTCGCGGTCTGACGGATTCTTGGGAATCAAGGCCACGCCAATAGCGTCTGATTCTATGGGTTTTGCGGTCTTTTGGGGCTTGCTTGCCCGCTAGGATTGATTCGAGTGATTGTGCGACGACTAAAGAAACCGGTCATAGTGCTTGTTCTCATTCAAACGCACTAAAGAGTTAGCCCGGTTTTACTCGACACTATGTCTCGGATGGGGATCGTTTGAACGATTCTGACGCGGTGTTCTTTCGAGAGCCCGCCTGAGGAACGTTGTCCAAACAGTCCGAAGTCCACCCAGGGGGGATTCTGGGAAACGCGTTCGGCGGTTTCACGATGATTCATCATCGTGGGTTCACCGGAGGATGATTGGTTTTCAAGGCCGAGCGTTCCGTCGCACCGAGTTCGTGATCGTGTCATCATCGATGACAAGGTGACGTTAATTTGTTGGTGTTTACCGGAACGCGATGCCGTGGATTCTGAAATTCCGCAGCTTCTGCCCCTACGGCGAAACGAAAGTTTCGTTGCGAACTTGTGTATTAAACAAAACCGCGAGGATCCCGCTAGGCGAGCGTCGCAAGATGCAAACCGGCTGGCCTGACCCAGCGTAGGACTTTCACACTGTGCTTCGGATTCAAATTCAAATGCATGACGCGATGCGACAGGCAAATGAAGGTGGACCCGAGTGTTGGTTGGATGCGACCCACCGCAACCAATCTTGGCGACTGATCAGGACCAGTTGTTCAGACGAACGTACCGCGAAGCAAGGCCGACAGGGCAATGGTTACCGACGCACCATTGTTCGAGGGAATATTAAACGAGGCGTTATGGAGTACCTAGTATGAAGGTCTTCACAACTGGACAGGTCGCTAAGATCTGTAAAGTAGCACCCCGAACCGTATCAAAATGGTTTGATTCGGGGCGTTTGAAAGGCTATCGAATTCCTGGATCACAGGATCGCCGCATTCCACGAGAATACTTGATTAAGTTTCTTAAGGAGCACGGTATGCCCTTGGGCGACTTGGAAGACGAAGCGATGGCAAAGTGCCTGATCGTCGCCCAAGACCAAGTGTTGATTGAAAACCTAAAGCGCGAACTACCACCCGAAAAAGCGTTCAAAGTGGCAGTTGCCGCGAGCGGTTTCGAGGCTGGTATTCAAGCCGAAAGCTTCAATCCGGATTGTATCATCGTCGACTTTTCGATCGGCAAGATCGAGGCAGTGCAAATCTGTCAGAACTTGCGAAAGAATATCGACTTCACTGATATCATCCTGATCGCTCTGTTGCCCGACGACGGACAACCAATGAGTTTCGATCGAAGCAGTATCAACGAAACGTTCAAGAAGCCGTTCGACGCCCACCTTTTGGCTGAACGTTTGCGAACACTCGTCGGTGCGAAGAAAGAATTGGTCTAGTTTTGCCAAACCGGGTTGAAAGGATTCGACTCGAATAACGAAACTGAGATCTTCAATAAGAGCCTCAATGAGCCTCGTCGATAGGCGTCTCACATCCCCGCAGATGTGAGACGCCTTTTTTTATGCGCCGATGGAGCCGATGGAACTGTCGCTAAGTCACGGTCGGGTGCTGATGATGGAGTCCGGCTAGACATCCAAGGTGCTTCACGAAACCTGATTGTGAGTGATAGGATACAAATGGCCACTGCAGGCGGCCGTGTATTCTCCGCTCGATCGATCATCAGGGTTCTTTCAAATGCCAATCAACGTTCTCGACGAACTGGAAAGGCATTTTGCCGGCGGTCGGCTCGGAAAGCAAATCGGGCTTGACGATGGTCAGGCCAAGTCGGGGATGAATGCGATTTTGCCATCAATCCTCGGCACGCTGATTAAAAAAACGTCGACACAGCAGGGGGCTGATTCGCTAAATCACATTCTCGGTCAAGATGATTTCAGTGGCAGCCTGCTAAACAAACTACCTAGCATGTTCGGCGACGAGACCGCAGCGGGCGATCTCAGCATGGTGTCGGACTTGGGGATGCCGGTGTTAGCTTCGTTGTTTGGTGACAACATTGCATCGGTAGTCGGCGTCTTGTCGAAGTACACGGGCGTTGGGCCGGATAAGACGAAGTCAATGATGGTAATTCTGACCCCGCTCGTGCTCTGCTACTTGGGATCGAAAAAACGGTTGGACGATCTGGACGCTGGCGGAATGGCCAGCCTGTTGATGTCACAAAAGGATGCCGTCGCATCAAGTTTGCCGCCCGAAATGGCCGCAACATTGGGGCTGGGTGAGTTAGGCATTGCCGATTTCGATTCTGCTGAAATAGAGATTCCCACTTCGAGACGCCAGCCCGTGGTTTCGAGTGGTAATGGCACGGTTTGGTGGTTGCCAGTGTTGGTCGTGGTGGCTCTGACTGCGTGGTTCATCGTGTTCGGCGGCAGCACCGACTCGAGCGAGATAGGCGTTGAAGTTGCCATAGATGGCGGTAATAGTTCGCCGAATTAAACCTCGGGTTTAACGGTCACCCAGCATACGCCTCAGGCTTTCTTGACGAACTCGGATTTCAACGACATCGCTCCGATGCCGTCGATCTTGCAATCAATGTCGTGATCGCCATCGACGATGCGGATGTTCTTGACCTTGGTGCCAACCTTGACAACGCCACCGTTGTATTTCAGGTCCTTGATGACAACAACGGCATCGCCGTTCTCGAGAACGTTTCCGTTTGCGTCTCGTGTTGCATTGTCTTCGGCCTCTTCGGGCTCGGTGGCGGTCCATTCGTGGGCGCAAGTCGGGCAGATCAATAGGACGCCGTCTTCGTAGGTGTATTCCGAGTCGCACTGTGGACAATTCGGAAGTGTGGTGTTGGGGTCGCTCATGGTTTGTTCACTGTGGCAAGGAGGGATAAAGACTTGGATTATTCCACGAAATTTTGGCATGGGAACCTGGCAACATCGCCGCTGGTTGGGTGGTCGCATGAATCCTGGGATTGCCCAACCGTTTGCCACAATGATCTGGGCGATGGTGTTGGTTTGCGTTGGCTTGGATGTTTGCGTACTCTTGCCGCTGAACCGGTGGAGCGATCCATCGATCGACCGTTTGCTTAGGTTGAAAGGCCAGGCCGTACCATGACAACTTCGTCCACGCATTTTGATTCCGACGGCAACACCCATATGGTGGACGTTTCCGCAAAGACGCCGACGCTGCGAATCGCCGTCGCAGCGGGTGAACTCCAGATGTTGGCTTCGACCGCAGAAATGATTCGTCTCGGAACCGCCAAGAAAGGGGACGTCCTAAGCGTTGCCCGTTTGGCTGCGATCCAGGCGACCAAGTGGACTCAATTGTTGATTCCGCTGTGTCATTCAATTCCAATTGAATCGGTGACCGTCGATTTCGATTGGCCCGCGACAGACCGGCTTCGTTGCATCGTTTCGGTTCAAACAACGGGCAAGACGGGAGTCGAAATGGAGGCGATGACGGCAGCGTCGATCGGGTGTTTGACTGTTTACGACATGGTCAAATCGGTGGACCGCGAAATTGCCGTTGGGCCGATCTTATTGCTGGAAAAGCAGGGCGGCAAATCAGGCCACTTCATTCGCTAGCATTGTGGCAACGATGCTGATGTTCTCGCATTTCACGCATGACAGATCGATCTTGCAGTCTGTCGGGGGTTTGGGCTAGCTTTCCAAGCAGGATTCTTGCGGACCCGTCCTGCCCCGACGACAACCTTTGTCGTCACTACCTCGAATAGATGATCGCGCCATGGAAGGCCTCCCCACCAAAGTGCTTCGAAATTTGCTTTGCCATCGTGTTGCGCTGGCATTGGGCGTCGCTTTGACGTTCATTTTTGGTTCAGCACTCAAAATCAGGGCTGATGAAGCCCAGTGGATTTGGGCGGACGGCAGCTCGCTTGCCCAACCGATTGCCGAAGGTGAGACGTGCTTGTTTCGCAAGCCGATCAATCTGCGAGTTCCCGCGCAGGGCCGTATCGAGATTACCGCCGACGACGACTACGAGCTGTATGTCAATGACCACAAGGTGGGCAGCGGCACGTCGTCGCGTGAGATGCAGGAATATGACATTTCAGATCGGCTCGAGGTCGGACGTAACTTGATTGCTGTGCGAGTCACGAACTCGAAAGGCAACACGGCTGCATTGGCGGCTCGCGTTTCGGTCCGCCCTGAAAAACAAGACAAGTGGTACACGTTCAGCTCGAACGCGTCGTGGAAGACCAGTCTGACCGAAGATACCAATTGGGAAACGATTGTCTTCAACGACCGACTGTGGGGAACCGCGTCGGCCTTCGGCAAGCTTGGCGATACCGCACCGTGGGATCGCGATGAAGATGTCGTTGCTGAAACACAAACCGAACAACGTGAACGCTTTCAAATTCAAAAAGGATTTGGTGTCCAACGCGTACTCGACGATGATCAAACGGGATCAGTCATCGCGATGGCTTTCAACGAATTTGGGCACATCATTTTGTCGCAAGAAGGCGGCCCGTTGTTGTTGGTGCTGGATAAAGACGAAGACGGTATTCCAGAACACGTTCGCGTTTACTGTGACAAAGTAACCTCGTGCCAAGGCATTTTGGCCCTCAACGGCGAAGTCTATGTGACCGGCCAAGGTCCGGATGGCAGCGCGCTTTACCGGCTGACGGACGCAGACCGAAACGGCACGCTGGAACAGGTCAAAACGATCGTCAAGTTGAAAGGCAGCCCCGGCGAACACGGTGCACACGGCATTCGATTGGGCCCCGACGGCATGATCTATGTCGTTCTAGGCGGCCAAGTTCAGGCAGTTGGAACGACTGGCCCAGGCGAAACTTTGATTGATGCTTACGAAGGCGACTTGCTGCCTCGTTATGAAGATCCGGCTGGCCATGCATTGGGTGTCAAAGCGCCGGGCGGTACGGTCATTCGTACCAACGCCGATGGTAGCGTCGTTGAACGAGTCGCCGGCGGAATTCGCAATGCGTACGACTTGGTTTTCCATCCCGGCGGCAACATGTTTGTGCATGATGCCGACATGGAAGCCGATGTCGACACCGCTTGGTTCCGTCCGACTGCTCTTTACGACGTCACCGAAGCAGGTGAGTTTGGCTGGCGAACGGGTTGGGCAAAATGGCCCGAGTACTACGTTGACCGCTTGCCCAACTTGCTAGACACCGGACGCGGCAGCCCAACCGGCGCCGTCTGTTATGAACATTACATGTTCCCCGTGCGCTATCACAATTCACTGTTCCTAGCCGATTGGTCGGAAGGCCGTATCTTGAACGTGCGACTGACGCCTCGCGGCAGCGGCTACATCGCTGACAGCGAAGTGTTCTTGCAAGGACAGCCGCTCAATGTGACTGACTTGGAAATTGGTCCCGACGGTGCTATGTATTTCTGCACCGGCGGTCGTGGAACTGCAGGCGGCGTTTATCGCGTTGTCTATAAGGGCGAGATTCCCGAACGGATGAAGAACTTGGGAACCGGCATCGCCGCTGCGATCCGACAACCACAACTCGAATCGGCTTGGGCGCGGCAAGAAATTGCTGCGATCAAACGCGAACTTGGCGACAAATGGGGCCAGTTGGTCGCCGGAGTCGCGTACAGCAACGACAACCCATCGCACTATCGAACTCGTGCCATGGATTTGATGCAATTATTTGGGCCGGTGCCCAGCGAAGACTTGGTGCTTGAACTCAGCAAGGCGCCGAATGAAGCCGTGCGGGCTAGTGCCGCGCGTTTAATGGGGCTGCATCCGGGTAAACGCAGTGCCGCACAGCTAGTCGAAATGCTCAGCGATAGTAATTCTCGAGTGCGTCGTGCGGCCTGCGAAGCAATGTTGCGAAGCGGTCAGATTCCATCGAATGCCGACGCTCTGTTGCCATTGCTTGGCGAAGACGATCGTACGTTGGCGTTTGTGGCACGCCGAGTCGTTGAACGCATCGATACTCGTAAGTGGCGAGACGATGTGTTGACCAGTGTGGATTCTCGTATCAGCATTGTTGGCATGTTGGCCTTGATCAATTCGGACCCTACCGAAACAACTGCTTTGCAGGTGCTGCAGCGGTCAAGCGAATTGATGAAAGACTTTTTAAGCGACGCCGACTTTGTGGATACGCTGCGTCTTTGTCAAGTTGCGCTACACCGCGGAAAAGTGGACCCATCCAAAGCGGTTGCACTCGGCCGACAAGTGGCCGAGGAATTTCCGGCTGGCGACCACCGCATGAATCACGAACTGATTCGTTTGTGTGCCTATTTGCAAGCCGACGGAGTTGCCCAGCGTGCTCTTGACTACATCAACGATGGTGACAACCCGAACGTTGATCGTACTCTTGTCGCGATGTGTTTGCAGTTTTTGTCGCATGACTGGACTGCCCAGCAACGTTTTCAGATTCTGAAGTATTATGAAAACACCGCCAACGCTGCGACCAGCGGATCGTTGTCGATGTACTTGATGGCCGTCACACGTGACTTTGCGAGATCGTTAAGCCAAGAAGATGTGCAAGCGATTTTGGAACAAGGGGCAGTTTGGCGAAACGCCGCGCTCGCAGCGATCTATAAATTGCCGCGTCCAATCGACAGCAAGACAGCGGAAACGCTTCGCAGTTTGGACCAACAATTGGTCGAACGTCCGCAACCCGGCGACGTCGAGCGACGACTGCGAACCGGCATCATTGCAATGCTGGCGACGGCCAAAGACGAAGACTCCGCCGCGTATTTGCGAAAGCTTTGGCGATCCGAACCTGAACGTCGTGCGGTGATCGCGATGGCTCTGGCTCAAAATCCAAATGGTGAAAACTGGGACTATCTGGTTCGCAGCTTGAACATCCTCGAAGAGGAAACTTCGGGGGAAGTGTTGACGGCGTTGCAGACCGTCAGTGTGGCGACCGACGATCCGATGGCACTGCGACAATTGATCATCCTGGGGCTTCGTGCCGAAGAGGACGGTCGTGATTTTGAAAACGTCGAACGCTTGCTTGAACACTGGACCGGTATGCAACGTCCGCCCAGTGAAAAGAATGCATCGGGCAAGTTGACGATGCGTCCATGGCAAAAATGGTATGCAAAGGCACACCCTGATCGTCCCACCGCCGAATTGCCAAAGGCAGATGATTCTCGTTGGGACTTTGATCAGTTGGTCGACTACCTCGATAGCGATGACGGGCGTCGCGTTGACGCTGACTTTGGCCGTGCTGCATTTGCAAAAGCCAAATGCAACCAATGCCACCGTGTTGGCAATGACGGTGAATCAGTTGGCCCCGCACTCAGCGGACTCGCCAAGCGTTTTAGCAAGCGAGAAATTCTAGAGTCGATTTTGTATCCAAGCCATTTGGTCAGCGACCAATACGCCAGTAAGAAAGTGTTGACGGTCGATGGTCGTGCGTTGATCGGAATGGTCAGCCAGAACGGCGATCAGTCGATCAATATTCGTGATTCGAACAACCAAACGACGGTTGTCACTGAATCTGAAATCGACCAAATCCTGCCAAGCAATAACAGCATCATGCCGAGTGGTTTGTTGGATAGTTTGACTTTGCAGGAAATCAGCGACCTGATGGCCTACATGGGTGCGGTTTCGCCTGTCGAAATTGCCACGCGACCTTAGTCGCGTTGTGGCTTTCTGGCAAATCCGGCATTGCAAGTCAGGACCGGCCTTCGCATTGCGAGGTCGGTAGGTTTGCGAAAGGCTGTGTTTCGCAGGTCAACGAAAGGGCATCGTGATGTCTCAGTGGCGCGCGATGGATGGCGTCGAACGTTGTTTACGTGACTTGGTCGCCTTCGGTACTTCTCGTCCGATCTCAATTCGAACGTGCGATTTGATCGGTGGGGGAAAGATTAGTCTCGGTCGGCAAACATCAGTCGTTTCCCGATTCCTGATGTCTGCTTTTTTCCTCGGCGCGATTGGTTTCGGATTGCAGAAGTACAACCATGCCAACAAATTCGATAGTTCCGTGGTCGGAGATCTCTCGCACGCACAGCTTAACCTGTTCAAATTCAACTGCCTCGCCAATCTTGATGCTTGATTTGCCCAGACGCTTGCGAATCATCGTATCCAGCGTGGCGTCTTTGTCCGAGTCGAGATTCAGGTCGTAGAACTGTTCGAGTTCGCGTACGCGAATCGATCCTCTTAGTGGAAACTCAAGTTCTGCGGGTAGCTCGTTCTTGACAGATTCTCGGTGGGAGAACACTCGGTCAACCAAGGGACGCACTGGAGGTCGCAGCACCAAGATGGCGTGATCGCCGCTGCGAAGGATCGATCGACCTTGCGGTGGAATGATCTGCTCATCGCGAACGATCAACGCGATAACAACCCCATCTGGTAACGCCAAGTCTTTGATCATGCAATTCGTTGCGCGGCAGTCCTTGTCAACGAAGTAATCAACAATGTCGCCATCGATGTTGCGAAGCGAACTGATTTCAAGCGTCACCGGCGGCGGAAGCCGCGTTGGAACCTCAAGTTTCAGGTATCGAGCAATGGTAGGTAGCGTCCAGCCTTGAACCAGAGCGGACACAAGCACAACGAAGAATACAGTATCGAAGATCACCGAGGCGCTCGATAGTCCTGCAATCATTGGGAAGGTTGCAAGTGTGATTGGTACTGCGCCTTTCAAGCCAACCCATGACAAGAAAATCAGTTCGCGGTTAGCAAATTTGAATGGTGCGGCGCAAATGAATACTGCAACGGGGCGTGCGACCAAGATCATAACTGCTGAGATCAACAAGGCTGGTCCGGCGGCGTCTAGCAATCGACTGGGAAACGAGAGAATTCCCAACGCTGTGAACATCAGAATCTGGCAAATCCAAGCAACCGCATCATGGAAAAGCAAAATGCCGCGATGAAATACGGGCCGATGATTACCGATCACGATCCCAGTTAGATAAACGGACAGGAAGCCACTTCCGCCTATGGCGGCCGCAGAACCGAATGAGAAAAGTCCCAACGCAGTTGCCATCACCGGATACAATCCGGCAGCTTCTAGTCGTGAGTGATTGAGCAACCATGCCCCCGATCGACCGACCAGTAAGCCAACGATGGTGCCAAGAATCATTTGGTTTGCGAACAAGGTGACGAGCTCGAATCCAAAGGGCACCTTTCCACTGATCATTTGAATCAGCCCAACAGTTAGAAAGATGGCCATAGGATCGTTTGATCCACTTTCGACTTCCAATGTGTTGGCAAGTTTGGGCCGAATGTGAACGCCGCCACCGCGTAGCACCGAAAACACAACCGATGCATCCGTCGAACCGACGATGCTGCCGAGCAGTAGCCCTTGCCAAATGGTAAGATCAAGGATCCACGATGCAGCTAGTCCTGTGACCACCGATGTGATCAACACCCCACCCGTCGCCAACACGCCGGCAGGCTTCCAAGCGGATCGAATGGAAGCGTAAGGCGTTCGTATGCCTCCATCGAAAAGAATCAAGCACAGCGCGACGGTACCAATTCCGTGCGCTAGCGAATAGTTCTCGAACTCAATGCCACCGATGCCTTCGGATCCGGCCAGCATTCCGACGACCAAGAACACAAATAGAACTGGAACGCCAATGGTTGCCGAAAACTTGTTCGACGCGATGCCGAGCAAAAGCAGGATGCCTGAAATCAGAATTAGCGTTTCAATGCTGAGCATAAGATCGTGGAACTGTAAGGAACGAGGGAAGCATTCTTAAGGTTGCAGTACCACGGCATCGTGCGATTGCGGTCTCCAAATCGGCGAACCTCGAATTGCCGATAAGACCGCCGCCTGCAAAGCCTGCAGACGCTATGAAACATCTCTTGGTTCGCGGCTTTGTCAACCCAGCGACCATGGTGTCAACGAAACAACGCCGCTAGAAAACGAATGGCTCCGTCCAATAGCCTGATCCGAGAAACGCTCTGCCGAAAAGGGTGTGTTTCATGGATGGAAACTTCAGAAACGTGCTCGTGAGTCTGTGGAAAGGCGACTGCTGCCAGTCGTTCTATCGCGAGCAGGGCGTCCGATCCGATCTTGCACATGCGGGTATCGCTGATAGAGTATCATCGCGGTTAACTCATCGTCGTCCATTTCGCTCGCAAAGTACTGCAAGTGGATATTTGTAACTTTCGTTTCCGGCTTGAACGTCCCTGCAGCATGATGTCACTCTTCATGCTGTTGCTGCTGGCATTCCCGTGTCTCGGGATCACGGCGATGGCATCTCGCTCGCTGTTCGGCAACGAGCGATCCACTGAAACCGAAGAGGCTGACGAACGGGGGTCTTGCACTTCGAGCGAGAGCATTGAATGCAAACGGCGCTCAAGAGATCGTGCTGCGAACGTTTCGATCTTCTGCAGCGATGATTCTTTTTCCTGCAAGTTGGTGCGGCCTTATCGCCCAATGATTGCACATTGCAATTCAGATGGCCATCGCATTGCGAACGGCCTTCTTGCGCCGATGCGGTGCTAAGCCCACCTTTTGCTGGGCTCTCTCACTAGTACAAACGCGCTCGTGCTGCAAGCAATTTGTCTCTCAGTCCGTCGGTAGGGATCGACTGGGTGTCTGCGTTAATTGGATGAGGCTCTTGGCAACGACGTGCAAGCTTCGTTTTGGTGTCTTTTGTCTGCCGCGATGTGCGGTGGCAGGATGCACAGCATGGCCTTGTATTATCGCTCGATGTTTCTCGCATTTGTTTACTCGATAGATCAAATTAATCGATGCCTCATCAATATAGAATGTTCTCACCGAATACCATGTTTCGCGACACGCTTGCGGGGCTGGTTGTCTTTTTAGTCGCGTTGCCGCTTTGCTTGGGCATCGCACTCGCATCAGGGGCGAACCTGTTTTCGGGGTTGCTTGCAGGTATTGTCGGCGGGCTTGTGGTCGCATCCATCAGTGGTTCGCACAGCAGCGTTAGCGGTCCGGCGGCAGGTCTAACTGCGATCGTGGCTGCGCAGATTGCGATCCTCGGTTCGTTCGAGGCTTTCCTGCTTGCCGTCGCTGTTGCGGGGGTGATTCAGATTGGGTTTGGGATCGCGAAGGGGGGGGCGCTGTCAGCCTTTTTTCCATCTAGCGTGATCAAGGGTTTGTTGGTCGCGATTGGCGTGATCTTGATTCTTAAACAGATCCCTCACCTGGTTGGCCATGACGCTGACCCAGAAGGCGAAATGTCGTTCCAGCAACCTGACCAAGAGAACACCTTTACAGAATTGTTCACGTTGATCGCTGGCGACATTCATGTCGGAGCGATGGTGATCGGTTTGCTTTCAGTGGTCTTTCTTTTGGTTTGGGATCGCGTTCCTAACCTGAAAAAATCGTTGGTTCCCGCGCCGCTGATCGTCGTGCTCTTTAGCGTGGCGCTCAGCATGATCCTTCGACCCTACGGGGCGGATTGGGCGATCGGAGAGTCGCACTTGGTCCAGATTCCGGTTGCAAGCAGTTTCTCTGAATTCTTTGGGTTCTTGCGTTTGCCTGACTTCACGCAAGTCGGAAATCCAGCAGTCTATATTGCGGCGATCACGATTGCGGTCGTGGCTTCGTTAGAAACACTGTTGAATCTCGAAGCGGTCGACAAGCTGGACCCCGAAAAACGGGACTCGCCACCAAGCCGAGAGCTTATCGCGCAGGGTTGTGGAAACTTGGTTTGTGGTTTGATTGGTGGTTTGCCCGTGACATCGGTTGTGGTGAGAGGTTCGGTCAATGTGGGTGCGGGAGCCAAGACGAAACTTTCTGCACTTGTTCATGGCGTGTTGTTGCTGGTCAGTGTCGCAATTCTACCTCGCTACATGAATATGATTCCGCTGTCTGCGTTAGCGGCAATTCTATTCGTGACAGGCTTCAAGCTGGCCAGTCCCCAAATATTTAAGCAGATGTGGAACGAGGGACGCTATCAATTTTTGCCGTTCATCATCACCGTCATTGCGATCGTCTTTACCGACCTGTTGGTTGGCATTCTGATTGGGTTGGCGATCAGTGTTCTGTTCATACTTAACAGCAACTTGCGTAGTCCGATTCGCCGGATCGTTGAAACGCATTTGGCGGGTGATGTGCTGCATATTGAATTAGCAAGCCAGGTCAGCTTTCTCAATCGCGCGGCGATTGACCGAGTGCTTGGCGAGGCGAAACGCGGAAGTGCCCTTAAAATTGATGCTTCCCAATCCGACTACATCGATCCGGATGTGTTGAGCTTGATTCGTGATTTTAAAGACAACGTCGCACCGACCAGGAATATTTCGGTCAGCTTGGAGGGGTTTCGTCGCAAATATCAGTTGAACGACAACGTCCAGTTTGCGGACTATTCGACCCGAGAACTTCAAGGCAAGCTAACCGCTGAACAAGTGATCGAAATTTTACGTGAAGGAAACCGTCGCTTTACAAGTGGATCCCGATTGCACCGCGACCTGGGGCGGCAAGTCGACGCAACAGCGGCTGGCCAGAATCCGTTAGCGGCGATTCTCAGTTGCATCGATTCACGTGTGCCGGCCGAGTTGGTGTTTGACCTGGGTGTCGGTGATATCTTTAGCGTCCGAGTCGCAGGCAACGTGATCGGCACCAAGACCTTAGGCAGTTTGGAATTCGCTGTTGGTGTGGCCGGAGTAAAGCTGGTGACGGTACTTGGGCACACTCGCTGCGGTGCGGTGACATCATCGGTCAAGTTTGTTGTCCAGAAATTGAGTGCTCAATCGGCCACGGGGTGCGAGCATTTGCAATCGATCGTCGACGAAATTGAGCCGAGTGTACCGGCGTTAGCTGCCGATACCTTCGATCGACTTCCCAAGGATCAACTAGATGAAACGGTTGATCGAGTTGCACGGCAGAATGTTCGGCACACGGTCAAACAAATCATCAGTCGCAGTTCTGTCATCCAAGACGCCGTCAACGAAGGTCGCGTGAAAGTGATCGGCGCCATGTATGACGTGAAGTCCGGTGTCATCGAATTCCTCGATTCCGACAAGCCGGATATCGAACCTTAGGTTGAGCAATCGCGAGATTAGTCCGCCAATCAAATTTTTTTCGGTTAGGACGACACTCGAAAATCGGAGTTAAGTGGTTCGCTCGTTTGGCGGCTTCGCGTTGTGTCCTGCGGCCGCACGTTGGATGCGGTCCATAATCGCGCGGCCTAGTCCGATGGGTTCGCAGATGTCGATGATGATGCGGTCGAGTCCCTCATTGTCGAGTTGTCGGATCGCGGCGAATAGACCTCGGCTGACTTCGTCGAGGTTTCCGTCTTGGCTAAGGGTTTCGACCACCGCGTAGCGATTTGCTTCATCATCGCTCAGTTTTCGGAAGGCGATGCGGCCAGTCTTAGATCGTTGGGGGATGTTGTCGACGTCATTGCCGATCATAAAAAGCGGCGTTGTCGGCGAATAGTGCTCGCGCATCATGCCGGGTGCCAACATTGGTTTGTCGTCGGCTTGCCGTTCGGATGTGCACGACACCAGATCAAAAACGCTAACCTTCAAACGGCTTGCCAGATCTTCGGCCGATACGTTGCCGGGACGCAGCAATCGGGGGCCCGTTACCTCGAGTGATACGATCGTCGACTCGACACCCAAATTGCAATTGCCGCCGTCGATGATCATGGCCAGGTGTTCGCCAAGCCCTGATTGGCAATGCGCGGCTGACGTTGGGCTGACATACTTGGATCGATTCGCGCTAGGGGCAGCGATCGGAAACGGACAACGGGTAAGGATCGCCTGCGCGACTGGATGCGATGGAATTCGTACGGCGACCGTTGGTTTGCCCGCTGTGACGATCGACGGAATTCGCTTTCCGGCCGGCAGTACAAGTGTTAGCGGACCTGGCCACAGATCGGCTAACGCATCAACTTGGTGTTGGATGGCTGGTTCCAATGGCAGCGAGGCGGCGCGGTCAAGTTGGTCCATCGACGCGATGTGGACGATTAACGGGTTGCCTCGCGGGCGACCCTTGGCTGCGAAGATCTTGGCAACCGCATTCTCGTCCCACGCATTGGCCGCCAATCCGTATACCGTTTCCGTCGGCATCGCCACCAATTCACCGCGGCCAAGCGCTTCGCAAGCAGCGTTTAGCGATTCGTCGTCTGGTGGACTTACAAGTGGGCTGGTCGGGGGCATGGACGGGACGGCAGAGAAGCGGAACGGGTTTGAAGGAAGTCGTATTGGTTGGCCATCGTTTGCAAATCGCAGGCAATCGCATCGCCGACGTTATGGTCAACACTCTTGTCTAAAAAATAGCGGAACGCCCTTATCTCAAAAATAGCTGATAAGCGGGGTTCTGGGTTTCTTCGACGCAAGGGTAGCCTAATTCAGTGACGAAGTCGTCGAAGGCGGTTTGTTCAAATTGTTGAACCTGGATACCGACCAGGATTCGCCCGTAGTCGGCGCCATGGTTTCGATAGTGAAACAAACTGATGTTCCAATCCGGATTCATGCAGGACAAGAAACGTATAAGGACGCCAGGACGCTCGGGAAATTCAAAGCGATAGATTCGTTCGTTCTGGATCGATGGACTGCGGCCGCCAACCATGTATCGAACGTGCTCTTTCGACAGTTCGTCATTCACCAAATTGACGCACTCGAATCCACGTGATGCGAACGCACGCGTGATATCTTCCGAGTCACTTCGATTTTCCGTGGCCAATCCGACCAGTACATGAGCGTCGTCTTGGCCGGATAGTCGATAGCAGAATTCGGTGATGCGTCGCTGCCCAACGGTCTCGCACAGTTGTTTAAAGCTGCCTTTGGTTTCGGGAATCGTGACCGCGAACAGTGCCTCGCGGTCTTCGCCCGCCTCGGCTCGTTCGGCCACGAAACGCAGTCGATCAAAATTCATGTTCGCGCCACATGTGATCGCGATCATGCTTTCGCCTTGGATCTGGTGTTCGGCAATGTATTTTTTCATGCCGGCAATCCCGATCGCGCCGGCCGGTTCCAGAATGCTGCGAGTATCCTCAAACGCGTCTTTGATTGCCGCGCAAACAGCGTCAGTGTTTACGACGACAAAATCGTCGACCAATTCGCGAGTGATGCGAAATGTTTCTTCGCCCACGTACTTAACCGCGGTGCCATCGGAGAAAAGCCCGACGTCGGAAAGCGGGACTCGCTTGCCGGCTTTGACCGATCGTACCATTGCGTCAGAATCCGCCATCTGAACGCCGATGACTCGCACTTCCGGACGCACGGCTTTAATATACGCCGCCACACCGGATATCAAACCGCCGCCGCCGATCGCGACGAAGACACTATGGATCGGGTGTTGGTGTTGGCGCAGGATCTCCATTCCGATTGTGCCCTGTCCCGCGATCACATCGGGATCGTCGAATGGATGAACAAAGACTAAGTGGTCACGCTGGGCAATTTCCGCTGCGTGAGAGTGAGCGTCCGAATAGCTTTCGCCATGAAAGACGATTTCGCCACCGAGGGTTCGGACGGCATCGGATTTTAGTTTGGGTGTCGTCACCGGCATGACGATCACGGCGCGACATCCGAGTCGCTGGGCGCTAAGCGCAACGCCTTGGGCGTGATTGCCTGCCGACGCGCAGACGACTCCGCGTTTGAGTTCCGCAGACGATAGACGCGACATTTTGTTGTAGGCGCCGCGAAGCTTAAAGCTGAACACTGGCTGAGTGTCCTCACGTTTGAGCCAAATCTGGTTGCTCAGACGCGTCGATAGCTTGGGAGCCATTTCGAGCGGTGATTCAATCGCCACGTCGTAGACGCGGGCGGTGAGTATCCGTTGAAGGTAATCCAAGAGTGTTTTTTCCATGTCAGCTATTCTGGCCTAAGGCAGGGAAATCGCAACTCGAATAGATAAGGGGGAATTGTCGAGCCGGTATCGTTGTTTGACGTCCAGCTATCCAACCATACTGAGCGACGACTTGATTTCGTATAAGGAGTGATAGAAACTGCTCGCTTGCCCATCAAGCCTAGGAATATCAGATGCCAGTTGAATCGAAGTCGTCCGAGCGTTTGCGTGATGAGATCGCGATGTTGGGTAATTTGCTCGGTGAAACGATTCGTGAAATTGCCGGTGACGACGCGCTTTACATTGTTGAAGACTTGCGTCGTTTAGCTTGGGATAATCGCAGCGGGCAACCAGCCGCGGCAAGCCGATTGAGCGGATCGATTGCGTCGCTATCGCCGAGCCAACTGAGTGTTGTGATCCGAGCATTCAGTATCTTCCTTGACCTCTTGAATTTGTCCGAGGACCGGCAACGGGTTCGCGTGCTTCGCGAACGCGAAAAAAATCTGTTGACCAGCGAACGCCGCGAGTCGATTGCGAGCGCGTTAGTGCATTTGAAGCAAGCGGGGAAGTCGCCTGCCGAGATCCAAGAATTGCTTGACCATCTGAACATCGAGTTAGTATTCACGGCTCACCCGACCGAGGCAAAGCGTCGATCGGTTCGCAGTAAGTTGCGTAAGATTCGCGAGCTGATGGCGCAGTTGGATAGCGAGTCGCGATCGGATGAAACGGCAAAGCTAGAACGGTCGATTCAGGCAGAACTGGCAAAGCTGTGGCAAACCAACTTTATTCGTCCCTGGCGGCCTTCGGTGATGCAGGAGGTCAAGCGAGCGTTGTCGATCAAGCCTGTGTTGTGGGAAGTTGTACCGCGAAATCTTAGCGAACTGCGGAATGCATTGTCGCTTGCCTATCCCGACGCCCAGTTCAATCTGAAACCCTGTGTCACCTACGGATCTTGGATCGGTGGCGATCGTGACGGTCACCCAGGTGTCACGTCGGATGTAACTGAGCAGACTTTCAAATGGCTCCGCGAAGCAGCGATGGAGTTTCATTTAAAGTCGCATCATCAGCTCTATGATTCGCTTAGTTTGTCCGAAATGCAATCGACCTGGGGGCATGACTTGGGCGAACGCATTTCTGCGGCGATCACTGAGTGGCCTGCGCTGGACAAAGAAGTGTCGTCGGTCCCGCCGGACGAGTTGTGTCGGCGTTGGTTGACAGTGATGCGATGGCGTCTGCTGCAGACTCAAAAGATTGAACTGGACGGTTCTGCGATTGAGGGCAGCTATCAGTCGCCCGACGAAATGGCTGGCGATGTCACCGCACTTCTTGATTCGGTGACGAAGTTTCCTGGTGGTAGTCTGTTGGCCGAAGAGGTCATGGTCTGGCGTGATCAGATCATGGCGTTCGGATTTCACTTGACATGTTTGGATGTTCGTCAAGACGCGCGTCAGTACAGCGGCGTGATGAACGAGTTGTTGGTGGCCTGTGGTTTAGTCGACAGCATTGCTGACGCCGAAGGGTTGGACGAAGAGCATCGCCGAAAAGTGTTGGTCGATTCGCTCGATACTGACATGCTTGGTGGTAAAAAGACGATCGACTTTACGAAGTTGTCGCCGGAAGCCAACGATACGCTAGAACTGTTTAAGTTGCTTCATCGTGTGATGCGATCGTTTGGGGCCGACGCGGTGGGCGGTCACATCATCAGCATGACACAGTCGGCAAGCGACGTGCTGACGGTGCTATGGTTGTGGCGTCAAACGGGATTTGCGTTCGATGATGTCGACGGCCAGGATTTTGCAAAGCAATTGCCGATCATGCCGTTGTTAGAGACGATCGAAGACTTGCAGAATGGTCCCGGTATTTTGCAGGACTTATTTTCTATCCCCGCTTACCGTGATCACGTTCGGGCCCAAAACGATCACCAGTTGGTGATGTTGGGATATTCAGACAGTACGAAGGATGGCGGCTATTTGTCGGCATGTTGGTCACTGTACCGTGGACAACAGGAATTGCAGAACGTTGCCAACGATTCATCGATCGAGCTGACGTTTTTTCATGGCCGTGGTGGTTCGCTCGGACGTGGCGGCGGTCCGACAGCACGCAGCATTCGTTCGTTGCCGGTCGGAACTTTCCGTGGTTCGCTGCGTTTGACCGAACAGGGGGAGGTGCTCGCCGACCGATACGACGACGAACAAATCGCGCATCGGCACTTGGAACAAGTCGTTTGGTCGTCGTTGTTGGCCGGCGGAGATCCGCCGGAACCGGATCCTGCGGAGTGGACTGAAACGATGCACCAGATGGCATCGGAGTCATTTGGCCATTATCGCAACCTAATCGAACAGCCTGACTTCGTACGCTTTTTCCGACTTGCCACGCCGGTTGACGAAGTTGAGCAGTTGCCCATCGGGTCGCGACCATCGAGACGTCGGGGCGGGAACAGTTTGTCGGATTTGCGAGCGATCCCCTGGGTGTTTTCTTGGACTCAGTGCCGCTGTTTGATTCCGGCGTGGTACGGACTGGGAGCAGCAACGGCGTCGATTCTTGAGACGGTCGGTGCGGCAGAGCGGTTACAAGCCATGTATCGCGATTGGCCCTTCTTCCAAGCGACGATCGACAATGCCGAATTAGCGATCGCAAAGTCCGACATGGAAATTGCCGGTTACTACGCGTCATTGGCTGATCACTCGGACGACATGCAGTTAATCAGCGACATGATCCGAAAAGAGTATGCGTTATCGCGAGACGCGATTCTTGCCATCACAGGTCGCGACAGTTTGTTAGCCGGCACGCCGTGGTTGAAAGAATCGATCCGAGTTCGAAACCGTTACATCGACCCGCTTAACTTGATTCAAGTTGAATTGCTAAGCCGATTGCGGGCTGGTTCGCCAGACGCCGAAGACAAGCAGCAGCAAGAGTTGCAGTACCTAGCTCGGTTGTCGATCAACGGCTTGGCATCGGGGATGCGAACAAGCGGCTAGGATCGGCGACGATCGCGTTGCGACGACTGATGAACAGCGATGTTCTATCATCCGAGTCGAGGCACGAAGTTGCGCAGGAACGTGTGGCTTTGCGTGAGCGCTAATTTTCGGTCGTCCAAACTGCTCTCGAAGGCACGGTCTTCGACTTCGACACAAACCGGCCCGCGGTAACCAGTGTCCGTCAAGATGCTGAAGAACTTGCCCCAATCGACATCACCCATCCCTGGAAGCTTTGGCGAATGATACAGGTTGGGGTGAGCCAAAATGCCGACCTGGTCTAACATCGCTTGATCGACACGGACATCTTTGGCGTGCACGTGGAAGAGTTTGTCTTTAAACGTTTCCATCGGTGTCAGATAATCCATGTGCTGGAAAACTAAGTGCGATGGGTCATAGTTGAGTCCGAAGTGATCACTGGGAATGTCGTTAAACATTCGCTGCCAAATCGCTGGGCTATGCGCCAAGTTCTTGCCGCCAGGCCATTCGTCGGCCGTGAACAACATCGGACAGTTTTCTATCCCGACTCGGATGCCTTGGTCTTCGGCAAGTTTGATGATCGGTTTCCACGTATCAAGAAACCGTGGCCAGTTATCGTCGACGCTTTTTGTCCAATCGCGACCGATGAATGTGGTCATTCTGCCTACGTTTAATTTTGCCGCGGCTTTGATGACGACCCCAATATGCTGGACGGCTTGCCGTGACTCGTCCTGGTCGGGTGAGAGTGCATTGGGGTAGTAACCTAGCGAGCTGATTTCGACGCCGTATTTTGCCGACAAGTTGGCGATTTCGTCGATGCCTTTGGCGTCCAGGTCAATCGCGTTGATGTGCGTGACGCCAGCGTAACGACGAGTGGATTTTCCGAGCGGCCAGCACATGACTTCGACACACTCGTATCCGATCGTTGCAGCCGCGGCGAAGGTTTCTTCGAGCGACAGCTCGGGGACAATGGCGCTGGTGAATCCAAGCTGAAACATGAGCGAGAGACTCTGAAGTTCGTGAATCGGGTGGCGAAGCAAAACTGGCGTCGTTAGGAACGCGGCTGAACAAAGTGAGACATTAAGCAGCTTCGCCGTCGGAAATTTCACCATTTTCGCTGACGTCTTCAAATCGGATCGAGACCCGCTTGCTGACACCCGATTCTTGCATGGTGACACCGTAAAGCGTTGTTGCTGCGGTCATCGTCTTCTTGCTGTGCGTGACGACGACGAATTTGCTGTGGTCAAGAAATTCGCTTAATACCGTCACGAATCGACCAATGTTTGCTTCGTCGAACGGTGCATCCACTTCGTCCAGCACACAGAACGGGCTGGGGCGATACTTGAAGATCGACATCAACAGCGCGACGGCCGTTAGCGCTTTCTCACCACCGGACAGCAATGAGTTATTGAAGGTCGGTTTGCCGGGCGGGGTTGCTACGATCTCGACGCCTGCTTCCAGCGGATCATCGCACTCTTCCAAGATCAAGTCCGCGTGTCCGCCGCCAAACGATTTGCGATAGAGCTGTTGGAAGTTGACTCGGATGGCTTCCAGTGTGTCTAGGAACAAGCGGCGAGAATCAGCGTTGATACGGCCAATGATTCGCTGCAGCGAGTCTTTCGCCGCGGTCAAGTCTTGATACTGGCCGTGCAGTTCGTCGTAGCGTGATTGCAGCCCTTCGAGTTCCTCCAGAGCTTCCATGTTCACGCTACTGGTGCGTTGGAGCTGGGCTCGCAGTTCACCGATTTCGTTCTCCATCGACTCACGGTCATCGATCTCGGCAAGATCCTCTGGCGGCTCAGTTGCTTGCAGGTCGATTTCGTAGTCTTCCATCAAACGCTGGGCCAGCGTATCGCGGCGCAGTCGGGCGTTGTCACGGCGCGCCGTGATCGCGTGAACAGCGGCGCTGGCTTCGGTCGCGTCTTTCATCGCCCGTTCGCTGGCTTTCATGATGTCGCGGTTTTCGCGGCGAACATCGGCAGCGTACTGAGCGAGTTCCTTCAGTTGAACATTGGCTTGTTCGGCATCAACATGCAGTTTGGCCAGTTGATGGGTCGCGTCCAGAACCCGTGCCGTCACTTCGGCAATTCGTGTTCGGCCCGATCTGGCTTGCACGCGGACTTCTTCGACGGCAGCCTCGCGTTGATGCTGGTCACGTTTTTGCTGCTGCATGGTGGCCGAGAGAGCTTCGAACTTTTGTTCTGCGCGTGCCACGTCGACAGAGATCGCCATCACGCCACTGGTCGCAGTTTGCAGTGCCGTCTGAGTTTCCGAAAGCATTTCGTCAGCCTCGGCAGCTTCAAGTTCGAGTGCTTCGACGTCTTGCCGTCCGGAGTTGATTTGAGCCTGCAGCCGAACGTTTTCGCTGGACGCGGTGTCGCGAAGCTGTGTCGATTGTTGGATCTCGCCAGTGATTTCAGCGCATAGTGTTTGTTGGACCGTTAACCGTTCGTCACGGTGACGCAGTTCTGCTTCCGCGGCCGCGCGATCGGTGATCAATCCGCGGTGGCGCTGCTCGATGCGACCGAGTGCGGCGGCTTCCTCGTCGACTCGTTTCGCCAAACGGGCGGTTTCCGTTTCGGCTTCTTTGAGCTGGAACTGGTAGTGTTTGATTTCGGCTTCGGCGGACGCCAGTTCACTGCGGCGGCTAACCAGACCTGTTGAAGCAGCGACGGGACCGACCACGGTTGAGCCATCGTTTTCTAACAGTTCGCCTGCGGACGTTACAAAACGCAGTCCGGCGCCACTCAATTTGCGTAGCCCGTATGCCGTTTCGAGTGAATCGACCAACCACGTGTTGCTTAGCAGGTGGCGGACCAGCGGTTCAAGGTCGTCGATGCACTTGACCATCTTGTCGCCCCGCCCGATCACGCCTTTTAGGCCATCCAAGCGGATGCGGTCGCCCGGTCGGCGGCCCGGCAATTCGTCTAGGCGAATCAATCCAACGCGGCTGTTGATCTTTAGCGTTCCATCCACAATCGCGCGTTGCAGTGCGCCACCACTGGTAATGACGTATTGACTGCGTTCACCAAGTGCTGAGTCGATCAGTGGTGCGACCTTCAAGTCGACTTCGAAACAGTCGGCAACGATGCCACGAATTTTATTGGCAAGCGGCGACGACGACTCGCGTAGTTGTTCGAGGATCGTTTTGACGCCACCGGACAAGCCTTCTTGGCGTCGCTGTAAATCAGCTAATACTTTTTCGCGTTCGGTTAATCCTTGCAAGCGAATTTTCAGAGCCGCGACTTCTTCGCGTCGTCGTTCGAGTGTTCGTTTGCTTTCTTGCAGTTTGGCGTCGGCAAGTTCGCTGGCCTTGGTGACTTCACCGATATTGCGTTTGAGTTCGTCGACACGAGTGCTGGCCGCCTTGGCTTCGGATCGTGCGATCGCGAAAACACTTTCGGCGGCGGCGATGCGCTTAGCCAGGTTGGCTAAGTTGCGGCCGGCTTCGGCGACGCGTTGTTCGGTTCGTTGCCGGGTGCCTTCCATGTCGGCGACACGGCGGACGATCGCCAAATGTTTTTGTTGGATCGAGTCGCGGCGAGCGCGAACTTCGGTGGCTTCGCGTCCAATCTTGTCGCGTTGGGCTTCGGCATCGGCACTTCGCCCGCGAACGACGGCCAGTTCTTGTTCGTACATTGCGAGTCGCTCGACCGCGCCGCGCAGTTCTGCGGCGGCGGACCCCGCTTGCGTTTGCAGCAACCGTACCCGGCGAAGCGATTTGGCGACGATCTGACGCAGATCTGCGATCGCTGCTTGATCGGCGTCGCGTCGGCCTGCGAACTGGGCGATTTGATTCAAGCATCCGCCGCGACGTTGTTCGATCTGGCTGGCGTCTTCGGCGATCTGTTGCAGTTGTCCGTCAGCGACCTGACGTGCCTCGCTCATTTTGGTACGAAGCGTTTCCAGTTCGGTCTGTGTGACAATCGCCTTGGCAAGTTCGGCTTCGGACGTTGTCAAATCGGTCGACAGCGAAGTCCAGTCGGTCCAAGCGATCTGCATCCGCAGTTCTTTTAGCCGATCGCTGGCTTGGCGATAGCGTTCCGCTTTGCTGGCTTGACTGCGTAGGCTTTTCAAACGCGAACCGACTTCGTCGACGATGTCGCCCAGTCGGGTCAGGTTCGACTGGACTCTCGCCAGACGACGTTCGGCTTCGACCTTTTTCGCTTTGAAGCGGCTGATGCCGGCTGCCTCTTCGAAGATTGCCCGCCGGTCCTTGGCGTTAGCGTTGAGCATTTTGTCGACTTTGCCCTGCTCGATCAGGCTGTACGCGTCAATTCCGATGCCGGTGCCGCGGATCAGGTTCTTGACGTCTTTAAGACGAACCGGTTGATTGTTGATCAGGTATTCGCCTTCACCGCTGCGGTAGGCTCGGCGAGTGACGCGGACTTCGGGTGCATCGATTGGCAATGCGCCGTCGGGGTTGTCAAAGACGATAGTGACTTCGGCGGATCCCGCTGGGCCACGGGTCTGCGATCCCTTGAAGATGACGTCCGACATGTCTTTGCCGCGAAGGCTCTTGGCACTTTGCGAGCCGAGCACCCATTTCATGGCGTCGACGATGTTGGACTTGCCGGATCCGTTAGGGCCGACAACGACGGTGATGCCGTCGGGGAAGTCGAAACGCGTCTTGTCCGCGAAACTTTTGAAACCGGCTAGCTCGAGCGCTTTTAGCATGAGTAGTTCGGAATCGACTTCGGATCGGCGGAAACGGCAGAGAAAACGTTAATTCCAGAGTAAATGAAAGCTAGGCCCTAGCCTAGCTCTGTTTTTGCGGAAGCCCAAAGTAGGCATGCGGCAAAATACTCGCCTTCGTTTTTCCGGCAGTCCGCGACGGCAGTTGGCATTGCCTCGGGACCGAAAAATAGGGTATTTGGACAGGTGTGTAGGGGCATGGATCGCCACTCGGAGACATGGGTGACAGGGATGAAGTCGGTAACAAACACATTGAAACAGCCAGCGATGATTGCCTTGGGGCTGTTTTTCGCGGTGTTTCTGGCTGTTTTGGTGCACGCGGCCGATCCGATGGGCGAAATCGCGAGGATCGACGCAGCGATTGCTTCTGGCGATCTCTCGGCGGCTGCGCAGACCGCCCGAACTCTTGATTCTGCGACCGACCCCAGTGTTGATCTGACGATGGTGCTGGCCCGATTGGGACGCGGATTCCAGAAATCTGGTGATCTTGAATCGGCTACAGAGTTCTATGCTCGCGCCGTGTTTGCGTCCGAGCAACCCGCCGCGGGCTCGATTCCCCCCGAAAAAGTCATCTTTGTCCGGCTTGCTGCGGCGTCGGCGATGGCTCGGTCCGGTAAGTACTCGGACGCGCTTCCGTTGCTGACTGAGATCACAAAAACGCCATCCGCCGCAACGCCGGCTCAGGTGCAGTCAGCCGTCACGATCGGGCTGCAAATCGGTGGCACCGCTTTAGAGGCCGGAAATGCAACCACGGCTGCGGAAGCCTATGCGATCGCCGCTTCGGCGGCCGATGAAAAACAAAAACCGGTCGCGATGTTGGGAGCAGCCTGGGCGATGGCGGTTTCACAAACGGATCCGATGGCTGCGGCAAAACGATTGGCACTATTCGTTCGTGATTATCCCAATCACTCAGATGCAGCGAGAGCTACGCGGGCTTGTGCCGAGTGTCTGCGACAGGCGAATCGGCCAGACGATTCTGCTGCGATGATTGCTGATCTGTTGACCCGTTGGCCGGAATCCGAATCAGCAACCGAAGTCGTTCGCAGTTACAGCCAGCTTGCGTCCGATTTAGTGCCGCCATCTGTCCGTATTTGGATCATGGCCCGTGCCAAAGCCAACGATTTGAAAAAGCTTGACTTGAAAACGGTCACGATGGGAATGGCGATCGCGTCCGAAGCCGGCCAACAAGATGCTTGGATGAACTTGGCCAGCCATCTGGCATCGATTGATCAGACCGGCAAAGGTGTTTCCGATTTGCTGGCGTTGCTGATCGAACAAGATAAACCAGACGCAGCCGAACGGTTAGCGGCGTCGTTGATTTCGCCCGCGGCCGACGAAACGGTGTCGACGGCAGCTCGCGAAGCAGCTTGCCGCTGGGCGGGCCGGACTCAGCGTTGGTCGATGCTATCGCTGGCGTCGGAATCTGAACTCGATAAGATTGAGACACCATCGTCAACGCGATCGGTTACGGTCGAGAAACTGTTTGCCGAGTCGCTAATGCAGACCGGACAGGTTGAGCAGGCCGCCCAGTGGTGGAACCATTTAGTCGATGGTCGACAGGCCAGCGACTTTGCAACGCTGCTGCGGTGCGCCGAAGCAGAGACTTCCGTTGGTAAAGACGCAAACCTAGCGGGACAACGCATCGCACTGGCGCGTTCGGCCGCCGGTGGTGACGCTTTCAATGAAACGTTGGTGGACCTTTTGGCTGCCGAATTAGCGGTGCGAAAGACACGTTTCGAAGAAGCTCGGGCACTGCTGGAAAGTGTGGTCCGCGCTGTCGAGGTCGATGCGACTTTACGCGGACGAGCTCAATGGTTGATCGGCGAAACGCACTACTTGCAGGCACAGTTTACCGAAGCGATCGAAGCTTATCGCCGCGTTGAGGGGATCGATCCAGGCGGGGTATGGGTTTCGGCGTCATTGGTTCAAGCGGGAAAGTCTTTTGAACAATTGGGGCGGACACGCGAGGCCACTGTGTGTTACGGAAGCCTGATCGGAAGATTCGCCGACAGTCCTCATGCACAAGTCGCACGCCAGCGAATGGCATCGATTGATCCCGCCAACCCATCTTCTCATTCACCTATTCGACGATAAACGACATGTCTTCTGCACCTTACCGACGTCGATTGTTGCGGCATCAGCCCGCCAATTCACGTCGTCAATTTGCCGCACTAGCATCTCGCATATTGCCCGTCTTTGTATTGGCGATTGGGGCGACGTGGTGCATGGTGGCAATGCAACCAGCTCACGGACAATTCCCGCAGTCACAAAATTACGGTCAGCAAAGTTTCGATCAATCGGGTCGATATCAAACTGCACAGCCTCAGAATTTGCAGCGTCAAAACTCACAGCCTCAGGCTTTCAGTCAAATTCCGGCAATTCCAGCGGCGGCGATGATACCAGGCCAAGTTGCCAACTCGCCAGAAAACGTAGAAGCCGAATCCGAGCCTTGGCAGTTGCCAGCGTTTGTTGAAAAGATTCGACAGGGCGGATGGTTGATGTTGCCGCTTGGGATCTGCTCGCTGATCGTGTTTGCATTGTCGATCGAACGGATGATCGCGCTGCGTCGTGGCCGAGTGATCCCACGTCCGTTTGTTCGCCGGTTCACCGAGTGCGTCGAAGATGGCCAGCTTAGTTACGAAGAAGCGACGGAAATTTGCGAAGAATTTGATTGTCCGGTTGCCGAAGTTTTCCAGGCGGCAGTGCGTCGCTGGGGACGTCCCATGTTTGAGGTCGAGCAGGCGGTGATGGATGCGGGCGATCGAGTTTCGGAGTCGTTGAAACGATTCTTGCGAGTCTTTCACGCGATCAGCAACGTCGCGCCGTTGTTGGGGTTATTGGGCACGGTGCTGGGAATGATCGAAGCATTCGACATCATGAGTAGCCAAGAATCGATCGGTCGCCCCGAAATGTTGGCGTCGGGAATCAGTGTGGCTCTGATCACGACGGCCGGCGGATTATCTGTCGCGATTCCGGCTTACTTGGCCTACATGTATTTCAGCAGCAAGTCGGACAGCTATTTGAACGAGATCGATAAGTTGTGCCAGCGTGTCGTCGATTGCATTTCGGCCGAAGGGCTTGAAAGCGCTGGCAATTCAAATCGAACGAGCAACCGGAAACGACGAGCTGCCTAATTGCTCTGGCTCAAGCTGAGGGTGGCTCGGGCTGAGAGTAGATTCAAGTTACGCGGAATAGGTGCGATGTCAAAACGAAATTCCTCGGAAGATGCGACCATCAACTTGACGCCGATGATCGACGTCGTGTTTTTGTTGGTGATCTTCTTCATGGTCGGCAGCAAGTTCAGCGAAGCCGAAAGCCGCATCAAAGTGAACGTTCCGAGCGTCGGTGAAATGCGATCGATGACGCGCGTGCCTGATGAACGTGTGGTTGCGATTGGTATTGATGGGACCGTAACGCTTGATGATACGCCGATGTCGCTGAGTCAATTGACGCAAACGCTTCGTCAAGAACACGATAATTACCCAGGCCTTAAGATCGCCGTGCGCGGCGAAGCGGATGGGTCGCAACAACAATTGGTTGATGTTCTGCAGGCAGTTCGTATCAGCGGCGTGGATCAAATCGGTATCGCAACCAAGAGGATGCAGCGTTGACGGAATCCGCCAATCCTTGGCTTGATTCATCGGTGATCGATTCGCTTTGGGCCGACCCGCGTCTTGTCTACACTGTGGCCGCACTGGCGGTTGCGACACTGGGGTTCACGATCTGGTTGTTTCGCCGTCGTGGGCGTGGTGGACGGCAAGCCGGTGTCATTTGCCTGGTATTGTCGATTGCGCTGCATGCTGCGCTGATTTTTTTGGTCCCGTTGCTGCCGTCGCTCGGCGGCGGATCATCGACCACGGATCCGGAAACTGATGAACAAGCTGGCATCGATTCGATTTCCTTCACAACGTTCGATCCCAACTTGTCGGCCGAAGATGCGGCGGGCGGCGAAACTGAAGCGATGCTCGCACCGCTGCCGGTGTCGAGCTTGACAGATCTGCTTGCCAATCCAGTGCCGCCAGAGGAACCCGCATCGGAATCGGTCGACGAGCCTGAGTCGTTGTCGATGTCGGACGAGCCTGTGCCAGAGTCGCTATCTGAAACCACGGACAACGATTCTGAGTCGTCGAGCACGGCGATCGATTCGTTGTTGGGCGACTTCTTGGACGATGCGTTTGCTGCGAGCGTGACAGAGACAGCCGAGCCGGTGCCGATGCCGCAGTCGGCCGCGGCCGAGCAGACGCCAGTGGTTGCGCACGTCGGCGACGGCATGGAAGCGGTGAAGGCAATTGCAGCGTCCACATCGACGGCTCCGCCGGCTACCGTTCCTGGCGCCATCGAAAGTGACTTTGCCAATCGAGTTGGCAAGGCTAAAGACGAAGCACTGCTTCGCACCGGAGGCGACGCAAGCACCGAGGCAGCCGTCGAGGCGGCGCTGCGGTTTCTGGCCAGTGCCCAGCGAGCCGATGGAGCTTGGGATCCAAGTACGACCGGCGCTGGCATCGAGCGGGCGCCGCTAGGGATGACTCGCGGCAACGCGGGGTCTCGATCCGAATCGGCGCTGACGGGGCTATCGCTGTTGGCGCTGACAGGCGCCGGCCAAACTCATCAACAAGGCCAGTACAGCGACAACGCATACCGAGGTCTGGCGTATCTGATTCGGACTCAAAAATCCAGCGGATCGCTAGCCGGTGGCGCGACCATTTACGCAGCCAATTACAGCCACGGGATGGCGGCGCTGGCGATGTGCGAGACTGCTGCACTGACGCATGATCCCTCGGCGGTGGCGGCGGCGACTCGAGCGATCAACTTCACGCGATCGATGCAGCATCCGTCGACCGGCGGATGGCGATACACGGCAGGTGATCCAGGCGATTTGAGCCAGCTGGGTTGGCAAGCGATGGTGCTGGATGCAGGTTATCGAGCTGGAGTTCCGGTCGACGCGCGGGCGGTCGACGGTGTTGAGCGTTTCCTGCGAAGCGTTCGCGCGGGTTCGACGGGGGGGATGGCCTGTTACCGGGCCGGCGAAATGCCCAGCCGTACGATGACGGCCGAGGCGCTGGCGACTCGGTTGCTGATCGGTCAAAAGGTTCCGGCGGCCGAGATCGAAGAAGCCGAACGGTATCTGTTGCAGCAACAGCCCGGCGTCGGTCAAGACAACTATTATTATTGGTACTACGCAACGTTGGCACTGCACCAGTTACAGGACGCGGCGTGGGACCAATGGAACGCGGCCCTCAAACGCCGACTGCTTTCGACTCAGCTCGCCGACGGTAGCTGGCCAACCGATTCCGTTTGGGGTGGCTACGGCGGCTCGGTTTACACGACAGCGATGGCGACGCTGTGTCTGGAAGCTTACTACCGGCATTCGCTGCGAAGCGATTCAGAACGCATCGCGCGAATGAAATAGTGGCGTTCGCTGTTTAGCCAATCTTTGCTTTGCCGACCCAGGGCTGCAGCGCTTTGGGCACGTTGATGGTGCCGTCGGAGCACTGGTGGTTTTCCATGATCGCAATCATGGCGCGGCCGGTGGCAACCGCGGTACCGTTTAGCGTGTGAACGAACTCGGTGCCCTTCTTGTCGGGCTGCTTGTAACGAACGTTTAGCCGCCGCGCTTGGTAATCGGTACAGTTGCTGGTGCTGGTGACTTCGCCCCACTCACCGCCGTCGCCTCGACCTGGCATCCAGGCTTCGAGGTCGAACTTGCGATAGGCAGGGCCGCCAAGATCACCGCTGGCGGTATCGATGACCCGGTAAGGGACTTCGAGTGCGTCAAAGATCTCGCATTCCAGGTCACGCATCATGGCGTGTGTCGCGTCGCTTTGCTGGGGAGTCGTGAATGCGAACATTTCGACTTTAGTGAACTGGTGAACTCGGTACAGTCCCTTCGACGCACGTCCGGCCGCGCCGGCTTCGGTGCGGAAACAGTGGCTCAGTCCGCACAGTTTCAGAGGCAGCTTGTCCAAGTCGATCGTTTGTCCGGCCAGCATCCCGCCCAGTGTGATTTCGGCGGTGCCGACCAAGTTCAGTTCGGTGTTTTCGATGCTGTAGATTTGCGTCTCGGGGCCGCGAGGGTTGAAGCCGATGCCTTGCAGAATGTGCGTCAGCGCCATGTCGGGCGTTGTCACCGGAGTGAAACCGCGATCCGACAATAGGCTGATTGCGAACTGTTGCAGAGCAAGGTCGAGTCGGACAGCTTCGTTTTTCAGGAAGTAGAAGCCCGCTCCGGTGACGCGTGCGCCGGCTTCGAAATCGAACAGGTCATGCTTTTCGCCAAGGTCAACATGGTCGATCGGCTTGAAGTCAAAGTGGGGTTTTGGTGTTTTGCCGAACGATAATTCTTTGGCATCGTCTTCCCCACCGGTCGGCACATCGGGGTGCGTCATGTTGGGAATGTCGCACTGGATCACCGCAATTTCAGTATCCAGTTCGTCATGTTTTTTTTGCGCCGCGTCCTTCTGTTCACGCAGCAACCGGCCCTGTTCGATCAAAGCTTGGCGAGCTTCCTTGTCGGCTGCTTTGGGGATTTGCTTGCTGACCTCGTTGGCTTGCCGGTTCAGATCTTCGGCCTGACGCAGGGTTTCTAGTCGCTCGGCATCCATCGAAACGATCTTGTCGATTTCGGCCGAAACACCACGTCGGGTGCAGTTTTCGCGGACGAGTTCCAGATTCTGGATGATGAATTTTCGGTCGAGCATGGTGGACAAGCGAAAGGGCGAAAGGAATGGAAAAACGCTAAATTAGCGAACAAAATAGAGTAGCAAACAAAACAGATTAGCAAACAAAGGTCGCTTTATCTGCTGGTCTGCGTTCGGCCGAGTCCCTTGGGCAGGTGGGGTTCAAGCCTGGCGGGAAAGCTTGCCGAGTTCTTCCCACAGCCGCGCGGACGCTTGGATGCCACGGTGGTAATCGGCGATGCGGAATTTCTCGTTCGGGCTGTGAGCGTTGTCGTCCGACAAACCCCAGCCGAGCAGCAGGCAGTCGCACCGGAGCACTTCTTGGAATCGCGTCACAATTGGGATCGAGCCGCCTTCGCGAATCAGCACTGGCTTCTTGCCGAACGCCCCTTCAATCGCTTGGTTCGCCGCTGCCATGAAACGGCTTTCGGTGTCGGCCAACATTCCTGGGGCACCGTGGTCAGGCGTAAGGGTGTGTCGCACGCCCGGTGGCATGTGATTGGCAAGATGCGTTTCCAACGCCGCAGTGATCTTCGCCGGATCTTGGTTGGGAACCAAGCGGAAACTGAATTTCGCCTTGGCAGTCGCGGGAATGATCGTCTTGACGCCTTCGCCTTGATGTCCGGCCGTGATCCCGTTGACGTCAAAGGTGGGACGGGCCCAACGTCGCTCATCTGCCGTGAAGCCCGCTTCGCCGAATAGTTCACTGACGCCAATCGACTTGGCAAATGCGGCTTCGTCTTGCGGTAATTTTTTCCACGCTTCGCGCTCGGCGGTGCTCAGTTCGACGACGTCGTCGTAGTAACCCGGGATTTGAATGCGTCCGTTGGCATCCACCATCGACGACAGCACGTGTGACAACGCGATTGCTGGGTTCATCACCGCGCCGCCGAACGAACCGCTGTGCAGATCCTGGCTCGGCCCATCGATTTGCAATTCGTATGTCGCGATCCCGCGCAGCCCATAGGTGATCGCCGGTTGGCCATCCGAGTACTGGCCGCTATCGCTGATCACGACACAGTCACAGGCCAATCGTTCGGCCAAATCGGGCAGCATGCGTTCCAAGTTTTCGCTGCCGACCTCTTCTTCGCCCTCGATCAAAAACTTGATTTGCAGAGGAAGTGTTTTGCCACTGGCCAGCCAGTCGCAGACGCTTTGCACGTGAGTCAGGACTTGACCCTTGTCGTCGGTCGCACCGCGAGCGTACAGATTTCCGTCGCGCACCGTTGGTTCGAACGGGCCTGTAATCCATTCGTCCAGCGGTTCGACTGGTTGGACGTCATAGTGTCCGTAAACTACCACGACGGGGGCACCGTTGATCGGTGGCGTTTCTGCTAGCACCATCGGATGACCTTGGGTGGGCAGCAGTTCGACCGACAAACCGGCACCGCGAAACTTGTCGACTAACCAAGTGGCCGCCTTGGTGACGTCCGTTTTCCGGCTGGAATCGCTGCTGATACTGGGGATTTTTAGCCACTCGATCAGCTCGTTGAGGTGCCTGGGAGACTCTTTTTTTAGGGATTCCAGCAGGTCGGTCGTCGACATCGTGAAAGTACCTTAATTTTTTCGTGCATTTTTAGGACTGCCGATCGGCATCCGACCGCGCTACAATAACGAAGTCAACGCGGGCAACGAAAATCCGGATCGTAGCGTCCTGTGTTTTGGGCCTAGTGCGCCGCGTGACTTTCACCCCCGAACAAGTGTTTATCCGGATTGTAAGGAGCATGGTCAAGAATGGCTGATCAGCAAACGATGGTGGCAGAGCCCCAAATTGAAATCAATCGCGAGCAGAAGCGTAAACCCAAGAAGCAGCCACGTTACAACGTGATTCTGTGGGATGATGCTGACCATAGCTACGACTACGTTGTGTTGATGATGAAGCGGTTGTTCCATCATCCGATCGAAGCCGGTTTTCAGATCGCCAAGCAAGTCGACAGCGGCGGCAAAGCGATTTGCTTGACAACGACGATGGAACATGCCGAACTGAAACGTGACCAGATTCACGCGTTCGGCAAAGACGAAATGATCGCACACTGTAAGGGCAGCATGTCGGCAACGATCGAACCGATTTCAGAATAGGTTTAGAAATCGGTGCTTGGCGGATCCAGCGGTTGCCGATCGCTTATCCGCGACCGTTTCGCATCTTATCGCGAGCCCGCGTTAGCACTGGGCCGACACTGTTTTCGCTCATCCCGACTGCTTTGCTGATCTCTTGGTACGATTTGCCTTCCAAGTGGTACATCCGAACGATGTTGGCTTCGTTCGGATCCAGCCTTAGCATCAGTCGCTGAACTTCTTCCTGGTCGTCAATCCGAGAAACGTGGGATTGCGAGTGAGAGCCTGTTGCCACGGGTGGGGCGCCATCATCGGCAACATCTTGGCCGTCAGCCATCGGTGGGCCGGTTTGCGATAATCGACGCGCGATCACGCGGCGCGAAATTACGGTTAGATAGGTCGCTAGCGAGCAGTTGCGGCGGAAGCGGCGCAGCACGGCAAAATCGGCTGCGACTAACGTCAGGAAAACTTCGGCAACAAGGTCGTCTCGCGTCGCTTGATCGATCGATGCGCCGCGTGATTGAGCCGTGTGGTTGGCGACGTGAACCACCAATCCCAGGAATCGGTCAACGAAATCCTGCCACGCGCGTGGAGCTTGGTCCAGGCATCGTTGAAGCAGAACGCGGTCAACCTCAGAGAGACTCACTCGAAACGCACCGAAATTAGACGAAAAGAACCGTAAACGCCGAACCCTTCAGATCTGGCACCCCCCCGATCGATCAGTTCGGAATATGACGCGGCGCTCATTGAATGCGTTGTCACTGGCCGATCGGCGTCGATAGAAGGTTAACGCATAGTAGGTAGGGAATCAGCGGATCGCAAGCATTCCCCGATATTCGGGTCGGGCTAGACCGCCAAGAGCCTGCAAAACCGCTCGGACACGGAAACTCTGACACCTTTGCTGGAATACGCACTGAAGTCATCGCTGGAATGCAGACTTGCCGTCGGTACTGGTTTTCGGTGCTGAGAAGCCCAGCTAGGAAAATTGCTTCCTGCCCAGTGTGACCTAGGCTTTCTTAGACTTCATTCTAACAACCGTTCTCTTTGCACGTCCTGTTCCGTATGACTGATACAACCGACTCGACCGTACCTTCCGATGCTACGGTGCCGATGGCGATCATCCCGGAAAGCATGGCTGGTTATGGTCTTGCGCCTTTGACGCCGTTGCCTAACGCCCACTCGTTCCCACACGCCAAGGATGCAGGTCGCCAAATCGACGCCCATATCAGTAGCGATACGTTGGTTGGAAATTTGTTGGCCGAACTGCATGCGGCCTCGCCGACCGCAATCGAACTGGGCAGCAAAAATGCGATAAAACCGGAAGACATCCAGTTCGAGAATCGATTGGCAGTCGTTCGCTTAGGAATGGCGACATCGTTGTTCTACTCGCTTCGGACGAAGCACGCGCCGACCGCGGCGCATAGCTTACGAGTCGCGTTGTCTTGTTCGGCATGGGCCCAGCGTCTGGGATTGGACGAGGCCACGCGAGATCGGATCGAAGTGGCGGCGCTCCTACATGACTTGGGGAAGATCGGAATTCCCGATCGTATTCTGCGAAAGCCAGGCAAGTTGACCGTCGACGAGCAGTTGACGATCGAGTTGATTCCTGAGCTAGGGTGCGAAATCCTTCGAGGCAGTACCGGTGACACCGAACTGCTGGACATCATTCGCTATGCCAACACTTGGTTCGACAGTCGGCGGCACGGCGATGGACCACGCGGCGATGCGTTGCCGATTGGTTCACGAATGTTGGCGATTGCAGACGCGTTCGATGCGATGACCACCAACACGGTCTATCGTCCAGCACTTAGCCGTGAACGTGCGATTCGCGAGTTGATGCAGAACGCGGGGTCGCAGTTCGATCCTGAATTGGCGGCCGAGTTCAGCCGCATGCTAGAAGATCGTCCCGAAATGTTGCACGGCGGTGTTGTTGATCGATGGCTTCGTCAGTTGCAGGGCGATACGCCACCGAAAATGTGGGGCTCGCTTGGCGAATTGTCTCAATCAAATCCGGGATCCGAGCAGTCTGCGTCGTCAGGCCCAGCCACACGCGAAGCGTTGTTTTACCAGCACCTGTTCGGGAATTTGAAAGATGGCGTCGTGTTTACCGATGCCGAGGGGACGATCACGCACTGGAACGAGTCGATGCAGCGGCTGACGTCGATCGCGGCCGATGCGATTACCGGACAATCATGGAGCAATGATTCGCTGAGGTTGCGAGGTTCGGATAGCCGACGCGACGAGGACGAGTGTCTGGTTCGTGACTGTTTGGCCTGTGGCAACACGGTTTCGCGGTCGATGATGATCGAACAACCTGGGAAAGTGCCGACTCCGGTTCAATTAGTAGTATCGCCGGTGACGGGGGCGACGCCCGGTATCCGCGGCACCGTTGTTACGGTCCGTGACTTGTCGGACCAAACTTCGTTGGAAGAGAAGCTTGAAACTCTACATCATCAGACAACACAGGATCAATTGACTGGCGTAGCCAACCGAGCTCACTTTGACCACATGCTCGAGGAGTTGACGGCTGCGACCAAGGCTGGTGGCCCGAGTTTCAGTTTGATCATTTGTGACATTGACCATTTTAAACGCGTCAACGACGTTCACGGCCACCCGGCCGGCGACGAGGCACTGAAGGGCTTTGCATCCGTTCTGCGTGCTCACAGCCGCGATGGCGATACCGTGGCGCGTTACGGCGGCGAAGAGTTCTTGCTGCTAGCGCCTAACTGCGACAACGCAACTGCATCGAAGCGAGCCGAAGCGATCCGGATCGCTTTGGAAGGCACACCGCTCCCTTCGCTCGGCGGGGAAGCCGTCACGGCTAGCTTTGGCGTGACTGAATTTCAAGCTGGCGATAGTGCGGAAACGGTTCTGTCGAGATCCGATCGAGCGTTGTTGAAAGCGAAAGACAATGGACGCAACCGAGTGATCCAGCTGGGGGCGGGAAACGTCGTTCAAATGCCTTCCGAAGAACCCGCTGTCGGACGCAGCTGGTTCGATTGGTTCAAAGGATCCGAGTCGACGGAAAATGGCGAGTTCGATATTGTCACTCCGGTTCCGGTTGACTTAGCCATCGAGAAACTTCGCGGTTTCATCGCTGACCACAACGCCGAAATCATCAGTGTCGATGAGAACCAAGTCTCGATGAAGTTGAATGTCACCTATTCGCGTGGCGGGCGGCGTCGAGCGGATCAGCAAATGGCGATACGCGTTCAATTGACGCTCAGTGAAGGACGCGAAGAATCCTCGGCACGACGTGGACGCATTCGCACCAATGTCCATGCTCAATTGCAGCCGATTCGAAACCGCGATCGACGCGGACAAGAAGTCGCGATCTGTTTTTCGCAAGTCATCAACAGTCTGCGAAGCTACTTGATGGGCGAACTGAAACGGTCGGACCTTAGCTAAATACGCGGTCTGGTTGGGCTAAATCACGATAGCCTCACGATCGGGTTGCTTTTGTCGCGGGATTGTAGGCGTCAAGGCTTGGGGGCTGGACGGCGGGCTACTGTACTGGACACTAAGAGAGTCGGCACAGAAAATGCCGGTGCTGAATCCTCAGCACAACTCTGCTCAACTGTCCTAACCCAAGAGTTCTCGGCCATGGCCTATACACTGCCCCAACTGCCTTACGCGTACAACGCTCTCGAGCCAAGTATTGACGCTAAGACGATGGAAATTCACCACACCAAGCACCATCAGGCGTACATCACCAAAGTCAACGATGCGATCAGCGGCTCGCCGCTGGAAAGCAAGTCGATCGAAGAACTGATCTCCGACATGGGATCGGTTCCGGATGACAAGAAAGGTGCCGTTCGCAACAATGGCGGTGGTCACGCAAACCACTCGTTGTTCTGGACCGTGATGGGCCCCGGCAAGGGCGGCGCTCCATCGGGCGACTTGGCCGCTGCGATCGATTCGGCATTTGGATCGCTCGACAAGATGAAAGAACTGTTCGCAACCGCTGCCGCAACTCGTTTTGGAAGCGGCTGGGCTTGGTTGTATGTCGAAGGCGGCACGTTGAAGGTTGGCAGCACCGCTAACCAAGACAGTCCGCTGATGGGCGCTGCAGTTGCCGGTATCGGCGGAACGCCTGTGTTGGGCTTGGACGTTTGGGAGCACGCTTACTACCTGAACTACCAAAACCGTCGTCCTGACTATGTCACGGCATTCTGGGACGTGGTCGATTGGGATGCTGTCGCTGCACGATTCGCTGCCGCTAAGTAGTTCGGCGACGTCGCGTCTCGAATAAGTTCGAATGAGGGCGTATATCAGGAAGATTCCTGGTATCAGGGGAACCTCAGGCCTGGGTTGTTAGGCCTGAGATTTCACGTTCAAGACACGCTCTTCGGCAATCACTTTCGCGCTTGCTGCTTGGCGAACGCGAGCATCGTAGAGTTCGATCGCCAATTGCGTGTATCCTGCGACCATCGAATCGAGCGAACCGGTTTGTTGGACCAATGCGCGGCCAGCCGCTCCCATTGCTTGCCGCTCGCTTGGACGGGACAACAGTTGGTTGACTTGGTCGACCATCGCGTCCAAATCTTCGGATTCAACCATCCATCCCGTTTCGGCGTTGATGACCGATTCCTTAATCGATCCGACATCGGTCGCGATGACGGGAACCTCGCACGCGAGTGCTTCTAGAATCGAAACTGGAGATGCTTCATTGAGTGAACACAGCGTAAAGATGTCAAGCGCCGCAACCAAACGTGGCGTGTCGTGACGTGTTCCCAGCATGTGAATTCGATCCGCGATCTCGAGCTCCTTTGCCAGCGACTCGATGCCGGGGCGTTCGGGACCATCACCGACAATCAGCCAGTGAGCGTCAGGGTGTGTGCCGCGAACCTTGGCGGCGACGCGTACCAGCATGCTGTGGTTCTTTTCGCTTCGTAGCGCGGCCACGATTCCTAGCAGCGGCGTCTCCGCTGCAAGTCCAAGTTCGCGTCGTACCTCTTCGCGCGCTTTCGCATCGGGAGCGAATCGTGTGCAATCGACGCCGTTACGAATCACATGGACTTTTGACTTAGGAAATCGCTCGAATTCATGCAAGAACTCTCCATGCGAGTCTGCGACAGCGATGAAACCATCGGTCACGCCAGTCAACGTTCGGTTCAGCTTGCCAACGCCATCTGGCCACCCGGTTGAATGGAGTGCTGATGTGATCACTGGAACGCCTGCGACGTGAGCCGCCAATCGTCCCCAGAACATTTTGTCGCCTGCACCGACAGTAACCACCACGTCGGCACGGATCCGATGCAGTAGCTTGGCTAGTCGAGGCAGGATCCTGAGATCGAATTTTCCAGACAACAGATTGCTGTGAACCGGAAACTCGTCAGCAATCGATTCGCCCAAGGGACCGGGTTCTTTCAGACAAATGACCTGCGGACGAATCACGCTAGGATTCATCTTCCGCATCATGTTGACGAGCAGAGTTTCGGCGCCGCCAACCGGCATGCTGGTGATGATAAAGACGCATCGAAGCGGACCGGCCTCGCTTCGTTTGGGGACGTTTCGCCAAGGTCGATTTCGTGCAAGCAGCATGTTGATTCAAGCGTGGGGAGGCCCGGTGATGTCCGAGCAAATGAATTGAAAGGTTTTGGGAAGTTGGCGTTAGTGCGCCATCGTCGGTGCCGGGCGACCGATCATGGGAAACGTTTCCTGGAACGATATCGCTGGTGGAAAGAAGTATCGGACTTCGGGCTCTTGGCGAACTTTCCGCGGATCAATGCTTAGCCAATTCTTCAGCCGAACGAATTCGGGGTCACCGTGAAATCGTCGGATGTGAAACCAGTCGCGACCGGCCAAGTTGTAAGCGCCGTAGGCACTGCAGAATCCATCGAATCCCGCTTCGTCAATGACTTCGATTGCTGCCTGCGTCAATTGAGCGGGCATGCCAAACGGGAATGCAAAGTAACGAACCTCTCGGCCAGTGATTTGTTCTAAGTCGCTTTTCGCATGAACGATTTCATCGCGAACGATGGCTGGGTCGTGGACCTTCGAAAAATCAACGTGGTGACGAGTGTGGCAGCCAATTTCGATACCAGCATCTGACATCTCTCGGATTTGTTTCACTGTGTTCAGTGGCAACGGATCGCCATGAAGCACGTCGTGTTCGAACGGTTTTTGGCCTTGGATGTTGCACGTGGTCACAAAATAGGTACAAGGGATGCCGCGTTCGAGTAGCAGCGGGATCGCGAAATCGCAATTGTCGCGGTAGCCGTCATCGAAGGTGATCGACAAAGCAGCGGTTCGCGAGTCGTTGAACCGGACCCGACGTTGAACTTCGTCCAGGCCGATCATTTCAAAATTCGCCTGGCAGTAGTCAATGTGCTGGCGAAACTTCTGTTGGCTGATGGTCCAGTCGTTTGGGCTGGTGTCAGCAACGCGGTGGTAGAACGAAACCGAGATCGGAGCCGTGCCCTTATTTGCAGCTTGGCGTAATCTGGCGCGTCGCGACGGCAGCGTCAGAGAGGTGACAGCGTTCAGGGCGGCCAGCTTGATCGATCGCATGGAATAGGTTTCGTGCGGGCAAAATTCAAGGTGGGAACGCGATCAACAAACCGTTTTGTCGTCGCAAAACACCCAAGGCATCGCAAAAACGTACGCCAAAGTGAACGCCGGCGCCGGATGGTCTCGGTGGGTTACGCCGAAGCACCCCCTGGACGCGATAATATGAAACGGTCATGTCGATTGGTGGGATTGTGCAGGTGGTTCGGCGAAACCCTACAATTGGGAAGATGTCTGATTGATTGTTCCCCGCCCGCCTGCCTCGATGCCCACCATACCGATGACCTCAACTCCCTTCGAATCTCCGATGCAACCCATTGCATCACGGCCCCTGTTCTTGACGATCATTCGTTCCGCCGCGTTGATCGTCTTTGCCGGGATGCCAATTTTCCCGGCGATGGGTCAAGCCAATCGCCCAAACATCTTGATGATCGCCATTGACGATCTGAATGATTGGGTCGAACCGCTCGGTGGGCATCCCCAGGTGCAGACACCCGCCATGCAGCGATTGGCCCAGCGAGGGATCACGTTTACCAACGCGCATTGTCAGGCGCCGCTTTGCAATCCCAGTCGCACGTCGCTGATGACAGGACGACGTCCCACATCGACCGGTGTTTACGGTCTGTCACCGTGGATTCGCGATTCGCCCGAATTTGCGGACATTCGGATGTTGCCACAGCATTTTCACGACCATGGATATCGAACGCTAATTGGCGGCAAAATCTATCATGGTGGCTACGGTCGCGGAAAAGGTGCCCAGAACGAATGCGATGTTTGGGGGCTTAACGCGAGTGTCGGTGCGAAGCCGCCAAGCAAGTTGATCCCACCAACGCCGGGTGGTAACCATCCGCTGATGGACTGGGGCACTTTCGATCATCGTGATGAAGACAAAGGCGACTGGAAGGTGGCTTCGTGGGCTGTCGACCAAATTGAAACCATGGCGACCGCGCCAGCCGAGCAGCCGTTCTTTTTATCGGTCGGTTTCTTTCTGCCACACGTGCCGTGCTTTGCAACTCAGAAGTGGTTCGACATGTATCCCGACGAGTCGTTAGTGATGCCGCCGATGTTGGCGGATGACCGCGATGATACACCGCTGGCGTCCTGGTTCGTTCACTGGGAACTGCCAGAGCCTCGAACGAGTTGGTTGAAAGAGAATAACCAGCTTCGCCCGTTGGTGCGGTCATACTTGGCATGCGTTAGTTTCGTCGACAGCCAAGTGGGGCGAGTGCTTGATGCTCTGGAAAAATCTCCTTATGCCGACAACACGATTGTCGTGTTGTGGAGCGATCATGGATATCATCTTGGCGAAAAAGGGATCTCGGGAAAGAACAGTCTGTGGGCGCGATCGACTCGCGTGCCGCTCATTTTCGCAGGACCAGGCATCGATGGCGGCCTCCGTTGCAGCCAGCCCGCCGAATTGCTGGACATCTATCCCACGCTTTCGGAATTGGCCGGATTGCCTCAGGCACCTGGATTGGAGGGGCTCAGTCTGCGCCGTCAAATCCAGTCGCCTACTGCTGTCCGCCAGCGTCCGGCGATTTGTACGCATAACGTGGGAAACCATTCGGTGTGCGACAATCGTTGGCGGTATGTCGTCTACGCCGACGGCAGCGAAGAACTTTACGATCTCACGAGCGATCCGGATGAGTTCCATAACTTGATGGCGGGGGATGCTGCCTCGGAACAGCATCGAAACACCGCGGATCGTTTGGCGGCTTGGTTGCCGAAGGACCAGCGAGCGTTAGCAAGAGGAAGTGCGCACCGTGTCTTAGAAGAGCGGGAAGATGGATTTTATTGGGAAGAGAACCTGATTGATCCGAATGCATTGATTCGGTGAAAAATGGATCCAATAAAGTGGTGGACCGGCAAATCACGAGAGGTTTTGCGAAAAAAACGGCCTCGATCCTGAGGACGGGTTGTCGAAAAGCTCGCTTCGTCCAATAGTGTCGTTTCATACGTTTTGGCCGATTTACAACAACAAAAACGCAAGAGATATAGCCATGTCAGTTCTGGTGACCCAGCAAGCTCCCGACTTCAAAGCAACCGCCGTCATGCCCGACGGTACGTTCAAGGACATTTCGTTGAGCGATTATAAGGGCAAGCCTGTTTTGCTCTTCTTCTGGCCCTTGGACTTCACGTTCGTGTGCCCTACCGAGATCATCGCGTTCAGCGACCGGGCGAAAGACTTTGCCGATCTTGGCGTCCAAATTTTGGGCGTTTCGATCGACAGCCATTTCACTCACTTGGCTTGGACCAACACGCCGCGTGAACAGGGCGGAATCGGCAAGACCCAGTACCCTTTGATCGCGGACTTGAATAAGCAAATCGCACGCGACTACGACGTGCTCCTTGACGGTGGGGTGGCTCTTCGCGGGTTGTTCTTGATCGACAAGGACGGCGTCGTTCGCCACCAAGTCGTCAACGACCTGCCGCTCGGTCGCAGCGTCGACGAAGCACTGCGAATGGTCCAGGCACTTCAGTACTTCGAAAAGAACGGTGAAGTTTGCCCAGCGAATTGGAAAGAAGGCAGCCGCACGATCAAGCCAGACGTCGAGAAGAGCAAGGAATTCTTTGGCGCAGAATACGCCAAGTAAGACGAGTGTGTTGGCGCCCGGGCATCAACTTAGCCGGGCCAATTTTAATATGACGACCGAACCCTCACCCGAGCGAAGACGACGATGTGGACAACCAATGAACTGGGCTTAGCCCAACTGCATTGCGATGGTCAAAGTTGGGACTTCGACGCTCGTGGCGGAGACTCGGGAATCTCCTTTACCGGAGTTGCGCTCGCCAGCGTTGGCGACGACCGATTGCCCGTCGCCGCCGAACAATTCGTTCGTGGCGACCAGTGGCATATCAACTATCCCCAAGGCGATGGTTCATTCGCCCTGCGGTTGGTATTCAATCCGATTCACTCATCGGCCAATCGATTGGTGATCGAAGTCTGCACGTCGATCCAAACGGACTTGCTGGACACGCATCCCAAAATCGATGTCGAAGCGACGTGCGACGACATTGATTCATTTGTGCCCATGGACGAATGGGGCCACAATGAGGTCGCGGGGGCCGGTTGCGCACCAATTTCGCTCGCCAAATCAAAGCACAATTCGGTTTCGGTGTTGTTGGGATCGCACGACAGCCCGTTCACGACCAATCACTCGACCGATGCCATGTTGCGATTGCGATTATTCGGCGATTTTTTGGAGAAGGGCGTCATTCGACGTGCTCGCCCGTGGATCGTGATTGACCGCAGCGGTACGCTGCCGACCGAGGCTGAGCTGACCACGTGCTGGAGCGAGCTGGTCGCCAGCCCAATTCCGCTGACATAATACCGTCGGCCGCAGCACCGCTGCGGGACTGGAACCTGTCGTCGCACAGGTCGAAGCCTGTGCGACGATTTTCTTGCTGTCTCAGTTAGACTTTGTCGGCCGTTGGGACTTCGAAGCCTTCGCGATAATTTCGCGTTAGCAATGAGTCCGCGGCAGAGTTGTCGACGAACTTCTCGGTTTCCGGATTGAACTTCAACACTGGGCCCATCGAAAGAGGGGTTTTATTCAGATCGACGCCGTTAGATTCCAAGTGAGTGACAGTTTGCTCGAGCGTTTCAATGTTGTCATCGAGACTCTTGACGTTTGAAACGATCTTCTTGATCTCGTCGACTGACGACTTGTTGTCTTCGCCCAAGTAGTACGAAATGTTGCCCAAGTGGCTGACCGCAGCCGACAAGTGCCCCGTCAAAGCGTCGGCGTTAAGCGTGGCCGCATCGCGCGACTGGACCGCGTCGATGAAGTTGGCAAAGTGAGCGTCGCCGACGTCGTTTTTGGCTTTGAATTCTTGTGTTTGCTTCATGTCTTTGTCGAACACGATGCAGTGGCCATAGGAAACCTGTGCCACGTAGCCTTCACTGCCGTAGAAGATCACGCCAATCTTGTTGCCGCCGCCCTTGCCGAACATAGCGTCGACTTCGGGACCTGCTGATTCAGTCACGTCCAAACCACGAGTTTCGAAGACCAAACACTTATCGCCGTAGTCATAAATCGAGACTTCGGTGTTCGCCGTGTCGCCGGCATCAACGTAGTTCGGGTCTTTGCGCTCGACGTCGTAACCCAATCGGCAACCGTAGCTGACAATGGATTCGGGGTGACGATTCACGCCCAGTCCCCAACGTGCGATGTCGGTTTGGTGCGGTCCTTGGTTGCCAAGGTCGCCGTTGCCGTAATGACGCTGCCAGTGCCAATCGTAGTGCAGTTTGCTGCGGGTCAGTTTCGGATCGGTGAAAGTCGCCGGACCAGACCACAAGTCGAAATCGACGTTTTTAGGAATCGGATAGTCGCCAAGCGGATTGATCGATTTGCGACGCTTGTAGCAAAGTCCGCGGGCAAAGTTGACTTCGCCGATGCCGCCTTCGGCAATGAACTTAGCTGCGTCGCTGCAGGCAGTGCTGCTGCGGCATTGGGTGCCGGTTTGGAACATGCGGCCGTACTTTTCGGCGGCTGCGATTAGAGTTCGCCCTTCGTGAATATTGTGGCTGATCGGTTTTTCGATGTAAACATCTTTGCCTGCTTGCATCGCCCATACGCCACACAGTGCGTGCCAGTGGTTCGGCGTGGCGCACGAGAGGATGTCGAACTTGCCCGAATCGATGGCTTCGCGGACGTCCACAAATATTTCGGGTGCCTTGCCTTGCAGTTCTTTGATTTGCTTAGCTCGCGTTTGTCCGACGACATGGTCAACGTCGACGATCGCGCTGATGAACGTGCGTGGATCTTTATTGAAGCCGCGGATGTGCTCGCCGCCGCGGCCATTGGCGCCGACGACACAAACACCGATCTGGTCATTGGGGCCAGGAGATTGGGCAAAAGAATGACGGGGGGTAGCGGCAACCGCAAACGCCGAAGTGGCGACTGCAGCAAACTGGCGACGATTCAATCGTGACATGGCAGACCGTTGGGGGTGAGATAAAGGGCGGGAAGGGAAACTTCACCGCCCATTATGCCACGTAACGGCCCAGATTTGTATCACTCATTCTGAAGGTCACGGTTCCTTCGCCGAAATACTTAAAAACGACGATCGACGCTGAAGTCCGCGATTGATACGAGCGACGCTTTTGCTTGTGATCTCGCTAAAAATTGCAGTTCGGCAATCGCTTCACTGCGGAACCGCTGAGCCACGGATTCGGTGTACTGTCGCGCGTCACTGGCTTGCAGGTACGGGCGGATCCCGTCCACACGTTCCTTCGCCGGGCCACGCAAGATCCGTTCGATTCGAATTCGATCCTGATCGCTTGCCGTTGCCAACAACCGGATCAGCGGCAACGTGATTTTGCCTTGCTCGACGTCTGTGCCCAGCGTCTTGCCAACGACTTGGTCATCGCCCCAAAGGTCGAGGAAATCATCTGCGATTTGGAAAGCGATTCCGACCGCATTTCCGTAGCGTCCGAACGAAGCGACTTGGTCCTCGCTGGCACCGCTGTAGTGGGCTCCCAGTTCGCAAGCCACACGGCAGAGTTCAGCGGTTTTGCCGCGAATCATTCCAAAATAGGTGTCTTCGTCGATATCCAATAAGTCTCGGCCAAGCACTTGACGCATCTCGCCTTCACAAACCAATCTGGCCGCTTCACCGATCCACTGGCATGCTGTGGTCGACGAAAGTGTGGCGGCCAGCCGATAGCTCTGGGCGAAGAGGTAGTCGCCCAAAAGGATGCTGGTGTGGTTGTTCCATTGGGCGTTGACCGTCGCCACGTGCCGCCGAGTTTCAGCTTCGTCCAACACATCATCGTGAATAAGTGTTGCGGTGTGGACCATTTCAATCACGGTGCCAAGAACGATGTGATCATCCGTAACGTTGCCTAAGGCGGATCCCGTCAACAGGACCAAGGCCGGACGCAGTCGCTTGCCACCAAGCTGGGTTCCATGTCGCAGCAGTTCGCCAACGGCCTCGTAGGGGCTTTGCAGTTCTTGAGCGATGCGATTTTCGACAGCCGCCAGGGGTTGTTCGATTGGCCCATACAAACGCCCAAAAAACTCGCGAGGCGACGTGGCTCCATTTACCGCTACGGTCGGGCTCGGCGATGCCGAAGACCGGTTCTGCGAGCATTCTTGAACGTCCAGGGCTTCGGCCGCGGAATCGCGAGCGGTGGCAGGGGCGGTCGAGTGGGTTTGCGGAGCGGAAGTCAGATCCATCGTGCGGTCTTCGTTGAGGGCGAAAGATTCAACAGGAAGCGGGCCAGGAACCGGCGACGACGTATTCAATCGCTTCCTGCGGTCTTAACCGTGGTCGAGCACAGAAGAGTAACGCAACGGATCTGGGCAACACCACCCGAGCTTGACGGTCGCCTGTTTATCCGCTCGTGCTGGTTCCGATAGAGGCACCGTCGACCTCAGCCGAATTTGGCGAGTCTCGGCGCGCGGTTGCACCTGTTTCAGCCTTTGTCTGTCATCCGCACGGCTGCGAACTTGCCAATTTGCGGCATTCCGAGGGATAGATATCGCGAAACTATTCGCGGTAAACCGGATGGTAGCCGTCGTAATAAGGAGCCACGGGGTAAGGCGTGCCGGGACCGGCCGGGTACGGATTGAAAGGGCTGGCGTTGCCGACGGGCGAGTTGGGCTGGCCACGATGATTTGATGGCCCAGTTCCATTACCAGTTCCATTACCAGTTCCATTACCAGTTCCGTAACCAGGACCCTGCCCCTGTCCGTAACCTAGACCATATCCATGTCCAAACCCTGGATAGGCTGTACCAAGTCCAAGATTCAGCCCGGCGTAGGGCGGCCCCCAGTTCTGGTAGGGAGCGCTGAACGGACGGTTCGGAAAATTCCATTCGCCGTAAGGTCGGACCGGGGCACCCCAGGTTTCGACGCGATGGTAGTTGTCAGCCGATTGCCCATAGGCCAGTGAACTGCGAGTGTGTGTGTAACCGCTGGATTGGAAGTTCGGTACTTGCGGTGCCGATGGTCCCGCGATCGGAGCGTATTGGCTGACGCGGGTGCCAGTGACTGGGTCATGCGTGAACGTGCTGGGCATCGTCAGCCAGTTCGATGCGGAAGCGTCGTGAATCGCTACGGTCGCCAATGCGAGAGTGGCGACGAACCGGAAAGCGGCGATAAGTTGGAAAAGGTGGCGCATGAACGCCAACGTAGTTCGCGTTTTGCGATCACGCGTCCGAATCGAAAAGAATTCGCTTCGGATCTGCGTTTGCCGCTGATGTGATCGCTACAGTCGTCGTAACCCGTCTTCTGTCATCGGCGTCGGGATGTCGATATCGACTTGATCGATTCGTGCCAACGTTTCAGCGTCCAAAATCAAATCTTTGGCCGCCAGTGATTCGTCGAGCTGAGCGATCGAGGTAGCACCCACAATTGTCGAGGCGACAAAGTCGTGTTGGCGGCTCCACGCGAGTGCGAGTGCAGTCACGGTGACACCGATTGAGTCGGCGATTTCCGCCAAACGGCGAGTTGTTTCGACGGTACGCTCGTTGACGAAGCGGCGAGCCATTCGCTTTTGGCGGTCGTCTCCGTCGGTCAAATAAGCCGAAAAACGGCCTCCGGGCGGTGGCCCATTTTCGTACTTTCCGGTTAGGACTCCGCCGCCAAGTGGCGAGTACGGCAGCAGACTGACATTCTCGCGGCGGCAAACTTGTGCCAATTCGCTTTCGCAGCGGCGATTGATCAGGCTGAAATTGTTTTGCACCGTTTGGTAGCGATCAACGTGGTAGACGTCGGCCACCCACAAGCTCTTCATCAATCCCCAGCTCGTTTCGTTGCTGCAACCGATAACGCGAACTTTGCCCTGGTCACGCAATTCGCCAAGAACGCCAAGCACTTCTTCGTAGGGCAAACCATGGTCGGGCCAGTGGATTTGGTACAGATCGATGTAGTCGGTATCTAAACGCCTGAGCGAGTCTTCGCAGGACGATACGATTTGCCGGCGGTCCAGCGCCGTTTTGCCATGTCGAACCGGCGGCGTGAACCATCCGTGACCAGGGCCAGTGACTTTGGATGCCACGATCACCGAGTCGCGAGGTTGGTCTTTTAGCCAGCGGCCAAATATCGTTTCGGTATCTCCGACCGTGTCGGCTCGCGGTGGCACCGGGTAAATCTCGGCGGCATCAAAGAAGTCGATTCCGGCGTCCCGTGCGCGGTCACAAATCGCATGGCTGGTGGCTTCATCGCATTGGGATCCGAAGGTCATGGTCCCCATGCAGATGTCGGAAACGGCTATTCCACTGGCGCCAAGTCGTCGTTGTTGCATTGAATCGATTATTGGGGTTAAGAGACGATTGAAAGGTGTAAAACGCCGATCACTCGAAAAACGAAGCTGCATCGCTGCACGTGATCCCGTCGCGGTTAGAATAAGGTGCTGGTAAAATAGTGAAAGCCGTGGGCGTGAAGCGTCTGCGTCCTACCCGCCACGACTCTTCCCTCCCCGCCTCGATCTGCCCACCTAATGAAGAATACTTGTTTGCTCCGTCCGGCCATGATTGCCGCGGCGGTTGTGCTCGGTTTTTCCATGCCGAATGTTCGAGCGTTTGCGGCTGATGAGCTGTACAAGCACGGTCCCGATTCGATGCCCTCGGATGCGGTCCCGAACGGCAAAGTGACTCAGCACACATTTGCCAAAAGTGAAATTTTCCCCGGCACAAAACGTCGTTATTCGGTTTACGTTCCGGCCCAATACGATGGTTCGTCACCTGCCGCATTGATGGTCTTCCAAGACGGCCATGCGTTCGAAGGAAAGACCGGTGACTTTCGTTTGCCCGTCGTGTTTGACAACTTGATCGCCAAGGGCGATATGCCGATCACGATTGCCGTGATGGTGGATCCGGGACACAAGGGCGAGCTTGGCGAAAAGCGTGGTTGGAAACCGACGCCGTCGAACCGTAGTTTTGAGTACGACAGCGTCAGTGGAGATTACGCCGAGTTCTTGATGACCGAGTTGTTGCCGGAAATCGAAAAGGATTACCGGATCACTGAGAACCCCGAACTGCGTGCTGTATGTGGCAACAGCAGTGGCGGGATTTGCGCGTTTTCGGTTGCTTGGTATCGTCCCGATGCGTTCCGTAAAGTGCTGTCGCATATCGGCAGCTTCACTAATATCCGAGGCGGTCACGACTACGAAGCGCAAGTCCGAAAGACACCTAAGAAGCCGATTCGAATCCTGTTGCAGGATGGTTCGGGTGACCTCGACAATGAGCATGGGAATTGGCCGCTGGCGAATCAGACGCTGGCTAAATCATTGGCGTTTAAAGGATACGACTACAAATTCGTGTACGGCACCGGTGCTCATAATGGCATCCATGGCGGCGCGATTTTCCCCGATTCGTTGCGATGGCTGTGGCGTGGATGGAAGGACGAAACTTTCTAATGCCGGATTCTACTCTTTCTACCGATGTCGCCTTTGCCGTGCCCTTTGTGCACCGCTTGAGGGTGACCGATGACGTTGCCGGCGGTGACTTTGGTGCATTGTTGGAACTGCTGCAAACTGATGCTACAACGCGAGCTCGTGTCTTGCTGGTGGGTGAATCGTCGCTTGCTGATCACGTGCATCGATTGTCAGAAAAACTGTCCTCGGTTGATGGTGTCGAGTTGGTTGCGCCGGCGGCGATTGTCGAGGGCGGCGAGGCGATCAAGAACGGCGAATCGGTGCTGCGAGGTTTGCTGGACAAAGTCAACCATTTTGGGCTCGATCGACGCAGCTACATCGTGGCGGTTGGTGGCGGCGCGATGCTGGATGCGATTGGCTTTGCGGCCGCGATCGCTCATCGTGGCATTCGCTTGATTCGATTGCCTTCGACGGTGTTGGCTCAAGCTGATTCAGGCGTCGGCGTTAAAAACGCAATCAACTACTTTGACAAGAAAAATTGGATTGGAACGTTTGCGGTTCCCTGGGCAGTCGTCAACGACACGACGCTACTGAAGACGCTGCCCGATCGAGACTTCTTCAGTGGTTTCAGCGAAGCCGTGAAGGTGTCGCTGCTAAAGGATCGTGGTCAATTTTTGTGGCTTTGCGATCATGCGGATGCGATTCGCCAGCGTGACATGAAAACCGCTAAAACGGCGATCCACCAATCTTGTTTGGCTCACCTGCGGCACATTACCGAAGGTGGTGATCCATTTGAGATGTTAGAAGCACGGCCGCTCGATTTTGGGCACTGGTCGGCTCACCGTTTAGAACCGCTAACCGAATATGCCATTCGGCACGGCGAAGCGGTCGCCATCGGTGTCGCGATTGACTGTATCTATTCGACCATGAAGTTTGGATTTCCCGCCGCTGATACCGATCGTGTGATCAGGTGTTTGACCGCGATGGGGATGCGGCTGTGGCATCAATCGCTCGATCCGATCGAGCGATTGATGACGGGGCTTGAAGAGTTTCGCCAGCATCTGGGCGGTCGATTGACGATCACGATGCTGCGAGCCATCGGCGACCCCATCAATGTTCACGAAATTGATGAAGCCGCGATGAAAGACGCAATCGACAGTCTACGAAAGCTGGCTTGCGGCTGATCCGTTGGTTAGCCGCGCTTGGCTCACTCGTTGGCGACGTTGACGTAGACCTTCAAAGCGTCAGGGTCTTCAACCAAGTACCGCATCATCTCGGCATAGTTGTCCATGCCGTCGACTGGATGAGTCAGGATTCGCTCAAGCACGCCTGGGTACATCATCTCGCCAAGTGCCAGGTCCTTGATGCCCATTTCAAAGTGAGTTCGGTTTGCGTTGACGCTGCCTAGCAGCAGTTTGTTTCCCAAAACCCAGTTCAGGTTGATGCTGTCCGAGGGAACCTCAGAAACTTTGACGCCGCCGGTAATGCCGGTCCAAACCACGACGCCGTTGTGGCCGACGTGTTCCATGGCTTCGAACGCCAAGCGGCTGCTGCCGGTCGCGTCAACGATTAAGTCGGGGCGACCGGTCTGTTTGACGAGCTCTGCAAGTGGCGTTTGTTTCGTGCTGACGTAAGTAGCTTCCAGGCCTTCGACGATTTCTGATTTCAGGTGAGGTCCTTCGCCGCGAGCGATCGTGTAGACCTCAATGCCTTGCAGTTTCAACACCAACGTCGCTAGCAAACCGATCTGTCCGGCGCCTTGGACATAGGCCAGTTTCGGGCGCCAAACTTTCATTCGGCGCTGGGCTTCGAAGGCTTGGTAGATTGCCTTGGCCGCACAGCTCATCGGTTCCATCAGCACGTGCAAGTGCTTCAGTCCGGCCGGAACACGAACGATATATTCTTCTTCGTCGACAAAGTACTCGGTCATGAAACCGTGACGCAGGTTGATGCCGCGCTCGTAGTAAGTTTCCTCGCTGGTCATGTCGTTGGTGCCGATCTGGTCATAGATCGAGTTGCCAGGACGACGAACCGTAGCGGTGACAAAGTCGCCAACCTTGACTCGTTTGACGTTCGGCCCTACCGCTTCAACGATCCCAAAACTCTCGTGTCCGATCACTAAGTGGTTGTCGCCGTCAGGCGCGTTGCCGTACAAAGCCTCGTTGATTTCACGATCCGTCGCATCCACGCCGACCTTCAATACCCGCACCAAAACCCCCAATCCGTCTTGGATTTGATCCAGCGAGGGCTTTTCAATCTCAGTCAAATGGACACTGTTGGGGGTGCCAGGAGTAACCGCGACGGCTTTCATTGCAAACTCAGGAGACAACTTGAAGGGGAGTTAAGAATTGCTAGGGGTAGCAGTTTTGGTCTGCTCGGGAAGGAATCGTATCAGCCAAGTCCGGTTTGTGTGAGAGGGGATCTGTTCGTTTGTGCACTGCTTGATTTTGGCAGGTTTCATTTCTTTGGGGGTGTCAGCTTTCCACTATCGGCTCTTGAGGGAAGCGAATCCTGGCGAAGTTCAATTCTTTTTCGCTGCGATGGTTGTCAAAAATGGGAAAAGGCGTAAAAGTGAGGTAGATCAACACCTCGTTCCAAATTTGGCAAGCATGAATTCACCCGTCATCCACCACGAAGAGCTGCGATCGGTCGATCGCAAGTTGTTGATGGTGATGCGCGGCGGCGACGCTTTTGGGATCGGCGAATTGACCGACCAGTTAGGCGTCACCGCGACAGCAATTCGCCAACGGATCGAGCGTCTCTTAGAGATTGGTTTGATCGATCGAGAAAAGATTGTCGCGGGTCGTGGACGTCCAACGTACCAATACCATTTGACGGTGGCTGGGCACCGGAGTGCCGGAGCCAATTCGGTGGACTTGGCCGATGCGATGTGGCGCGAGATCCAGGCGATTGATGATGTTGAAATTCGCAGCAAATTGCTAAGCGGGATCGCCGCTAGATTGGGTCGCCAGTTCGCAAGCCAGCTTTCGTCCGAAGAAGCTGGCGGAACCCTGGAAAGCCGAATCGAAAAATTGTCCGAGATGATGACTGCTCGGCACATGTCGGCCTGCATGACTCACAGCGGTGAGTTGCCAGTGTTGGATATTGGGTCATGCCCTTATCCGGCAATGACAGATGCGTCGTCGGACCGTGCAATGTGCCGACTAGAAGAAGAAATGATTTCCGAAGCGCTGGGGACTCAGGTACACCTGAGCAGTTGCCGATTGGACGGCGATTCGTGCTGTCAATTTTCAGCGGCCAGCGATGCTTCGCCCCGTTCAACTGCGACGGCTTCAGCACACACTGGTGTTTCATCGCCAAACACCGAAGACAAGTCTTGACTTCGATCAAGCATCTAACTGTTCACTTATTTCACTCTTTGCAACATAGTTATTCACGATGACTCACGTATTGAAAATCGAAGACCTGCACGTATCCGTTGGCGACAAACCGATTCTTCGCGGTGTCAATCTGACGATTAACCACGGTGAAACGCACGCTCTGATGGGCCCCAACGGCAGCGGCAAGAGTACGCTCGGTTTGGCGATCATGGGTCACCCTGGTTATACCGTGACCGGCGGCAGCATCACGCTTGATGGTGAAGACGTGTTGGAGATGGGACCAGACATCCGCGCCCGAAAAGGCATCTTCATGGCCTTCCAACGTCCCATGGCGATCCCCGGCGTAAAGATGGCCGACTTTCTGCGTCATGCAACGACCAACGTGCGTCGTCCCGACCGAAAGGAAGGCGAGGAATTGATCCCGATGCGGGAGTTCCGCAAAGAGCTGAAAGAAAAGATGGCTCACCTAAAGATGGACGTCGAGTTTGCTCGTCGTTACGTCAACGACGGTTTCTCGGGTGGCGAGATGAAGCGAGCCGAGATTCTGCAACTGGCAATGTTGCAACCCAAGTTTGCGATTTTGGATGAAACCGACAGCGGTCTAGATGCGGACGCTGTTCGTTTGGCGAGCGAGTCGATCGCTGATATCGGGCACCAAAAGATGGGGCTGTTGATCATCACGCACCACGACAAATTGCTCGAACACAATCCACCCGAATTCACTCACGTGATGTTGGGTGGCCGTTTGGTCGAAACTGGCGGCAAGGAACTTGCCGAGGAATTGCACGAGAAGGGATACGAGCGAATTCGCACGGCTTATCCGGACGCTGACGCCGTAAACCAAGAAATGTTGGCTGAAGAAGCTGCGGTCTAGGAAGAAAATGGCACAGCGATCCTCGCGATTTTCAGCGGTGGTCTCCAATGTGTCATTTCTTTCATATTTACAACCATTCAAAGACCTAGGAAAACGACATGGCCACAGACATCACTGAAAACGAAGCCGATGAAGTCGGCGAAATCAATAAGTACAACTTCCGCACCGAAACCACGGGCGTCTTCAAAGCCAAAAAAGGCTTGGACGAAGAAGTCGTCAATCAAATTTCGGATATCAAGAACGAACCTGACTGGATGCGTCAGTATCGTCTGGAATCGTTGAAGATCTTCAACGAACGGCCGATGCCGAAGTGGGGCGGCGCGATCGACATCGATTTTCAAGACATCTTCTATTACCTCAAGCCGACTGCCGGTCAGGGTAAGTCGTGGGACGATGTCCCGCAAGAAATCAAAGACACTTTTGAAAAGCTCGGCATTCCCGAAGCCGAACGAAAGTTCTTGTCAGGCGTGAAAGCGCAGTTCGAAAGCGAAGTGATCTACGGTTCGCTAGAAGAAGACCTGGCCAAGCAAGGCGTGTTATTCACCGACACGGACACTGCGGTTCGCGAGCATCCGGAAGTGTTGCGTGAGTACTTTGGCAAAATCATTCCGAACAACGACAACAAGTTTGCGGCTCTTAACAGTGCCGTTTGGTCGGGCGGTTCGTTCATTTATATCCCCAAGGGCGTTCACATCGAATTCCCGTTGCAAGCGTACTTCCGCATCAACGCGGAAAGCATGGGGCAGTTCGAACGAACTTTGATCATCGTCGACGAAGGTGCCAGCGTTCACTATGTCGAAGGTTGTACCGCTCCGATGTATTCGACGGAATCACTACACAGCGCGGTTGTCGAAGTCGTTGTCAAACGCAACGCACGTTGCCGTTACACAACGATCCAGAACTGGGCCAACAACATCTACAATCTCGTCACCAAGCGTGCTTACGCGTACGGCGATGCAACGATGGAATGGGTCGACGGTAACCTGGGCAGCAAGCTGACGATGAAGTATCCGGCTGTTCACATGATGGAACCAGGCGCCCGCGGCGAGATCCTGTCGATCGCGTTTTCGAGCGCCGGTCAACACCAGGACGCCGGTGCGAAACTTGTTCACGCGGCACCAAACACGACTGGTCAAATCGTTAGCAAGTCGATCAGTAAAAACGGTGGTCGCAGCAGCTATCGTGGTTTGGTCAAGGTCGAACCAGGAGCACACAACAGCAAGAACAGTGTGGTCTGTGACGCACTGATTTTGGATCCGGAAAGTCGCAGCGACACGTATCCTTACATCGAAATTGCCGAACAAGACGTTCAGATCGGTCACGAAGCTAGCGTGTCGCGAATCGGTGAAGAGCAAATGTTTTATCTGCTTAGCCGCGGATTGTCCGAGCAGGAAGCCAGCACGATGATCGTTAACGGTTTCATTGAGCCGCTCGTGAAAGAGTTGCCGATGGAATACGCCGTCGAAATGAACCGGCTGATCCAACTGCAGATGGAAGGCAGCGTTGGTTAAGACGTTCATCGCAGACGCCGGCCTTGCCTCGGGTCTGCCGTTGAATCGCTCCAGCCTTTGCATGTTCAAAACACTCTCCAAAGGGAGAGTGATAGCCAGAACGTATTTCCACACGATCCGAGCGTCAGGGCTCGACCTGGCCCACCCGTCCAATCAATTTAATTTTTATAGACTCTGATGACTGCTACCACCCAACTTTCTTTTGACGCCGCGGGTTTTGATTCGTTCATCGAATCACGCACTGAACCTGATTGGTTGACGGACATGCGCCGCGAAGCATGGCAACACGCCGATGCAATGCAGTGGCCCGAGCGGCGTGCGGAGGAGTGGATCCGCACCGACATCCGCGCTTTTCAAATCAAAAAGTTTTCGGCACCCAACGTGTCGAGCGACCCAGTCTCGTTCGACACTCGGCAATATCACCAACTGATCGAGGGCGTCGATCTGGGCGGATCCCTAGAAACCGTCGATAGCTGTATCACGGCTGAAAATCTTGACCCGGCTTTGGCCGCCAAGGGCGTCGTCTTCGGCAGCCTTGAACGGATTGCCGCCGAGCATCCGGATTTGGTCCGTAAGCATTTGTTTACGGCGTTCGATCCTGACCACGACAAGTTTGCCGCTCTGCACGCAGCATTTTGGTCGGGCGGACAATTCCTGTACGTGCCGCGTGGTGTGGTGGTTGACCGTCCTATCCACATCGGATCAATCTTGACCGATGGCGGAACGGATACGACTCATACGCTGATCGTGCTCGATGAAGGCGCCGAAGCGACGGTGTTGCACGAATCGAATAGCGTTTCCGAAAACGCATCCGGGTTGCACATCGGGTGTGTTGAATTGGTTCAAAAGCCTGGCTCGCATTTGCGATACGTGAACCTGCAAGAGTGGGGTTTGAAGACGTACCACTTTGCACACCAAAAAGCTGTCATCGATCGTGATTCAACTTTGCAGTGGACGATCGCTGCGATGGGGTCGATGTTGTCCAAGGTCAATCAAACGGTCGACATGGTCGGACGCGGTGCGGATGCTCAAGTCAACGGCGTCATGTTTACCGAGGGACGCCAGCATCTTGCCTACCATACGCAACAGCATCACCGTGCACCCCAGTGCCACAGTGACTTTCTGTACAAGTCGGCTCAACAAGACAAGAGTCGGACTGTTTGGAAGGGCATGATCAAGGTCGACAAGATCGCTCAGCAAACCGACGGTTACCAGCGCAACGATAATTTGGTGCTGTCGCATCATTCGCGTGCCGACTCGATCCCAGGTTTGGAGATCGAAGCCGACGACGTTCGTTGCACGCACGGCAGCACAACCGCGCAGGTCGATGCCGAGCAAGTCTTCTATGCTCGTTGCCGCGGCTTCACTCAAAAGGAAGCCACTCGTATGATCGTGATCGGGTTCTTTCAGCAGATCTTCGATCGGATTTCAATCGAAAGTGTCCGTAACGCACTTGGTGACGCGATCGCACGCCAAGTTCGTGAGTACGAGTGATTCAACCCCTAAATATTTGCTAAGCAATCGACGGAGAAACAAATATGGCGCTTGCTGAAGACAAGGTTCGCGAAGCCTTGAAACAGGTGATTGACCCGGAACTTTACGTTAACATCGTAGACCTGGGATTGGTGTACGTCATCAATGTCGGTGAGGAAAACGAGAATGGCCGGCACGACGTTAAAGTCGACATGACAATGACCAGCCCCATGTGTCCGGCTGGGCCGCAATTGGTCGCCGGAGTCAAGGGAGCCGCAGAAGGCATGGAAGAAGTTGACACTTGCGAAGTCAAGGTCGTCATGGAACCGCCGTGGAGCCAAGATATGATGACGGACGACGCACGGGATCACCTGGGAATTTTCTAATCGCTGCGGATGGCTGGTTCATCCGTTATCATGAAAGCCGAACCTTTGTTGGGCTGTCCTCTCATTCCCTTTGGGGAAGTTCTGATGCGTATCTTCGTTGGCGAATATGTTTGTGGCGGCGGTTTAGCCGGGCAAACGTTGGACCGGATTCCTGCCGGTCTGCGACGAGAAGGCGCCGCGATGCTAAGAGCCGTTTCGGCGGATATGTCCAAAATCGCTGAAACGGTCGTCCCCATCGATCCAAGATTTGAGTCGTTGACGCTGGATGTCGCCGAGAAAGTCTCGATGGATCCCGCGGCTCCACTGTGGAATCAGTGGATCGCAGCGGCAAAGACGTGTGATGCTGCGTTGATCATTGCTCCAGAAAGTGATGGTGTCTTAGCCAAAGCGGTTGCGATGCTGAGAGCCGGCGGTGTTGATGTGATTGCCGGCAGCGGTGATTTTTTGCGAGTCGCCAGCGACAAGCTGCTGACCGCAAAGAGTCTATTCGCGGCAGGAGTCGCTCATCCGATGTACATGGCGTTGAGTGACAAACGGTTTCTGAAACCACTTAAAGAGTTTCAGCGTTTTGTAGTGAAGCCTCGTGATGGCTGCGGAACAAAGGAGATCAAAAAGTTTGATTGCTTCGCCGATGCACAGGCTGCGTTGGAATCGAACCAGTTGCTTCAAGCTTGGATGCCGGGACGCGCGATTTCGATTGCAATGGTCGCCTCGGATACTCAGAGTGTTTTTCTGCCAGCGGTCTCGCAGGGTCTGTCGGACGACACCTGTGAATATGAGGGCGGACAAGGGCCGCTTGACGACGATGCCCAGCGTCGTGCTGCGGCGCTGGCGACACGAGCCATCGCAGCGATGCCGCCGACCGTTCGAGGCTTCATCGGTCTCGATTTGCTACTTGGTGACCGCCCCAGCGAAGACTTCGTGATCGAAATCAATCCGCGACTAACGACTTCGTACGTTGGACTTCGCCGGATGATCAACAGCAACTTGGCGGCTTTACTCTTTGACTTGGAATCAGGTCCCGTTTCCTGTTGCGCGTCGGTAGACGCGGTTCGCTGGACGCCAGATGGCGATGTATGGGTCGACGACCAGTGAAACCAGCATCGGAAGGTCGCCGGACCATTGGGATCGATATCGGCGGTGCCAATCTTAAGTATGTTTGCACTGATGGAAACGCTGCGTCTTATCCCTTTGCGATGTGGAATCGTTCAAGCGAGTTGACGTCATCGCTCGTTGACCATCTGTCCCAGTTTCTGCCTGCAAGTTCGTGGGCCGTCACAATGACTGGCGAGTTGGCCGATTGTTTTTTGGATCGCAAGACGGGTGTCGAGTTCATTGTGGATGCGGTTTGCGAAGCTGCTCGCCGGATCGGTTCGCAGCCATCATTTGCACCCGAGATCCGGTTCTATGGAGTGGACGGTCGCTTCCATCGAGCGGACGACGCAAAGCGTTTGTTCGAAGTCGTTGCGGCCTCGAATTGGCACGCCTTGGCTAGTCAAGTTGCAAAAACCATTGCGGGTGACGCGACACTCGTCGACATCGGTTCGACGACCACTGATATCATTCCTTTGCGAAAGGGGCGAGTTGCGACGTCCTCGATGACGGACTTTCAGCGGTTGGTTGGACAGTCGTTGGTTTACATCGGTTGTCGCCGCACGCCGGTTTGTGCATTGGTGGATCGACTTTGGTTCAATGGCGCGTCGAGCCGAATTATGAATGAATGGTTCGCTACGATTGATGATGCTCGGATCGTGTTGGGTATCGAGCCAGAACATCCTGACGACTGTGAATCCGCTGACGGTGCCCCACGGACGGTCGCCCGATCGGCAAACCGAATCGCTCGGATGATCGGCCTTGATCAAACCTTCGTGTCGGTCGAGCAGGCTGCAAAGTTGGCTGTTCAGATCATGGACTCGGCCAAGCGTGAAATTCACTCGGCTTTCGATGCCATCGATCAGCCGAGGGGCCCAATTGTCATCAGTGGACATGGACGCGATCTGTTTGATGTGCCGGAGGATCGTGAAGTGATCGATTTGTCGACCGAGTTAGGTGGCGAGATTTCTCGGTGTGCGCCGTCGTGGGCGGTGGCAAATCTATGGGCCGATCGATCGAAAGCGGCCCTGGTTCGCAAAGGGCGGCCCTCTTGCGACGTGTCGTAAAGGTCGGCGGCAGTCTGCTGTTACGACCGAATTTGAAGGATCAGCTTGATCGCTGGATCGGGTCTCAATCGCCGGCGGAGAATTTGCTAATCGTTGGCGGAGGCAACTTGGTCGAAGCGGTTCGTGAATTGGATGCAGTGCACTCGCTCGATTCGGAAGAAATTCACTGGTTGTGTGTCGAATTGCTAGAGTCGACTCACCGAATGGTGCAACAATTGTCGCCAGCTTGGAAAACCGTTTCGACGACAATTCAGTTTCGCGGTGGAGTCGAACGCGGTTTCTCGAGGGATCAAACGACGTTAATTTCGGTTGCCTCTTTTTATCATCGATATTGTGGTGCGTCTTTGCCCGAAGACTGGCGAACGACAACTGATGCCATCGCCGCCTATCTGGCCGTCTGCGTTAACGCCGACGAATTGGTGATGCTAAAGTCGTGCGACGTTGATCCCGGCCGGACGCTCGATCAGTTGATCGACGATGGTGTGGTTGACAAAGCGACACGCTTAATTGCGCCGCATGTGCGACACATTCGCGTCCAGTGCTTGCCAACGGACGGGTCCTAAATCACGGCACTCAATCCGTTTGTTTCTGGATCAAGCGAGCACGGATACGGTTGCCGTGTTCTTGAGGCGAACCGACGGTTTTGTACAGTTCGACGGCGCTGTCGAGGTTTCCGAGCAGTTCTTGCGTGCGGGCAAGGTTGTATCGGGCAGCGGGAATCCACAGAGACGGCTGGTTTTCGTCGAGAACGCGTTTGGCGAACCAGGTTTCGGCTGTTTCGTAGCGTTGGTCGTCGTATTGAATTAGGCTGATCCAGTAGGTCGCGCTGCGTTTGCCTTGGCGCATCATCGCTTGGACCTGTTGAACTTGGCGGTCATAGACTTCGGACTCGGTCCCGCGTTCGCGCCGAATGCCATAAGCAATTTGCAAATTGACGTCGATTCTCAGGTCAGCGATCTCAAACTCCGGGGCTCGCATTGCCAAGTACAACACTCGGGCGCCTTTGGAATCGTCTGACTCGTCGTTGTCAAATTTGCCGAGCAAATGGTTCCAACGTGCAACTGCAAGTTGTCGCGAAGTGTCGATGTCGGCTTCCAAAATCGCCCATCGGGACTGATACCAGAATTGGAACACTGGATCTCGCGAGGCCGCGGTTTCCATATCCGTGCGGTAGGCTTCCGCGAGAAGCGGGACATTCCAAAGACGAACGCCTGAAATGCCGCTGATGCTGTCGATCTGTTTGGCTAGCGAAGGCGCGTCGACGTAGGTCACCATTCGGCGATCGCCCGCCAAACCCGACTGTAATTCCTTCATTCGCGGGCTGATCGCTTCTGGAACGACGTTCAGTAGAGCGACGGTTTGCTGAATGTCATCTTTGGCGTACGGATAGTCAAAGAAGCCGGGGACGTTTAGTCGTCTCAGCACCGAGGCATCCTTGCGAGCGTCGCTGAGTGTCGCAACGCCAACTTGTCCGGGCCCCGGGATGAAGACGCCCAGTTCAGGTTCGAAAAGGTAGATCTCTTTGTCGATCAGCACACCGACGCACCACGGATCAAGTGAACCATCATCGGTCGAAGGGATCGCCAGCACGAAAGCGGTCAGTCCGGATTGGCGGCAAAGCTGAGTGAACACACCGGCTCGTTGAAGTGCGTCACCGGTGCCTCGCCATACGGTCTCATAATCTGTTTGACGATAACCGGCACCTTGGAATGTCATGCCCATCGACATGGGCGGTGCCGGTGGCGCCGGCACGACGGGGATTTTGGCCTCGTACGCAATGTTGCGAACCGTCCAGTCGAATAAACGCGCGGCTGTGCGAATCTGCAACGCAGCCTCACTCGACTTCTTTTCCTGTTCCGTCAACCAATCGGTTAAAACGGGATCGTCGCTCGATTCGCGGTTGACCCAGTCGGAAATCTTTTTGAACAGGTAGCTGTCTCGTAAATGGTCCGTGTCGTCACGTGTGAAATTCTTGCGATCGATTCGCTGTTGGACCGCTTCGGGCGGCAACACGTCGCTGATCGTTCGTAACAATTCCGAGATGTCGTCTGCCTTGACCTCGTCACGGTCTTCGGACCACCGATTCAAGTGGTAGGCGATCTGGCGTTCGGCTTCATCAGGATTCAGGTCGACCAGTCGGTTTAGCAGACTGAACGTTTCGCCGATGTGATCTTGTTGAGTTTGCGACTGCATCTTGGCTTGTCGCTGAGATCGAATTCGTCGGATCGCGTCGGCATCATCTGAGCAACCGCCAAGAACCGTAATCAACGTCGCTGCTACGACGGGAAGGACCAACCGGGGGAATGCAACCATCGCAGCAGTATGTCTTTGTCGGATAGGAATGAATTCAGCGAGCTAGGTCAAATCCGCGTTCTGGTGCGACTTAGACCGCAGAGTCGATTTGCGAGATCGTTTTTCGGATCACCAATAACCGGTCTATCGTCGCCTCGAATTGACCCAGTGGAATCATGTTGGCGCCGTCGCTTGGCGAAGTGTCGGGTGTCGGGTGCGTTTCGAAAAACAACGCGTCGGTACCGATTGCTACGGCCGCGCGAGCCAATGGTTCAACCATTTCACGGTTTCCGCCGGTCGCGCCGCCCAATCCGCCGGGTCGCTGGACGCTGTGAGTGGCATCAAAAACGACCGGAACTCCCAATCCCTGCATGATTGGCAGGGATTGCATGTCGTTGACCAATCGCCCGTAACCAAAAAAGGTGCCCCGCTCGCACAGCATCACTCCGCCATCGCCACTGCCGCGGACTTTCTGGACGACATACAGCATGTCTTCGGGCGACATGAACTGGCCCTTTTTGACGTTCAGTGGGCGTCCCGTTTCGGCCGCCGCGACCAAAAGATCGGTTTGTCGAGCCAAAAATGCAGGGATCTGAAGCAAATCGCAGACCTGGGCAACGGCCGCAGCTTGTTCCGGCAAGTGCAGGTCGGTCGTCGTCGGTAGGCCCGACCGCTGGCCGATATCCGCCAGCATTTTGAGTCCTTCGTCGATCCCTGGGCCGCGTTTGGCCGACAGCGATGTCCGGTTGGCTTTGTCGAACGATGCTTTGAAGACTACGTTAACGTCGTCGCGTTGGTTGATCCGGCACAGGACATCGGCAATCTGCATCGCAAGATCCGGCGTCTGCAATACGCACGGTCCGGCGATCAGCAATAGCGGTTGTCCAGGGCCACACTGATAAGGACCAACGGGAACGGAAGTGACGGGCGGTGGTGAATTAGTTTCAGTCATGCCTGAATCTTCGACGATTCTGCCGCGTCAGGCAATTCCCCGCGACGGTAACAACAGTTGGACTCGGCCAGGCATCGTTTCGATCTTTAACGGCAAACGACCGGCATAATCACCGTCGACCTGATAAGGGATTCGGCACGCTGGGGTTTCGGGGCCTGGCAAGTCTGGTCCTGTTGAGTCGGAGGCGGAAATTTCAAACGACTTGCCGCGTAAACGAACGACGTCCGAGAACTTCAGATGCTGGCCCGTTTGGATGCCAGCCAAGTAGACCAATCCTCTGGCAACCGAGCGGCCTTGCAACGCGATCAAGTCCAACATCCCATCATCCGGAATCGCATTTGGCTCGATTGCTAGCGACGCCGCATAGCGAGGCAAGTTAAACACCATCGCCCATCCGGCTCGGATCGGTGGAGCCCCGTCAACTCGAATTTGAATTTCAGGAAATCGATATCGCGAGATGGCTCGAGAGATCGGTCGAAAGTAGCTGAAACGGTTGATGTGACCACGCCGTGTTAAGTGCATCGCTCGCACCACTTCGGCATCGAAGCCACATGTTGCCATGATCAAAAACGGTTTGCCGGCCGCCGTGCCCACGTCGATACGTTTGGCTTGACCGAACTGAAGGGTCTCGATAACGAACGCGGCGTCGCATCGGTATCCGAAGTGTTTTGCCAGCAAGTTTTCGGTGCCCATTGGCATCGGTACGAGCGGGACTTTAGCCGCGATCGATGCAGCGGCAAGCGCCAGCGTTCCATCGCCACCTGCGGCCACCACGATTGGATTGTGAGCTCGCTGGGTTTCAGTTTGCAAGTCGATGACGGTACCGACTGTTTGGACGTCGATGCCGATTTGCTGTAGACCTGCGGTTAGTTTCGGCAGCTGATCCCGTCCCGCTCCGCTGCCCGCCTTGGGGCTGGTGAAGATGATCACCGACGTCGCGTGTTTGGGATCTAGTCGGTTCATATGAGTCTCGGGAGGCGGGCGGTGGAGCTGGTCAGGAATGAGTCGTAAATAGCATTCTGGCTAACGTTTTATCGTCTTTCGCGTCGTCCGTGTGCAAATCTCGACCTACCCTTTTCTTAGGCAGATTCTGTGAGCACGGTTTGTGGAATCTGGCTGCCTAGGGGCGTCAAAATCGACATCATCGGTTCAATTGGATCGGATTAACGTCGAGACGCTCCTCGGTCAATTGGTTTCCATCCAACGAGAGAGCCTGTTTCGATGAAATTGTTACGACGTTACTGGGGCGCCGGACTGATCCTATTGATGGTTGCGATTCACGCAGCCGTGATCGGATACGTTCGCAGCCGTGTCGCTCGGCTAAGCGGTATGGAGACGACCGCGATGGAAGTTGGCAATTTTCGGTTTCAAAGCGTCGCAGATCTGTCGACGGTTTACCATTTTCGGCTACATGCGGTCTTGGACCCATCGAAGCTGCATCGTGGCAAAGAACGGATGGCCCAGATGCAGATGGAGATACGCGAAGCTTCCGAACAGCTTCTGCGGCAAGTCGACCCCAAGTGGCTGGAAGATCCCTCGCAAACACAGATTCGCGAACGATTGATGGAGATTGTGCTGAAACACTTGGACGAACCACTCGTGCAACGAGTATTGATCACTGATTGGCTAGAGCTTCCTATTGATGCGATTGACGTGACGCTGGACCAATCTGAGTCGATCGTCAAGAACTGATCCAACAGCTCGCTTCTACGATTCAACGCCTGGGAAATTCCCGCTTTGGCCTCGCCGCGCGAGTTTCACGCGGCAATTTCTTTGCAAATCATTCACGTTGCTAGTGAATCCGACTTGTGGCAGTCGGTCCGCCATTGGTAGTTACCGATGGAAGTGAGCCGAGTCTCCTGTTTGCGGGAGGTTGGGACTCAACATTAGTAGCCTGTTCGTTTGATTGGTTTGCCAGGTATGCCACCACGTATGCCCCATTCGTTGTCACATTGCCGCGTATACGGTTCCCATTCGGTTGGGTATCGCCGCTGCATGTTGGCCATTTTGCTTTCTGCACCGTTGTCGTTGCCCGCGCTGGGGCAGTTCGGTGGTGGTGGTGGTGGTGGCATGGGCGGTGGAGGTGGAGGCGGCGCGAGTGCGCCCGGCCCCGACAGCAAACCCAAGTTTCGCGAATTTGTCCACGATGGCGATGGTATCGCAGTCCGACGTGAAAAAGGTGACGCGATCGTGCTTGATGTTCGCGTCGTCGGAAACAAACGCGTCACCATGCACCGAATCTTACAGCAGGTCCAGACCCGCAAAGATCGCTTCTATGACTACGAAACCGTGCTGGGCGACGTCCGCCGGCTAAACGATCTTGGCTCGTTCGATCACGTCACTTTCAAACTGAATGAGCAACCCAGTGGCGTTGGCGTCACGTTCATCGTTCACGAACGTCCAACGATTTCACAAGTTGTTTTTCACGGTAACCGAGCGATGAATGAACGCGAGCTGAAAGGGCGCGCGGGCGTGAATCCCAATGACCCGTTGAGCGAGTTTTCGATCGAATCGGCGCGCAGACGACTCAGCGACTACTACCGCGAAGAAGGCTTCAACCAAGTTTCTGTTCTTAGCTCGGTCGGCCTTCCGAATGATGCATCGGCGGTTGTTTTTCGAATCAACGAAGGCCCCAAAGAACGGATTGCAAGTATCGCGATCAACGGCAGCACGATCGTTTCCGAAGCACGACTCAAAACGGTCATCAAGAGCAGTGATGGCTTTGCTGGTGGTTGGGTCCCCTACATCGGCAACACGTTTGATATCGCAAAGCTCGATCAAGATGTCGACATTTTGGCGGCCTATTATCACAACCTTGGTTTTTTGACTGCGACGGTCGGGCGCACTTGGAAGTACCGTAAAGACGGCAAGTGGGTCGACGTCGTGTTCGTCGTCAACGAAGGTCCGCAATTCAAAGTCAACGAAGTTCAGATCGTTGGCAATCAATACGCGATCGAGTCATCGCTGCGAGAACGCCTAAAGCTAAACGCTGGTGATACCTTCGACGGAACCAAGTTGCGGCAAGATGTTGGCGAGATGGTTTACGCGTACGGTGAACTTGGTTTTATCTATGCCGAGATCGAACCGCAAACGGTGATGCGAGACGAAGCCAATATCGTTGACTTGGTTTACAAAATCACCGAAGGCGATCGCTGGAAGGTCGGCAAAATTCGCGTCAACATTGACGGCGAACCGCACTTGATGAAAGAAACGACGATGTTGAATCTGATCGACCTGCGCGAAGGCGACTGGATCGATCGACGCGCGTTAGAAACCAACCGCTCGCGGTTAGAACGCAGCCAGTTGCTTGAAACGAATCCGCAAATTGCCGAGCCACCGGATATCAAAGTCGTGCCCACTGATGAAGGCGGCAAGCGTTACTGATGAAAACTGCCGCAAAAAATCTGTTCGAGCTCGCGTCCACTGCGCTCAAGACTCGTCCGCTTAACTATATCTCCTCCGTCGAAGCTGACCGTATGAAGGAACACAACCATTGCGACGCTGCCTGCCGTCTGGGCTGGCTTGCGCTCGCCTGGCTCGCGCTCGGCAGCTCGCTGGTGGGAATGACTGGCTGTGCCCAGCTTCAGTCGGTTTCGGCACCACCGTCGAATTGGCAAACGCAGGCAACGCCCGGTGTTGCGACGAATTACGCACCCAACAACAATTTTGCACAGCCCGGCACGCCGTCGTCGGCGGTTGCTGGCACGATGGAACAAGCTGGGTTCACTCAAGTGGCATCGCCCGGCGTCAGCGGTGTCTATTCGGCCCGTCAGTTTCCGCAAGAACAAACGGTCGCTCCGGTGCAGTATGGCGCACCTATCAACAACGGTGCACCTCAGTACAACGCGGCACCCCAGTACAACGCATCGCCCCAGTATGGCGCGCCACAATACGGCGTCCCTGGGCCAAACCTCGCACCCAACAGCGACTACACCTCGCCGCAAGCCAATTCGCTCGGCGGAACCGGGATGGTCGATCCTTACGCGCCTGTATTGCCGTACGGTTCGATCGGTCAAGCCGTGCAAGGACCACGCGTTCGCGAAGCTGACTTGGTCATCAACGGTTTTCCTGCTCGGACAGGTCGGATCATGTTGGGTGGTGCCGTCAACAGTGACGCCGGCGTGACCGGACAGATCACAATCGACGAACGCAACTTTGACATCACTCGCTTCCCACGGTCATTTCAAGACTTGTTCAGCGGAACCGCGTTTCGTGGTGCCGGTCAAACCTTCCGAATTGAAGCCGCACCCGGATCACAATTCAAACGATATACCGCACAGTTTGTTGATCCGAACCTGTTCGGATACCTTCCGATTAGTTTGTCCGTCAGCGGTTTTTGGTATGACCGACGATTCAATGACTGGGACGAAGAACGGTTGGGTGGACGCTTGGCACTCGGTTACCGAGTCACGCCCGACTTGTCGTTGACCGTTGGTGTCACCGGACAAAATGTTGACTTGCAGACCAATCGCACAGGGCCAACGCAGTTGACCGATGTGATCGGCGACAACGCGTTGTATTCGGGTGAATTTTCGTTGACTCACGACACGCGAAATAGTCCTATCCAAGCCAGTCGCGGACACTACTTTCAATTCAAATTTGAAGAGTCCTTCGGCGATTTCGATTACGCTCGCTTTGAAACCGAGTTCCGCCAATACTGGTTGGTTCGCGAACGGGCCGACGGTTCCGGGAAACAAACCGTTTCGTTCTCGACACGGTTCGGGTATAGCGGCGACAACACACCGATCTTTGAAAACTTCTTTGCCGGTGGCTATGCGACCATGCGTGGTTTCGACTTCCGTGGTGCTGGACCGGTCGATCCGGTTAATGGTGTTGAGCTTGGCGGTCGCTTCCAGTGGCTCAACACCGTCGAGTACATGTTTCCGATTACCGCTGACGATGCGTTTCGCGGCGTGACGTTCGTCGACTTCGGAACGGTCGAAGAAGAACTGAAAATCAACTCGGAAAGTTTCCGGGTCGCACCGGGATTTGGTTTGCGAGTGGCAATTCCAATGTTGGGGCCAGCTCCTCTGGCATTCGACTTTGCCTTCCCCGTGGCCAAGGCTGATACTGACGACGAACGCATGTTTAGTTTCTACATGAGCCTGGTTCGGTAACCCGTGGTGCTAATCAATGAGTGACATCCCGGTCGAAGCAGCATATGCCTTTTGTCCTCGTTGTGGCATCGAAAACAATGACATTGGATCGATTCCGTTCCACTGTTCATCGTGCGAGGCGACATTGTTCTTCGGACCCGTCGCCGCCGTTGGCGGACTGATCGTCAACCAGCGGAATGAACTCTTGTTTGTCCGCCGGGCACGGAACCCGGGCCTTGGAAAATGGGGGCTGCCGGGCGGCTTTGTTGATCGCGATGAAAGCGTCGAAGAGGCGCTCGCTCGGGAAGTGCTCGAGGAAACCAGCCTCAAAGTGCGTCAGGCTCGTTATCTGATGTCGCGGCCTAATCGCTATGCCTACCGCGGCATGATCTCGCCCGTGGTGGACTTCTTTTTTGAGTGCCAGGTTCACTCCTTGGTAGACCTTTCTCTCGCTGCCGACGAACTGGACCACCACATTTGGGTCCGCCCCGGCGCCGAACATCTTGGCAATATGGCGTTCGAATCCAACCGGATCGCCGTCGAGCTCTGGATGCAGGAAAACCCCGAGTAAATCGATTCGTTCGATTTTTCGCTGTGCTCATTGTGTTTAATCGGAATCTTGTGTAGAACTGGCCTTGTTGCGATTGATTCTCAGTAGCAGGATCCTGTCGAAGTTGTGCCCTACACGGAGTTTCCCGAGATGCGTTCCCCCTCCCGTCATGCTTTTACCCTGGTCGAACTGCTGGTCGTGATCGCGATCATTGGGGTGCTGGTTGGGTTGTTGTTGCCGGCGGTGCAAGCTGCCCGCGAGGCGGCTCGGCGAATGAGCTGCCAAAACAACATGAAACAGATTGTGTTGGCGGTCCACAATTACGAGTCGGCTAACAAGAAACTGCCCGCGGCTTGGACGAAACCTGCGGTGTCGGGCGACGGCTGGTCAGCCCAAGCTCGTATTCTGCCATTCATCGAGGCAATGGCTTTGTCGTCAGCGGTCAATTTTGCGGATGGCTACGGTAACGCGACTCTGCATGTGGACGGCGCTGATATTCCTGTGTCAAGCTTTCGAGTTCCGACCTATCAGTGCCCAAGCGAAGTCAACGACACCCCGCGCATCGGAACCAGCGGCCCCGAGCACTATCCGCTCAGCTATGCCTATAACGGCGGTACTTGGTTTGTTTACGACGCCAATGACCAAACGGTTGGCGAAGGCATGTTCACGTCAGGACGACCGCGAGCGTTTCGTGACTGCTTGGATGGATTGAGCAACACACTTGCGTTTGCTGAAGTCAAAGCCTGGAACCCGTATTACCGGGATGCATCGGTCGCCGGTGACATGAGCATGCCACAGATCGAATCCGACATTTGCTTGTTGGCCGGATCCTTCAAGAATAATACGGGGCATACCGAATGGGTCGACGGCCGAGTTCATCAAGCCGGATTCACGACGACGTTCACTCCGAACAAGAAAATTTTGTGTACTGAGTCGGGCGTGGAATTCGACGTTGACTTCACCAACTTTCGCGAAGGCAAATCGTCCGGATCACCAATCCCACGAACCTACGCCGCGGTCACATCTCGCAGTTACCACATCGGCGGCGTGACGGTCGGGATGCTGGACGGGGCCGTCAAGACCTTCAGCGATTCAATTGACCGCGACCTCTGGCAAGATCTGTCCACTCGTGCCGGCCACGAAGTCGTCGCCGTTCCAGAGTGATCAGCAACGCGTGTGTGTAATTCAGGCTGCGAGCCTGAGTTGTGCCGCAAGCAGCCCGTCGTTCCGGTACATTCCGTCTTCTCGATCGCGTCCGCTGACCCTGGAAAGCTCAATCCCTAATTGAGTATTCACGGATTTCGATCTTTCGAATTTCTTGTCCGTTTTCATCGATGTATCGCGTCGCGCCAGTCAACAGACGTCCCGTATTGTGCAGCCAAAAAGATTCGGGGCTGTCGCGATCGCGAAAACCATCGAGCAACTTCCGCTTGCCGGTCGATTCGACCAACAGTGCGCGACGCCAGAACAGCGGGGTAATCGATTCGTCGAGTGGATTCGGAAGTGACCGCATGTCCCAACGGTCATGAGTGAACAAGCAAAGCACAATTGATGCACCAGTGCCAAAACCTGGAATCATCAAGACCGTACGACGATTGCGGATGTACGATTTCTGTGCCAACCTTTGCGGTAACGGGGGTGGTTGTTCGACACCGCTGAGCAGATCCTGGCGTAGCGCCACGTCCGGCGAAAGCAGCCAAGCCTCGGTCAAGGATTGCTGTGTTTCCATTGGTGAAATGACCGCCACACTACGCCCTTGATCCAGTAATGAAAAATCGGTCACATTCTTTGCAATCGTCTTTTGGCGATTTTTGTCGGTGATCGATAGTACCGAATAGTCGCAGGGCACGCCTACATAGCGGTTGCCATCGCTAATTCGCATTCCCACGTTGTCGCCGCGATGTTTGGCCATTTCCAAGTGACTTTCGGGTGGCAGCGTATCGGGTAGAGCATGCACGGCGCCGCCGGTCGTTAGTCCCATCAGACGTCGCCGGGACATGGCTTCATCATTCCGTTCAAACACGGGCTGGACTAACTGAGTATTTGTCCAATGAAAGGGAACGTACGGGTGAATCGCTTTGTCGGGCGGATTGGCGATCGCTTCGCTGCTTACCATCGAAATGGCCCGCAGTTGCCGTGGCTGAAATCGTTCCTCGATGAGCGCGCCAAAAACAGCAACCCGTTGGTCGGCCGAAAAGTAGTCCAGGTCCCATCCAATCGGGAAGCGGACGACTTTTCCAGTTTCCAACGAAATCCAAAAGTAGACGGGTCGGTTGCCGTCTCGCGGCCATGTCTGCTTATCGCCTCCGGCAACCATCAAGATCGCTGCGTTGCAATGAGGTACCCAAACGTGCGATTGAATCACGGGCGTCTGTTCGCCGGAAATCGCCAAGTCGGGAATCAAAAATTCAGCCGTCCGTTTGCCATCGATCGCAATTGCGAACGGGGAAGCTGCTTTCGAATTGCAGAACACCCATTGCCGCTGGCCCGCGTCGGCCGTGAACACAAATTCCGCCTGGCGAAGCAACTTTGATTGCAGCACTTCCATCGGTGGTCTCGACCCGCTCATGTCCAGTCGCCACAACCGATCCTCGCGTCGCAGAAGTAGCTCGTCAGAATTGGTCAATGGCATCACCGCATCCCACAAACCAAGGCCGCCAACCACATGCACTCGTGACTCATCTGGCCGGGAATCAGCGGCGCCCACCGTCCCCTGTCCCTTCACGGCAATGAGTCCAACGGTGACGATCGAGGTGATCGCAACCGATAGAAAAATTCGTTTCTGAAACATGGCACTGGTGATCACGCAGCAATTAGGCACTTTAAAACGCAAAGGCTTTGGCGGCTTCATGATACATTGGTTCTCGGCAATGTTGGCAATCGAAGCTTGACGCACCTCGTTGACGAACCGAAATTCAGCGCGATTGGACCGCTGTTATTGCATCCATACCTACCACTTCCAAGAGAGACAGCAATGCGAAGATGTTTTGCAGCGATGATGATGTTCGGGCTATTCGTGTCCTGCGGTCTGACTGCGTCAGCGGCGGACGAAGAGGGATTCGTTTCCCTGTTCAACGGCAAGGACATGGATGGTTGGGTCAAACGTGGCGGGGCCGCAGAGTACTCTGTCCAGGACGGTTCGATCGTTGGGAAGTGCGTTCCGAACACTCCGGGCAACACGTTTTTGTGTTCGGAACAGGAATTTGGAAATTTCGTCATCAAGCTGCAGTATAAATTTCTTGAAGATGGAAATTCGGGAATTCAATTCCGATCTGCGGCGCGACCTGAGGGTGATGGTGAGCGCGTCTTCGGCTACCAGTTCGAAATGACTCCTGGTGGCGACAAGACGGGCCGCATCTACGACGAAGGACGCCGTGGTCACAAACATGGCATGATTTGGTTGGACGCGCACACTCCGCAGGCTCGTCTTGATGCCGCTCAGGCAAGTAGTCGTGATGGTCAGTGGAACGATATCGAAATTCAGTGCATCGGACCGTCGATCAAGACTTGGCTGAACGGCAAACTAGTTGTCGATATGTTCGACAGCTTTTCAATGAAGGGATTTTTTGGACTGCAGATTCATGCGGGGAAATCTGGCAGCGTCGCTTGGAAGAATATCCGCGTGAAAGATCTGGGAGAGAGTAATTGGGAATCGTTCTTCGTCAAAGGCGACGACGGCGGATACCAGCTCGCGGACGCTAAGTTCGTGTTGCCCGAAGAGTGGTCCTTCACCGAGGACGGTGTGCTGCACGGCGTCCATTCCAAAAGCCAAGGCAAGGACGGGCTGGTCATCTCGACCAAGGATTACGACAACTTCATTGCTCGCGTCACGTATCGGATGCACGGCGGAAACAGCGCGTTGTATTTCCGAGCCGAAGAAACGAGTGCACCGTGGGTGCTGCGTGGATTTCAAAATGAAATAGCCAACAACGGCAAGGACTCTGCTCTTTGGCATACCGCGGGCATCGTGGACGGCGAGAAGATCCCCGGTCGAGGTTGGATCGTCAATAACGACGAGCTCATCGAAAAGGTTCGCAACAAGAACGATCAGTGGAACACCACCTGTACTGCGGCGTATGGCGACCGTTTGGTCCAGACGCTGAATGGATTTTGCACGTCGGATATCGTCGATGAAGAGTGCGAGAAGACGGGTAAGCTAGGGCTGCAGATGCACGGTGGCACCGACTGCGAAATGTTCTTTAAAGATTTTGAAGTCATGCCGATCACCGCTGACATGATGAAACTGATCGAACGGAATGGCGAGTGATGGTAACTGATGTGGCTCAAATGAAAATCAAGCTTGTGTTCAAGTTGGTGGTGCAGTGTTGCCTACCGGTCATGACGTTAATCATGACGAATATTACTTTCGCACAGAGCAGCGAACCGAAGCTGCCAATCACGATCGCGTTGATCGGTGATTCAACGGTGGCAGAATCCTCAGGATGGGGCGTGCCGTTTCGGCAGCGGTTTACCAACGATGTCAAAGTATTGAACTTCGCGAAAGGCGGCGCCAGTTCGAAAAACTGGTACGACGGAAACCGAATGCCAGCGGTTTTGGCATCCAAGCCAGACTATGTTTTGATTCAGTTTGGGCACAACGATCAACCTGGCAAAGGGCCCACGCGAGAAACCGATCCGGCGACGTCTTACCGCGAAAACTTAGGGCGATATGTCGCGGAGGTTCAGTCGATCGGAGCGATTCCGGTCATTGTCAGCTCGGTGACGCGACGTCGATTTGACGCAGACGACAAGATACGCACCACGTTGACCCCCTGGGCTGATGCCGCGAAGTCGGCGGCGTCGGAGCTGAATGTCCCATTCATTGACCTTCATCGGTTGAGCATTCAACTGCACAACAGCATTGGTCCCGAAGCGAGCATGAAGTTCAATTTCAAGGAAGGCGACTTGACTCATTTCAATCGAATGGGTGGTGCTGTCATCGCCGATCTTGTCATCAAAGAACTTCAATCAGCGGTGCCGAAACTGACTTCCTATGTCAAAGAAAAGCCTTCGCTGCAAACCGTCCCCTAACGTGATCCGATTTTATAACCTGACGCGTGAGTGCGGGACGGGGCAGTAAACTCGATTCTTTCGTGAACGCGTTGGGTTGGCAGGCTTGTTCAAACCCGAAAGTCGTTTCGTGACGGTTTCTTAAAATTCATTCCAAGCCAAATCGCAAAAGATCTTCTCTTCATGTATGCATCCAAAAAGCCTGCTCGTTTGAAGTGTCAATGGTTGATGGTCGCCACGATTGCGACCGCATTTTTTAGTGGGACGCTGTTGGCTCAAAAGGATCAATCGAAATCTACCCAGACGCGACCATTGATGGCATACGTGGGCACGTTCAGTTCACCACTGGGCGACGTTCCGGATACGCAAGTGGACCTGCCGCCGGGCAACGGTCGTGGGATTCACCTTTTCGAAGTCAATCGCGAGACCGGTGTGCTGCAAGCCACCGGGACGGTTGATATTGGCTCAAGTCCAGATTGTTTGGTGGTCAATGAAGCTCGTGATCGGCTCTACAGCAGTAACGAAACAGACCGGTTTGGCGTTGCGGAACAAGGATCAGTCAGTTCTTTCGCGATTGACCCAGTCAGCGGACAATTGACACTGCTCAACACGGTTGCGTCCGAAGGTGACGGTCCTACCTATGTCAGCATCCATCCATCGGGAAATTTTCTGTTCGTGGCCAACTACTTCAGTGGCTCGATTGCCGTGCTGCCGATTTTGTCCGATGGTCGGCTGGGGAAAGCCACGGATGCGCAACAGGATGAAGGAATCGTCGGTCCGACGAAGGCAACACATGCCCCGCCGGGCAGCTTCGCCATCAGCGGTCATGACGGTCCCCATGCACACATGATCCAAGCCGATCCGTCTGGGCGATTCGTGCTGCATGTGGATCTAGGGCTGGACAAAATTCATGTCTGGAAATTTGACGAGCTACGAGGAACGCTTTCTCCTAACGAACCGCCCAGTGTTTCGTTGCCGCCAGGAGACGGACCTCGGCATTTTGCTTTCCATCCCAACGGTCGCTGGCTGTATTCGATCCAAGAAGAGGGATCGACGATTGTGCTGTTTGACTATGATCCGGCAGTTGGTCAGCTAAGTCCTCGTCAAACCATTTCATCATTGCCGGCAAACTTTGCGGGAAGCAATTTTTGTTCCGAGATTTTGGTTTCCAAGGACGGCAAATTTGTCTACGGCGGAAACCGACTTCACGATAGCGTGGGTATCTTTGCCATCGGACCCGACGGCGAACTCAGCCAAGTTGGAAACGAATGGACGCGCGGCAACTATCCTCGCAGTTTTAATTTTGATCCTAGCGGTCTGTTTTTTTATGTCTGCAATCAGCGAGCTGACAACGTCACGGCGTTTCGCGTCGATCGTCCTACAGGAAAACTCGACTTCACAGGACACTACGCCCCCGTTGGCAATCCTTCGAACATCACCTTCGTCGACCTGGAAAAGGTCAAGGTCCCCGAGCAACGGTGACTAGTCGCGGCTATCGCGGACAGAACAATCGAATGTTTAGAACCTTCACCGGAAGAATTTGATTCGTGCATTCGTATCTCTCTTGTCTCCGTTGTCGCGTGCACGTTGCCGGGCTGTCGTTGGCCGTCGTCACGATACTGAGTCCTGGTACGTATCTCGCGCACGCGGTCGACAATGGGGTGCCGCACGACTGGGATCCGGCTTTGGCTGGTGATGCAGTTGGGATTCTTTCCGCAACGTCGGGGCCGATGCTCCTCCGTCAGGGAGTTCACTGAGGTCAAAGACATCGACTTCCTTTCAAGTCTTTCCGTGTTCAACGGAGGTCGATATGACCGAGACTTGAAACGCATGATGATTGTCGCTGACTATCTTTGTTTCGACGGCAAGAGCTGAATGGCATCGACAATCACGTGGCCATTGGTTTGGGCGTTGCCGATCTCCACGACAGCGTCGCCTATCGGAAAAGCAAATTTTCCGACCGTTGCAAAGGGGCCATGTTCGGGCCGCTGGCGTTGATTGACCTTTGCCGAAAAGGTTGTGCTTCCCGCGTAGATGGTGATGGGAACATTTGTCGCACGGTTTGCGTTGGGCGAGTAGGCGATGCGAACCTCGTACATTCCGGCTTGCTTGACCGTGACCGGAAATCGAAGGTTTTGGTGTCCCTTGTTGGTGTCGTTGTCGTGCCGATAGCCGACACCGACGAAGGGGCCGATCATCTGGCTTGTGTCGTCAAAGCCTGTTCGTTTGGCGGCTTCGTCATCGATGACGATCCCGTCAAGCGTTTTAGGATCGATTGATGCGGCAGTTTTCCGCTTGGGACCGGTCCACGCCAAAACCTGTCCGTCCGCCAATAATTTCTGCTTCAGCGCGTCGTAGTCGACCGCTTGAACTGGAACATCAGTCTTGATGGCTTGCATGGCTGCGGTCGCGCTTGACTGGCCAAGGACCATGAAGACAGGTTCCATTCGGATCGAACCAAACGCGATGTGTGACGCGCTCAAGCACACGGGGACGAGCAAGTTTTCGCAGTGTTCACGTTTGGGTGTTAAGCATCCGTATGAAATAGCATACGGTGAAAAGCCACCGACCTGCACATCACCTTCGTTCTTTACGTGTCCATTGGCGTCAACATGTCGCTGCACATTGTGGGAATCCATGGTGTAGGCAGCCAAGCCGATCGCGTCCTCGGCGACCTCGCTTCCTTGGCAGTGGTGTTGGGTCATCACGGTGGAGCCAATCATGCGTCGTGCTTCGCGAATGTAGAGTTGTTGTTGCCAGCCGTCTTCGCGTTCAAATTCGTCGCGGCAGGTTCCCCAGCGGGCGAATTGATTCCGAATAGCGGCGGGCACGCGCGGATGATTCGCAAGCGTCCACATCAGACCTTGCTGATATTCACGGTGACGCTGACGAATCGTTTCGCGATCGGCGTGGCTCGCTTCGGGGTAGTCATAGTTTTGTCCAACGAAGTCAGTCGAGAAAGCCGCACGATTGTTCGTGTCGGTTTTGCGATTGGGCATGCTAGAGTTGATCCACGGCATACCTTTTTCACCGGCTTCAAAATTGCGTAGCAGTAATTCGTAGACTAGCGGATCGTAGCTAGCGGGTTTCGCGAATGGGATGCGGTTTTGGGGGTGATCGGTCAGGCACATGCGATAGCCAAAACCTTGCACACGTCGGTCGCCACTTCCTTCTTTCCCCGGCCCGGTGGGATCGATGCCAGGAAGCAAACCACTCGACGCATCGCCAGGCACTTTGTACGGATCGACACCGGGTACGAATTGATGGTGTTTGGCATGGCGAGTCTGAACGCCATTGAGCGTCTCGGTATAGACATCGTTGCCCTCGCGTCCCACCGTGTACGAGACGCCAGCTCCCGCCAACAAGTCGCCTTCGTAAGTCGCGTCGATAAAGACACGTCCGCGATACGTTTGACCGGATTCGGTCTTGATCGCCACAATCCGTTGGCCATCGAGCACCACGCCTCGAACCCGACGGCTCGTATCCGAATCGCTGGTTCGATCAAGCCGTTGTTCAATCACTACCGGAATCTCATGCTCGCGCACAAAGTCTTGCATGATCGCAAGAGCTGCTGACGGCTCAAACGTCCACATCGTGTCTTCGTTCGAGCCGGTTCGCGACTGACCGCTATCGAGATAGGCATCTTGATCCTGCCATTTCCAGCTTTCCGGCTGCTGGTAGTGTTTTCGCACGCGCTGATAGAACTCGCGGGCGATGCCTCCGATGGCGGCCTTATTGCCGATGTCGGTTTGTCCGAGCCCGCCAGTCGTCAGGCCTCCGATCCTCCGGCTGGGTTCGATGACCACGACCGATCCGCCCATTCGTTTGACTTGGACGGCCGCCGCGATTCCGGCAGACGTGCCGCCATAGATCACAACATCATACAACTTGTCGTCGGCCGCTCTCGCATTCACGGGCGAAATCATGAGGCATAGCAATGCGAGAAACGCAATCGCTTGCGATACGCGAAAATAGTTCATGGGTGTAACGATCCCTTGGAGAAACAATGCGACGCGAAAATCAAAATGGATGTTGCCGACTCGACCAGTTCAGCAAAACATGGCCACTAAACCCACGATGGTTCCCAGCCTTTTCGATAAGGCTTGGTGATCCACTTTTGTGCTTCCGCATGGTTAGTGATCTTGAGGGACGGAGCATCCCAAATGAGTTCTTGATCAGGGAATCGAATGCCGATGGTTCCCAGCAAAACGGTTTCGGTCAGCGGCCCTGCGTAGTCGAAATGCGAAGTCGTTTTCCCGTTGCCCAGGCAGGCGTCTGCCCATTGCGTGTAGTGATCGACGCCTTCGATGACGGGCAATTCGTCGGTAGGAAACTTCTCTTCGGGAAAAAGCCTAGGCATCGCGACGTGCGGAATAACCAGTGAACCTTTTTCGCCAACGAGGACAGATCCGGCGCTGGGAAGGTCATAGCTGGCAGGAATGTCCCCCAACTTTTCGCGCGGCGGCAACACACCTGCTGCGTCGTACCAAGTGACCATCAGTGTCGAATCCAGCGTGTACTTGGTCCCTGGAAACTCGTAATGCACCGTCGAACGGTCGGTCCAAGAGTCCGGCAGCAGCGCTGGCGCTTGGACGGTCAGTTTGGTAGGTGAGGTGAGTTTTAGTGATTTGAAAACCGGATCCAAAATGTGGCATCCGAAATCGCCAAGCTGTCCTGTCCCGTAAGCTTGCCAGCCGCGCCAATTGAAGGCGTGATACATGTCAAGCTTGAACGGACGCTCCGGTGCAACGCCTTGCCACAAATCCCAGCGGACATGGGCAGGGACAGGATCGCTGCCTTGAGGTCGAATAATATTCCGCGGCCAAGACGGTTGACCTCCTTGCCACGAATGGACTTCTTTGACCTTTCCGATCTTACCGCCATGGACCCAATGCACCGCGGTACGGTAGGCCGAATGGGATTGGATCTGATTGCACATCTGTGTTGTTAGATCGAATTTCGCAGCGGCAGTTTGCATCTGCCGGGCTTCGTGGACCGTGTGCGTCAGCGGCTTTTGGCAAAACACATGCTTTCCCAAGTGCATCGCCGCCATCGAAATCGGAGCGTGCATGAAATCGGGCGTCGATACCAACACGCCATCGATGTCGTTTGATTCATCAAGCAGCTTTCGCCAGTCAGCGTATTTCCTAGCCGCGCCGTACCTCTGTGCTGCTTGGCCGAGATGTTTGACGGACGAATCGATGTCGCACAACGCGACAACGTCCACGGCCGGGCTAGCGGCCACACCGTTTAAGTCGCTCCAGCCTTTGCCTCCGGTTCCAATACTGGCGATTCGTAGTCGCCGGTTCGCTCCGTAAACTCGCGAATAGCTGAGTGCGTTCAGGCCAATCGCAGTGCCTGCCATCGCGGCTGACTTTAGAAACAGACGTCGGGTGGGAAAGGACGCCATGGGGATTCTCCGAGGTGAGCTGAATGGGGAGGGAATCGCATGAAAGGCGGGAGACTGCAAGGCATCAGAAACGCTGATTGCAGAACTTCTTCATTGCGGGGTGCTCATGTTATCTCGCCCAAGCACGCATCACAACAAAGTGATTCAATCACGATGGTGGTCGCTGAGTTTTACGCTGCGTCAAAATTCAATGGGGCCATGACGGACGTGATACAATCAACGCTACGATTTGGTCGAAAGCCGATGGGCGGCAGCAAAACGCGTGACGACTGCTGCCATTTTCCGGAGGTTGCTTGGAAGGACTGATCCGAGCATGACAGAGTTGGATCACAACGATCCCTTCGTGATGTCTGAAGCAGGGCCCCGATTGAATGAAGATATTTTGTACGCTCACGACATTGGCGATTGCGTTCTCTTATGCGCCGTCCGCGTTTGCCGAGGAAGCAGCAAAGGCCCCCGAGCTTCCCAGTACGGAGCAGATACAGTTTTTTGAAACATCGATTCGTCCATTGCTGGCGAACCATTGCTACGGTTGCCACGGTGAAGAAACCCAAGAGGGCGAATTGCGTCTGGACTCGTTAGCTGGAATTCTGACGGGTGGAACGGCAGGGTCACTGGTTGTCGCTGGTAAGCCCAAGAGTAGTTTGCTGTTGACTGCGGTCAGTCATCGCGATAGTGAGCTACGCATGCCGCCGGATGAACCACTGTCCGATCGCCAAGTAGCGGACCTGACTCGCTGGGTCGACATGGGGATCCCGCATCCAGAGAGCGGCGAAGTGGACTTCGTCCCGTCGCGCGAAAACATTGACATCGAAGCCGGTCGCAAGCACTGGGCTTTCCGGCCGATTGCATCCCCGGATGTACCGGGTTCGTTGGGCTTCAGTTCCAGTCCAATCGACGCGTTTATCGCGAGGGCATTGGATCAACACAACTTGGTGCCAGTTGAAAGAGCTGATAAACGTACGTTGATACGGCGCGCCACCTTTGACCTGATTGGGCTTCCCCCGACGTCTGATGAAATCAATGCCTTCCTTGCCGACAAGGCAAACGATGCGTTTCGTCGCGTGGTGGATCGATTGCTCGAATCGCCTCACTATGGTGAACGATGGGGACGCCACTGGCTCGATGTTGCACGCTATGCGGACTCCAATGGGCTGGACGAAAATGCAGCACACGGCAATGCGTGGCGTTATCGGGATTACGTCGTGCAATCGTTCAATGGTGACAAGCCATACGACCAATTCTTGACGGAGCAACTTGCTGGGGATCTACTCGACTCGCAAGGTGACACCGCCCTGAAGCATCAGCGACTGATCGCGACGGGCTACCTCTCACTTGGGCCCAAGGTGCTAGCGGAAGTCGATGGGCAAAAGATGGAAATGGACATTGTCGATGAGCAGATCGACACCATTGGCCGAGGGTTGATGAGTCTGACGCTTGGCTGTGCCCGCTGTCATACACATAAGTTCGATCCACTTGGCCACGATGACTACTATGCATTGGCCGGGATCTTTAAAAGCACCCACACAATGGAGTCCTTCAAGCTCGTTGCGAGGTGGAACGAGGTCTCCATTGCCACTGTCGACGATCTTGCACGAAAGCAGGAAAATGACACAAGTCTGGCAGCAAAAAAACAACAGATCGCCGATCAAGTCGCAATCGCAACGAAGCAATTGGCGCTGCCAGCAGGCGAAACGATTCCCACAGATGTCGAGACGCGGTTTCCCGAATCAGTTCAGTCCAAGTTGCAGAAACTGCGTGAAGAACTCGAGCAGATTGAAGAAACCACGCCCATCATGCCGACTGCGATGGCTGTTTCGGACGGCACGATTGCCGACGCAGCCATTCATGTCCGCGGCAGTCATCTGACGCTGGGTGAAATAATCCCGCGTCGTTTTCCACGTGTGCTGTCCGATGACGATCAACCGAACCTGCCCGATGACCAGAGTGGCCGATTGCAATTTGCTCGCTGGTTGACGAGCGGGGACCATCCCCTGACCGCTCGCGTCATGGTCAATCGCATTTGGCGATGGCATTTTGGCAAAGGACTTGTCGCGACCGTCGACAACTTCGGCATACAGGGTGAGCCACCAACACATCCCGAGTTGCTGGATTGGTTGGCGCGACAGTTCATGGACGGTGGTTGGTCTATCAAAGCGATGCATCGCACGATCATGCTGTCTGAAACCTACCAGCGTAGAAGTTCGGCTGATGCGAACAACGCATCGGACAATGCGTCGAACAATACATCGATCGACGGCGACAACCAATTCTATTGGCGATCGGACATTCGACGTTTGGAGGCTGAAGCGATCCGCGATTCGCTCTTGTCGATCAGTGGCCAACTCGATCGCATGGTCGGCGGACCAGTGTTGCAAACACCTAATCGAACGCTTGTGTTTAACCATACTTCGCAAGACGCGTCGAGCTACGATACGACGAGACGATCCATCTATGTCCCCATCATTCGCAATCATCTGTACGACGTTTTTCAACTTTTCGACTACACCGATGCAAGCGTGCTGACCGGGAACCGCGACACGAGTACCCTTTCGCCACAAGCCCTGTTTTTGATGAATTCCGAATTTGTCACCGAGGTAACGACCTCGATGGCAGAGCGACTGTTAAAGAAGCCATCCTCGCGTCAAACACGCATCGCAAGACTTTTCGAAGAATCGTATGGGCGACTGCCAACCAAAAGCGAAACGGGGCATGTTGCTCAATTCCTGACACAACTGGAACAACACGCGGCGGTTCGTGATCAGACGCAAGCTTGGCAGACTTTATGCCAGTCGATCGTTTCGTCCAGCGAATTCATTTACTTGAGATAACACGTCATGTTTTCACGACGACAGCTGTTGCAAAGGTCTGCCATCGGATTTGGTTCGCTGGCATTGGATTCTTTGCTGGCTGAACACTCTCCGGCTGCGACTAGAATGTCCTCGCCGCATCATGCTCCGAAGGCCAAGCGAGTCATCTTTCTGTTCATGAAAGGTGGTCCCTCGCAAATGGACACGTTTGACTACAAACCACAGCTTCAAAAGAACGACCACAAGCCGTTGCCGTTTGAGAAACCACGCGTCCAGTTTGCTCCCACGGGTGACCTGCTTGCATCGCCGTGGAAGTTCAAACAGTACGGGGAGAGCGGAATCGCGGTCAGCGAGCTATTCCCGAACGTCGCTCGGTGCGTCGATGATTTGTGCATCATCAATTCCATGCACGGATCAAATCCGGCGCATGGTGGTGCATGCCTGAAAATTCATACCGGCAGCGATACCTTCGTTCGGCCCAGCATGGGTTCGTGGATCACGTATGGGTTGGGTACCGAGAACGAAAATTTGCCGGGCTTCATCACGATCTGCCCCACGCTGGCGCATGGCGGGACAAAGAATTGGAGTTCCGCGTTTCTGCCGGCCAGCCATTCAGGTACACCCCTGGGAAACGCCAGTCAGTCATCCGATCAAGCCCGAGTCAAGTTCATCCAGAACTCAAACATGTCCGGCGATTTGCAGCGAATGCAGCTGGACATGACACAATCGTTGAATGCGAACTTTCGCGAGACTACCGGGCCTAACGCTCAATTGGACGCTCGAATCAAGTCGTTTGAGTTAGCCTTTCGGATGCAAACGGAGATGCCGACGGCGCTCGATTTGGCAGATGAAACTCAGGCAACCCATTCGCTGTACGGAATCGACGATCCTGGCACGGCAGACTTCGGTCGTCAATGTTTGATGGCTCGTCGATTCGCCGAACGCGGAGTTCGGTTTGTGCAAGTGACTCATAGCAACACCGAGGTGCAGTGGGATCAGCATGGCAATCTTCGCAAAGGTCACTTGCAGAATGCCAAAGAGGTCGACAAGCCCATTGCGGGGCTGCTGCGTGATCTAAAAGCACGCGGGTTGCTGAAGGACACGTTGGTGCTTTGGGGAGGCGAATTCGGGCGGACACCCACCTGCCAGGGAAAGGGGCACGACGGTCGGGATCACAATCCGGAAGGCTTCACCATGTGGCTTGCTGGTGGCGGAGTACGATCTGGCATTCGGTACGGAGCGACTGATGAATTTGGATACTACGCGACCGAAAACAGAGTCCACATCCATGATTTGCACGCCACGATCCTGCATCTATTAGGGCTCGATCACCTGCAACTGACACACCGACATGCTGGCCGGAATTTCCGACTAACGGACGTGGCTGGCCGTGTCGTGGATGATATCATTGCCTGACCCAGAACCTGCTCGGAACCGCTCTAGTCCAGGTTCCTTTGAACGCAGTTGCAAACGATCACTGCCTATTCGCTACGTACCTCTTCAACTCAATTTGCGCGGCGAACAACATCTCGCAGCAAGCGGTCATGGCTTGGCTGGGGCCTCGTCCATGCTTGGGACGCGGCGGTGGCGTAGCTTGACGCATTCTTTCATTGCGTTGGTCCCCGTTTGGGAGATCGGCTGCAAGCAGCCCGTCGATAACCCATCGCTAATCGAATTGTGATTTGATTTTCTCCCACCCGACAATCGGCCTTTGGCCCAAAAGCCAGCTGGTATCACATGGGTTGCAACCGGATTGCAACTCGTGCGACGACCATTGCTTTTATCTTGTCTGCTACTGGTCCAGAGACTGAGCGTAGCTTTTTAGCCGTGGTTTGTTTTTCTCGAGCATCGTTAAACCGACTAGTATGAGAACGCCGGTTGTGATTCCGAACACCCACCATGGCCACACCGCGTCGATAGATTGCTGAGCGTGCCTGACCATGCTGGCGGCACCCAGGAAGACAAAGATTGCACCCAAGTACAAAAACGGTGCCACTCTTAGAACGACACCCGCCAACATTCCAGTCAGTGCCAAGACGATCAAAACGATCGGTCCAGAGATCGATGTGCCAATCTGTGCAATCAACATATCAGCGGTGCTGCTGATGTAGATCACCAGGGTGGCGGCATAACGAATCGCCGAGGTCGTCGCGTGGCTCAATCGTTGACGATAGAAATGCGTCACCGCCAACACGCAAACGGCGGGCGGAATGAGCCAAGCTTGGGGATGAGTCAGAAAGCCCCAATTCGGTTGCTGAACGAGCATCACCCACAACGCGGCGTTGGCCAGCACGACGGCCGAGATTCGCGGCAGCGTGCTTTTCCAGATCGCCGAGATGGCAAGGTAGTAAATCGCACCCAGGGCAAGCACGGCGTCGTAGCGAACTTTATCGCCGATGAAGGCCCAATCCCATTCGCCGGTAAATCCGCCGCTAAACCAGAATCCGATCAGCGGAATCAGCGGCAGGTAGAGTGCTGTTTGCTTGAGTGTCGTCTCGATCACTCGGTCGCCACGCCGACGAGCCCATTCGGTGATGCCAACGCTGGCGAAGGCCAAGCTCATCACGATCAAGGGCCAGTAAGCTCGCAGACCAATCAGCGCCCACGGTGACTTGCAAAGATGCAGGTGCAGCCAGCAAATCGCTCCGATGCACTGCGATGCAATCACCAGCGACTGTCGTGTTCGGTCTGATAAATTCCAGGTCGACTGCCATGTCATCCCTGGGCCACTTAGTACGGCGACCAGTCCAGACAATCCACTCAGTAACGCCAAGCTGACCGCGACACCGCCGACCATGGTGCGAGAGACTCCGTCAATTTCACCGCTTTGTCGCACAATGGCTTCGATGACCAGCATGACCGCAAGTGAACCGATTGCCGCGACCACGCCTGAAATCGCACCGCCGCGAAACGCGGACGACCATCGCTGACTGATTTGCTGGCCGGCTAACTTTGGAAAGGCAAACAGCCACATCGGAATCACAACGACGGCAGCGACAAACCATCGCATGGCTGTTTCTAGCAGCGGATGGTCCACGGTAGAGGTGCCGATGCTGGCCATCAGTGCAGCGGTTGTCATCGCCATCCCGACAGCAATGTGTCGCATGCGAGACTGCATTGAAATTTCGGCAAGCACTGCCATCGCCCAAGCTGCCATCGCGACGGACAACACCGTCAACTGAGTGACCCAAAGGTGACGTTGATCGGCGACGTCGAACGCGATCATGAAAACCGATGCGGCGATACCCGTGATTGCGACCAGTGATGCGACCTGCGACGTGTTTACCGTTGTCTTCATCTGTGGATTGGTGGTGGCCGGCGATGCTGGCGTCCAAGCTTTTCCAGTGAGCAGCGGCAGCAGGTGCGAAACCAGTGCCACGGCGAACCCAGACGAAAGCGCCACCACCATCCAGCGGATCTGCATGTCGGTTTCGAACTCATTCGCCGTGTGAACAGACAGCAATGTCAACGAGGCGACCCCGACGGCAACCAAGTTTCCCTGGCTAAGCTGGCGTTTGGAAAGTGCGATGCCCACGATGGGGATGGCTGCGTAGGCGGCCAAGCGAATCCAAAGTGAGATTTCGGCTAAGCCTGAAACGGGGAACGCGGTACTGCCCAGCACAACGTTCGAGATTTCGCCGATCACGGCGATCGTCAGCAAGCTGACCAGTCCTGCGTCAGGGCTAGCAGATTTGGGGTTGGTTTGTCGCCAACTGCTGATCCGCCAAACAATCCACCATCCAGTCGCCCAGACCACTGCGACGGTGACCAGCACCCATTCGCCGGACGTCGATGGAACCAAGTTCTGCCAAGCAAGGAAGCTGGCGATCACGGTGAACCAGCCGATGCTTTGAGAGAATCGTCGCGTCGCGGTTCCGTGGTTCTGGCAGGTTTGGATCAGTGCAACTTGGAATCCCGTCAGTGCAAGCGAAGCAATGACGAGCCATGGCGTCACGGCAACCAGCGTCAGACGCCCGCTCGACCATGCCAAGCCAAACGTCAAGGCGGCAACCATTGCGGTGTGTACTAGGTCGATCGTTCGCATTGATGGTGAACGATCATCGGGACGATAGAGCGAGTTCCAGGCCGACCGGCAAACGGAGGCGGCCGAGCCAAGCAGCCAGCCGCTGGCGATCACCACAATCAGTGGCGGCCCGCTCAACCAACCCATCGCATACGCTGCATAGGCCACTTGGCCAGCCATCAATGTGATGCCAAATGGCCAAGCCAGTTCGGCACGCGTGCCACCAAAGCCAAGGAACTCTTGAGTCTTGGGTACCGTCAAAATGATCAATACCAATAATGATAAGGTGAAGCCCGATAGGCTGGCCCAAGGCAACAGTAGCGATGACCGAGTCAGGATGGCTGCCGTCACGCCGACCGCCGAACCCATCCCGATCAAGCTGGCCAAAACAAGGCTTCCTTTGACAGCCGCTGCGAAAGTTTGAGTCGACGCAGGTTCTGGGAAGCGAATCGCAAGCGTTCTGGCCAAGGTCGACCAGACGATCAAACCAATGGACGCGACTTGAATCCAGGTCACGGGTGATCGGGTCAAGGTCGCAGACAAAACGATCGCGGCAATTGCAGTCAGAGCAGCGGAAGCCGCAGACCACTGGATCGATTGTTGTTGTCGAGACTTGTTCAACAGTATGATCGCGCTGATTCCCCACCAAGTTCCGACGGCAACGGCGGGGAACCAAGGGGCAAGCTGGCTGGCAAGGATGGGCGTCCACCAGTACTTGGCCAGCAACGCGGCTGATGAGATGGCAATCGCCACCGGCGCGGCAACACCGACCGCTTTGAAGGTGCTTCGCAAGTAGGCTGCCAACCACCCTGTTATCGCAATCAGCGAAGTCGCAAGCACCAAATGCTCCGGTGCACCCATTGGCATCGATGCCACGCCACGACCAATCGACCACGTCAGTGCTGACGCGGAAACGAGGGCTGCGGCACCTTGTTCCCAGGCGTTAGGCTCTCGGTCAATACGTTGCGTCTTTTGCCAGGCAACGAGGCCGGCTAGGCCAATCATTGCGACGATCGGCAGTGCGATCGGTGATTCAGTGAAGTTGTCTTCGCGGAAAATCGCAAGCAACATCGTTGCCATTGGCCAGACCGCGCCAACAAATGCCAAGCCGATCGATGCCAGCCAAGCTTGGCCGTCGGGCATCAACTCAAAGCGGGCGGCGGGTCTTCTCAGAAATCCAATCCGGTTTTGTAGCTTTGGATTTTCAAGCCGAGTCAGTCCACGGGCGACTAGCCAAACGGCGACCACCGAGGCCAATGTGATTGACCAACCCCAAGGTGCCAATCCAGACTGCCAGGCATCGGAGTGAAACAGAGTTTGTGGCCAGTAGGCGTATCCCATCACTGTGGCGAATGCCAATGTTGTAATCTGGGACAGACGCAGTGCTGTGTTGGATCGGCTGGCACTTGCCGACCACAGCAATCCTGCGGCGCACGCGGCCAGTGATACCGCCGACGCGGTGGCGTGGTGAGTGGTTGTAGCGCAGGCCACGATAGCGACGATGGTCCACGCGCCGACGGCCATGTGATTCCAACGGCGCGACGCCCGAATTGATTTTAGGGACTCGCAAATGGCCATCCAAGTCACGGCCGAACCGATGCCAACCTGCATCCAGATCGACATCGAATTGATCGTCATTTGCTGGCCGATTGACCAAGGATGCAGAATCGACATCCAGCCAAGGACGGTCGCCGCACCGCCCAGGATTAGACCGGCTTGGCGCTGACCACGTGACTCACTTTGCGAAATCCATGCTCCGGCCAGTGTTCCGACTGCTAGGGCGGCGGTCACGGTCCAAACCGGAACGACACCCATCGATGCCGCTGGTGACACGGACAAACACATGGCTGAAATCGTAGCCAAGCCGATCCATCCGCCGGCGGATACTCTCATCCATCGCGAAATCGATCGGGCACGCATTGCCCAAGCGATCGCGGCTGAGATGACGCCAACACCTGCGGCGACGAGCATCGGTTCCCCGCCGATGACTCGTCGCAACAAGTTAATTTCGTTCCACGGCAAGCCACTGATCCAAGTCGGCGACGTCAGCATGGCTGCTAGCCCAATCGGTGCTGTCGCCAGAGCAACCATCAGTGGCTGTCGCAACCAGCGTCCGAGCATCAAGCCACTGATCGTCCAAGCCAAGGCCCAGCACCACAGCCAACCGGAGCTCTTCATTGCTGGTGGCAGAATCGCAACGGAACCACCCAAGCAAATCACACAAATGATCGCAGCAGTCACCGAACCGACCGCGCTTCGTGCAGATGACATCAAGAGTCGTGCGGCGCCGGATATCGCGACCAGGGCAGGAATCGTTGCGATCGCAATCGCCATCGGTTGAGATGGGCCGGTTATAAAAATGGTGTATCCGACGGCGATGGCGAGCGAGAACACGCCGAGCCCGATCACCATGAAGTGGGATCGAACGTGCGACGTGCCCATGGTGGGTTTTCGCAGTCCCATTCGTGCAACCAGTGATACTGCGATCGCGACGACGATCGAGGCAACTGCGACGATCCAGCCGGCGTTGTCGCCGAACGTACGAACGCCCGCTGGCATCAGTGGCAGGATCACGGTTGGTCCAGCAACCGCCAAAGTCATCGCCGCCGCCAAGTGGCGGCGCACCAGTGCCTTGCCGCCTCGGTACACCAGCCAAAGGTAGATTGATCCCGCGACCGCAATCGTAATCAGTGTAACGGGATCGTTCAGGTGAACTGCGCTACCGCCAGTGCCTGTCGCGGCCAGACCCGCTAGCACACTTAGCGGGACTAGCAGTGATGCGATCACCAACACGGCGCGGCTGGTGTGTCGCAGCTTCCATCGACCGAGCGTGTAGAAACCGCTGGCGTAGATCGCTGCGTTGGCGGCTAGGAAAATCAACGACGGAATCGCAGGGTGCGTTTCAATCAGGGTGTTCCAAAGACTGATGACCAGCCCGATCGAGCAGATTACGATCAGCATGCCGGCAACCAACTCGCCCCAGCGGATGTTTCGTGCGGCCAGAAATGAACCGATCACTTCCGAAATCGAAAGCGTAGGCGTCGCAGGCAACGCTTCTTCATTCGTTTCATCACTGACTAAGACTGCGTCAATGATTTCGACATCAGCAATCCTTTCGCTCGCTATTTCTTCACTGGCGAGCGACTCGGCGTTGATCGGCAGTTCTTCAGTAATCGATTCTGAAGCTGGCTGAATCGCGGTTGATTGGGTGTTATCAGTTGCAGTGGTTGTATCGACGGTTTCAGCAGCAGTACCTTGTTTCGTTGTCTGTTTGGTCTTGGTCTTGGTCTTGGTCTTGGTCTTGGTCTTTGGGATCCGGTTCCATTCCAAGTCTCGTAGGGTTTCTCGCAGTTCGATTCCTCGGGCGGTGTCGATGAAACCTTTGCCCATCAATCGGCTGACGACTCGGTGGGTGGCCGCCAGGTCACGCTGCTCGGACGTGGCATCGTCTGGCGGGCTGTTTTGGGGCTCTTTGACTGTGAAAAGTCGGATCAATCCGCGGATCATCACCCAACTGCCGTGCCCGACTATCGTGACGAAAGCCCAGATCACAATGAGGAACAGCAGGATTTCCATGATGGTCGTCAGGTTTGATGCGTATTTGTAAGGCAAGAAGGTCGTGGGAAGCTTAGGTGCCAGAGCCCACCAGCGTCGGTATCACTCGCGCATTTGGGGCTGGAATCTGACATAATCGGAATATGAGCACTTTGCCGCAGGGATTGCCGGACTTTGAGTCCGTCATGGCCGACTATCTAGAGCGAATTGAGCAGGGCCAGGAACCCGATCCGGCCGACTATTTGCGTGCCTATCCGCAGTATTCGTCCGACCTGAAGAGCTTTTTTCGCAATCGAGAATGGTTCGGCGAGTCACAGCCAGCGGCACCGGTTTCGTTGGCTGGCACCCGGGTTGGCCCCTATCAAATCGAGGCCGAGATTGCTCGCGGCGGCATGGGGGTCGTCTATCGAGCTCGCCAACAAGGGCTGGACCGACCAGTCGCGCTGAAGCTGATTAGCAGCGGTGTCTTGGCCAGTCGCGAAGAACGAACGCGGTTCCACATCGAAGCCGAAGCCGCGGCACGGCTGCATCATCCCGGAATCATCGCGATCCATGAAATCGGATCCTGGGAGGGCTACGAGTACTTTTCGATGACGCTGGTCGAAGGGCCAACCTTACAGCATCGCGTCGACACCAAAAATTTCGATGACGAGATCGCCGCACGGACGGTTCGCGACATCGCTCGTGCGGTCGCTTACGCTCACCGCGCCGGAATCGTCCACCGTGATTTGAAGCCGGAAAATATCCTATTGAGCGAAGGCGGCCGGCCGTTGATCACGGACTTTGGGCTGGCCAAATGGCACCGCGAAGGAACGTTAGTCACTAGGACGGGCCAAGTTTTGGGAACACCCCATTACATGAGTCCTGAACAAGCGTGTGGGCGAGGCGACAGCGAAGCGTCGTCGGACATTTATTCGCTTGGCGCGATTCTCTACGCGCTCATGACGGGGCGACCGCCACACGAAGGAACGTCCGCTGCCGAAGTACTTCGCAGTGTGCTGCAAGATGAACCGGAGGCACCGCGGCACTATCGACGCGATGTGTCACCGGTCTTGGAACGGATCTGTTTGAAAGCGATTCGTTTCGAACCCGACCAGCGTTATGTCAATGCTGACGCACTGGCCGACGATTTGGACAAGTTCTTGATCGGCGAAACGACCAGTGCCGAGGGCAGCGGTTTGATCGATCGGGTGGCACGCGAGATTCGCCGGGACCAACATCAAAGTCACTTCGTCAACTGGAGCCGGACGCTGTTGATGTTGGGCGCCACGATCTTTGTGTTTCACGCCGCAATGTTCATCCTTGGCGAGCTTGATTATCCGCGGTGGTTCGCGTTCTGGTCGCCTCGTTTAGTGATGTTCGTTTTGATCTTGGCGATCATTTCACGCGCCCGTGGCGGTGGGCTGGCACCGCGAACCGTCGCTGAGCGTCCCGTCTATTCGATTTGGTTGGGCTACCTGGCCACGCTGGCGGTGATGAACGTGTTGCTTGTCCTCGGTGACATCGACCAAACCCGTTTGTTCTCGATCGCGTCAGCTCTAAGCGGGTTCGGTTTTATCGCGATGAGTGGGCACATTTGGGGCGGAGCGGCGATCTTGGGTGTCGCCTTCGAGTGCACGGCCATGTTGACCGCGCTGGCGCCGACTTATGCCCCGATCATGTTCGGTACGACTTGGCTGATCAGTTTGGCGGTGCTAGCGAATCATTATCGGCCACCAAAGTCGGCCTAGGAAACTACATTCCCTTTGCCAAACCTTGCGTCGTCGTTTTGATCGTGAACACGCTGTCTTGCGCCGTGATGAACAAGTGCTTGTTTTCGGGGCCGGCAAACGTCACGTTCGCAGTCCATCCTCGAGGCACGGGAATCGTTGCGACCTTTTCACCCGAAGGGGCATAAACGGTCACTCCATCCGATCCGGTCAGATAGATGCGGCGCTCGACGTCGATGGTCATACCGTCGCTGCCGGATTGGCAAAATAATTTTCGATTCGTCAAAGATCCGTCTTCGGCGATGTCGTATCGGTAAGTTTTTTTGTCGCCGATGTCCGCCACATAGAGCGTTCGGTTTTTCACGTCGCCAATGATGCCGTTGGGCTGAACCAAATCGTCGGCGATCCGCGTCAGTGTGCCGTCGGTTGATAAACGGTACACGCCGCGCGGGTTGTCATCGGGAATCGTGTGCGTCCAGTAAGGTCGCTTGTACAATGGGTCGGTGAAATAGATCGAGCCATCCGAATCGACCCAGCAATCGTTGGGACCACCAAAGCGTCGGCCATCGACTTGGTCAATTAAGACCTTGGGCTGTTTTGTGTTGACGTCAATCGTCCAAAGTTCGTTGTTGCCGTCGGCACAGGCGATCAACGTATGTGGAGCGACAAAGTACAGACCGTTGCTGCGGCCGGCCGGTTGCATCCAGGTCGATGTTTTCCCCGTCGCAAAGTCATAGAAGACAATCTGATCGTTCGGCTGGTCGGTGAAGTAGACGTTGCCATCGGCATCTGCGTTCGGCCCTTCGGTGAACGAGTATCCGTTACCCACCAATTCTACTTTTGCATCACTGGCAACAATATTGGCAACTTCTTGGGCATGAAGAAACACGCTAACAAGACTCAGTGCCGCAAGCAAAACGAAACGCATGAAATGACTCGGGGTACGCAGGGCAAAAGTAGGATTAGTCCGCCAACGGCGATTACTTTACCATGCCAAAGTCCGCAAGTTTTTGTCAGATGAGTGCGAACTGTTCTTTTTTACCGTGAACTGCTCAAGCCGTTTAACGGGCGTGACGCTGGATCATTTGCATTAGGTCTGCGGTTGGTTCTCGCAGGGTCATCACTTGGGATTTGGCGCCCGGATTGTTGCGGTCGCGAACGATGACGATGACTTCTTGGTCGCTGCTGATCGCCGATGCCTGCATGACTTGTCCAAAATCTTGCTGGACTCCGTTTGGCAGACTCGCGATTCGGTCGGCCGGCGGATTTTGTGGTGACTGGTTTTGTGTTTGGGGTGCTGACGCAACCGATGCGGCCGGGTTGGGCTGATACAGGTGCGATAGGTTCACGCGGTCGAGTTGCCACTGGACGGCACCCGATCCGGCATAGATTCCAACGTCATTCTTGTAATCTGCTGCGTTGCAGACGCCGACCAGTCGACCTTGTTCGTCGAATAGTCCGCCACCGCTGCGACCATCGATCGGTGCTCCGTCGATTTCGATATTCGAGGCACCGAGATGTTGATTGTATTTGTTGATGCCGGTGATTCTTGTATCACGCCGCGATGGGTCGTCGCCGCGATCGCAGCCAAAGCTGAACACGGTTTGGCCGTTGCGCGGCAATTCGTCCAGGCTTACCACACTGACCGGGTGAACTGGAAATCCAGGGCGAATCGCGACCAATGCGATGTCGCGAGTGTCGGCGTCAAAGTCGATGACCTCGCCCAAGACCGTTCGAACTTCGCCGCCGACAAAAATGTCGACTTCGATTTTTCCTTTGCCTTCGTTGTCGCGGAACAGGTGACCACAAGTCAGCACCAAGGCGTCTTCGCCATGAGTATCGATGATCGTGCCGGTGCCAGCGCCGTAGCCTTTGCCATCGTGGACTCGCAACCGGACCGTTGCCGCCTCGGCGCGTTGCACGGCGTCGGCCGCGGACATGTTCGGCATCGCTTCACTACGTATGTTGTTGCTTGGGGCGGCCGCGGCAACGAGCGTGTTGGGATTGCTAGGGGGGGTGGGTTGTCCAAATAGCGGATCGGTCGGTGCTGGTCGCGATTGGAAGGATCCAAGTTGGGATCCAACTGGAGCTAGCCGAGTCTGCGGTGCGGGGATGTCATCGAACGAACGTTTGACAGCGCCGGTGGCGAACAGTGGACCAGACGGATCGGTCGCGATCGCTCGTTGCAGTTGATCGAACGTTTGGATACCGACCAGCCGAGTGACTTCTTTGCCGCCTGACACGACGATGAAGGTCGGCGTTTTGCGGATGCCGTAACGCGATGCGACAGCGGGCTCGCTGGCCACATCGACGTGACGGATGGGGACTCCGCTTCGTTCAAGTTGGGCCAACACCGGCTTCATTGCTTGGCAAGGCACGCAATGCGACGATGAAAACTCAATCAAGATGGCGTCGGCGGCTGTGGCAACCGAACTCATCAGTGTGACGGCGAGCAACCCTACAGTTGCTGCCCATGCGAACATCAGCCTCGTCACGTGCGTCCCTCCGTGGACCAGTGTCGGAGATTTCGATTCAAACGTTTTGGGCGGCCTGCATCCTGCCGATCGCCCAATGCCGAAAAGTCACCCACCTTTTGCGGGTGCCGACGGCGATAGTGCCGCAAGCGGTACCCGCGCGGCAAGTGCAATGAGTCGCGAGGTCGGCGGAACTTTAGTTTTTTCGTGTTTCACGGACGTTTTTCGCAAGAAAAGCTGGCGTTATTCGCGAAAGAAACAGGTTTTGCCAAAAAACAACACACGTCGTCGAGTTTGGGCAAGACGACTACAATCCCGATCCCCCAATTCGTTCGGGGCTCATTCCGAAATTGACATGCGACTTCCATGACACGAAAAATTCTCGTCACCAGCGCTCTTCCCTACGCCAACGGTCCGATCCACATCGGTCACTTGGTCGAATACATCCAAACCGACATTTGGGTGCGATTTCAGAAACTGCGTGGGAACCGATGTCTGTACATTTGTGCCGATGATACGCACGGCACCGCGATCATGATCCGTGCTCGGAAAGAAGGCCGCAGCGAAGAAGAATTGATCGCCGCGATGAGCGAGTCGCACCAGCGTGACTTTGCCGGATTTGGCATCGAGTTCGATCACTACGGCAGCACCAACAGCGAAGCGAACCGCGATCTGTGTCACCAGATTTGGCAGTCACTGCGTGATGCGAATCTGATCGTCGAACGTACGATCGAGCAACTGTTCGACCCCGAAGCCGAAACGTTCCTGGCCGATCGTTTCGTCCGTGGTACCTGTCCTCAGTGTGGCCTGACCGACCAAGCGGGCGACAACTGCAACAACGGTCATACCTATGCACCGACGGATTTGATCGATCCCAAGAGTACGCTCAGTGGTGCGACGCCGGTGATGAAGGCGGCAAATCACCTGTTTGTCGAGCTTGAAAAGTTGCACGGTTTTTTGGCCGATTGGGTGGAATCCGGCGATGCACTGCAAAGTGAGATTGCCAACTATTTGAAAGGCCACTTTTTGGCCGACGCGCTTCGCGACTGGGACATCAGCCGTCCCGCACCGTATTTTGGTTTTGAAATCCCTGATGCTCCAGGTAACTTTTGGTACGTCTGGTTCGACGCACCGATCGGGTACATCGCCAGCACGGCGCAGTGGTGCGAAATCAACAACGAAAAACTTGACGATTGGTGGAAGAGCGACGATTGCGAAATCCACCACTTCATCGGCAAGGACATCACGTATTTTCACACTCTGTTTTGGCCAGGGATGTTGAAGACGGCCGGATTTAGTCTTCCAACGAAGGTGCACATCCACGGATTCTTGAATGTCGATGGCAAGAAAATGTCCAAGCGTGATGGCACGCTTGTGTCGGCGGAAAGCTATTTGAAGTACGCCCATCCGTCGTACCTGCGATACTTCTATGCAACCAAGCTTTCGACTCGCGTCGAAGATTTGGATTTGGGCATCGAAGAATTTGCTGACAAAGTGAACAGCGACTTGGTCGGCAAGGTGGTCAACTTGGCTAGCCGAGTGGGCAAGTTTGCAGGTCAAACGGGATTGGCCGCTACTTATCCTGACGATGGCGGGCTGTTCAAGAATGCCGCCGAAGCGGGCGATGAAATCGCGGCGGCTTACGAAGCCGGTGACTTCAGCCGGGCAACTCGAAAGATCATGGAACTGGCCGACGCCGCTAACCCGTTCGTTGAACACGCCAAGCCATGGGAAATGAAGAAAGACCCAGCTCGTGAAGGCGAACTTCGCGACGTCTGCACGATCGCGCTGAACTTGTTCCGGCAATTGGCGATTTACTTGGCGCCCGTGTTGCCTGAATTGGCCGGCCAGTGTGAACGCTTGCTGGGTGATTCGATCACGCACTGGGACCAAAGCAAGACGCCGCTGCTGGGAACACCCGTCGCCAAATTTGAACGCATGTTAGACCGACTCAACCCCGAGGAATTACAGAAGATGATTGACGAGAGTAAAGAAGTTGCGGATGCCGATGCCGCTGGTGACGCGATCGCTGATGCTGCAGCACAGTACAACGACAGCGATCAGCCGTTGAAGGACGAACCGCTTGCCGACGAAATCTCGATTGATGATTTCACGAAGGTCGATCTGCGAGTTGCGCGAGTGATTGCTGCCGAGCATGTGCCAGAAGCGAACAAATTGTTGAAGTTGACGCTAAGCCTTGGTGGCGACGAGCGTCGTCAGGTCTTCGCGGGAATCAAAGCAGCCTACGAGCCCGAAGCTCTGGTCGGCCGATTGGTCGTGATGGTCGCTAACTTGAAACCGCGTAAAATGCGTTTTGGACTAAGCGAGGGGATGGTCACGGCATCCGGCCCTGGCGGTGCCGAAGTTTACGTCTTGGGCATCGACGAGGGTGCCAAGCCCGGACAACGCGTTCACTAAGGCCGAAGGGTTCTACGGAGCCGACTATGGGCAAGCCGCTTCAATCGTTTCGTCGTTATCTGCTCGATCGGATGGTGCTGCGCCCTTCACGAGTGCATATCCCGCATGGCGTGCAGACTCGGGTGATGATGGATGTTTGCGGTCGATCGCTGGAATGTTTCGTGCAGCGAAATTTCGACGACGACGGTCCAGCCGATTTGTTGGTTTTGAAGTTTCCGGGCACGGCCGGTCGTGCTGAACGGTCGTCGATGACGCCGGTTTCAATGTTGGACGGTGTGCGCGGCGAGGTCTGGACATGGAATCCGCCGGGATACGGTCGCAGCGAAGGACGAGCCAGTTTGCAGTCGATCGCGATCGCGGCCCAGCATTTCTTTCGCAATGTTGTCCAAGCCGGTAGCGTCGTACCAGGTGTAATCTGGTTGTGTGGCAATTCGCTCGGGTGCAACGTTGCGCTACATGTCGCGGCGACGATGGATTGCGGCGATGCGTCAGCCGGTTTGGTGTTGCGGAACCCGCCACCGCTGATTCCTGTGGTGATGCGGATCGCTCGCCAATATCCGCTTGGACAAAGGGTGCGGTCGATTGCGGAAAGTCTTAGTGACGAGATGAATGCGATGAAAACCGCGCCGCAGGTGTCGTTGCCCGCCGTTTTCATGCAGTCCGAGAAAGATGAACTGGTTCCACCGTCAATTCAAGATGAGCTGATCGATTGCTATGCCGGTGACCGGCGAGTCGTCAAGCTTTCCGGTCTTAAACACGCGGGTATCGCGTCGCCGGAACAAGAGGCGTTGATTGAAAAAGAAATTCGATGGCTATGGAATCAAACGGGCAAGGAATCCCCAACGTGTGCGAATCAGTAAGCAATCACCAGTCAAGTGTCGGCCAGTCGGCTGGGCGGATCGTTCGGGCAGCGGTGCATACCGATGCGGGGGCGATCGCAGACATTTACAACCATCATGTGCTTGCCGGTGGTGCGACGTTCGACGTATTGCCTTGGACTGCAACCCAGGTCAGTGAATTACTGCTGATCAAATCGCCCGAGACCTGGGTGGTTTGTGTCGACGGTGAACAAATGCTCGGATGGGCATCTGCTCGCCAGTTCAGCATTCGCTACGGGTTTCGTATGAGCCTTGAATGGGCGATTTATCTATCGCCTGAAGCGATCGGAAAGGGTGTCGCCAATTCTTTGATCGTGGATGTCGAGCAGCGATGCCGTGACGGTCAGGTTCATCATTTGATGTCTCGTGTGATCGCGACGAACCAACGCAGCATGGCGTTCCATTACCGCCACGGTTATGAGTTGGTCGGCGTTCAAAAAGAGATCGGCAATCTGGACAATCAGTGGATCGACTTAGCGATCCTGCAAAAGATTCTTTGAGCGTCAGCGATGCCGCATAGGTGTTGGCAAATTACTCGGCACGCCGAGTTTCTTGCAGCATGCTGGCCAGTTCAGTCATGACGAGTGACGATGGCAGGGCGTAGCTGACAACGCGACCGGCGCGGGCGATGTTGATGCCGATCACTCGGCCCGACGTGTCCAAGATCGGACCGCCGCACTCATCGGGATCTAATACCGTATCGTGCTGGATGACGCGATCGAATCCACTGAGTCGGTCGTTTCGCGGACCGTTGACTCGCGAGTCGTTTTCGGATTCTCGCATCATGTTCAAATCACGAATCCGAGCATCCATTTCCATGGTCTCGAGTCCTTGGGTCTTGCCGGGACGCAAGATCGTCAGTCGCACGTCTTCACCCGGGAACATGCCGCGAAGCGTTTCCATCACACTGTTCTTGCTGACTTCGCGATGACCGTTGATTGCAACGATCAAGTCACCTCGTGCGACACCCGCTGAATCGGCACCGCTGTTCGGATGGACTTCGTCGACCAGCGCGCGGCCGTCCGCGTTGTCGACTAGCAACACGCCAAGCCGACCTTTGTGTTCGATCTTTCGTGGTTGGACGCCAAGCACGCCGATCCCCACGGGGCGCCCGGTTCGGCCGGGGCTGATCAGGAAGCTAGCCACCGGTGGCAAGTAGTCTTCCATCTCCAATGGCGTCAACTTGATTGGCGCGTCAATGCGAAGCAGGGCCAGATCGTTCCGGCGACGAACGGCGGCGACGCGGGCGGGATACAGACGGCCGTCATACAGCCGAATTCGGATCGGATCGCCGCTCAATTCGCTACGTTTGGTCAACAAATAGCCATCTGACGAAACGATCGTGGCCAGTGCCACTGGGCGTCCACCGCTAAGGACTTGGGCAACCGAGTACTGGACGGAATCCGAGATCGGCCGAATCAACCGAGTCATATCGGCGTTGTCGCGGCGTTCATCGGCGTTGGCTGGTGACGTCGACGTGGATGTTACCAATGTCGACGACGCCATGAACAGCAACGTCGACACCATCCAGCGAAGACTGCGTTTTGATACGAGATTCATGATTGCTGATGTTTTCATAGACAGAACGGTCCTCTGACTTGTGCGAAGTCCGATAGATTTAGTCGGCACGACCGACTTCCACACTCACTCGTATTCGATCGTTCGAACGATTCAACCAAACGGAGACTCGCTCTCCTGGCATTGTGTCAGCGACCGCTGATTTTAGCGAAGCAAAGTCGCTAATGACGACGTCGCCAAATTGCTCGATAATATCACCCACCTGCATGCCGGCTTCTTCGGCAGGCGATCCAGTGCGAACAATTTCGATAACTGCTCGCGTTAAACTCGGGCTGCCCGTGACACCCAAGACGGGACGGAACCCGGGCAAAAAACCCCAGGCATCGTTTTGCCGCATTCGATCCCACGATGTGCCATAGAAGTCGATTGGAACGTGAAGGTTTTCGGCGACATCGTTCCCGATTCGGCTGTGCACCGCAATCAATCGGCCGCTAAGGTCGAACAGTGGACCACCACTATCGCCGCCGATCAACGCGCAATCGGTTTCGATCGCGCCCTCGCGTACTCGCAAAATTCGGCCCACTCGGGTCACTGTGCTGCGTTCCGGGTCGTAGCCGCCAGGGTGTCCGGTCGCGATGCACCACATTCCCGCGACCAAGTCTTTGCTTGTTCCGAGCGAGGCATGCGGCCAAGGGCGGCCACCGTTCTGGTTGGGTTCGATCTTCATCAGTCCAGCATCGACGTTGCGGTTCATGCCAAGGGTGGTGGCACGGACGGTTCGTCCATCGGACATCGTCACCATCGCCAATTTGTTGGGACGCATCGCAACGTGAGCTGCGGTCAGGATGAAGCCACTTTCGGTGATGATGACACCGCATCCTTGTGCCGGTCCAATCTGGACGCTGACGGTGCAAGAGTCTGCAAGTTTTGAAACTTTGGTCTGCTGAGTTTCCATCAAACGCAACTGGGCGACGCTGGAGGGAACGCCGCCGGAGCTGAGCAGTGATTGCAGTTCGCCAGGAACGGAAACTAACGTGCCACCTGAGTTAAAGTTCGACGAAGAAATTCCTGGCGGCGAAACACTCGGCTGGCCAAACTCATTGTTGGGCGAAGGTAACGGTTGGTTTCCGTAGCCAGGCGGGTACGCGTCCGGGATTCCTATCGATGGTACGGGCGACGGCGGCGCGAGATTCGTCTGGGCGGCGGCGGGCGACAAGCCGGCGGTGCTGATCACAATCCCAACAATCCACAACCACGTCGCGGCGGTCCGCGCCGCTTTCGAGTAAGCCGCTTCGTGCTGGTGCAAGTCATCCTGGCCGCTCATCGAAGCGTCAAGTCGAATCGTCGATAGTGTTGGACTTAGTAAGCGCAAGAATGCTCTCGAAAAACTGAAGTGCCTAACGGGTTCGCCTCATTGTATCCTGATTGCAAATTGTACTCGGTCCCCGCCGCTTGGAAAAAAGGGTGCCTAGAATCATCTCACCTAATATTCTGCTCAATCCCCCGAACCGCCATGAAACCGAACCGCCATGAAACCGAACTCTACGAAACGGACTCTGATCGTCGGCCACGGATTTCTGGGCAAGAGGGTGGCTCAACTAGCGGTCCAGTCGGGCGACCAAGTTTGGGCGACGTCGCGAAAAAAGGAAAAAATCAATGAAATGAGCGGCACATCCGTCCATCCTGTGCGAATGGATTGGACCGATCGGCGGACATTGGTGGACCTGCCCCAGGTCGACCGAGTCTTGGTGGCGGTCAGCTACGACGCGTCGAGCGGCATGTCTCGGTTCGACTCACAGGTCGGTGGTTTTGCTAATTTATTGCGAGTTTTGCCGGCCGAGACGGACGTTTGCTACATCAGCACCACCGGGGTTTATCATCAAACCGATGGCCGTTGGGTCGACGAAACGTCACCGGCCTGGCCTAGTCGGGCGGGAGGGCGTGTTCATTTGCAGGCCGAGTCGCTTCTGCATCGCATGCGACCGGATTCGCCTTGGACGATTTTGCGGTTTTCGGGGATCTACGGCCCTGGCCGGGTGCCTCGGTCGGCCGACGTGATCGCTGAACGACCGATTCCGATGCCAGGCGATGGACACTTGAACTTGATTCACGTTCATGACGGAGCCGCGGCGGTGATGGCCAGTTGGCAGCCAAGAAGTCGGCGGATGTATCTGGTCAGCGACGACAAGCCGGTCAAGCGATCGGCTTTTTACCGGCAAATTGCGATCCAGGTCGGGGCCGCCCCGCCCACGTTCACCAGCCCGCCGGCCGACGCTTCGCCGCGGATGCGATCGGACAGCAACAAGCGGATCTGGAATCGGCGGATGAAGTCGGATTTGGTGCCAAGGTTGAAATTCCCGACCTACTGCGAGGGATTGGCGGATCTGCTGTGACCCATAACGACATTCCGGTGTTGGGTTCTCGCTTTAGCGGTCAACTTCCTACAATGCCCTACCATCGGTTGACCTTATCATCTCTTTTCATGTTTCGTGACGATCGCTCAATATGTTGAATCGCAAACCCCTTTTTCCTGGTGTCATTGAACTCAATTTCCAAGCCGGGGAAGTGCTGGGATGCAATGTCTACTTGGTTTACGACGCCGATGAATGGTTGTTGATCGATATCGGATACGAAGAAACCGTTGATAGTTTCGTAGAGATCATCCGCCAACTCGATTTCCCGCTGTCCCGCTGCAAGACGTTGGTGGCGACTCACGCCGACGTCGATCACATCCAAGGATTGGCAAAAGCAAAGGCAATCTTGAAGACAACCGTGACGGCGCACCCGAAAGCGGTCGAGCCACTGCGGACCGGCGACACGCTGATCACCTTGGCCGAGATCACGGCTCAAAATTTGAAACTGGAAATGCCGCCGGTCGATATCGAACACCAAGTCAACGACGGCGACATCATCAAGGTTGGATCGCTCGAGATCGAAGTTTGGCACACGCCGGGACACACCGACAGCCAGCTAGCGTTCCGCATGGGCGATGTGCTGTTGAGCGGTGACAACATTTATCGCGATGGTTGCATTGGAGCCATCGACGCGCACCACGGCAGCGACATCAAGGCGTTTGTCAAATCTCTCGAGCGAATTCGCGATAGCGGCGTTAAATGGTTGGCGCCGAGCCACGGTCCAATCTTTGCGAATGAGCCCGAATTCATGAATCGCACGATCGACCGTGTAAAGGGCTATCTGAAAATGGCTGACTTTGGCACGCTTGCCGAGGGCTGGCCGTTGATGGACGAGTGGGAAGACGAAGTCGCCGATGGCATTCTGCCAGAAGGTCTCGGCCCCGTTAGCAGCTAGTAATTCCGGCAAGTGTGCGGTGCGTCATTGTTTGCTATCGTTTCAATCGAGTCGCATTGACGCAAACCCACCAATGTTGGTACTTCCGCCATTACTATGGCGAAATCAAGTATCCAAAAAGCGGCGTTGATTGCGATCGTGCTCGGACCGAGTGCGACGGTCTTGGCGCAATCTCCGTTGATCCAGCCCGAATTTCAGTCCGCCGCTGCAGTTCCGTTAGAAACTGCGTCTGGCGTTGATCGCGCATGTGTTCTGCTTCGCAACGACAACGTATTGTTTGGCCAGGCTCACCAGGTCGGCCAATTTGTGGTCGTTCGTGGCGGCCAGAATGCTGAACTTCAATTGCCTCGACAGCAAGTTGCTTGTTGGGCACCGTCGCTGCGCGATCTGTATCGGTACCGCGTGGACCATCGACACCGATCCGACTTGTCGACGCACCTGCAAGACGCACGATGGTGTGTCCGGTACGACTTGTTTGCCGAAGCGGCGATCGAGCTCGATGCCGCTCGAGCGATCGACCCCACCAATCTGCAAGTCGCCTCGATTCAGGCACATATCGACCGAGCCCACTCGCCCAATCCACGTTCAGCACCAGTGATTCAGTACGACACTCAGTCCAGCGAACAAGTCGAACAGGTCGATCATCAAGCCGTCGCCGCCGCTATGAGCGGCGTTGATTTGGCGATGTTGCAATTTTTCGCCGCCAATGTTCAGCCAACTCTGATGAATCGATGCGGATCATGTCACGATCACACATCGGGTCGACCTTGGTCGATGATGGTCCCCGGTTTGGGAGCTCGTGCATCGGCCCGAATGACGCGAGAAAACTTGGCTGCTTCGCTTGCGTTTATCGACAATCAGACGCCGGCCAACAGCGTGCTTTTGCAGAAAGCTGTCTCGCCTCACGGTGGCTCTGACGCACCGCTCGATCTGCGACATGCCAAGTCGATCGAGGCACTGACACTTTGGCTGACCGTGGTCGGGAAGAGCCAGAACGAATCAGTTGAAATCAAGGCTGCGTTCGAAGTCGCCGATGCCGGTTCTGGTCCAGATCTAGGGCCGCTGCTTACCCCAGCGGCACAGTCGAGCGGGGCACAATCGAATCCAGCCGCTTACGTTGCCGAACGCCCGATCCAGACTGCTGCTGAAATCGCTCGACCCGAACTCAGCCCGTCTGCTGAATCGGTTGAGCATCCGACCGCGCCCAGCCGAATGCCAGTGGTTAGCGATCCGTTCAGTCCGGATTTGTTCAACCGCCGACACCACGGCCAATAACTGCCTAGCTGTCACAGAGTTTTGGCAGCACTGCGTTTTTCTATAGCAACGCGATTCGAGTTGCCGATGCTTGGCCTTGCGGTGTCACGTTGACGTTGATGAAACTAGTTCCTGCCGGCGTTGTCGTGTCGACACACGCGTTGATTGGGCAGGCCGCATCCAGGTTGGTCAGATTTCGGATTGGAAACAGGTTGCCGCCGAGCGCCTTCAAGCTGGCGATGACTTCGACCATTCCGCCACCAGCGCCCAGATTGCCCATGTGTCCCTTAGCCGTTGTGATCGGCGGTTGCTCGCTGGGGTTACCGAAGACTTCGGCGATTGCTTCGGCTTCTTGCCGATCGCACTCGATCGTACCCAGTCCGTGAGCGTGGATGTGTCCAATCGATTTTGGATCGGCGTCCCCCAACGCGCCTCGCAACACGTTGACGATAGCTTGCTTCAAAAATGAGTCCTCGAAACCTTTCGACGGCCCGACCGCGCTGCTGGCATAACCGACCACTTCGCCAAGGATCGTCGCGCCGCGTTCTTCAGCGTGCTCCATCGATTCACAAACCAGCGCCCCCGCACCCTCACCCACAACGCTGCCGTCGCGAGACTGATCGAATGGACGAGACATCGTCGTTGGGTCGGATTGGTCGGCGGCGAGTTTTTCTTGCAGTGATGCGTGCAGCGTTCGCAGCGGGTGGATTCGTGAACCCGTCGAACCGACCACCAACACGTCGGCGTGACCACGCTGGATTGTCGAATAGGCTTCGGCGATCGCCGCACCGGCCGAGGCTTCCCGTACGGTGATCGAATTATTGGGGCCACGCAGATCGTTGTAGATCGCGATGTGGCTGGCCGGCATGTTGGGCAGATACTTCAGCAACCACAGCGGGCTGACTTCGGGTTTGCCGATTTGCCCCCATTTTTCAAATTGGAAATTCCCGTTCTCGTCCAAGCACTTTTTGATGCCAGCAGCGAACTCTTCGGGCAGCGACATGATGTAGTCGCATCCATACAGAACACCGGTTCGGTCGCGGTCACGGTTTTCTGCGGTGATGCCAGCGTCGCCAATCGCAAGTTGGGCCACCGCGACACCCATCTCGATCTCGCGGCACATCACTTTGCTGCCCTTCTTGATCGTGCGGGCAAGTGCTTTTTCCATCGGGCCGTAGTCCGAAATGTCACCGGTGAACCCGACGGCTTCGGCGCCATGGTCGATGCACAAAACGCCTTGCGGGACCTGGGTCAACGGACGGATTCCGCTGGTGCCATCTCGCAGCGCAGCGATGACGGTGTCTGGGTCGTTGCCCAGCGGGCTGACAACACCAAGACCAGTGATGACGACGCGGCGAGACGAAGAGTTTGCCATGGACGATTGCGACGTGAAAGCGAGACGGACGGACCAGTGTGGCTCGGCATTCTAAACGGCAAACCGCCGATCGACCATGCGGAGCTAGTCCAGGGCTGGGACAGGCAGAAATCCCTCGCCGGAACACTGTCCACACCGGCTGGAAAGACCAACGGTAGGGGAAATTGTGGGAGTTTATAACTCAACCTCAATACACAGCGACATCCACGGCGTGGTCAGGTAGCTCCTAATATCGACCTCGGTTTGCTCCGCCCGGTTGAGTTGCGACCTGAGGCACGGTGGTCGACGGGGCCAGAGTCGACGATAAGTTTTCGGACGCGTCGCCGCTGAATTGAATGAACATCAACGCATCGGCTCGGCCGGCGGTGGAGCCCGTAAACGCACTCATGTTCAGCATCGGAACCGCCGATTGGGCCCGTTCAGGGCTGGCGATGACGCCGCATGACAACAGCAGCACCATGTCCGATGGCCAACGAAATCGTTCGTGCAGACGCCAACTGACAACTTGTGGCACATCGATGCGGGCGCGGTGGACTTGGTTGTTAGGAAGTGGTAGTTCCAAATCGACGGGATTCAGTTTGTCGACCTGATCGATTTCAGCTTTGATCATGCAATCGATCGCGCGGCCGTCAGTGCTCAGCAGCGGGCTGAGCGACAATCGGTAGCCTTCCTGGACTTCGCCGGTTTCCGGTTCGTATGGCGGCCATGCCTGCGGGGCTGGCCGAATATTGCGGACATAGTTTCGGCCGCGTGTGCTGGCCAGTGTTTCAGTTTGGCCGTTGTACGTGACAATGTTCAGGTCGTGAACTTGGCGAGTATCGGTGCGTTGGCGAAGCATGTTCAGCACCAGTGCGGCGTTCTCTTTGCTCAGCAACCATGCTTGCACGCCCGGTGAGTCGACACTGACGTGCTGCATCAATGTATGAGCCCGGCTACGCCAGTTCGCATTGCCAACCGTCAGGACGCGAAGGTGCATCACCTGAGGTTCTTTTTCGCCGGCGACGAATCGATCGACGACGCCTGCGATGACTTCATGCATCTCGCGAGTGTGGTAGACCGACAGCGATTCGCGATCGGCGCTCATGAATCCAAACGGTGCGGTGAACCAAACGTCTGTACCGGTCTCGCGAAGCACCCAATCGATGATCGCCTGTTCGGGGTGGTCGTGTTTGGTCAGGTAACCACAGTATGGACGTAAGTCGTAGACGCGGTGTTCTTGGCCGGCCGTGCGAGGCAGTTTACCGCCGTTTGAGACGACGCCAAATGAGTTGGTTGCGGCAGCATTGGAATCGCCAAAGGCATTGCCCGGCAGCCGTTTCGCGGCGGGGTTCTGCATGCTCGGCGGTGTGTCACTGATCCGTGGAACCGCAGCGCTGGTGCCACCGGGCAAGCCCAATCCGCCCTGGGCAAAACCAAGGCTAGAGATCGTGCTTAGAATTAGGAAAATGGCTAGGCGGCGCATCGTTTTGGTTCCCGTCGGATCGGCTCCACAGATAAGTCTCACTGTGGCTATACCGGCAATGGGAAACTCGAGGCAAGATCAGATCGATTCAACTCTCCGCGGTTTTAACTGCATGGTTTGCCTGGCCAGCTAGAACCGCAGCTGAGCGTTCATCTCGTCGGTCGCCGCCGAAACCGCATCAAGCCACTTAACGTCGCCGAATTTGTCTTTGTATTCCGGTCGCGAGTGGGCAAAAATGATGTGCCGCGAACTGTTCACCACCGCGCCCAATCCCGAACCGTCAAAGCCGGCCTTCACGTCGTCGGCCGAGCCTCCCTGGGCTCCAAATCCAGGAATCAGAATCCATGCGCCCGGCATCGCTGATCGCAGCTCGGCTAGCTGTTCGGGGTACGTCGCACCGACCACCGCGCCGACTGGCCCGTAACCGGACTTGCCGATCCGAGTCGAATTCAGCTCGCTGACCAGCTCGGCAACCGACGCGTAAATGGTTTTGCCGTCACAGACTCGGTCCTGCAGCAAACCGCCGCCGGGATTGGATGTTTTCACCAGCACGAAAATGCCAGCATCGCGAGCGTCACAGACCTCGACAAACGGTTCCAACGAATCGCGGCCCAAGTAGGGACTGACAGTCAACGAGTCGCTTCCCCAAGGGCTATCGGTGCCAAGGTAAGCGTCCGCGTAAGCGGTCGCGGTGCTGCCAATGTCGTTGCGTTTTCCGTCCGTGATTACCAACAGCCCGACTTTGCGAGCGTACGAGATCACCTGTCCAAGCGACACCATTCCGGCCGGCCCAAGCTGTTCAAAAAATGCCGCCTGAGGCTTCACGCAGGCGACGCGGCCGGCGACGACGTCAATGATCTCAGTACAAAACTGGGTATAGGCCGCAGCCCAGGCGTCGGGCGAGTCGGTCGAGACACTATCGCGAAGCGTCGCCGGCAATTGCGATTTCCGCGGATCCAGGCCGACGCAGGTGACCGATCCCGATGTTTGAACTGCCTCAGCCAATCGATCTGCAAAACTCATCAAATTTCCAATCCAAGATACGGCGACCGTAAAACGGCCAAAGTAAAACCCGGCCACGCTTCCCGTAAGGTCACCTAGCGAGCTCGCCGATCGTTCATTAGAATAACCTCACCAAATTTCGGGCCGTAGCGCAGTTGGTAGCGCGCTTGACTGGGGGTCAAGAGGTCGCAGGTTCAACTCCTGTCGGCCCGATTCTTTCGACACACATTCTTCTTATAGCCGAAACCTCTTTTTTGGTTACCGCGGCTAAGTGCTACACGACTCGCGGGTAATCAGCAGTCCTGGCGGGCCCAGCTACGAAGCTTCCCGAGACATCAGGCGGACATCGCCACACCAGCACTCCCCTGATTCGCGTTAATTCGCTTCATTAGCGGGCAATCTGTCACTGAGTATCTCGCCCGCGAAATACACCAATCTGCGCGAATACGATGACCCGATCGCGTTATTCCTCGTCAGCCGACTTTGCAAGTCGCATTTTCCGTAGCTGGGCCCGCCAGGGTTCAGTCATGCTCGATTCGCCGCAAACTGAACCCTGGCGGGCCCAGTTACGGAAAAATTTAATTGTCCGCCGGCTGACTCGCTTTCGAAAACGCGACGTCGAAAACTATTTAATGCACCGGAGTTTGGGTGGTCGAGTTTTCATCAGCCGTTGGCCAGTTGAATGTTTCTTGCGATATTGGTTTTCCCAAGCGACTGTGATTCGAGGCTAACCGATTCGGGACAAGCGTCATGTACTATTTGATCTTCGCACTGATTGTCGCAGCTGCCGTCGCAGTGGTGTGCTGCGTCAAAGTTCGTTTTCCATCCAGTGACCTCTGGCCGCCTATATCCGAAGATGAATTCATTCGGCGGTGTTCACCGGGTGTCGACCGCGGACGCGCGCTGAAGGTTCGGCGGATCATTTCCGAGCAACTTGGGGTGGACTACGATCGGGTTTATCCAGGACAGCGATTTGTCGAGGATCTTGGTTGTGATTGACTTGCCGCACAGCACACGCGGCTTGAATGTTTTCACGATTCCATATTTCGCTCTTTCGATTCCCTGAACCCGGGCATGGTCCCGTCGAAGCATGCTCTGGCCGATCATACTGCCACTAAAAATCACGCTCTGGGTTCTTGCCGGATTCATTGTCACGGCGGTCGTGGTTGCACCGTTGTTCAAGTGGAGACGCGGCAAGGTCGCTTTCGTTTCGCTGCTGGTCGCCTTGCTTGCGTTCATCCCCGTCTGTGCCGGGATTGGCTCGGTTCTTGATTCAAATCGATTCGGTGTTTTTGATTACGAGACTTACGCCGAAGTTCAAGACTTCAGGATCGAACGCTATCTGCCACCTGAAGCTCGTGACATTACGATCGATAAATATGCGATGGGGTATCGCGCGAGGTACACGATCAAGCTTGACGAATTGGCGGCGTACCTTGATGAATCGTGGGCCGAAGCGGATGGCCGTTCCGCCGTTCCTCGTGACCAACTTGGTGATGGCGACTCCGTTGCGAGCGAGCGTTTTGGTTACTCGTTTGACGGGCTCGATTGGGGTGTGCCTGCGGATGCGTTACACTTTCACAGCCCGGTTCAATCCGATGGCGGCGGCGCCGACTATTACTTTGACCCCCAGACCAACATTGTTTTGCAACACGCCGGATACTGGTAGAAATCGCGGTGACTCTTTGCAACCGCAAGGCTGTCGCTTTTGCTTTTGGCAGCAGCAAATTCGCTAACTCGTTTTAACTCTTACTGCCGGTGGGGCATCACGCTGCGCTCGGTCAAAATATCTCATGCTTTACCCGATCCTTGCTATCGTTCCTGCATCCGTCGACGCCGCAGCGATCCCCAACGCGACCGGCTTTGAATGGTTCATGCTCGCTTTCTACTTGTCGCTTGCGGTGGGCGTGTCGTTTCTTTGTTCGCTGTTGGAGGCCGGCATCCTCTCGCTGCCCGCTTCGCAAATTGAAGTGCTGGCACAGTCTGGCAAGAAGTCTGGGCTGAAGCTACGGGCGATGAAGAACAACATCGACCGGCCGCTGTCGGCCATTCTGACGCTCAACACCATTGCTCATACCATCGGCGCGGCGGGCACCGGGGCTCAGATTCTGAAGATCGGTGGCAGCGAATGGGTCGCTTTGGGCAGCGTCATCATCACGGTGCTGATCCTTGTCCTTAGCGAGATCATTCCGAAGAGCTTAGGGGCTGCTTACGCAAAGAGGCTTGCACCGTTCACTGCGTGGGCCATCCAGGTGATGATCTGGATCACGTTGCCTGTCATCATCCCGCTGCAGTGGATTAGCCGGGCGCTGGGCGGCGGTCACGGCGCCGTGATGACCCGGGCCGAGTTTGCGGTGACCGCCGAACTTGGCGGAACGGCTGGAGTTTTAAATCCGGCCGAGAATCTTGTGATCCGTAATCTACTGACTCTTGGGCAAGTCACCGTTCACGACGTGATGACTCCGCGGCCGGTGATGTTCACTTTGTCTCGCGAGCTGACGGTGAACCAGGCTTTGGCACAGTATCCGGAAATTCGTTTTAGTCGGATCCCGCTGCATCAAGGCAACTCGGACCATTTGGTCGGCCACGTGACTCGGCATGCCATCTTAAAGGCATCGCATCACGAACAAGGTGAAAGAACGCTGGGGGATTTGATGAAACCGCTCGGCGAAGTGCAAGAAAACGAAAGCGTCGCCGCAATCCTCGAACGCATGACCGCGCAGCGGGAGCACATCGTTGCAGTGAAAGATGAATTCGGCGGTACTTCGGGACTGGTCACACTCGAGGACTGCATCGAGACGCTGTTGGGAGTCGAGATTGTCGACGAGACCGATAGCGTTGAAGACATGCGTGAAGCCGCTAGGGCGCTAATGGCGCGGCGACGTGATAACGCCGATGATTAGAGTGCCGACGAATCGCGTGCGGCATGATCCGCCGCTTCGTGTTTAGTCACCAAAATGTTGGCATCTTCGAAAGCTGCTAGACAAACGATCGTTCCGTTTTGCCACCGCCAGAGGATTTGGAATTGAACCCGAATCAAGACGCCGAGCAGCTTAGCCTACTCTCGATTTTTCATTACATCGTCAGCGCTCTGGTTGGTATGTTCTCGCTTTTTCCGTTGATTCACCTTGCGGTTGGAATCGCGATTTTGGCCGGTGCTTTTGATGGGGGCGATCAGGGGCCGCCGCCCGCGTTCATGGGGTGGATGTTCGTTTTGTTGCCGCTTCTCTTCATTGTCATGGGCCTTGCTTTGGCGACGTTTATTGCGATTGCGGGCCGGAATCTCAGTCGTCGAACTGGGCATACTTATTGTCTGGTGATTGCGGGACTTGAGTGCTTCTTCATGCCGTTTGGCACCGTTCTGGGCGTGCTGACGATCTTGGTACTGATACGCCCATCGGTAAAGTTGCTGTTTGGTGTTCCCGTGGAATCAATCAATGCGAACAACGGACCACTCTGCTAGCAGGTTAGCCGGTGATCAGCTTGAAGAGGTCGCCGATGCTGCGGTGGGCTTCGATGGGATGCCGTAGGCGTTGCTCGGTGAGCACGTGGTAATGGTTCTTGCGACCAACCTTTTCTCGTCGGATAAAACCGCCCTCTTCAAGGTCCAGCACGATTCGCTGAACCCCTCGCTCGGTGATGCCGACTTGCAACGCTACTTCTCGCAGCACCATGTCTGGGTTTCCATGCAGTAGGATCAAGACGTGCGCGTGATTGGTCAGGAATGTCCAGCGATTGGTCGGCTCTGCTGTGCCCGCTGTGCCTGCCTTGCTCGCTGGTTGAGCTTGAGAAGTTACTTTCGACATCGTTTGTACCCGCCTTTAGGGTTGTTCTCGCAGTGCTGGCTGTCGGGTCGAAATTCCGAGATGCAACCCGCCAATCTACCAATAAGCTTATCGCCCAATTCACGAAAGTAAATTCACGAAACAATTTTCAGGTCCAAGCTGCCGCGTTTTACAGCGGTTTTTGCGATTTTAGGCCATTGAACCTCAAGAGATTCGAAGAAAACTGACGAAGTCCTATTTGCGACATATGTTTCGTGTATTAAGATTCGCGAAACTGAATCCGTTAACTGGAGTTCGTGCAATGAGCGATGCGTTTCCGATCTTTTTGTGCCTTCCCGCCGCGATCCTAGTCGCGCTTGTCAGCCTGCCCAACAATTGGGTCAATTCACGTGTCAGAGGGTTTCGGCGAATTGTAACGCTGATCACAGGACTTCAGTTCGCTATCGCGGGCGGGTTTGCGATTGCCCATGTGGCTGGATGGGTGCCGGTCATTCATTCGGTGTTGGTGAGTGTTTCCGGCGAGCCACCGATCGCGGCTTCAGTTCATTACGACGGTGTCGCAAGCTTAATGCTGGCTCTGGTCAGCTTTGTGGGCTGGGTGATCTGTCAGTATTCGATCCGGTATCTCGATGGCGAACCGACACAGGGCCGTTACTTTCGATGGACCGCGTTCACGATCGGCTCGGTTTCGTTGATGGTGATCTCGGGCAACCTGTTGATGTTTGTTGTGGCTTGGGTCATGACGAGTCTTGGATTGCATCAGTTGCTGATGCACTATGGGCACCGACCTGCCGCGAAACGCGCCGCGTGGACAAAGTTCACAATCAGTCGTTTTGGCGATGCGGCCCTGATTGGTGCGATCGCGATCATCTATCACGAATTCAAGACGCTTGATTTTGCTGAGCTGTTCGCCGCCGCAGGCTCGCTGGCCACGGTCACGCCAGCGATGCAGGTAGCTAGCTTTTTGCTGGTGGCTGGTGCAGTGACGAAGTCGGCTCAGTTTCCGTTTCACACTTGGCTGCCGCAAACGATGGAAACGCCGACGCCAGTGTCGGCACTGATGCACGCCGGGATCGTTAATGCGGGCGGATACTTGATGATCCGTACCAGCCCGCTGGTGTCGCTAACACCTTGGGCGCTGACGACGTTGGCGATCATCGGAGGATTCACAGCGTGTTTTGCGGCCGTGGTGATGTTGACTCAGACCAGTGTCAAGAAAACGCTTGCTTACTCAACGATTGCTCAAATGGGGTTCATGATGTTGCAATGTGGATTGGGCGCGTTTTCTGCAGCAATGCTTCACATTCTCGCCCACTCGCTTTACAAGGCTCATGCGTTTCTAAGCAGCGGCAGTGTGATTGCCGAACGTGGATCGACTGTTGGGGCGCCAGCGGTAAGGCACTCGGTGTCCGGGATCAAGCTCGCTATCGCTGGCATCGTGATTGTCACGCTGCTTGGTTTGTCATTCACTTTGTTTGGTATCGATCCACTGACAAAACCGGGCGGTCTGTTGTTGGGCGGCGTGTTGTGTTTAGCGCTGACGCATTGGGTTGGGCAAGTGATGCGAAGCGGTGATCACCGGTTGTTGATCCGTGCGGTGACAATTGCCGGCGTTCTATGTGCGATCTACTCAGCCAGTTTCCTTGCGGTGGACAAGGTCGTTGCAACGAGTCTGCCGGTATCCAGTGCCCCGGAACTTGTATGGCTCGTTGCGGCGGTCGTCATGGCTGGATTCGTTGGCATGTTCGGTCTTCACGCCGCGTTGACGACCGGTCGCGGGCTGGCTGGTTTAGGCAAATGGCACGTCCATGCCTCTAACGGGTTTTACATCGAATCCACTTTGCGCCGAGTTTTCGGACCGCTTTTAAACACGTAATGCAGGCACTCAGCCTGCGACTCTTTTGAATCAACCGGCTCGCTGCCTGAACCACAAACTAAATACTTAGGGAATCAAAATATCATGTCAACCGCTCAAGCCACCGCCCACGAAACGTTTGTACCGCCTGCCTACGACTCACCGCACGTCGCCCGTCAAATCAGTGATTTGATTGCTGAAGTGTCGGAAGTGATCGCGCCGGTTTGGCCGCTGAAGGATTACGTTGCGGTGAACCCCTATGCGGGAATCTCGCACCGATCGTTCATGGATGCCCGCGCCTTTTTAAAGGTGTTTTCTGACTGCGAAACGCTCATGCCGCTCGAGCACTACGCCGCTGAGTTTCATCAAGGCAATTTCACGATTGCCGACATCGAATCCGCGATTACCGAATTGTCGACCTCGGGAGTTTCGCAACCGCTAACGGCCGTTCAGGTTGTTGAAAACCTACGGGCGATCGGGTGGGTCGGGGTGATTGCTACGACGCAGGATCAACCCGCAGTTAAGCCGAACCATGATCGCCCAATTCGCACGATTGCCGAGTACGCGAGCAACGCACTGGACGTGGATTGGACCGAAGCGATTGTCGAAGAGGTCTCCAAGTACTGTTCGACGCACTATGACCAAAGCCAAGCAACGTGGTCGAGTCCCAACAAGCATCTGCCGCTCTATCAAGCGTGGCGAACGGCGGCAGAGCACGATCGAAATATCGAAATTCTGGGTTTGAGCGGATTTCGCAAGTATGTCGCCTCAATGCCGCACACGCCCGAAGCCGCCATCGTGTTTTCATTGAACCAATTGGGTGTTCCGCAACCGCTTTGGTCAACGTTTCTGTTGTGCCAAGCGTTTTCGATTCCGGGCTGGAGTGCTTGGGCAAAGTACCAATCAAGCTGGCAAGACGCCGAGTGCGTCGAGAACAACGACTTGTCCGGATTGCTGGCGATTCGATTGGCTTATGACGCGGCACTTTCGAAAGCAAAATCATTGAGTCTGAATTGGACGTCACTTGTGGATAATGGCTCGGCGTCATTCAAGTCGGAATGGACTTCGCCGGGTGATGATTCGATGTTGCGCTACACGTTGCTGAGAGCCGGCGAGATTGCTTATCGCGACGGTTTGCTTGATTCGCTAGCGATTTCGAATTCGCAGACTGCGGAAACGAACGATTGTAAACTGGCGCAAATGGTGTTTTGCATCGACGTGCGATCCGAACGAATTCGTCGCCAGCTTGAAACGCAGTCAAGCGATGTCGAGACATTCGGTTTTGCAGGTTTCTTTGGAATGGGATTCGATTTCGCGAAGTTGGGCCAAAGCTGTGGCAATTCGCACTTGCCGGTCCTCCTAAAACCGCAATTCAAGGTGCATGAAGGGATCAAAGACTCTGGCACGGCAAACGAAGCGCAGGCGATCGCGGATCGATCGCAAACTCGATCGTGGCGAAAGCTTTGGAAGAATTTCCAGACGTCGGCCGTCGGCTGTTTTTCGTTCGTCGAGACAACCGGTTTGCTTTACGGATTCAAGCTGCTTGGGCGATCGATCGGTTACACGCCCTGGTCAGTGAATGCGTCGGTAGATGGGGTAGCAATTCAGGATCGAAAAAAGGTCGGCCCTACATTGCGCGGTTTGCACGAACAGGGCATCACCCCATCACTTCTAGCCGACATGGCCGAAGGGATGTTGCGAAACCTCGGCCTAACTAAGGACTTCGCGAAACTGGTTGTGTTTTGTGGACATGCCTGTCAAACGGAAAATAATCCGCTTGCCGCTGGACTGGACTGTGGGGCTTGCGGCGGTCATTCGGGCGAACCCAATGCACGCTTTGCAGCGTTGCTGTTGAACCAACCTGATATTCGCGAAGCTTTAGCAGAACGAGGGATCGCAATTCCCAAGGGCACGTATTTCCTTGGGGCGTTGCATAACACAACGACGGATTCGATTGAGTTCTTCGATGTTGATGAAGTGCCCGGAACGCTGCAGTCCGACGTGCAGGAGCTGACCAATAGCTGTGTCGCGGCAACGAAGCAAACTCAGGCCGAGCGATTGCCGCATCTTGCGAGTAGCTCGTTGGCCGATCTGATCGGGCGAGCGAGCGATTGGTCCGAAGTACGCCCAGAATGGGGGTTGGCGGGCAATGCCGCCTTCATCGTCGCTCCACGCTGGGTCACCAAAAACTCGAATCTCGACGCGCGTGCTTTTTTGCACAGTTACGATCATACGCAAGACGAAGGCGGCAAGGTCTTGGAAACGATCATGACTGCGCCGATGATCGTTGCTAACTGGATCAACATGCAGTACTACGGTTCGACCGTCGACAATCATCACTTTGGCAGCGGGAACAAAACCATTCACAACGTTGTCGGAGGCTTCGGCATCCTGTCGGGCAACGGCGGCGATCTGATGACTGGCTTGCCATGGCAGTCTTTGCATACCGGCGACCGATACCAACACCTTCCGATGCGATTACAAGTTGTGATTGCAGCGCCGCTCGACATGATCGAGCGAGTCATTGCGAAGCACGAAATGGTTTCGAATCTGCTCGATGGTGGGTGGCTGCAGTTGGTTGCCATCACAGACGGTCGAACCTATCGCTACTGCAAAGGTGCCAACTGGCAGCAGCTTGACGAAGCAAACGCAGCCAGTCTTCCGGCTAAATGATCCCTCTCTGGCCCTCACCGTGTCCAACTCTCCCGAAGGGAGAGTGATGTACCGAATGATCTACAGACGCAGTGAACCCAAGAACGCGGAAGCGTCCTCACGGGAATCGACCGGCGGCTTACGGTAGCTCTGCGACCACGGTGGCTACGTCGGCTCGGTCACCGTGCGAGACAACCGTCTTGCCGAAGAGGATTTTTTGATCTTCGTTTACGACAAACGTCGACGGATAGGCGGTTTCGTAGGGAGCGTCCCAGCGAAGTCCCCAGTCGTTTGTGAACTTGTAATCGGGATCGAGGACGAAGTGGTAGTTTGCTGGAAACGTCTGGCTACCCTGAAATTCTTTCGCATGTTCTGTCAACAGCTCAGCAGGCCCAGGGTAGATCATGACCACTTGCACTTCATCAAACTCTGACTGCTTGCTGACGAATTCGCCGACTTGCCGACTGCATAATGGGCATTGCTTGCCCGGCCAACCTCGCAAGACGAGCATCACGACCGGAGTTTTTTTCGTCAGTTCTTTTAGCGATATCATCTTTCCTTCGGTATTGAGCAACTCGAAATCCGGTGCTTCTTGACCAACCTTCGGTGGATGAGGCGGCTCTTTACCGGGTGCCGCAGGCCGGCGTCCTTGAGCGTTGGTTTCGGCGGTGAAGGCTGCAAGCGTTAGCAACAGAAATAAGCCAACTGCGCGTCGATTCTGCATCTGGGTTTCTCGAGTTTTTGGGATTGAGGGTACAGGCGCACAATGTTCGTACGCGGTGTCCTTCCGCCAGCATTTGCAAAGATGGTCGGTGCCGAAGCGAAAGCGGAGCTTCGAGGTAATGAAATTGGTCGCCCGAATTTGCGATTACGGCGTATTCGGTCCCTCGCTCAGCACCACCGCGTGAGCGATGAACGAAATGCCTTGTTGGCCGTTTGTGTCAATCATGACAGTTTCCACGAGAGGCTGATTGACTTCGGTGCCCGCCTGCCACTCAACGATAAAACTCGCGCCGCTGCCACCGACTTTGTCTTCTCGTTCGATCACAAATTCCGTTGCTGCCAGCGGGCCAATTCGAAGCGGTTTTTTCAGCATCGAACGCACCTCTTTGCCCCCGGTGTCAAAATATCGAACCGACGAGACGACGATCTCATTTTCGACGTCGGTGTTGCGGATGTTTAGTGTCACCGTTAGGAAGTACGGATCGCCTTTCTGGTGATAAACATGCGAATAGGCCGGTACATAAAGTCGCTGTCCTTCGACGGGATGCCATGGCATGACGTCGATGTCCATCCGAGCTTCGTCGCGAAGGCTCGGTGCTTGGTAGGGAATGTTTTGTTCGATCGATCGAAAGCGAAACTCCATGAAGACGGCGAGCAAGACGATGGGCAGGATCACGAACAAAAACACCACCAGTTTCACCTGCCGTGAAAACTTGTCTGCTTGTTCATCACTGATTCGGTTCGACATTTGATTGTGGGTTGCTGTTAGTGTGAACGGAACGAGTCCGGTGACTCAATGCTGACTTGCTATCGTCGTTTAGATAGATTGGTAGGTAATCGCGATTGTTGCGGACATGAGCTTACGACAGCGCGCATCTAGTGACTACCATCGGCGATCGCAGCGTTAAGAGCTAGATAATACGCTGGCTCGAAGGTCGTCCAACCGGTGTGCGATTGGTTTGTTCCGCGGAGGTCAATCTATGTGAGCGAGCAAATGAAATTCATGCCAGGCGAAATCGCAACGGTAGTGGATTTGTTCCCACCGACCTAGCCTCGCAGCGCAATTGTCGGATTGCGTTGCAGGCCGATGTTCTCGATGTAGTAACGGTCGCCAGTTTGAGCAGGTTCGAAAATGAAATTTCGCCTAGGAAACTAAAGCGACAGCTTTTCTTTTTACTTTTGCGGTTTGTTGCACCTTGATTGCAAGTGCAAGGATTCTGTCTTCGGCGGCAGACATCTTGGCGAGGATGAAGCGGCGAGAAACCGTTGCCTTGCCATTTGCCTTCATGTGCGGTTTGCCTTCATGCGCAGTGAAAATGTTGGCTCGGCTTGAGCCTCCGGTTGTTTTTTTACGCGATTTCATTCGGCCGTTTATGCCAAAAAAAAACGGCAGGCCGTGGGGCCTGCCGTTTCTAGCTTTGTTATCGACACGTCAGCCGATTTATAGTTCTTCAGAGATCGTTTCGGCTCCATCGCGAGTTCCGAGCGCACCCCAGAGTCCAAATGGGCTTTCCGAGCCCTGAACCGCGTAAGCCGCTGCCGAATCGCGTTCGACGGTTTGCCGAGTCGGGTCGCCTGCTTCGATGCTTTCGGTGATGAACTTCACTGCACCGTCTGCCATCAAAACGTGGCATCCGCCCTGGTGGCGGCTTGCCGCCGAATAAATACCTTGCGTATTATCACCACCGTCAGCACAGCTAGGTTTTCCGGGTGGGAAAATCGTATTCATACCGCTGTAATTGGCACGTCCGTCGGCCCATCGTGTGGCACGCGGGACTGTCGTTGTCGGACCCGTGTAGAAATTTGGACGTTCTGGATTGATGCCCGCAACGCCAGTGCTTGCCGCGACTTCCAAGCAAATGCCTGGAGTTCGCACGATGCTGTCGCCGTTGCCCGGAATGTTTGAACGAATGTCAGCGATGATTTCCTTCTTATTGCCCGAAGCAACAATTTCGCCCATCGCAATCGTGTTCGACAGTCCGTCGAGAATAGCACCAAAATTCAACGAGTAACGCGCCCAGACAAAACCACGGTTTGCAGCAGCCGCACGGGTCGCCACCCAAGTCTGGTTGTTGCCGTCAGTGTTGCTGTTGTTGTCGTCGGTGTATCCCCAGTCGTTCTTACCACCGTTATTGACGAACTGAACACCATCGCCAAAGTTGAACCCGTAATTAGTGAAAGCAGTGTTGATCCCTGCAACTGTGCCGGGATCACTGGGGCATCGGTATCCTGGAATTTCGGTCGCCCAAGCTGGATACTGAATTACCCACGCACAAGGGCCCATTGCTGGCCAAGTTCCGTTGTTAACGGCAGCCGGCATCGTTTGGCCAGGAGTCACTTGTTGAGACGGGTTCGCAATTTGCTCCCACAAAGCTTGTTGTTCAATGAACGGCAGGACTGCAACAAGCCCGCTCGTGTAAAGACGCGACGAATTGTTTGTGGCGTCTAGCGTGTCGGTACGGCTTGTGCCAAGCATCGTCGACGGGCTTTTCTTAAAAGCCGAGTGGTAGTTGTGAATCGCCAAGCCAATTTGCTTGAAATTGTTGCTGCACGACATTCGCCGAGCTGCCTCTCGTGCCGCTTGGACTGCTGGTAACAGCAGGCCGACGAGAACGCCGATGATCGCGATGACAACCAACAGCTCCACCAACGTGAAGCCGAGGCGAGTGCCAGAATTCCGGTTTACCAAGATGTGATACCTTAAAAAGAGAGAAACAAAAACATTAGACGTGTGGACCTATACGCGCAGCGGTAGTGCAAAAGCAACTGATAGAAAAGGAAATGCAGCAGAGAGCGGCATTTGGAAGAACTGTGCACCAATTTCTTCGCAAGAAGTCCGGCAACGCGTTAGGGGGTGGGTGCCCAACTGGGCAACCTATCTAAGATATTGAGCGGCTACATTTTTGTCAATCTTTCGGCAACTCTGAAAAAGCAAATTTTGTATTTTTCCTTCTTGCGCCGCTATTGGGTTGCAGTCTATAGGCGACTGGATAGCGACTTTTTCTAGCCACGTAGACTGGAAGAGCAGAGTGGTGTCCCCGGGCAAGCGAATCCGAGCGAAAATGTTGATTCAGTCATCCCGTCCAGAATCGCGGACCTTCAATTGGACGTGGTGACGTGGTGAACGAATGCCGTAGCCGGCGGAAGCCTGCTATCAAGACGAGGCCTTGTTGAAAACGGTGGTTCCGCGATCTTCGCTCGGGGCGTGCTGTTCGCCATGACATAAAAAAAGCCACTCGGCATGCCGAGCGGCCAGAGACTTCGAAAAATAGAATTCGATTGCAACCGATTCGCGAGGCAAACGAATCACGCAACTTTCAAGCAGCCGCTTACGAAAGCGGCAGTCCCTGAGATCAAGGGTTCGCGAAATTGCTAAGCCCGCATTTACTTCAATCCTTTGGCGGTCGAGGTCGAGTCTGCATTCATTTCGGCCTCGTAGGCCTTCTGTTGTGCCTCGGCGTCAGCCGCGGAAATGGGAGTCTGTTCGACAATTCCGCCGCCGCCGTTGCCACAGCCTACGGCCAGACCGAACGTGCCGAACAACATTAATAACTGAAAGGACTTAAGGATCATCTGCTGAACTCCGGGAAATGTAGGGTTAACACTTTTCGGTGAATGCCACCGGTTCGCTACCTCAAATGCGGTGGCGTTTACCAAGAAGTGTCTGAGGCAGACAGCTGGGATTCTGGCAGTTATGTCGCGCTCGTTCAAGTGGCTGTTTACTCGTCGCTTGAGCTGCTGGCGGACGTCGCCATCGACACCGTTGGGTTGCGATTTATCGGACGGCTAGCCTGCTGATCAGCTTGAGCAGGTTTCCGATGTTACGGTTGGTTTCAAGGGGTGGCGAGGGTGTCGCTTTCTTTGCCATCGGCGCGCTGATCCTGTGGTTGGGCAATGACTTTGTCTGGACTGGTGCAGTGATTGATTATGGATCAACGGCTAATCGCCGAGCAGACCCTTTTTCGCCAGTTTTCAAATATAGGCGTTGTGCCTTTTGAGGCTGACGCCTGGTTTTAGAGGCGTGGTTTTATTCGATCATTCTTTCGTCCGTGGCAAGCCAGTCCAGTCGCGACAGTGAAATGGCCGTGCCCAGGCGAGATCCGACCATTCATGCTTGGACGCAACGCACGAAAACGGTTTTTTCCAAGGTCGTCGTAATATGCTGCGCTGGTGGGAATTCCATCGCCGCCCTTTTCTTCTCACATCGGGCGATTGATTAGGATGTTGGCAAGGAACTCAAATCGACTCTCGGGAAATTTGATCGTGAGCAATACACCGCCAGACGCGTTTGAGACGACACAGTGGAGCATCGTGGTGGCGGCTGGGGATGCGGCTGCGGTGAAGCATGATGATGCATTGGCTGAGCTTTGCCTGCGGTATTGGAAACCGCTGTACGGTTTCATTCGTCGTCGTGGCAAGTCGGTTGATAAAGCCGAAGATTTAATCCAGGCGTTCTTTGTTCATTTGCTTGACGGGCCAGCACTGCAAATTGCCGATCGCACGCGGGGACGTTTTCGAACTTTTCTTCTAACGTCGCTAACCAATTTTTTGCACAACGAACTTGATCGTGATTCGGCGATCAAGCGTGGCGGATCGGTGCGATTGCTGAGTCTGGACATCCGCAATGCCGAAGGGGAATTGATCAACCAGCCCATGGACGCTGTTTCGGCCGAGGACGAGTTCCAGCGACAGTGGGCGATCACAATCATGGACGAAGCACTTAGCCGAACCGGAATGTTCTATGCGGCTCGCGGGAAAAAGGCGTTGTTCGAGGCTCTGTCGCCTTGTCTATCCGCCGCCGGTGCCGAGCAATCTTATGCCGAGACCGCGAGCGATCTTGGCATGACCGAGTCGGCGGTGAAGGTCGCCGTGCACCGCATGCGCAAAGAGTACCGACGGCAACTTCGCGAAGCGGTAGCGTCGACCGTCGAATTGACGGGTGACGTGCACGACGAACTGGAAACGCTGTTGTCGGCACTCAGGCCGTCTCGAGAACGATAGGCGATCTTTCTGGTTTTTTCGGAAATCGTGTAACCTCCGCCGGCGTTTGCTTTACCTAATTCCTGGACACCGACCCCAAGCCAGGAGATCGAAGCCATGACGACCGAAAAGTCTGATCCAAGTAATTGCCCAGAGTGCGGCGAGCGTTTGGCGTTGATTCAGCAGCGTGCGTTCTGTCCCGTTTGTGCCATGCGGGATGCACTTCGAACCGACGTTTCTGGCGCGAGTGGTGCCAGTGTCAGTAGGCAATCGTTTGACTTGACTCATTCGATGGAGATCCCGCTGGGTGGATCGGTGCCAGACTCTCATGATGAGTTTCGTGAATTGATGGCCGGCGAAAAGTTTGGCGAGTACCAAATTGTTCGGCGACTGGGACGAGGCGGCATGGGCATTGTCTACGAAGCGGATCATTTGCCGACATCGCGACGTGTGGCGTTGAAAGTAATGACGCATTCGTGGGACGACCGTACCGCACGGGCTAGGTTTCTGCGCGAAGGCCGACTGGCGGCTTCGATCAATCACCCCAACAGCGTTTACGTTTACGGTACCGAGGAAATCGATGGACGACCGACGATCAGTATGGAGCTGGTTCGTGGTCGAACGCTGGGTGACTGCGTCAAAAGCGACGGGCCGCTAACGTCGCAGCAAGCCGTTGATGCTGTGCTGCAAATCATCGACGGATTGGACGCCGCCAACGAAGCCGGCGTTTTGCACCGTGACGTCAAACCTAGCAATTGTTTTGTCGATGAAAATGGGCAAGTCAAGATTGGTGACTTCGGGCTGTCCATCACAACCGCTGGCCGAATGGAAAGCGATCCGCACCATCCTGCGATGACCGAAGTGACTCGCGAAGGCATGTTCCTGGGGACTCCCGCGTATGCCTCGCCAGAACAATTGCGTGGCGAGCCGCTGGACCATCGCAGCGACATCTACGCGGTAGGTGTCACGCTTTACTATCTGCTTAGTGGCAAGGTTCCGTTTGCTGCTGACAACATGGTCCAGCTTCTCGCTCGCGTTCTAGACAACGCTGCGCCGCCGCTAAAGACGATCGCGCCGAATGTGCCCGCCGAGTTGGACGCGATTGTCGATCGTTGCTTGCGAAAAGCTGCCGGCGCGCGTTTTGCCAGTTACGCCGAACTGCGGCTGGCATTGTTACCACTTAGTTCGCAGGCTCCGATCACCGCGGCCTTGGGCAGTCGTTTCCTAGCGGGCGTGATCGACTTTGCATTGATTAGCTTTGCGTTGTTGCCACTTTCTGCTTTCTCAATGTTTTCGAATGGTCAGCCTCCATTGGCCGGCGATCCGTTTCCGAGTGCATCGACGTTGCTGATGTCGACGTTTGCGATCGTTTTGCAGTGGCTGTACTTTGGATGTGGTGAGTGGCGTTTTGGAAAGACGGTCGGCAAACATTTGCTAGGGCTGCGTGTGACGAGCATGCAGTCGAAACCCAAACTCTCAGTGGCGCTGTCCCGTTCCGCTTTCTTTTTATTGGTCCCGCTGATACCGGTGCTGATTGCGAACTCGATTGGTTATTGGCAGACCATGAAAGTTGGCCTGTCGTTTCCGCAGGCATTGACGTTGGCTCTGCTGGGATGGTCGCGGTTTCTGCTTCTCGCTGCGATGTTCGGAACCGCACGCAGGCGGAACGGAAACGCATCGGTGTACGATTTGTTGACGGGAACTCGCGTGATTGTCAAACCAGTCGCAACGTGGGTGCGCTCGGCTCCGGTGAATACAACGGACTCGTTTGACACTCGCGATGCCGAAACCATTGGGCCGTACCACGTATTGAACTCGATCGGGGAAACCGATTCCGGCGAATTGCTGCTAGGCTACGATGCTCGGTTGCTACGCCGAGTCTGGATTCATCGAACGGATTTCTCGGGTGACCGTTCCGCCGTTTTGTTCTCTCGCGAGTCTGCGAAAAATGGACACGGAAATACGTGGCTACGTTGGCTCGGCGGCAGTCCTGTAGTGTCTGAGAAGAGATCGGATAAACCCAATCACGACTGGGACTGCTACGAAGCACTCAGCGGTGGTCCGATCAGCGACATCGCATCGTCCTCGCTTGATTGGCAAGTGGCTAAACGCGTGCTGTCGAATTTGGCCGCCGAGTTGTTGGCGATCGGAGATCGAAAGGGCACCACGGACTACGTCTCGCTCGAGCATTGTTGGGTGACGGATGAAGGGCAACTGAAGTTGCTTCCCTTTGCCGTCGCTTTGGATGGGACGCCGTCGAAGTCGGATGATGAAAAATCTGGCCAACCCATGCACCTGCTGCGTCAGGTTTCGGAAATCTTCGAAGAACAATTTGCGTTGGTAGGTGCGTCGGGCCAAAGCATGTCGCTGAGTGAAAGAGAAGATCTAAGCCAATTGAAGGCTGCCGAGAGTGTCGCAGATGCGGTTCGCATTGCGGACGAATTGGCTTGCCGTGGATCCGTTCGCGTGCAACCCCGAGTCATGGGGATGATCGCCGCTTCTCTTGTCTTACCGTTCTTTAGCATTTTCTCATTGCTCGCGACGACCGTTCTGTATGATCGACAAGAAGCGTCGATGCCGGAGGTGCGTGAGCTTGCGGACGCCATGGAACTGCGAAACTTTACCGCTCGCGGCGGTGGTCTTAGCCAACTGGAACGTCGCAACGTAATCGAAAAGTACATTCGCGTGGAGTTTGATGATCTATACCAAGATCAACATCGCATGAGTTCGCTTTTTGCACAGACCCACTTGATGCGGGATCGCCCCAGCTTAGAACGTATCTTCGCCACCAAACGTCCCTCGGACGAAGAAGCGACTGAGGCAATTCGGTTGTTCAAGGAGATCGAGGCGAAGCAATCAGTGCCACCAAGAATCGTGAATTCTCCGATCAATTACGGTTCGGCTATTTTTTGGGGCGCGTATACTTGGTTGCAGTTTGTCTGGTTTCCGAGTCTGTTCACGGGCCTGTTGTTTCGCGGCGGATCGCTGCTGCGTCTGTTCGGATTGACGCTGGTGAATCGTCGCGGCCAGCGAGCATCCGGGTTGCGAGTGCTGATACGGATGGGCTTCAGCGGACTGTTCCCGTTGGCAGCGATTATTGCATACGGTTTATTGTCGTCAATGTATGACAACAAACTGGCCCCCGTATCAAAGCAGGAAATTGTCGCCGCGTTTCTAGTGCTGGTCTCATGCGCCGCCGTTGTCATCTACCGCAGCCGCGAAAGACTATTCAGCGACCGCTGCGCCGGCACTTACTTGGTTGCTAGGTAGTCGATAATCCAAGTCGAAGAATGTGGATCTAGCGTGCGCCGGCGATCCTGGACTGCAGATCGCGGGTTCGGTATCGAGCAAGCTATCGCGATAGGACAGCGATCGTGGCGCCGAAGTACCAGGTGTCGGCGTTGCGGCCTTCGGTGGTGATCATGTAGCGGCCAAAGCCGCTGAGGCGGATTCGCGGTGACCACCAAAAGTGAACGCCGCACTCGGGGTAGACCGCTGCGAGTGCGCCGTCGAAACGGAACTCGGTTTCTCCGTCCTCGTCGACCGATCCGTTGTCGTCATTGTCGATGTTGTCATGCTCGGCGTTCTCGTGAGTGCTCGACACGCCCAGGAATAATCCGGCGCCGACAAACGGAGCCAGCCGGGTTGGCGTTTGCAGTCGTAGTCCCGTTTCGCCGCCGATGTAATAGTCTTGATCGTTCGCCGCCAGAATGAAGCCCATTCGGTTAGTCAGGTAGGACGTGTGGTAACCGGTGTACCCAATTTCCAAGCTGCCCATTGGCGACGGCGTGTTGCTCATCGAGGTCAGGCCGCCCGAAAAATATCGACCGGAGAAATCGTTCACAAACCGGGCGTCGGCGGCTTGTTTGATCTTCTTCGGGAAATTGGTTTTCTTGGCGCCTCTGGCATATTTCTGGGCATAGCCAGGGTCCGACATCGCCCAGCGAGATTTCAGCAAGCCGGTCGGGAACAGCGGCAGTGTTTCCGGTTCGGTCGGCACAGATTGGTCAAGTGAATCGCCAATGACGACTTCGGCTACATCCTCTTCATTGGCGAAATCTGGGGTCAGCGTCTCGCCGAGGGAATCGCTTGCCAGTTCGGTTGGCGACTCCAGGGGCGATTCAAAATAGTAATTGGGCGAGTTTGTGACTGAGGCGTCAGTGATCTGATCGTCAAACACACCGAACGGATCTTGGGCTGCTGCACCGCTCGGCATGGCAGCGACCAGTCCAGCCCAGCCAATCATTCCGGTTAATGCAAACCGCAGCGTCCGATTTGGCGGCGGTGATGTGGGGGCAATCTTCATGATGATGGACTTCCTTGTTGCCGCCGTATCGCTAGTGCCGCCGTATTTTGTCGTTTGCCAAACGTTCTTTGGCTAAGGATTCTGTAACACAGCATGAAACCTTAGCGGTAGATCGGAGTCTCCACCTGGACATCGGGCTGGTGACAATTATCCTTTCGCGATGCAATCTTCTGCCAAAAAACACGCGATAACCGTCCTCAAGTTCGCTTTTCCGATCGCGATCGTCAGTTTTTTGGTGTGGCGAATCGAGCCCGAGCAGTGGGAGCAATTGACGTCTCAGCCCAAGAATTACGGCTTGCTAGCGGCCGCTTTGCTGGTGGCTCTCGGGGCGATGAGCATGTCGTTTGCCCGCTGGTGCGTGCTGGTTCGCTGTCAGGGCATCGAGCTGACGATGATGGAAGCGTTTCGGTTGGGATCGATTGGTTTTTTGCTGTCTTTCGTGTCTGCCGGGTCGGTCGGTGGCGACCTGTTCAAAGCGATTTTCTTGGCCAAACGAAGGCCCGGCAAACGAGTCGCTGCGGTCGCGTCGGTGTTCGTCGATCGTGGATCCGGGCTGTATGGGTTGCTGATTTTGGTCGCCTGTGGATTGATTTTCTCGAACCCTTCGGCAGGAGCCGAGACGGCGATCGATCTGCCCAAGATCAAGGCGGCAACTGGGTTGTTGATTGGCGTTGGCACGGCGGTGCTGGCCGTCCTGATTCTGGGCGGACGCGGCGTTGACCGACTGATCAGCTGGGGATCGACGTTGCCGCTGATTGGTGGCATCGTGAAAACCGTGGGGCCGCCGCTAAGAATGTTCCACGCTCATCCGTTCGCATTTGGGCTGTCGATTTTGATGAGTTTGGGCGTGCAGGGCATGTTGGTGCTGAGCATGTATTTGGTGGCTCGTGGTCTGTATCCGGTGCCGCCTACCTTGGGTGAGCACTTTGTGATCGTACCGATTGCCATGCTGGCGTCAGCGCTGCCGATCACGCCGGCGGGAATGGGGGTGTTGGAGCTAGTCGTTGATACGCTGTATCGCAGCGTGCCGGCGATCCCTACGGATGCCTCGGGGACGCTAGTCGCGCTCGTGTTTGAGATCGTCAAAGTGGTGATGGCGGTGATCGGGACCGTGTTTTACTGGACCGCGGGTGCGGAAGTTCTGGACAGCATCGAAGAAGCGGAAGAGGTGGCGCCGGCGGAAATTGGCGACGCCGAGCAGCTGAGCAGTCCTTAGCGACGCGGTGCCCCGGCTTAACGTTTGTCCTGACGCCCCAACCGTGATACAGCGGGTAACTCAGGCATTGTGCTTCCCAAAGGGAGTTCTAGGGATGATAATTGAGGGACTCTAGGTGAGACCAGGCAAACTCGTTCTCTCACCGCGCTGCAATATCTCCGATGGCGGAAGCTCAGGAAAAAACTCACTTGTCCAAACTCTCCCCCGCTGGCAACCAGCTCGTTCAAGAACTGGCCCAGCGATACGGTTTGTCGACAGACGCCGTGACCCACATGTTGATCGCTGTTAGTAACGGCAACGGCACAATGGCCCAGTTTGGTCACCCGGAATTTGGCGGATCTGGCCAATGGATGAGTGGCGGAATGACGATGGTTAGCGACCTGTTCAACAATCATTTGAAAAACTTGGTCAATAACCTTTGCACCGAGATTTCGAACTCGCTGGCCAACCATCAACTGATCGCTCCGAGCGGTTCGTTTCAGTCGCAAAGTCAAAGTGGCGGTCACCAGCAGAATCAATCCAGCGGTCAATTAGGATCGCAAAACAGTTTGTTTGTGCCCGATCCCGAAGCGACTTGGTGGCCAGCCGAGCTAGGATCGCCCAATGCGACCGGATCGCAGAACAACGTCAAATACGCCTATTTCGCGAATCGCTGTCGATTGGCGGTCAAGACTGGCGGCAACACGTGGGTCTACGACACGTTGAATCACCAGATCGGTGGTTTCTCGCAGCAGCAAGGCGTCGGCGGTTCGATCACGTTCTCCAGTCAGTTCGGTGTCGTTAATCTGTCGTCGTTGCCAGTGGTTTGGCGTGGCATGTTGCCGTATCAAGAATCGATACCTCAGCCTGAGCCCCCGCAGCCGATAAATCAGCCACCGAGTAATCAACAGCCGGGAAATCAGCAGCCGGCGGCGAGTCCGGCAACCGGCGATTCGGCGAGCGGCGCAAGCGTTCTGGAAACGCTCGAGCGGCTCGGTGGTTTGATGGAAAAGGGCTTTCTTTCGAAGGAAGAGTTCGAGGCCAAGAAGGCTGATTTGCTAAGCCGACTGTAAATCGCGGCTGTTCCTAGATCGAATGGTCGGTCTAGCGATTCAGCTCAGGTCAGCCGGCCAGGGCGTCATTGCCGCAAACTCGGTGGCCGGCTAGGCGGGGCGAAAAGGCTGATCTGGGCACACCCAAGGCGATCGATGTCCCATTTTCCTGGTATGCTTTGCGGACCTTGGACGTGGTCATAGAATGGTGGCGTCGTCCGAGAATGTTTCACCATTGAAAGAGAATGCATGACCCAAGATGCCGCCGCAAACGGAGAGATGCTCAGCGAAGCCGACGCCTCGCGATTGCATGAAGCCCGTCAACGGATTTTGGAACAACTTGGCAAGGTCATCGTCGGACAAGAACATGTGATCGATGAGATTCTGATCTGCCTGTTCAGCCGCGGTCATGTGATGCTCGAGGGGGTTCCAGGACTGGCCAAGACGCTGATGATTAGCACGCTGGCCAAAACGTTGGATCTGTCGTTTAGCCGAATTCAGTTCACGCCTGACTTGATGCCGGCTGACGTGACAGGCACCGAAATCATCGAAGAAGACAAGTCGACCGGTCACCGCGAATTTCGCTTCATGCAAGGACCGTTGTTCGCCAACATTGTCTTGGCTGACGAAATCAACCGTACTCCACCGAAGACTCAAGCGGCGCTGTTGGAAGCGATGCAGGAACGCCAAGTCACGGTGGGCCGAAACCGTCACGAATTGCCGGATCCGTTTTTTGTGCTGGCGACGCAAAACCCGATCGAGCAAGAAGGCACCTATCCGCTGCCCGAAGCTCAACAAGACCGGTTCATGTTCAAGGTCTTTGTCGAGTACCCCAGCTTTGACGAAGAGTTCGAGGTGGCTCGCCGAACCACGGGAACACAAACGAGTGTCGTTGAACCGGTGCTGGCCGCCGAAGAAATTTTGCGACTGCAACAACTCGTTCGCCAAGTTCCGATCAGCGATCACGTGGTTCGATACGCTCTGTCGCTGGTTCGTCAGACTCGTGTCGGTTCCGATGGAGTGCCGGATTTTGTCGACGAGTTGGTCGGCTGGGGCGCGGGGCCGCGGGCCGTTCAGTTCTTGATTTTGGGCGGCAAGGCACGCGCTTTGTTGGAAGGCCGCTTTCATGTCCAAGTCGAAGATATCCAGGCGCTCGCCAAGGCGGTGCTGCGTCACCGAATGGTGGTTAACTTTGCTGCCGAGAGTGATGGTATCTCGAGTGATGATGTGATCGAACGAATCATTGCAGCCACGCCAACGACCGAAGACGAGCTTTCACGCGATGCCCGATTCCAAAAGATATTTGCGTCCTGAGGTTACCGGTCGCATTCGTCGATTGGAATTGACGGCCCGCCGAGTGGTCGAAGGTTTCTTGTCGGGGATGCACCGCAGCCCTTATTTCGGTCAGTCGATCGAGTTTCTTCAGCACCGCAATTACACCGCTGGTGATGAGATTCGTCACATCGATTGGAAGGTGTACGCGCGGCAAGACAAACTTCACATCAAACAATACGAAGAAGAAACTAATCTTCGTTTGACGTTGATGGTCGACCGCAGCGCTTCGATGGCGTACGGCAACGGTGAAACGAACAAGTTTGATTATTCTGCTTCGATTGCTGCTTCGCTTGCCTACCTTGCTCTTCGTCAAAAAGACGCCGTCGGATTGGTCACGTTCGATACCGAAGTGCGTGCCAACATCCAGCCCAAAAGCAACCAACAGCAACTCACACGCATCCTAACGATGCTAGACGCGGTCGGCGCCGACGGTCGCACGGACCTGCCCAAGGTCGCCAAGCAAATTGCACAGGGCATCCCCCAACGGGGCGTCGTTGTCGTCGTTTCGGACCTGTTGGGCGTCGATAATCTGCGCGAAGGTTTGCAGGTGCTGCGTCGCCGCGGTCACGACGTGGTGCTGTTCCATGTGCTGCACGACGACGAAATGGATTTCGAGTTCAACGGGTCGACTCGCTTCGAAGGACTCGAGGGTGAAGATTTTCTCAACTGTAATCCTCGCGCGCTTCGCGAAGGCTACTTGGAAGCTCTCAATCAGTTTCTCGACCAAACCAAAAAGGCATGTGGTCGATTGTCGATCGATTATGTCCAAGTGCGAACCAGCGATCCGCTCGACGCGGTTTTGGCGAAGTTCTTGGCGGCGCGGAATTCGTTGCCAAAACTGAAACGCTAACCACCGAGTGATCGACAACGTAATTCCTGTCACCTGTCACCTGTCACCTGTCACCTTAAAAACTAGTCCCCTTGTTCCTCTTCCCCGCCCTTACGATCGGCTTTCTCTTTGTCGCGGTGCCGTTGTTGGTCCACTTGATCAACATGCTTCGGCATCGTCGGCAAGCGTGGGCCGCCATGGACTTTTTGCTCGCCAGTTACCGCAAGCAAAAGAAATGGATCCGACTGCGTCAGTTGCTGTTGTTGCTGTCGCGGATCGCCGTGGCTGCGCTTTTGATCGCCATGCTTTGTGGTTGGACCGGTGGCGGTCGCCGGTTCGGTCTGCTCGGTGGCACAACGACTCATCATGTGGTCGTGCTTGACGATAGTTATTCGATGGGCGATGTCAGTATCGGTGCTGCGACGCCGCTAGCGTCTGATGAGGCAGCCAAGACCGCGTATGGACGTGCGCTTGGTGCACTGCAAGATCTGACACGTCGTTTGGCATCGGACGACGGTATTCATCAATTGACGGTGATTCGCGCCAGTCGCGCTGCAATGATCAATCGTGGTGGAGGCGAATCAGCCGATGCCGCGGCCGATTTATCGGTGCAAACGATCACCAGCGATGGACGGTTGATCAACCGCATCATGTCGACTCAGTCCTCACCGACGCGGACCGATTTGGTGCCTGCCCTTGATCAAGTAACCGAACTGATCAACGCCACACCGGCCGACGCCAAGTACTTGTACATCGCCAGTGACTTTCGCGAACGCGATTGGGCGTCGTCCGAACGCTATGCGGCGTCGATGCGAAATCTGGACGGAAATGTCACGGTCCGCATGATCGACTGCGCGGCGCCACCGGAGCCGAACTTGGCGATCACAGACATATCGCCCGCGCAAGATGTGTGGGTGGCTGGTGTGCCGGTGGTCGTTCGCGTGACGGTCAAGAATTATTCGGCGACACCGGTCAAGAACGTGGCGATCGTCAATCGAGTGATTCGTTATTCCTCGGACGTTGTCAACATTGACCCGACTCGCCAGTTTAGCGGCGAGGTGGAATCGCTGCCCGCGATCATGATCGAACAACTTGCCGCTGGCGAAGAAATCACCAAAAGCTTCCAAGTCTTCATCACGCAAACCGGCTCTCACGCGATCGAAGCATCGTTGCCGGACGACGCGCTCGCGATCGACAACGTGCGTACGTGCACGTTGCCGCTATCGGATGTCGAAAAAGTACTGGTGATCGACGGCGACACCGAGGCACGCGGCGCTTATCACATTGCGTCGGTGCTGAATCCCGGCAGCCAGGTCCGGATCGGTGCAGTGCCCGATATTCAGCCGCCGTCGTTCTTGCGTTCGGCGACCTTGGAAACGCTAGCGCCCTACCGAGCGATCTATTTAGTCGACGTTCCCGAGATCGGCGAGAATGCGGCCGACGCACTGTCAAAGTACGTTCAGCGGGGCGGCGGATTGGCGTGGTTCTTAGGCCCCAATACGAATCGCGAATCGTACAATCAAACACTGCTTGGCCAGAGCCGTTATTTGCTGCCAGGTTCGCTTGGCCAGCCAATTGAGTTGCCTGTACCGACGGATGCCAAGCCAGATGTCGGATTGGGTGAATCATCCTCGACTCTGCTTGCGCCGCTGGAATCGATCGGCGAAAGTGCGTTGGCTTTGATCGGATTGTCGCAGTCTTGGCGGCTCGACGAACCTCAACTTGGTGACCTGCCGGACTCGCAGCGGCCGCGCATGCGTGTGGTTCTGAATCGTCGTGACGGGTTGCCGTTCGTGACGCTGCATGACTACGGTCGCGGTCGTGTGATCACGGTGCTGTCGGGATTGGATGGTTCGTGGACGAATTGGCCGGGTGATCCAACGTTCGTGGTTTTCTTGCTGCAATCCAACGCGCTGCTTTGGAGCGGTGCGGCGCCACCGACCCATCGGATGATCGATGACGCAATCGTCAAAGTACTTTCGTCTCGAGATTACACGGCCGAGGCGATGTATGTCCCTGCGACCGACGAGTCGCCGCGAGTTCCGATCGAGATCGCCGCAAACGAACAAGAGTCATCGTTGGTCGGCGAGGATCCTGTGTTGGAATTTAAACTTGATCCGAATGACATGGTCATCGAAGGGGAAGACAATGTCGCCGAAATTCTGCGACCGGGCATTTCCGAATGGATGCTGACGCGGTCCGATGGGCGGGGCACCGTGGTGCCGGTCGCATCGGTGATTCGCGTCGGCGATGGTGAGCTGGAGCGAGCTGATCAAGCCGAAATCGCACAGCAGTTCTTGCCGATGGAATTGAAATTCGTCAGCAGCAGTGCTTGGAGCGAACAAAACCAAACCGCGGGCAGCTCAACGATGACATTGTTGTTGCTAGGACTGTTGGCGGCGATTCTGGCCGCCGAGCAAACGCTTGCCTATTGGGCAACCTATCACGTGAAGCCCACGAAGTTAACATCTGCCTCGAAACCAGCGTCACTGGGAGGCCAAGCATGAATGCTGTTGAAACGCGTGTCACCGACACTCGGCAAATCGTTTACGAATTTGCTCGCGCAAGCACACTGGAAGGCTGGTGGGTTTGGGCTCTGTTGATCGCCGCGCTGTCGGCGGTCTTATGGATCTGTGTGCGCTATTATCGCCGCGATGTGGCCGAGTTGTCTGGCGCGATTCGTGCGGTCTTGGTTGGACTAAGAATTGCGACCGTGGTCGCGCTCGTATTCTTCTTCTTCGACTTGCAGCGACGTGCCCAGCGGATGGTGACGCGGCCCAGTGAAGTCGCTGTGTTGGTCGACGTCAGCCAAAGCATGTCGTTGCCCTCGGGGTCGGCGCTTAGCACCCAAAGCCGGTCCGAACGAGTCGAGCAATTGCTGGAACAAACGGATCTGCTGGACGAATTATCTGCCGAGCATCGGGTTAGCGTTTACGCATTCGGCGAACAGGCTGAACCAACGCTGATCGAGTCGATCGGCATCGCCGGTGAAGGTCCGCCCGAAACGCTTGATGCCGATAGTATTGCCGGTCCATCAAGGTTCGCCATCATCGGTGCTCTGTTGATCGGGATTGGTGGGTTGGCAGGCTTGTTATCGCTAATGATCGGCGCCGCCGGTCGCTCCAGCGCCGTTGGGCCATGGGTGTTCGCTAGCGCCGTGTGTCTTGTCTGTGGCGTGGTCGCGATGGGCAGCGTTTACTGCGTGCACACCGAACAATCACTTGCTGCAATTCTTGGTGTCGACGACGGTACTGAATCCGAACCCGTTGACTCGCCCGAGTCGTCTGACGAACAACCGGCGCCTGTGCGTGTGACGGATTGGAATGATGCGATTGCGGCAGCCGATCCGCAAAGTCGAATTGGTGATGCCGTCCGCGGAGTCTTCGCCGATCACGATCCGTCAACACTGGCGGGAATCGTTTTGTTGACCGATGGGCAAGCCAACGGTGGCAGTGATGCAGGTTCAGCGATCGCGTCGGCTCGGCGAAGCGAGGTCGCGATCTATCCTGTTGGTTTGGGCAGCAGTGATGCACCGACCAACATTCGTGTCGTCGACCTTGATGCGCCACGGCGTGTCTATCCGGGCGACAAGTTCGCAATCACAGCAGTGCTGCAAGCCAGCGGATCGAAGCCGCTAGAAGTCGAAGTGCAGCTGCTTGACGGACTTGACAATGCGTCGGTCGACGGCGGTGGTGATGACGAATCGCGGGCAGCCGACGGCAAAATTCAAGCACCGGGTGAAATCGTTGACTCTCAAAAAGTACAAGTCAACAACGACGGAACGCTGACAGGAATTCGCTTTGAATTGGAACCCGAATCGGTCGGGCGTCGTCGTTTGGCAATCCGAGTAATTCCGCCCGCGGAAGACCGCAATGACCGCGACGACATTCGCGATGCACGCTACGAAGTGGTGTCGCGAAAGCTACGCGTTCTGGCAATCGCAGGCGGTCCGACTCGAGAGTACCGATTCGTTCGCAACTTGCTGTTCCGTGACAAGTCGGTCGAACTTGATGCATGGCTGCAAACCGGACAGCCCGGGATCAGCCAGGACGCGGACCAGTTGCTCAGCGAGTTTCCGAAAACGGCCGAAGAACTGTTCGAGTATGACGCGATCGCGATGTTCGACCCGAATTGGACAGCGATTACGGCCGAGCAATTGGATTTGCTTGATCGATGGCTTTCGCAACAAGCTGGCGGCATGATTCTGGTGGCTGGTCCTGTCTATCACCCGCAGTGGATTCGCCGGCAAACCGATCCGCGAGTCGCTCGGATTCGTGGTTTTTTTCCCGTCAATTTGTCGACACAGTCACAACTGCTTTCCGGTGGACGCCAAGGTGGCAGCAATGCTTGGCCACTCGACTTCACGCCAGAGGCACGTCGTGCAGAGTTTCTCTGGATCGCCGAAAATCCAGAAACCAGCTTTGAAGTTTGGAACGACTTCAGCGGTGTCTACGACTATGTCGACGCCAAAAGTGCAAAACCGGGTGCAAAGGTCTACAGCTACTTTAGTGATCCAACGACCGAGATCGGCGGTTCGCTGCCGGTTTACCAAGCGTCTCAGTTTTACGGTGCCGGGCGAATCTTTTTTCAAGGCAGTGGTGAGATGTGGCGTTTGCGTGGCGAGAGCGACGCATATTTCGACAGCTTCTACACCAAGCTGATTCGCTGGGTCAGCGAAGGACGTTTGCTTCGTGACAGTAACCGTGGCATCTTGTTGGTGGATGCATCCCGAGCGATGGTGGGTGACACGATCGCCGTCCGCGCGGTGTTGTCGGACAAGCAATTTGAGCCGCTTGACGTTCCGGAAGTCCGGGCGAAATTGTTGGCACCAAGTGGCCGGATCGACGATCTTCGTTTAACACCGTTAAAGGGTGAACCTCGCGCTGGAACCTACGGCGGTCGCTTCGTCGTTCGCGAAGCTGGAAGCTATGAAATTCGATTGACACTGGGCGATGCACTGGACGAACAAGTGCTGCGGCAAAGCGTCCAAGTAAGATTGCCAACCATCGAACTTGAACGTCCGAAGCGTAACGACGCCGAACTCGAACAGTTCGCATCGATGACCGGCGGAAAATATTTGCCGATTAACGATGACGTTACGGATGCGTCGATAGCAACGAATCTGGTTTCGCTGCTACGTCCTCAGCCGCAAACCACCATTCTGCCCGGCACACCGGACGTAGATTTCACGCGCCGCCGAAATGCGGTACTGATGTGGCTGATCGCATTGATGTTGACCATGGAATGGGTCACCCGGCGACTGCACCGATTGGCATAAACGCGGATCAACTTTGTCACCGATCGTTCGCTTGCGGGATGCGGTGCAGACGGTCTTATCGCAATAGTGAGAGAACGTTTTGTGGGTTCTGGTTAGCCAGCGACAGTACGTTGGTGCCGGATTGGACCAAGATCTGAGCACGTGTCAGTTTGGCTGATTCTTGAGCAAAGTCGGCGTCACGGATCGATGACTCTGCTTCCTGCAGGTTGGCGGCCGTTTCGTTCAAGCTGACTAGGTTCGAATCCAAGGTTGTGGATTGGAATGCGCCCAGACGACCGCGAAGTCCGTTGACTTGGGCAATCGCCTCGTTGACGATCTGTGCGGCCTTCGAAGAATCTTTTGCCAGCGAAGCCGATTCGCCACTGCCAAGTTGGTACAGCTTGCCGCTGGCACCACCAAGTCGAGCCGACGAAACGCTGTTGATGCCGATTCTCGCCTGTTGGTTGCTAACCACATCAGGGCCGAGTTGGAATTGGGCTCCGCCGCCCTTGATCGTGAACTGTGCCGATCCAGTAAAGTCTGCGGCAACCGATGCGGACAAAGACAGCGTCGAAGTGTTGATCGAGATCGAGTTGCCCGATCCGCTAGCTGAGCGGCCGTTTGCAGTCGCGACGATGTCGGTACCGGATTGGCGTGTCGAAGTGAAAGTGCCTCCGGCGTCTTGCTCTAAAACACGCAGATCGACCAATGAATCGCTGCCATAAGTTTCGCTATTGAGTTTCAAATCGTCGCCGTCAGCCGATGCTGATACGCCCGTTGCGTCGGTGACCAGGTTGATCTGGTCGATGACTTGTTGCAACGACGTGCCAGCCTTGATGTTGAATACTTCGCTGCCGCTTGAACCTTGCAGTTCGAAAACCACATCGGCTGTAATCCCTCCATCGTCGGCGACGATGCCGCCGCCAAAGGTCCCGTCGATTGGCTCGGGTTCGATCGTTAGATAAAAATTGCTTGGGGTAAAGCCGACCGTTTCTCGCGTAACACTGAAGCCAGCAAGCGTGTTCAGCTCAGCCTCGATGTCGTCAAAATCTGTTCCGCCAGGACCGTCGTCAATCGTAAGCGTGATATTGCCGCTGGCGTCGACGGACGCTGTGGGCGAACTGCCATGGCCAGTCGCTTCCACCACTGTGAACGTCAGCCCATTCGCCGCGTCGTCGGCGGTGTCTTGAGTGAGGGTGAAAGCTTCGGAACTTCCGGCGTCGTGAACCGGTGTGTTGAACGTGATCGTCGCCGAGGCTGGAGCGGCAGTCACAGCAGCAGAGAAACCGGACACGGATAATTCGGCCTTCGTTGCGGCCGCTTGCACGTTGATGTCGACATCGATGCTGCTGTTCGAACCAAGGCTGGCTTGATCGATGCTTAGTTGTTTTAGGTTGGAGCTGCCGACGCCATTTTGCGTCACAAAGTCAAGCGATCCGTCGAGCAGCTTTCGCCCTTGGAACGTCGTTGTTTGTGCGATCCGATTGATTGCTTCAAGTGAGCTATCGAGCTGCAATTGGTTTGCGGCGATCTCGTCGCTTGCTAACGCACCATCGCTTGCCGCTTCGACGACAAGCCCTCGGATATCATTCAGCAGGTTGCTGACCTGCCCTAGCGCACTATCGGCCGTACTGATGATTTGGCTGGCGCGTCGCGTGTTCGCGACCGACTTTCCAATGCTGGTGATCTCGGAACGAAGGGCTTCCGATGCGATCAAGCCGGCCGGATCATCGCTGCCTTTATTGATTCGCAATCCGGTCGACAATCGTGTCAACGCAGAGTTCAGATCTTGGTTACTTGATTGAAGTCGATTTTGGGCAACGAGCGACGAAACGTTGGTGTTGATGCGTGTCATATTCTCGCGGTTGGGGCGACCGCTTGTTCAAAAACCGGGGGCTAGATTCTTGGGGACCCTCAACTTTCCGTGACGTTTGTTGTCTATGCGTTCTGAAACCCCAAAGAGTGTCTCTGATTCGCGACACCGCAGCGTTAGATCGTAACAACACACCCACTCGTTAAAATCGGCAAGATCATAAAGGATGTCAAAATGCGCCGCAGCGATCTTCCGTCGACAAGGGCCTCGCACGATTTTCCTCACGCACAACACAACGACTCGACGGCGGATCTGACGTCGGAAATACTTGCAGCGAGCGTCGTCAAGACATTCGTCAGCTGCTGAAATTTCCGCGAACGCAGCCCGTCAGACTAAATCGCCAAAATTTTGGCGAGTTTCATTGCCTACAGCCTGACGGACGCAGAAAATCAGCGTTGTTTGTTGTTGCTTGCTTTTCTCGGATTCAGCGGTAGCACGTTGGCTCGTTTTGCATACGCCATCCACATCGCAGCGAGTTCTTCAACGCGTTCAGGATTTTTGCTGCTAAGATCGTTTTGCTCGCTGCGGTCTGTCGCGATGTCGTACAGTTCCCACTTTCCATTCTTGCCTTTGGCGACAAGTTTGTCGTTGCCAACTCGAATCGCCCGGTTGCCTTCGTGTTCCCAGTAGATCGCTTCCCGCTGGATTGACTTGCGCGTGAACGTTGGCACTAAACTTGTGCCTTCCATTGGCTTGATCGGTTGGCCGTCATGGAACTTGGCCGGGTAGTTGGCGTCGGCCAAGTCGATTGCCGTCGCCATCAAGTCGACCAAGTGGCTTGGCGTCCGTTCTAATTCGCCATGTCGCGCTAATCCGTCGGGCCAGTGAACGATCAACGGCGTCGAAATTCCGCCTTCATGAACGTAGTGCTTGTACTCGCGGAACGGTGTGTTCGACACCGTAGCCCAGCCTTCGCCGTAACCGATCGCCGTGTCCGCTGGTCCCGCCATGGATCCTTTGCCAGTTCGCATCGGGAAACCGTCGCGAGACTGCTTGGGAGTCATATCGGGTTGCAAGTAATCGTCGCTGAGAACTTCCATCGTAGGCTCGGCCGATCTTGGACCGCCGATACCGCCACGGCCGTATCCTTCGGCACAGCCGCCGTTGTCTTGCATAAAACAAATTACCGTGTTTTCAAGCTGGCCAGTGCTCTTTAGCGATTCGATGATACGGCCGATGCCCTGGTCCATGCTGTCGATCATCGCCGCATAGACTTCCATGTTGCGTTTATCCCAATCCCAGTGCTTCGTTTCTTTCTTGCCATCTGGAATCGGCCAATTGACGGTGTCCGTCTTGCTGATCAGTCCGAGTTCCAGCATCTTTTGGTAGCGAGTATTTCGAATCGCGTCGTAGCCTTCGTCATACTTTCCGGTGTGCTTTGCGATGTCATGGTCAAGAGCGTGCATTGGCCAGTGCGCCGCGGTGAACGCGACGTACATGAAAAAAGGTTGCTCGCCATTGTCGTAATGATGTTCACGGACAAACTTTGACGCGTGATCGGCAATCGCGTCGGTGTAGTAATACGTGCCATTGGCCATTTGCTCAGGGCCGTACTGGGGATCCGCAAAAGGAGAAATGAGTTCGTTGTCACGAGTAAGCGAGTTGGGATCAAAGAAGCTGCCTGCCCCGTGTATGGTGCCGTAGAAACGGTCAAATCCGCGTTGTCTCGGCCAATTCGATTTGTCCGATTCGGTCTTGGGATTGATTTTTGGCGTGACGTGCCATTTGCCAGCCATGTAAGTCCGGTATCCGGCCGGCTTCAACGCCTCGGCAATCGTGACACAGTTGCGATTCAAATCGCCACGGTATCCATCGTGTCCTCGATCTTCCATCATGTGACCCACGCCGGCTTGGTGTGGATACAAACCAGTCAACAAACTTGCCCGCGTCGGACAACATCGCCCCGTGTTATAAAACTGAGTGAATCGAAGTCCGCCATCGGCAAGCGAATCCAAGTTTGGTGTTGGCACTTCGCCGCCATAGCAACCGATGTCAGAAAAGCCCATGTCGTCTGACAAAATGTAAATGATGTTTGGTTTCTCGGCCGCCGAGGCAATTGTCGAAACCAAGAACATGATGGCGGGTAGCAAACAGTGTCGCATGAAATGCCTCGTGGTGACCGAATGAAAGTGATGCTACACAGGATACACGCTGGGAACGCCAACGCCTGGAACCCAGTCAATGATAAGGAATCGCGGCCAATGAGAACTTCTGCCCTCGTTTTTTCGATCTTGGCCGTTTTTTGGGCGATTCCCGAGTTGTCGCAGGTGCGTGCGGCTGGTGGCCTGATGGACCTAACCGTGCATGATGAAGCCACCGGAGATCTGGTCACTACCCGCGTTGAAATCTTTCGCACTGAACGGACGGACAAGCCGATGCCGATTCGAATGACCGTTCCTGCGGGTATGGGCGTCGTCTTGGATCGATCGGTTGAACTGTCACTTCCCAATGGTGCCTATACGTTTCGCATGGTTCGTGGTCCTGAGTACCGCATCGTGACGGGTAATTTTGCGTTAGAGAAAACGAGCATCGACGACCACAATGTCGACTTGCCTCGAATGATTGACATGCGGGCGAGAGGATGGACCAGTGGGGACTGCTATATCCCGAGTTCATCCCACAGTCTGCCGCTGCGGATGGTGTCCGAGGATCTGCATGTTGCGGCGGTGGCTGGCCACGTTGATGCGAAGCCGATTCCGAATCGCAGCCCCGATGACCCGCCCATCATCGATCCCATGTGGATTCGCGAAGACGTGAAAGCTCACGACGGGCTGGCGGTCTACGGTTTGACGGACGAAACCACGCCACCGGCTGACGCGATTGCAAGTCAGTGGATCGCGGCAACGTCGCAACTCGAGGACTCGGAAATCAAAGTCGCGATCGAGAATCCGTTCGCCTGGGCGCTGCCGATCTGGTTGTCGAGTGAAAAAATCGATGGCTGCTTTTTGCTAGGTGACTGGCTTCGCCTGGATCGAAAAATTCTGTCCGTCAAAGATGGTCGAGAGACACAAAGCTTGATCAAGGGAACGACTCAGGCGACCGGCCAGTGGGCCGAACAGATCTACTGGAACATGCTTGAAGCCGGTTTTCGGATTCCACCATTGGCGGGAAGCGGCGACGATCGAAGTGCTTCGCCGGTTGGGTACAACCGTTTATACGCGGCCGATCCGCTGGCCGGATACGAGTACACCGATGATCCGGACGAAGCACTCGAGGCGCGACCGCTGACCAACGAAAAGGCCTGGTGGCGTGCCGTTTGGAGCGGTCAAAGTGTGGCCACGAATGGACCGATGATGCGACCCACTTTGGATGGCGAAATCCCCGGTCATGTGTTTACCGCGACGGCAGGCGATGCGTTGGAGTTGCATCCCGAAGTCCATTTGGCAGTTCGGGATCAGGTCGACTACTTGGAAGTCGTTCACAACGGCAAAGTCCACTACAAGGCAAAGTTGGACGAGTTCGCCAGGGCGGGCGGAGTGATCACGCCACTGGTGATTCGAGAAAGCGGTTGGGTCGTGATGCGAGTGGTCACGCTTTTTGATGATCATTATCGGTTCGCGACCAGCGCGCCGTGGTACTTTGAATTTGATGGACAACCGCGAATTACGACGGAAGCCGTCATGTTTTTCCAGGACTGGCAAACCGAGCACGAGGAACGGCTCAAGAAACTGCCGCCCGGTGAACTTGCCCGGCACATTCCTTTCGTCAAGGCAGCACGTACGTTTTGGAACGATAGACTGGCCAAAAGCAGGTGAAAACGAGGCTTCTCGCCAGTTAGCGAGGTCCGTCACTGCCGTCGATTTTTTCCAAGGTGGCCCGGTTTCGCGACTGGGGCGGATTAGCGAAACTGTGCCCCATGAACGCCATCGCCTCGGATCTGCTGCCCTACACGTCCCACGATTTTCGTGTCGGTGATCACACGCTGCGATACCTCGACGAAGGCAGCGGTGACGACGTGATCCTTTGTATTCACGGCAACCCGACGTGGAGCTTCTATTGGCGAAACGTCATCCAGTGTTTCAGCTCGACTCATCGCGTGATCACGGTCGATCACATCGGTTGCGGGCGAAGTGATAAGCCGCCACGCGACAAATTTTCTTACACGATGGCGGCTCATCGTGACAATCTGGTCGCACTGATCGATCATCTGAATCTCCAAAACGTGACCTTGTTGGCTCATGACTGGGGCGGCGCGATCGGTTTGTCGTCGTTGGTTGCCCGTCGCGAGCGTTTTTCGCGAATCATGCTGCTGAACACGGCCGCGTTTCCGCCGCCCTACATGCCGTGGCGTATCGCTGCCTGTCGCATTCCGTTGATTGGTACGGCTGCGGTTCGCGGTCTCAACGCGTTCGCCAAGGCGGCGGTCACGATGGCGATGGACCGTAACAAGATGACCAGTGATGTGGCACGTGGCTTGCTCGCACCGTACGACAGTTGGCAAAACCGTGTTGCGATCGACTCGTTTGTGCGCGACATACCGATGCACCCGAGCCATCCGACATATCAAACTCTCGTCGATCTGGAAGCCTCGCTACCGTCGCTCGCGCCGATGCCGAGTCTGTTGGTTTGGGGCATGAAGGATTGGTGTTTTCGGCCAGAGTGCTTGCGGCGATTCGAAGCGGTTTGGCCATCGGCAAAGACGCTTGAAATTGCCGACGCTGGACACTACGTCATCGAAGATGCTCCCGACGAAACACTTGCCGCGATCGAAGAATTTCTGACGTCGACGGCCCATGGCTGATCCCATTGCCACGCTGCGAAGCAGCATTCGGTCCCCGTCGGACGCGATCCGGTGGGCATGCGTTTTGGAAGCGACCGCGCCGAAGGCTGGGAATGTTTATCCGAGCCAATCGTTTGCCGATTTGACGCATGTGCATTTTGTGACGGCTGCCGAGATTACAGCGACGCATTTAGGCCGGTCGGCTGATCGCATCAGTGCCGCCATGTTGTCCGCCGTCCAAGCGACGCGTGAAGCCACGGGGACTAACGTGAATTTGGGAATCGTGCTGCTGCTTGGGCCCCTGGTCGCGGCCGAGCAACTGGTGGGCGGATCATGGCAGTCTCGGATAGCGAAAATGTTAGCGTCGCTGGATTCACTCGACGGAGGCAACATCTATTCGGCAATCAACGTCGCTGTCGCCGGCGGGCTTGGCGAAGTGGATGCAATGGATGTCAGCAATCCAGGCACTGAAATTGATATTCGATCTGCGATGGTTTTGGCACGTGATCGAGATCGTATCGCGCTGCAATATGCTACAGATTTTCGCGATCTGTTTGATAACGTCGTGCCCATGGTCGAACGCTCCATTGTCGAAGCGGGTGACATGTTGATCGGAATCGCTCGTGCTCATGTTCGGCTGCTGGCTAGTGCACCCGATACGCTGATCGAGAGAAAAAGCGGTCAAGCGGTTGCCAACGAGGTACAAAGGAACGCGCAGGCCGTCGACGTCGATGATCCGGCATCCATGCAGCGTTTTGACGATTCACTTCGCAGTCCTGACCACCGACTCAATCCTGGCACCACTGCTGACCTGATCGCGGCCGCACTCTACGTGCTGCTGCGACAAAATCCTCAAGCTACAAAGTCATCAACATGAATCAAGCTAGTTTTCGCGTCGACGTCACCAAAGAACAGTTCGTTTTTTCGGCTGCCCACTTCATCACGTTTGCCGGCGACATTTGCGAGCGAATTCACGGCCATAACTATGGCGTTCGCGCTTCGGTGGAAGGACCGCTCGACAAAAACCGCTATGTCGTTGACTTCATCGCGTTACGGGACGCCGTATTAAAACAAACTCAGATGCTCGACCATCACATCGTTTTGCCAAGCGATCATGCCGAGATTAAGATCACCAGCGACGAAAAGGAAACGACGGCAAGATTTCGTGATCGACGTTGGGTTTTTCCAAACGAAGACTGCGTGATTTTGCCAGTCATCAATACCACGGCGGAAGAAATCGCTCGCGTGATCGCCCAGCGGGTTCGCGAGCAAACACGTGAACAATTCGGCGACGCGATCGACTGGATCGAAGTCGCCGTGGACGAAAACCACGGGCAGTGGGGCGTGTGCCGATTGCCGTGGAAAGCGTAGCCAGGATTCACGAGCTACGGTGCCTGCACTATGACTTCGCCATCGCGAGTGACGTTGATGCGAGATGCTTCGCCATCAACGGTGATGACATACTGACCAAGAAACCCGCGGAAGTTAATCTTGCCGCCCACGTCTGCGACAAGCTCCTGTTGGGTTGTCCATTCATTTTGCGTCATGTGAATCCACTGCTGGCCCATTGCCGTCGGTGTCCAGTCTTTCGCGAATAGCGCGGCTTCGGGTTTCCAGTGGGCACCGGCCCAAAATCCCCACGTCACGACGCCTTCGACCGCCGGGTGTGAGAAGCAAGTGGTCAAGAAATCGCGAGTGAAGTCGGACTGTAGCTCTTTGCCGGGAACCTCGACATCGTACTCGGTGATCAGGACTTTCAGGCCGAGTTCATGGTATCGGTCAAGTTCGGCAAGCATCCGTTCCGGCGGCGTTAAGAGTGCACCAAAGTGGCCTTGGATCCCGATACCATCAATTGGCGCATTGTTGGTTGTGAGATAGCGAACTGTTTTTACAAAGTGTTCTTTGTGGGCCGTCGGAAATCCGCCGCGGACAAGCCCGGCGTAGTCGTTGTAATAAAGTTCGGCGTCCGGAGCGACATCCTTGGCCACTTTGAACCAGTTCACCATGGCCTCGTCACCGAGGATGTCGGTGAGATCACGATTGTCAAAGACTTCGTTCAGCACGTCCCAATCTCGAACCATGCCGCTGGTGGCGAATCCCATTTCGCGGATATGAGAGTCGATCACTTTGGACAGGACATCGGGGCGGTCGTAGATGGTTGGAACCCACTCCGGCAAATACCGGATGCCCGGCCAAACCATCACGTGCCCGCGTGCCGGGATCTGAGCTTCGTTCATCCAGCGAAGCGCATCAATTGTCTCTCTATGGCTAATCCACTGATTGTCCCAGCTTTTCCATTTCAATCCATTTTCGATCGTCCCCACATTGAAATACTGTTTGAATGTGTTGCGGTATCGATCGTTGTCTTCGCCATTGCCGGTCAACATCGGTGCGGATACCGCCGACCCGAATCCGAACAAGTGACGTTCGAGCTTGACTGAAACCTTCGCGCCCGGTCGCGGATTGCCATCACGATCGCGAATTGCCAACGAGACATCGCGTTTGCGAAGCTCGTCAATTCGTTTGGCAGCGTCGGCTCGCCAAGACGCATCGAGTGATCGACCGGCGTACGTCAGTTCGGTGTTCGGTAACGTATTGACGTCGATGTCTTTGCCGAAATTCCAAGCTTGCAGCCCACCGATTTCAAGCGTCTCTGGTTGATAACCAAGTTGGAAGTTGATTCCTGCTTGGCCGGCGTCGTAGTCTTCGACGCTACGGAAACGAACCCAGTATTGCTGCCAAGAACCATCGGCTGGCGTTTCGGCAAGATACTGGACGCTCTTCGTATACGGTTCGCTAAAGCGTTCGAATACAAATTCCGCGACCGCGCCGCCGACTTCACTAGTAGGTTTGCCTCGCATCCAAAATCCAACCAATAGAACATCGTCTTTGGCGACCGATGATGTGATTGGCAATCCAGCGGCCGCGTCCCAAGTGTTTCCGGGTTGCTCGGTGAGGGCGATATTTAACGACTGTTGGAATTCAGTGTGGCCAGTTTTGCTGATTTCGTACGTGCCGAGTTTTCCGTCGCCGAGCCGAACGTTAAGTGCATGCAGACTTGCCGGCCCGGTAGCGATCAAAGGCTTGCCACCGGCTGGCAAATCGTCAGCGATCGTCGTGGTGGCGACTACGAAAAGTACAGCAATTAACGCCAAAGGCAGTCGCAACATGGTTGATTATTCTTGTTCAAGTTTTTGTTTTAAGAGTTCGAGGGCTTGCCGGAACTCAGCGACTTCCGGGGCCAGGCTAACCGCTTTTTCGATTTGCCGAAGCGCTTCGTCCATTTCGCCGGCTAGGTACAGCGATAGTCCCAAACGGTACTGAAGTGCAGCGTTGTCAGGGACCAGTTCCGCATCACGGCGCAGCAATGGTAGTTCGGCCAGACGCAGTTCGCGGACTCTCGCCAACATCGCTGCCGAGTTGGGGCTCGGGTTCTGTGAAGCTAGGTTTTCCAACAGCGTTGCCAAATTCGAACGGGCCCCGGTCGTGCTGGGTTCAACACGAATGGCCGTTTCGTAAGCAGTGATCGCCTCATCGAACCGTCCCTGACCTTCACATAGCATCGCCCACGCCATATGAGCTCCGGCACGGTCGGATGTTTCCATCAGTGACTCTTTCACTTCCGACAGCACGCGATCGACGCGAAGCTGTTGGGCACCGGTCAGTGTCTGGTAGCCGCCCGATGCGACCAATATTCTGGCTGCCTCGTTTCTCACCAGACGCGATGAATCTTCCAGCAACTTTCTCAGTTCGCGACTGGCCGCTTCGGGCGATGCCAACACAAACGCGTTGACCGCTGCCGCACGAACGATCGGCGACTCGTTTTGATTTTCGAGGATCTTGCGGGCGACCGATAATGATTCGGGGGATCCTGCGCCGGCGAGTTCAGCAAGTGCGGATGCTCGCGCAAGTGCCGGTGCCATTTCGTCTGGCTGCATCACTAACTGCAGCATGCCCTCAATCGAGTTAGGTTCACCGCGGCGAAACGCAACAATCGGTTCGGCAAAATGTGGTGGCGTCTTGCGCTCGTCGCCGTACCACTTTTCGCATGCTTCGTCACACCATTGGTCCGTCCGGCGAATCGCATCAGCGATGGTTTCGTTGCCTTGTTCGGCCGCAGCGAGCCACAGAGAATACTCTTTCGACGCGAACGATTCCTTCGATTTGTCGTCGATTGATTGCAATTGGTCGGCGACGTGACAATGGCTGCACGCGTTCGGCGTTCCAAGTTCAACGGACAAGTCAGGTCGTGGAACTCGGATGCTGTGGTCGCGACGCTTGTCGACGCCCATGTACGTCGTATGCGGCATGTGACAATTGACGCACATGGCACCGGGCGTTCCAACCGCATGATGGTGGTGCGATGGGACGTCGTACTTGCCTGCCGCGTGCTGGTGACAGGACGTGCAGGTTTCGTTGCCGGTTTGTTTCAGTTTCAGTGAATGGGGATCGTGGCAATCGGTACAGCGAATACCCTTGTGGTACATGCGGCTTTGGATGAACGAACCATACACATAGACTTCGTCCTTGATTTGGCCATCGGCGTGATAAGTTTCCGGCCTCAGCAATTCAAGATTGTAATGATCGGTGAACAAGTCGCCGGGCTTGAACTGATCGTCCAGCAGGCCGCGCCGACTGTGGCACGGGGCGCAGGTTTGAAGTTGTGGTTGTGGATCTTCACCCTTCAGTTTGGCCAATCCGTAGCCGTGGTTGCGATCCCAAAATAGCGACTTCTTGTTTGCCAATTCGATGTGCAGGCTGCCGGGGCCGTGGCAAGATTCGCAACTGACGTCAATTTCTGAAAACGTTGTATGGTACTGATTCGCGATCGGATCAAAGTTGCGTTTCAGATTGGTCGAATGGCAATCCGCGCACATCGTTTGCCAACGTTGCGCGATGCCGGTCCAGTGCAATGGATCGTCGGGCAGCAGTTTGTCGTCAACGTCCGGCGGACGCAGATAGAACCAGCGTTTGTCAATTGCGTCCCAGCTGATTCGTAAGACCTGCAAACGTGAGATCTCATTTTCGGGCATGTCGGGCGTACGATCGAACTCGACCATGTACTGCTGCAGCGGATAAACGCCGAAGACATACTTGACTTCGAAGTCTTCCAGTTCGCCGGACGGGCCATCGGTGCGAACCATGAAGCGCTTGCCGCTGCGAAACATGCGGCTGGTCATTCCGTCATGTTCTAGGGTCGCGTCATCAAAATCGCCCAATACCGTTTGATCAGTCGCTAAGTCCATCGCTTTGTCATGGTCGGACCCGATGAACTTCGCCGCCTGGTCTTGGTGACAGTCAATGCAAGTCGAACGTCCCGCAAACGTTGCTTTGGCTTCAGCCGGCAGTGCCGACCAATAGTCGGCAAAGACCGCGCCTGCGAGCAGCAGTAGGATCGCGGCGGCGAACAGCACGAAGCGTTTGGACTTTACGGTCGAAGTGATCAAGAACAAGTGTCTGGTTCGGTTTTAAAAAGGAGCGGAAGCGGTGCAGGCGGACCGAAGCAGTTTAGTCACTGATCTTGCGGGGTAAGCAATCGGGCTGCTTCGCTTCGCATTTGCCGGATCAGTTCGCCGCGGGAATCGTCGATAGGCCCAGTTTCGAAAAGCATCCTAGCCGAACGCAGCAACTGTTCGGCGACGACGGCGCGGTGATGTGCCGAAACATTTGCTCGCCGATTTCCGGCCGGTAAATCGGAGGCATCCAAAACGCTGCCGTCCAAGACACTGCCCTGGCTCTTGATCACCTGCAAAATGTCATCCAGAACGCCATCGCCGGTTTCGGACGTTGTTTTCCCCTGCAAAGCTTCGCGTATTTCCTGTTGCGCCTTCGCCGCGTTTCTTGCGGGAGTCGTTTCGATTGGCGGCGTGACGCCCTTTGGAAATTCAATTTCCGAATCTGTTTTCTGCGGTGGCGAAATCTGGCCGATCGCGCTTGACCAGATACCCAGCAGGCACGTCAAGCCGGCCAAGCAAGCGATCATTTTTGTCACGGTCATTTCGAAACTTTCGATGATGGATTGTGCAAATTAGAGTCACCGAAATATACGCTAAAAGAAGGTTTTTGGCTTTGCCACTGCGAGTCAGTCATTCGCCTAGGGCAAGCGAGTTTTTTAGGTGACCTAAAACAGTGACCTAAAACCTCGAGGCTCAATCGCGTATCATGCGGCCGCGGCAAGGTGGCCCGCGATTTGGCGGCTTTTTTCGAATTCAGCGGAGAGCATCGTAACTTATGCGGATTCTTTTTCTCGGCGATATCGTCGGAAAGCCGGGTTATACCGCCGTTGTCCAACAAGCCCAGGCATTGCGGGCCGAATTGAAGTTGGACGCGCTAATTGTCAACGCCGAAAATGCGTCGGATGGATCCGGGCTGATGCCGCGCCAATTCAAGCGATTGACCGATGCTGGCGTCGATGCAGTCACGCTTGGTGATCACATCTACCGGTGCAAAGAAATTATCGCGACGTTGAAGAAAACGAATCGCATGGTCAAGCCGGCAAACTATCCCGCCGATGCTGCTGGCCGTGCCTGGGTTGTGATCGATACCCCCAAGGGACCGCTAGGTGTGATTTCCGTCATGGGCAGAGTCTACATGCGGCCGGTTGATTGTCCGTTTGATGCCGTCGACCGAGCGCTCGAAGAAATTGGCGACTCGGCAAAACACATCTTGGTCGACGTCCACGCCGAAGCAACTAGCGACAAGCAAGTCATCGGTCGCTATTTGGACGGCAAAGTGACCGCCGTTTTGGGAACACACACTCACGTACCAACCGCCGACGCATGCATCTTTCCCGGTGGAACTGCGTTTCAGTGTGATGTCGGGATGTGCGGACCTTACGACAGCATCATTGGTCGCGATATCAAGCGAGTGATGTTGGCGACGCGGACGTTTGAGCCATGCCATTTTCACGTGGCAACGCGAGACGTTCGGCTGTGCGGTGCGATCGTGGAAGCAAAAGAAAACGGCAAAGCGAAATCGATTGAACGGTTCGAGTTGAAGGTCGAACTGTAGTTCTGGCTAAAAATTCTATGTTGCCCGAACTTCGCTTTCGTGAAGCATTGTTCCGACCAAGCAACCGTGGCATCCGGCATCGACTAGTGCGGCTACGTCAGCAAGAGTTCGGACGCCGCCACCGGAATAGATTCGCTGGTGTTTGCTTTGCCGGCTAATGGGGCCGCCCAGTGTGTTGGCAATGGTTCGGCAACGATCCGCGGTGACGGGACCAGCGCCCGTTCCAACCGCAGCAATATCTAGCACGATCACACCCGCTAAGTTCAAGCGAATCGCCGTTTCGATCCACTCAGATTCCGGCGCGGTATTGTCAACCGTTTTCCCACCACGCAGATCCAGGCTTAAAAACACGCGTGACGGGTCGGCTAGTTTTGCCAGTTCATCGATCGCATCAGTATCGCGCGCTGATTCGGTGGCCGCGATGAAGCACGTTGACTTGCCCGTTTCTTGAAGCAGCTTTTCGACGGCCGCAATCTGACTGTCACATGCACCTTTCCAGCCGATGTCGAGCAACAGTTCGTCGACGGGGAACTGGTTGGCGATATCAACCAGCAAATTGGTCTGAACCTTGCCGTGAAGAATGGCGTCTAAGTCTGCGACATAAAGACGCGACACGCCGAGTTGCCAATAATGTTCGGCAAGTCGAAGCGGCGAATGGCCGCACCACTCGATAGGCTGGTAGTGGCTTCGTTTCCCCGCAACGGCGTGAACCGCAGCGTCGTTCATCAAGTCAATGACACCGATGATTTTGTCGATCAAGCAGTTTTGCTTTCACCGTCGAGCGAGAACAATGTTTCAACTTTTACAATGGCAAAGTCATCCGGGAATGTATGAATGGCTTGCAGCAACATCGAGTTGCGCCGTGTCTCGGTACTGACGTAGCTGAGTGCGCCAAACGCCATTCGGCCGCTCGAATCGAATCGATGCAGCAGACCTTCGGTAGGACCGTTACCAAGTTGTTGTTGAACCATCCAAAACAAATCGGGTTCAACTCGTTCGAGCTGAAAGTGTGTGCGATAGTTGATGCCCTGCCGGCAATCGGCTCGTTCAGTGCGGCTGCCCTTCAGTGGCTTGGACAATAAACAGCGTCGTTTCGGCAACGGTTGTTGAGCACTGGTTGCGACTTCGCAAAGCGTCACACCGGCAGCATTCCACGTTACAACGTGACCGCAATTGGTGATGTCAATCTGAGCGGTGTAGTGGTCACGTTCGACGCTACGCGTCTTATGAATGGTGTACAACTCGGGATGGAGCGAGCGGCTGAAAACGTGAAATGCCAATTCGGCAACTTTGGGGCGAACCGAAAGCACAGCAAATATCCGTTACACGAACTAAGGAAGGGTGAAATCGTCGTTTCATGTCGACACAGTCTGGCTTCACCCTAGACCATTCAACGATCGCTCAAGCGACTCGCCCATTATAGGCACCGTATCGGAACTGACTAAAGAGCGTTTAAGCTAGTAGCGAAAGAATATCTTTTTTAGCGTTTTCGACTTGTTTCTCCATTGACATCATCGACGGAATTTCCCCCATGGTCGTCGTCATCGATAACTACGATTCATTCACGTACAACTTAGTCCAGCGACTCGGCGAAATTGATCCGACAATCGACATCCGTGTTTTTCGAAATGACGAGCTGACGATTGATCAGATTGACGAACTGTCGCCGTCGCGAGTCTTGGTGTCGCCCGGGCCGTGTACCCCGACCGAAGCAGGCGTCAGTGTGGACTGCGTCACGCGGTTTGCCGGTCGCGTTCCTTTGTTGGGCGTTTGCTTGGGGCACCAGTCCATCGGCCAAGCCTTCGGTGGCAAGATCGTCCGTGCACCGCAATTGATGCATGGCAAGACCGACGCGATCGTGCACGACGATGGTGGCCTATTCGCCGGCCTTGCCAATCCTTTCATCGCGACTCGCTATCACTCATTAGTGATTGAACCTTCCAGCTTGCCAGCTGAGCTGGTCGTGTCGGCGTGGACCGATACCGGCGGCGTGCGTCAGATCATGGGCGTGCGTCATCGCGAGTTCAAAATGGAAGGTTGGCAGTTTCACCCCGAGAGTTTCTTGACCGAACCGGGCACGGAAATGCTGAAGCGATTCTTGCACTGGTAGAAAGTTTCGAAAACTTTCTTAGTTTTCCTGGCCTCGCTAGCCGAAGTTGCCGGGGGATTCGCCTTGACCGGAGTCATCGTGGCAGAGTAATCCCGATGTGTGGACGAGTGTGTTTGCCGTCCACGCACTGCCACGCTTCTGCCGCGCGATGAAATCAACCGTCAACCACAGCTCGTCCCGAGGTTGCCAGCGACGACGTTCCTGTCTCGTGTGGCTGCGGTGTTTGCGCGGACTGTCGATCCGCCTGTTGATGATGGCGTCGTCTCTGATTGTCGCAAATGCGAACGCACAATACGGGACATCTGGACAAAGTCCGCAAACGAATCTGGTGCCGATTGGACCACCGCCCGCAGCTCATTCGCCCGGCGGTTCCGCAGGCTTTGATCCTTACGCGACTTCGCCCCAAGGGTCGGTTGGAATCGGTTCAGTCGGAATCGGAGCGCCCACCGGAGTTTCGCCGCCGGCAGCCAGCTATCCAAGCACGGCAAGTCCAGCACCGAGTCTCTTTGGCGGACTGTTTTCACAACCTGCTTCGTCACCGAGTACGAGTGGTTTCGGTGCACCACCGGCGGGATTTGGCGCGCCGATGGGAGCGCCCAACACAGGCAACCCGTACGGTGCGCCTGCCTATGGTGCCCCGACATACAGTGCGCCTTCGTATGGCCCGCCTTCGTTTCAGTATGACAATCCAAACGTCTACGGTCCGCCCGCTGGTATCGGTTCACCGCAAATACAATCGTTCCCCAATTCGATTTATCCTTCGTCATCGCCATCAACATTGTTTCCCGAAGGTTTGATTTCGGGAAGCATCTTCCCGAGCGTCAGCGGATTCTCCAACGACGCCTCGCAGTTGTTGCGCGGACCACGATTTCGAAATGGATACGTGGGATTTGGTGATAGCTCGAACGATCTGAACATGAACGATACCGACGTCTCGATCGTGTTCGCGTTTCCTAATTTTTTCTACTCCAATCAACCGCTTTACGTTGTTCCCTCGTTTTCGCTGCACCTTTGGGACGGACCCAAAACAACCGTTCAAAAGAATGCGGATCTTCCAGGCAGTGCCTATAGTGCTTTCTTGGATCTTGGTTGGAACTCGGATCCCAACCAAATGGTCAGCACCGAACTTGGCGTGCGGGTGGGAGCATTCACGGACTTCGATACCTTCAACAGCGATAGCATTCGGATCCTCGGCAAGGCGCTGGCAAGTTTTCGGTTAACGCCAACGTCGACGTTGAAGGGTGGTGTCTACTATCTGGATCGAAACGATCTAAAGCTCGTGCCTGCGTTCGGTGTCTTGTGTCAGCCGAATCCCTACACACGAGTGGACCTGTTTTTTCCTCAGCCAAAATTTGCACGCTACTTGAGAACCGTCGGGACTCAGGACGTGTGGTGGTACCTCAGTGGCGACTATGGCGGCGGATCATGGACGGTCACGCGAGCCAGCGGAAGCGAAGACAGCATCGATATCAATGATCTTCGCGCGGTTGCTGGACTGGAATGGGGACGCAGCGACGAGATTCGTGCAGGCCGCCGATTAGGGTTTGCTGAAATCGGTTACGTCTTCAATCGCGAGCTTCGGTTTCGCCGCAGTCGCCAAGACAACCTCGACCTTGATGACGGAATTATGTTCCGTCTCGGCATCGGATACTAAGCTGCGTCTCGCGACGACATTGTGCGAAGAATGACCCCTCGACGGCACTTCTTCGTGGCGACGCTCGTGATGTTTTCTTGCCCAAGTTTTCTTGTTCGCCTGAGTTCAAATACTTGGCGATTCGATGCGAAAACCAGTCTAGCGTTCGTGCCTTCTTGTTCGTTAATCATTCACGTGTTGAGTGCCTCTTCTTCTCTCTCACTCCACTCGGAAGACTATGTTGCTTCGATCTTTTCTGCGACTGTTTTCGTCGCCAACGGCTCCCAAGCCGATCACGTCCGACACGCAAAGCTCGGTCGTCCTGTACGCACAATTGCCAAAGACACCTGCCAAGCCGACGGCGGCTCGGCAACGCGTCGGCCCAAGACCGCTGAACCCCGCCGGTTCGCATCGCGAGCGATTGCTAAGCATGCGGTTGGAACACATTCGAATTTGCAGCCCTCGCCGCTGCGAGCGTTTGCTTGAACTCGGAATAGTCACGGCTGGCGATTTAGCGTCAGCTGACCCCGAGCGATTGGCAAGTCACTTTAGTGCAACTCGAAAAGCGCACCGCATGATCCAACACTACCGTCGTGCGATCCGGTTCGCGGCTTCGGTGCCTGGCATGATGCCTCGCGATGCCCTGTTGCTGGTCAGTATCCACCGCCGAAGTGTTCGCGGATTGGCGGCCGAGTCAGCCGGGACGCTGTATCGAGATTTGCAACGGTTCGCCGAAAGCAGCCAAGGCCAAGTCCTGCTGCGTGGTCGACGGTTGCCAAGCACACGCCGATTAAAACGATGGATCCACGAATGCGAATCGATGGCATCGCAGTCAGCGATTCGAACACGAGTCGCTTAGCCAAGGGCGTGTGTTGTGAGTAAAATGGGGAGGTTCTGATCTGCCCGCTACGAAGGTGCTAGCTTGATGACCCGATTGACCCGCACGCTTCGCGGATTTTCCGACGTTTTTGAAGCCGAGATCATTCGTGATCGTTTGGCGGCTGCCAACATTCGCGCATTCGTCACCGGAACCGACATGGCAACCGCACTTAGTCTCGGTGGTGCAGCGACATCAAACGGTGTCCGTCTAGAAGTCGCCAATGATGACTACGACCGGGCGGTTGCCACGCTGGCGGATGACGAGAAACGACTTCGCGAAGCTGGCGACTGGCAATGCGGCCGATGTAGCGAGCCCAATGAAGCGTCGTTTGAGGTTTGTTGGAGCTGCAACAAGCCACGCAGCGACGACGACAAGAGGACTCGGTTCCTTGACACTCAGACCGATACGACTGAAAGTGCTGCGGAAGGATTCGGTGACATTGAAGTGGTTGCACCCGACGCGTCGTCACTCGATGATCGAAACCCCTATCGTCCCGTTCTCGTGGACGAATCAGCTGGCAAGGACACGAAATCACGTAACCCAGATGCGGTCGTCGTGACCAACGAAGAGCTCGACGATCAAGTTCGGCGAGTAATGGTTGCTGCTGCTGCATCGACGATGTTGTTGCCTCCTGTATCAACGGTCTATGTGGTATCGCTTCTGTGGCGATTGCCCAAGACGGCGTACCAGGATCCTTCACGCCGACAACGAATTCAGATTGCGTGGTGGATCACCATGCTCGGAGGATTTATCGGCGTCGGTTACCTGCTGATCTTCTTTGGTTAATTAGGCCAGCCGAGTGGCCTTAAGCCGCGCTCGTCCGATGGAATTCGTTCAACGACAATTCGGTCGCGATGCGTCCAGCGTCGATTAGTCGCCGTGGGTTGGTAAAGTCGAACCATGCGCGAGTGCCTACGTCGGGGCGTATCACGATATCAGCGGAATTCAAATAGAACCGTCGCATCAGGCGTTGCCCAACGTCGTCCATCCGCATCATCACGTCCATCGCGGTGTCGCACGATTCAACTTTGGTGTCACTTTGGCCCACATCGACTGCGATGGTCAGATCACTGTTGTACGTTTTCGCCACCAATGTCGGCACCGTTTCGATCACTCCGATATCACACAACAGCATTCCATTCCAAGGAACCGGCGGGAAAATGCCAGGAATTGCAGACGAAGCCTGAATCGCCAAGCGAAGTGGTCCACGTTCCAAAACGATACGCTGTCCGGTCAGCAAATCAGCTGCGACGATGGATATTGGGACTGCCGTCTCGGCGATATCGCAATCGGGAATCAATTGAGCGATGGAATCTCGCAGGGGAGCATCCGATATCAGCGATGAGCTGGTGACGGCGCGAGTCAACTTGCGATGTGCTGATAAGACACTGCGTAGTCGTGTGTACCAACCAAACGAACCGCCTGCACTTTCCGAATCTGCGGCCGGCGCAACGCCACACATCAAACGTTGTCCAAGTTGAAAGTCCGATGAATCAAGCAGGCGGATCACTTGCGCCATCGCACGATGAACGTCGCCCTCGACACAGTACAAAGCGCCGACCAGACTACCGATGCTGACGCCGACCACCCGTTCAATTTGCACGGTGCTGGTGGCGATCGATTCAAGGACCCCCAGGTGCGCGATCCCTCTCGCTCCGCCGCCGCCAAGTGCAATGGTGGCTTGCTGGGAAGTTGGCCGCTGAGACCCGTTTTCGGAATCTCCGCGGGGGCGAAACAGTTTCATCAAGTCGACCATGTTGAGTGCTCCCAATCGATTCAAATTCATCGGCGATCATTTGTAGGGCATCATGATTTCACCGGATGTGACGTCGCGAAGTTCTGTCCAACCTTCCGTGGCAATGCGACCGCCAAGCTCGGTGACTGTTCGGAAATCGGCATCGGATGTCGGCTGGAGCGTGATCTTTCGTCGCAGTTCGCCACAGACCACGTTGGCGGCGGATTGTGTGATCGGGTCGCTCGAGTTTGCGCCGTAGAGACTGGTGACTAGGATCGCGATCGCATCCTGCATCTTCAACGATAGCGCCGACATGCGGCATTGGCGATCAGCTAGTTTCAGTTGATGTGCTCGCATCGTGCCGCTGATTTCGAAAGCGCTGCCCGAGAGGACCCTTTGAGCAAATCTGGCATGGGATCGTAGTTCGGTCTGCATCGTTGGTAGCGGCGTCCAAGTGGAACCGACCACAGTGCGTTTCCCGTACCATTTCGCGTATCCGATCATCGGTCCGCGAAGGGCCCACAAATGGGCCGGATTTGCCAAATTGGGTTTCTTGATCTTGCGCTCGTTGAGCACGCGACCAATGGGTTCAAAGAATCGCTTGCCGTGATCTTTAACAAGCGACTTGAAGAACGCCATGCCTAGCATTTCTCCTTCGCCCTCGTAAATGCACGGCGCTAGAAACTCATGAACATTGTCGCCAAACAAGTGGCCGGCCAAAAACGATCGACCACCATGTGTTTTCATGAACAATTCAATTGCGGCTTCTTTTTGAGCCTCGCTGCCGAAGATTTTCGCAATGATGCACTCCATTTCGCCGCGGTATCCTTGGTCAAGCAATCCAGCACACCACTGGGTCAGTGCGTCGCAAGCGACAATCAGTCCAGCCATTCGGCCGATTCGTCGCTGCACCAGTTCGCGTCGTCCAATCGCTTGACCATAGGTTTCGCGATAGTCTGCCCAGGGTAACATTTCCGCCAACATCCATCGCATCGTGCCAGCCGCATTGGCGCACAAGGAAACTCGCCCGAGATTCAAGCCGTGGTACGCAATCGTCAAACCATCGCCATATGCGGGGACCAAGCGATTGGCCGCCGGGACACGGAAATCCTTGAATGTCAAACCGTTGTTGTGAGCACGAGCGAGTGCGTAGATCTTGTATCGGTTGACCCGAAAGGTCTCGTCTTCTTGCTCGGGCAAGTCGACCACCAAGACGCTAGGCACGCCGTCGATTTTGCAAACCAAGCCAATCGTTCGGCCGGGAATCGCGTTGGTGATGAACAGCTTTTCGCCATTGACGACGTAGTGATCGCCATCCAAAACCGCGGTGGTTTTTAACGCGGTTAAATCGCTTCCGGCACCAGGTTCAGTCAACGCAAACGCGGATAGAGCAGTTCCATTGGCGAGCTTTGGTAAGAACTGGGCCTTTTGAAGATCCGTTCCAAACGAACGTACTGGGTCGACGGCACCGATGCAGCCATGTACCGAGGCCAATCCGGCAACGGTCGGGTCAATTGTCGCCATCGAAGTGATCATTTTGGCAAATTCCTGCATCGTTGCACCGTGACCACCAAACTCTCGGTCAACAAGCATTCCCCAGTAACCGGCACCGCCTAGTTTGCTGAGAACTTCGTCGGAAATCTTCCCATGCTCGTCGAGGAGTGTGTTTCCGTCTCGGTGAGTGCGAACGATTGCAAGTGATCGGGAAATAACGGTGCGGACGTCTGGCCTTGGCAGGGCTAGATGGCTTCGGAAAAGTTCCGTCGCAACGTGACGGTCCCAAACGGCGCGGTGTGCCGGGCTGCTGGTGGTTTGATATTGAGGCGCAAACAGGCCTTCGACCTGATCGTCAGCGGTGTCTAGCACGCCCGTTCGTCTCGCTTCGTCGTCCGACGCTCCGCCAAGTCGCAGCGCGATTTCGGCGAATGAGGATCCTGTTTGAGTCGGCGCCTTGTCGGTGGTTTCGTTTTTTGTGTTACGAATGTCAACGCTCATGATCTGACTCCAAAATTTAGAGAGAGTGACTTGACTGTTGCGACGTGTTGGCGGTGCGAATCGACGGTAAAAGTTAAATTTGTGGCTGCATCCCGATCGAAGGTTGATCGCCGGTCTGACCCGGCTGATCGATTGCAGCTTCTTCAAAACAAGCGGCGCTGAATCGACTGCCATGAATGCGGGCCAATCGGCGAGTGTTTTCCGCGACGGTTTCAAGGCCAATCGTTTCAATCATCTTCATCGGTCCGCCACGATGGGGTGCAAAACCGGTCCCTAATACCATGGCCAGATCGATCGCCCAGGCTTCGGAAACCACGTGTTGTTGGTGACAGCGAACCGCTTCGATCAACATCGGATAGATCAACCGACGTGTGATCGGTGTCAGGCCGTCATTGATCATTCCAACGCTGGAGTTCGATTGATTTTCGGTGCTTTTGTTTTTCATCATCGTGGCACCTTGGCGTTTCTCGTCGACGTAGCGATAGAAACCTTCCCCGGACTTTCGACCTAGCATTCCATGTTGGACCATTCGCTTGAGTTGATTGATGGCCGGATCAGCGTTTTCGATCACGCCACGAAGCGACTCCGCCACATCAGCTGCTACGTCGATACCAACTTGGTCCAGCAACTCAAGTGGCCCCATCGGCATTCCGAATCGACGGATTTCGCGATCGATTTCTGCAGTGTCGTGTCGTTCGCCAACCATCGTGATTGCTTCGCCCAGATACGGGAACAACACGCGGTTGACTAGGAAACCAGGCGTATCCGTCGTGACGACTGGTGTCTTTCCCATCGCTTTGACGAATTGGACCAGTCTTGCCATCGTTTCGTCGTCGGTGTCGCGTCCGCGGATGACTTCGACCAGTTCCATCCGATGGACTGGATTGAAAAAGTGAAGACCCGCAACGTGATGCGAACGATGGGTGGCGTCGCCCATCGCGGTGATCGATAGCGAGGACGTGTTGCTTGCAAGGATCGCAGTGGGTTTGGCGACCGAGTCAAGCTGTGCGAACACGTTCGCTTTGGCATCGGCTCGTTCAACCACGGCCTCGATCACAAGGTCGCAGTCTTCAAGCGAAGATAGTTCGGTACTGATCTGGATCTTTGCACGAAGCAGGTCTCGTTCGAACGATCCCCATCGTTTTCGTGTGGCCAGATCATGAATCAACGTATTGATGCGAGCGGAACCAGCCCGGCATGATTTGTCATCAATTTCTTTTATCATGACGTCGTAGCCGCGTGTGGCGGCAAGTTGTCCGATACCAGCACCCATGGCTCCCGCACCGACAATGCCAACCTTCCGAATCGGTTCGTGGTGCAATGCCGTGCCCGCAGATCGTGACCAGGTCGATGGTTTTCTGGCGCGTTCGCGAGCGAAATAGAGTCCTAAGAGATTCCGGCACGTTGGCGTAAATAACAACGACAGGAATTCAGATTCTTCTAACCCGTATCCGTCGTAATTAGGCTTGCACGCGACGGAAGCCGCCCCAATCGCAGATTCCAACGCTGGATAGTGTTTTGACTTCGTCCGAATCGCGCGTTTGGACATTCGTACGGTCAGTGCACGACCGATGCGAGTGCCATCAAGCAATCGTCGCCAAAGCGGCGCTGAATGACCAGCGGTGACGCGTCCGGCGACGACATCGTCAACAAATTGTGCCACACCGTGGTCCCAATGGTCGGGTGAGATGGCACGGTCGACCAAGCCAACCTTGATGGCTGCGGAAGCGTTCAAATGTTTGCCGGTTAAGATCAACGGCAAAGCGCGGCTGAGTCCGATGCGACGCGGTAAACGTTGAGTTCCGCCCCATCCGGGAATCAGTCCAAGCTGAATTTCCGGCAGACCGATTTTCGTTGATGTGTTGTCGCGAGCGATTCGATAGTCGCAGGCTAGCGACCATTCCAAGCCACCACCTAGGCAGGGTCCGTGAATTGCAACGATCGTCGGTATCGGTAGCGATTCGATTCGGTTGAACAGGCGTTGCCCCGCTTGGATCAACTCGCTCGCTTCTTGAGGAGACTTGATGCCAGCGATCACAGCGACGTCGGCGCCAGCCAGAAATCCGCTCTCTTTCTCGCTCCGAAAGACGACGGCAGTTACGCCAATTGCCCGCTCGAGGTCACCAACGATCGTGACGAATTCTGACATCACTTCCGCGGTCAACACATTCATGGGACGGTCGGGGACGTCGATTGAAACCGTCACGACGCCGTGATAGTCGGTCGAGACGGAAAAGTTTCGGTACGGTTTCGTGATCATGATCGTTTCTCCGAATGAGTTTCAACTACCACTGCGACTCCTTGTCCTCCACCGACGCACAGGGTTACCAACCCGCGTGTACCGCCTGATTCGCGAAGCGAACGCAGCATTGTCAGAATCAAACGCGTGCCTGTTGTGCCGACCGGATGTCCGATTGCTATCGCGCCGCCGTGAACGTTTCGTTTCGCTGGATCCATTTCCCCCACAGCCGACGTCATGCCAAGCTCCTTTTTGGCAAATGATCGCGACGCCATTGCCCGCTCGCATGCAATCACTTGCGCGGCAAAGGCTTCGTTGATTTCGATCAAGTCAAAGTCGGATATCGACAGTCCGGTTTGACGAAGCAGCTTGGCAATCGCATAAACAGGCCCCAAACCCATTCGCCTTGGGTCGCACCCGGCGATCGCGTAGGCGGTGATGTATCCCAATGGCGCGACGTCGAATCGATCCGTTTCACTCGCGCGAGACAAGACCATCGCAGCGGCACCGTCGGTAAGCGGGCAACTGTTACCAGCCGTCACGCTTCCATTGCGATAAAAAATCGGACGCAGTTTGGCGAGCGAGGCCATCGACTGTCCGTAGCGGATCGCATTGTCTTTTTCGAACGATTCCCCATGGACATCGACCGGAACAATCTCGCCCGATAAGAAGCATTGCTTCTGAGTGGATTCGGCCTTTTGATGGCTCTCCATCGCAAAGCGGTCTTGCTCGTCACGCGTGATTGCGAATTCTTTCGCCAACAGTTCAGCCGTTTCACCCATGTTCAGGCCCGACACCGGATCGGTCAGTCCAAGTTCAACACCCACGACCGGTTTGAAGTGTTTTGGGCGAAAGCGAGATAACGTCGCTAGCTTTTCACGTAGCGATTTTGAACGAGCCAACTTCATCCAGATCGCGGCCGCTTCGGAAGTCACCAAGAACGGGATTTGCGACATCGATTCTGTTCCGCCCGCGGCGATGATTGTCGCTCGTTCGGATGCGAGCGCGTGCCAAGCAGCGATCACAGATTCGATTCCCGAAGCACAATTTCGATTAACCGTATGGGCTATCCGGTCGTTCGGAATTCCCGACGACAACGCGACGACGCGAGCAATGTTGGCGGCATCCGGCGGTCCGGCGACGTTGCCGAAAACAACCTCATCAACGGCATCGGATTTTATGCCGCTGCGCTTAATCGCGTCGCGAAGCGCGATGCTGCCAAGTTCGACGGCTGAAACACCTGCGAACGTTCCAAACGCTTTGGCAAACGGAGTCCGTGCGGCAGCGATCACGGCAAGGGGTTCGAGGTCATTCATTTTCGTTCTCCCGAAGTTCGCGTCTAAGAACTTTGCCTAGGAAGTTGCGGGGCAGGTCGGTTTCGCAGCGATGCCATAGGCGCGGTCGCTTGTACTTTGCCAGATGTTCAGCGCAATGACCGGCCAGCGCCGCTTCGTTCCAAGAGGCCGACGGATCCATCACCACAAACGCTTTGACGATTTCACCTCGCGCATCATCCGCAACGCCTACCACTGCGACATCGCTGACGCCTGAGAATTGCCGGATCGCGTCTTCAACTTCACTCGGATAAACGTTGAACCCCGAGGTGATGATCAAGTCTTTTTTGCGGCCCGCGATCCGGTAATATCCATCCGGATCACAGATCGCGAGGTCACCGGTGTGCAACCAGCCATCATGAATCGCAGTGCGAGTGGCACGGTCGTCGCCCCAATAGCCGAGCATCACTTGAGGACCCCGCACGATCAACTCGCCGGTTTCGCCCGCGGGGACTTCGCGTGTGGAGTCTGTGGAATCGACAATCCGGCACTCGGTTTCCGGAAGTGGTAAACCGATGAAGCCGTATCTCGGCTCTTTGAAAAGATGCCCGACGTGAGTCACCGGTGAAGCTTCGCTGAGTCCATAACCTTCGACCACCAGCGCGCCGGTATGGTCTGCGAACTCCGATGCAACGGATGGTTCCAGCGACGCGCCGCCCGATATCACCCACTTCAATCGTTTGACTGTTGGTGGCACTTTTCGAAAGCGTTCGTTCATTGCGACCAGCATTGCTGGCACGGTATGAAATACCGTCGGTTGATGTTGTTCGACAAGTGCGATGACTTGTCGGGTATTGAAACGGTGGTGGAGGATCAAGGTTGACGCGGTTGCGGCGCCGCCCATCACCGTGGCTGACATGCCATAGCTGTGGAAGAACGGCAAGACAGCCAGCATCGTTTCTTTCGCGAACGAACGCCGCGTCCACTGAAATTGTTGCCACGCGTTGGCGACTAGATTGGTATGGCTAAGCGTGACTGCTTTGGGCGTGCCCGTAGTGCCGCCGGTCGGCAAGATGTAGGCAGGGTCGTTGGTCGGATCGATCGAGATCGGTTGCCAGGACGTTGTCGTGGCATCGACCTCGTCCCAGAACCAATGCACTCGTTTTGTCGTCGGTAAAGTCCAACTTCCGGTGCGCGTACGTCTGGCCCATAAATATCCCAGTTGATGCAGCGAAGGTAGGTGCTGGCGAATCGAAACCAGTAACAAACTGACGTCCGAATCCGTCACGGTGTCGCTTAGCATGTCGAGGGAAACGACCAATCGGCATCTTGTTTTTGCCAGCAATGAAGCAATCTCTTCGGCCACCATCAGTGGACTGATGGCGATGGCGATACCACCGCATCGCCAAATGGCGTTCGCGACAATCACGTATTCGGGAACATTCGGCAGCAGCAGTCCAACTCGGTCGCCCGGGCGGACGCCAAGGCGTTGCAGCATGGCAGCGACTCGAACGGTATCGCGGTTGAGTTGGCGATAGTTCCAAACTTGATCGCCGTAAACCACCGCGGCTCGATCGGGAACTTGCTCGGCGGCGTGTTGGAGCAATCCAAATGCGGGCAGGTCTCGGTAGCTTCTAAGACCCTCGGGGGCGCCTGTCGCGGCGGCGGTCGTGTCGCCTTGGAAAAGAAAACCCATCACGGACCTCCTCTACCTCGAACGGCTGCCGGCTCGGAATCAGCCTGGACCCAGAAACGACACCTCGGAAACGATGGGTTGCCGATGGTGGCGCGGGCAAGAAGAGCGGGAACTGAGCCGGAATCGCCTCTTGCCGCGTGCAATGCATTCTAGGTCGGAAACGCCGCTTTGGCTAGTGTTTTTCCCGGAGGTTGCTTTAAGGGCGTTTTCGTGAGCCTTGTGTGCTTGCATGCAATTCGTAAGGGATGATTTTCCGCGAGTGCGAAGCTGGAGTCGCGATTCGATGCTGGCCTAAAGTGGCGCTTGCCACAGCCCGAGTGCTGGGTTCCGAATGAAGTAGAATTCAGAGCCGTCGATGTCCTGGTGAAAGCCATCATCTAGCTTTGTGACGTCGTAGCGTTTCATCAGTTCGTTGACGTCACCGGGCGTGTAATTGACGCCGCGAATTTCGTCGGCGGAAAGTTTCCCGGCGGCGTAAACGACTTCGAAACGGTTTTCGTGTGAGCCGTGTACCAAGTGCGCCGCTGCCGACGGGTTGGCTCGCAAATCTTCGTTCTCGGCAAATAGCTGAATGATTTCTTCTTTGGTGCGGTATCCGTACTTGCGAATCAACAAGTCGATTGATTTGTCTTCGCCAAACTTTTTGACAGCCGGGCCCAGCACGGTCAAACGTCCGCCGGTCGCAATCGCCAACCGCGTCCGGTAGATCGCTTTGTTGCCCAGCCAAGTGCTCGAAAACTCTTGCGGATCCAAGTAGGCGACCACATGTTTGGGCGCGCGGTCGAGATGCGTGATGTTGACTTTGCGGGCAAGCTCCGCAGCCGCAAAGAACGTGTCATGATCGTCGCCGATGTACAGGCCTCGCGTGTGCAAGGTTCCGTCGGGCATCTGTTGGATCACGGTCAACGCGTACAGCAGCGGCATGTCCTTGCAGAACTGATCCTGGGCGTGATTGAGGATCTGGCGCAGCGGTGTATTGGCTTGACCGAGTGTTTGTTCGATTCCGTAGACTGCGCTTAGGTAGTGACTCTCGTTGATGCCTTCGACACCGCCGGTTCCGACAAACACGTTCTTGTTGTAGTTCGCCATCCCGATCACTTCGTGCGGAACCACTTGCCCGAGTGAAAAGATCAGATCGTGTCCGCCTTGAACCAGCATCTTGTTGACTTGCGCCTTCCACGGATTGTCGTATAAGCCTCCGGTCACTTTCTTGACGTACGACGCAGGCACTTCGCCCAGAGTGACCACGTCATCGCGCCAGCGATGGGGCCGAAACAGTTCATGCGGGACGCCCGGGAACATGTGGTCAAGTTGCTCGGGTTCCATTTCGTCATGCGTGCCCAGGGCAGGCATGATGTCCTTGACTCGGTCACCCAGCAGTTCGTGACACATCACTGTCATTTCGCCAGCACGGCTGAACAGACGCGTTTGGTCGGGCGGCAACAGAAGCACCTTTTCGCGAGGCCCGATCGCGGCGAACGTTTCCTTCAGAGCATCGCGAAGATCGTCGCTGGTGAGTGAGTTGGTTTCGCTGCCGTTGGCGTAGTAGGTCGTCATGTTCGAAAAGAGCGGAAAGAAGGGCTGGATTACACCGGAAACCGTCAACGTATCAGATCCGCGCCCGCTTGACGTGTGGTGCCAATTTGCCGTCTCATATCGGCATGACTGCCAACGAAATCCAACAACGAATCCCGCATCGCGGCCCGATGCTTTTGGTCGACGAAATCGTCTCGGAAAACGAGGATTCGATCGTATGCCGAAAGACTTTTCGGGCGGATGAATTCTTCTTTCAGGGCCATTTTCCCGACTCGCCCATTGTTCCGGGCGTGATTCAGTGCGAATGTTGCCTGCAAGCCGGTGCCGTCTTGTTGGCCGGGCGTGGCGGCGATGTGGTTGCCGATGCCGTCCCTGTGGCGACTCGAATGGACTCGGTGAAGTTCAAGAAAATGATTCGGCCGGGCGACACCGTCGAAATCGAAGCCAAGCTGAACGAGCAAGTCAGCAACGCTTTTTACATGACTGGCAAATTGACCATCGGCGGTAAGCTCGCCACACGGTTGGATTTTTGCTGCAGCATGTCCAGTCCCGCCGCCAAACCAGAAGGATCGGCATCGTGAATCCAAGTGAACCTGCCTTTGATTTCTTGGGTCTGTCGGGCAAGACGGTTCTGGTGATGGGCGTCGCGAACAAGAAGAGTGTCGCCTTCCGGATCGCCAAAATATTGGAAAGCACCGGTGTCGACGTGATCTACAGTGTCCGCAGCGAATCGCGAAAAGCCAGCTTGGAAAAGCTGCTTGCCGGTCGGCGCATCATCATTTGTGATGTTGAAAAGCAAGCCGAAATCGACGCGTTAGCCACGACGCTTTCGTCGGACGGCACTCGTTTGGCCGGGCTGGTTCATTCGATCGCGTTCGCGGACTATCCCGATGGCATCCGTCCGTTCCACGAAACCACACGTACTCAGTTCTTGCAGGCGATCGATATCTCGGCGTATTCGTTGACAACGGTTTGCAATTCACTGAAAGAAATCTTTGATCGCGATGCATCCGTGGTCACGATCGGCATCAGCACAACGCGTATGGCCAGCGAGAGCTACGGATTCATGGCGCCGATCAAGGCAGCCCTCGAATCGTCACTCGCTTTCTTAACGAAGTCGTTCAGTCGATTCAGCGAAGTGCGGTTTAACAGTGTTGCTGCGGGGTTGTTGAAGACCAGCGCGTCGGCTGGAATCCCTGGTTATGTCGACTCTTATTTGTATGCCGAAAAAGTGATTCCACGCGGGCGTGCGGTCGAAACCGATGAAGTCGCTTCGACAGCAGTCTTTTTGCTAAGCCCGCGCAGCAGCGGCATCACGGCCCAGTCGATCGTTGTCGATGCCGGCATGTCGATCAACTATTTTGATGCTTCGGTGGTCAGTGCTGTCACAGCCGCTGACATCGACTGATTGATTCTTTTGCATTCACGTTCCTCTTGCCCGTTTTAGTTTTCCATGAGCCAACAGATCTATATCAACGGTGAATACTTCTCGCGCGAGAACGCCAAGGTCAGCGTTTACGATCACGGTTTGTTGTACGGCGACGGGATCTTCGAAGGCATGCGGATCTATAGCGGCAAGGTTTTCCGATTACAGGAACACTTGATTCGGCTGTGGGAATCGGCGCTCGCCATCGCGCTGCCGATTGGCATGACGATCGAGCAGCTTGCGGCCGACGTGGATGAGTGCGTCAAGAAGAACGGCTTGGACGACGGTTACATTCGGCTGATCGTCACCCGTGGCAGCGGTCCGCTGGGATTGGACCCGTACAAGTGCAGCGATCCGCAGGTGATCATCATCGCCGATAAAATCTCGTTGTATCCGGACGAGATGTATACCAACGGTTTGGAATTGGTCACGGCATCGACGATTCGCAATCACCCTGCGGCCCTGAGTCCACGAGTCAAATCGTTGAACTACTTGAACAACATCATGGCCAAGATGGAGGGCCTGCGAGCGGGCTGTGTCGAGGCGTTGATGTTGAACATCAAGGGCGAAGTGGCTGAGTGTACCGGCGACAATATTTTTATCGTCAAGAACGGCAAGCTATCGACGCCACCGATCGACGCTGGAATCCTAGAAGGGATCACACGTAATGCCGTCCTCGAGCTGGCAGTTGCGGCGGGGATTGAAACGTCCGAGTGTGCGATGACGCGTCACGACATCTTCATTGCGGATGAGTGTTTCTTGACCGGCAGCGCGGCCGAAGTGATCGCCGCAGTCAAGTTGGATGGACGCACCATCGGCGACGGCAAGCCGGGCCCGATCACAACGAAATTGAACGAAGCGTTCCGCAAGCTTGTGCGTGCTTAAGCATCGCAGTACCAGACGCTAGTATTCCGTGTCAGCTTAGTTTTCGGGTAGACGGTCGTGGATCTTGTTAAAGATCCTGTCGTGCAAGAATCTTTAACAAGATCCCCTACCCAAAATTGAGCCGACACGGACGACAATTGCATGACAGCTGTGAGTTTCGCTACGCCGACTTTAGGTTGTGATGGGATGCTAGCCGGCCAGCTTTTTTTCCTCGGCCGCATTCAATTTGTTGTACAGCGTCTTGAGGCTGACACCTAGCTCTTCGGCGGCGGCTGGTTTATTGCCGTCGTTACGCTCGATGGCTTTGTCGATCGCCAGCATTTCAAGATCTCGCAGTGTCATTGGTCCCGAGTCGCGGATCTCTTTTCGCAACTGGCGTTTGCCGAAGTGACGTGGCAGATCTTCGGCGCCGATTGGCATCGCGTCGCATAGGATAGCGGCGTGTTCGATAACGTTGGCCAGTTCGCGCACGTTGCCGGGCCAACGATGTGACAGCAACTGCTCGAGCGCCTCGGGCGAAAATAGTTGGTCGTCGGATCCGTCAGTTCGATGGCGACGCAGCAGGTGCCGTGCTAGTACAGGAATGTCTTCGGTACGTTCTCGCAGCGCCGGAACATGGATTTCGAACGTGTTGATTCGGAACATCAAGTCCTCGCGGAATGTGCCTTCCTCGACCATCTTTTCAAGGTCTCGGTGAGTCGCGCAGACGACTCGCACATCGACGTGGACAGTCTGGTTGTCGCCGAGCCGGCGGATGTCGCCTGTCTCGAGCACTCGCAGTAGTTTTGCCTGCATCGAAAGTGGCAGTTCGCCGATCTCGTCCAAGAAAATCGTACCGCCATCGGCAACTTCGAACAATCCGGTACGAGCCGAGTCAGCACCCGTGAACGCACCGCGGCAGTGTCCAAACAGTTCGCTTTCGATCAGGTTTTCTGGCAATGCGCCACAGTTGACTGGGACGAGTGGTTTGTCGGCACGTTGGCTGGCGTTGTGTACGGCGCGGGCGACTAGTTCTTTGCCGCATCCCGTTTCACCGCGGATCAGTACAGAACTGTCGGTCGGTGACACTTTGGCGATCAGCGAACGGACCGCGTCCATCGCTTTTCCGCTGCCGACAAGTTGCGAGTCGCCTTCGGCGTGGCGCAGACGCAGGTTCAGCGCGGTCAGTTGCTTTTTGTTTTGGCGTCGTTCATTGACTCGGCCCAACAGGCCGGCAATGTCGGCCAGTCGGCAAGGCTTGGTCAAGTAATCGAATGCTTGATGACGCAGCGCCGCGATCGCCGTTTCTTGGCTGGGTTTGCCCGTCATCACGACCGCTTCGATTTCGGGACGCAGTTCGCGCGCCTTGCCGATCACGTCGATGCCGTTCATTCCGGGCATGTCGAGGTCGACCAACAAGCAGTCGAACGATTCTTTTTCGAGTGCCGCAACTGCTGTTAAGCCGTCCGGGCAAACAGTGACTGAGTAACCCATGCGAGGCAATTCTTGTCGCATCAGTTCTTGCAAGTTCTTTTCGTCGTCGGCAAACAGGATGTGCATTGCCGGCGGTTGGTTGGATTTGCTTTTGGACATGTTTTTGGCAGCGATGAGGTTTGGTTGGATGCGCAGGAACTTGAGGTCCAGGACTGGTTTGATCCGCGGTTTCTTAGGCAGCTTGCAGGATCCGGTGGCTGCCGGTGATGTCAGTGTCGCTGGGTTGGTAGGGTAGCGACAATTCCATGCGGGAACCGCGACCTTCGCCGTCACTGTGCGGAACTAGGGATCCGCCGTGCTGGGAAATGATTCGATAGGTAATGCTGAGCCCGAGTCCCGTGCCCGTTCCGTCACGCCGGCGTGTGAAGAACGGTTCGAAAAGGTGCTGCATCACTTCTTGGGTCATTCCGCAACCATTGTCTTCGACAATGATCGATGCCCATTGATCATCGCCACGAACATGCACGTCGACGGCGCCGTCGTGGTCGACGCTTTCGAGCGCGTTGGTGACTAGGTTTAAGACCACTTGGCGAATCTCTTGCGGATTCACCTCGGCAACGACTTTCCCGCTGGTGTGCGTGCGAATCGTTTTGCAGCGAAACTTGCCAACCGTACCGACCATTGCGACCACGTCTTGAATCAATTCAGACAAGTCGGTTGGCGCACGGCGCACTTCGTTCAAACGGCTAAAGTCGAGCAATCGTTCGGTGATGCCTTTGCAGCGATACGCTTCGTCTTCGATCCGTTTCAGGTTGGTCGAGAGTGACTCGTACAGTTCATCGTCGACCAATCGTTCGGATGCTGGCACCATCGCCAACTCGGCAACCCGAGATTGAAGTGACTCGCTACTCCACGCGATCGCGGCTAGCGGATTGTTGATTTCGTGAGCGACGCCGGCCGCCAAAAAACCGACACTGGCGAGTTGTTCGTTTTGGATCACTTCGCGAGTGCGTTCGCGAACTTGCATGTCGAGGTTTTGGCACCAAGACTCAACTGTGTCGTATGCCTTTTGAAAACGGTCAGTCATCTCGTTCATCGATTCGGCGAGTTCACTTAGTTCATCACCGGTGCCAAGATCGATGCGGTGTTTGAACTCACCGCCGGCAACCAACCGCGATCCCACCAGCAACGTGCGGAACGGTTTGACCACGAGTGAGTTGAGCGACCACAGCAGAATCGCCATGATCACGATCGCCATCACCGTGCAGAACCAGGCAATCGCGATCCAGGTACGATACTGTCCGCGAACATCGTTGCTGACGTCGGCCATCGAGCCATGAATCATCGTCAAGTGCTCGTCGGTCAAATCGACTAACCTGTCCAGCGGTTCTCTGAGATCAGGGCGACGAAACGTTTCGGTCGTTTGTGGTTCACGGCGATACGATTCGAGCGCCTCGTACGCCACCTGCATATCTTTGATGCTTTGTTTTTGCCGGTCGTGATTGACCAGCAACGCGGTCGATTTGGTTCGCGGTTCGATGAATGCCGCGTATCGCTGCAGAATGATGTTGAACGAGATGCTTGCCTGGTCAAATTGGTCGCGTTCGAATTGTTCGATATTGATCAGCGGATCCACCAAGGGCGACGAATGGATCATGCCCTCATGCGTGCGGATTTCGCTGGTCCGTACGTTGCTCTCACGCATGAACAGAGCGTAGCGATTCAAGTCATTGATGAACGGAATTTCAACGGCCCGCTGACTGACGGCATCGGCCAATCGTCGGTATCGGTTGAGGCCCCAGAACCCGCTAAATGCGAGAAGCAAGACGATCGCGGACAGCAGTGTCAACGCGATTATGAGCTTGGTTCGAATCGATCGCCGTTTCAACACGCGCTCGCCCTCCATGGACCTTTTCGTGAAACTTCATGTTCCGAGTCTTCAGCCTATCGGCGAGCTCCTGCGGCGGCAAGCCGAAAAGGATGTCTGTTGCTAGCAACGCGTTCAGGCGGGCGGTACTTGATGGCCCTGGCTATGCTTTAGCGAGTCGTTCTAGCGGAACATAGAATTTGGTGTATCGCTTGCCATCGCTGAACGGTTCGCCTTTGGGGTCCGCGACCAGCACGGTCGCTCGTCGGGTGATTCGGTTGACGCGGCCCATCACCACTTTTCCGTCCGCCTTGAACTTCACTTTGTCGCCAACTCGGATGTCAAACTTGATCGCTGCGCGTTCTCGCTGGGTGATCAGTTGATGACGGTAGTCCGTATGAGCGAAGTAGCGATTCGCGATCGATTGAAAACGTGATTCGCTGCAATTTCCATCGTTCCAAATCAACATCTCGATCAGATGCGTGAACTCGTGTTCGGTCACTCGCTGCATCGCTTCCAAGCGATCACGACATTGCCGTCCGGTGACTTCGACTGGACGATTGACGTCTTCGAAAGTTTGGAACAGCAGAGTGGATGACAGGATCAGTTCGAATTTACGCGGACCGGTTCGTTTGCCGCTCGGGTAGTGAGTGACCATCTTTCCGGCGACGCTAGTCATTCGCGACGAGACGCCAAAGGTTAAACCTTCGGCCATCGCGATGGGGAGGACTTTACCGTCGAAAAAACGGTCGTCATACATGCGAATCATTCGCATCACATCGTCGCGGCTGATCCGAGTGAAGTTGGGCCGGTTGATGTCGCGGCTGAGTTGCAACGTTTGGTCGTAAATTTCGCGTTGCATCCGATCAATTTCCTGGCGAGGAAACGTTCGCAGCGCAACTTCGCCGGCAAGTTTGCTGAGCAGCGCCGGATCGCGTGGCTTGATCGGTTCTCTCTTCTTTGAATTTGAACGAATTGAATCCGTGGCCGACGGAGGCGCAGCGTAGCTTGCCGCCGGTTGACCGACTCGCGAGAACACACGCTTGATTTTTTCGTAACGCGACATGGCCCCAATGATACCGAAATCAGATTAACGCGCCATCGAGCTCAGCAGTCACGTCGGAATCCGTCTCGGTTTTTCGCAAGTTCCGCAGAGACGCTATTGCCGCTTCGGTTCCGATCTTTCCCAGGGCCCAGACCGAAGCACCGCGGATGATTGGATCTTCATCGGCCAATCCAATCAATAGCGGCTCGATCGCCGACGGATCCGCTTGGTTCCCCAGCACGATCGCTGCGTTCCGCAGCATTCCGCGACGGCGGGTTCGCCACATTGGCGACTTGCGAAACCGGGTCCGAAACTCCGTATCACTGATCGAGAACAGTTCACCCAAATCAAGCGACTCGATCGGCTGGATCGAGCGTTCATCGCGGCGTGACGGCTTTCGATTCCACGGACAAACTTCTTGGCAGACATCGCAGCCGAAGGCCCAGTCGCCGATCCCAGGCCTAAGCGATGGATCAATCGGGCCACGGTGTTCGATCGTCAGGTAGCTGATACATCGGCTGGCATCCAGAACCCCGGCATCGACAAACGCATCGGTGGGGCAAGCGTCTAGGCATGCCGTGCATGTGCCGCAGTGCATCGCCGAAAATGGTTCACTAAGCGGTAGGTCGACGTCGGTTAAAACGCAGGCCAGAAAGAAATAGCTTCCTAGTCCGGGGTGGATTAGTAACGTGTTTTTTCCGCGCCAACCCAAGCCTGCCAACTGGGCGATCTCGCGTTCCGAGATCGGTGCCGTATCGACGACGCCTCGCGCGGCCGCACCGGGAACCGCCTCGTTGATGATTCGGCAGATCCGTTTTAGTTTTGGATGAATGACGTCGTGGTAGTCGATGCCCGACCACGCGTAGCGAGCGACTTTGCCGTGTCCCTGTGAAAGGTGCCCCTGTGGCGAGTTGGCTTGATCACGATTGCTGGGGTTTCGTGATGCGTAGGGAAAAGCTAACGCGACGATCGATTTTGCACCGTCAAGTACGCCGGCGGGATGCTGGTAGGCATCGATGCGGTCGGCAAGGTACTGCATCTGGCCGGCATACCCGGCTTCGATCCAGCGGATCAAATCAGACTGGCCAGCTGACTCGATCGCGGGTGCGACACCACATAGAACGAAGCCGTCTTCGTCGGCGGCACTACGAATGGTGTCTAGCAGCATCGACGTCAAAGAATCCTGATTTAAACCTAGGCAACGAAGTAACGAACTGTGTCCCATCCCAGGTTATCATGAACTAAGGCATTCCACACGCGCCGCCCGTTCATTGACGGCTGCTTGAAAAAATCAAACGTCGGGGCTCGAAAAGACCGCCAACCAGATCGTGGGTTCGTTTGGTGAGGTCCACGCAACCCGGTGGCGTTTGTGAGCGGGGATGTTGATCCAGTCGCCCGGTCCAAGTCGCGAGGTTTCGGTTTCGTCGTCAAACTCGATGGTCGCTTCGCCCTGAATTACCGCCACCCATTCGTCGTCGGATTGGTCGTACCAGAAACCATCAGGACTTTGGTGACCCTGGGAAACGATCCGTTCGATTCGAACGTGCTTGCCGGTCACGAGTGCTTCGGTCAGTTCGACGCTGACGCTGTCTGGCAGGCTTCTGCTCAGATTGTCACCGTGCATTTTCATTCGGGCTCGGGCTGAATTTAGGCTCAGGCGTGATTGACGTTTGGGCGACTAGGCTGCAGTGAGTTTCTAGTCAGCAAGTCCCAGCTTAACCGCTCGGACGGCTGCGTCGGTGCGATCAGTGGCGCCTACCTTTCGCAAAATGTTTTGCACATGTTCTTTGGCCGTTTCAACGCTAATGCTAAGTGATTTGGCAATCTCTTTGTTGCTAAGCCCGAGTGCCATGTGACGCAGCACTTGAGCTTCGCGTCCGGTTAGCGGTAGTTCGGGCGGCAGGTCTTTAGGATCGATTTCTTGCCGCATTAAGCTGGAAATCTTTTCCAGACGACTTTCGCTGGGCCGACTCAGGCCGCTTGCGACGCAGGACAACGCGTCGTGCATTTTCTGAAACGAGACGCCTTTGAGTAGATAATCGACCGCGCCGAGCGCCGCCGCTCGCGCGATGTAGGTCGGATTGTCATAGGCGCTCATCACGACGACTTTCAAGGATTCATGTTTGTTCTGCATTTTCTGCAGCACATTGAGACCGTCGAGCTTCGGCATCTGAATGTCCAGCAGCACCAGATCAACGTTGGAGTTTTCGTCTAGGTGGACCAACGCCTCTTCGCCGCTCGATACCGATCCGACGACTGAGAAACCTTGAGCCTGCAGCAGGTCCGATATCCCGTTACGCGCAACTTCGTGGTCGTCAACGATCAATACTCTCAACGTCATCCGTTCTATGCCTATCTCGTAGAGTCATCCGTGCTTCGGTCATTCCTGGCCTTCCAATGCGAGAAGCCGCACACATCAGGCTGTTCACGATTGTTCACTAGTGAAGACTTTTCTACTAGCGGGTGTTCGTCGACGTAAGTCCATTCTGCGAAACAACTTGTCGTCGTTTTGGTGACAGTTTTCTGGGTTTTGAGCTTTGCAGGCTGCGGAAACTTTGACGGTGTTCGAAATGTGACCTAAATAACTGTGGTCGATTTTCAACAATCCGACTGTTCGACATTTTTGAGCCGACTCGGAATCCTCATGACACCTTCTGCTTCCATATTGTTGGTCGACGACGACCGCCACCTCGCCGAATCCATGGCTCAGTGGTTACGCGAACTTTCGCATCAAGTCGAGACCGTCGCGACGCTTGCCGAAGCGAAGGCGTCGCTGGCGAAACGTCCGTTTGACCTCGTCATGACGGATTTGCGGCTTGGCGGCGAAGACGGTTTCGATCTGATCGGCTACGCAAAAAAGAAACACCCTGACGTTGCGGTGTTGGTGATTACCGGATACGCAACGCCCGAAACGGCCGTCGAAGCTGTCCGCGCCGGCGCCTACGATCTGTTGACCAAGCCATTGATCGACGACGAGTTGACGTTGGCGATCGAACGAGCCATCAGCCAACGCGAAATCACCCGTCAAAACGAAGACCTGCGTCAACAACTTGATCGTCGCAGCGGTTTGGAAAACGTGCTCAGCCACGACTACCGAATGCTGAAGATTTTCGACGTCGTCGATTCCATCGCCGATGCTCGCGCATCCGTGTTGATCACCGGCGAAAACGGAACCGGCAAAAGCATGATTGCTCGGGCCATTCATGCTCGCAGCATGCGTCGATCGGGCCCATTTGTCGAAGTCGCCTGTGGAGCATTGCCTGATACGCTGTTGGAAAGCGAACTGTTCGGCCACGTTGCTGGTGCTTACACCGGCGCCAATACGGACCGCGCCGGCAAGTTTCAATTGGCCGACGGCGGCACGCTGTTTCTTGACGAAATTGCGACTGCCACGCCCGCGATGCAGGTCAAGTTGCTTCGCGTCCTGCAAGAATTCAAGTTCGAACAGCTCGGCGGCGTCGAAACCCACTCGGTCGACACGCGAGTCATCCTGGCGACCAACGAAAACCTGGACAAAGCAGTCGAGGATGGCCGATTTCGCCAAGATTTGTACTACCGCGTCAACGTGGTCAACATCGTTTTGCCCTCGCTGCGTGAACGGATTGGTGACCTGCCGTTGCTGGTCGATCACTTCCTGCGTGAAGCGGCCGAGACGTGTGGCCGTGACGTCGAGTGCTTTAACGTTGAAGCGATCCAGGCGATGCAGTCTTACGCATGGCCGGGAAACATTCGTCAGTTAGAAAACGTCGTCGAGCGTGCCGTTTTGCTGGGCCGTGGGCCTGTCCTGACGGTTGACGACTTGCCGCCCGAACTGACCGGCAAGGGAGTGGAACCGGGATTGGCCACGACATCCTCTGGCAACCGCGCAGTTAGCTTGGGCGATGTGAATGGCAAAACGCTGCGAGAAGCCCTGGAAGGCCCCGAGCGTCAAATCATTCTGCAATCGCTGCGATCCAACGGTTGGAATCGTGCTGCGACGGCCGAGACGCTTGATATCAATCGAACGACGCTCTACAAGAAAATGAAACGTCTGGGGTTAGATGACCCCCGCCTGCAGTTTGCTTAGACGCGGCCCGATAATCTTTCTTAATCCTCAAGGTCTAGCCGACCGATACAATCGTTAGTGTTACCGATCGTGTCCGTGCGCTTGAACTGTATTGAGGTCAAACCCCGTGTCTGAGTCGGCTGCATCCATTTCCAGTTTGCCCCGCCATGACGCCGCGTCACCGCTTCGTCGTTGGGTGACAGAGTGGGGTTCAGCCGTCGTTGACGCGATCGTTTCGATCGGCGACCTCAGCCTGTTTACGTGGCAAATGCTGCGTTGGATGTTCACGCGGTTGCCGTCGCGCGGCACGTTGATGATCAACTTTTACCAAGTTGGTGCGCTAAGCCTGCCAGTGGTGGCGCTAACCGGTACCTTCATTGGAATGGTGCTGGCCGTCCAAAGTTATGCTCAGTTTCACGCCATCGGTTTAGAATCTCGGTTGGGTGTGGTCATCAACAGTTCGCTGGTGAAAGAACTTGGTCCCGTTTTGGCTGCCACGATGCTGGCTGGCCGAGTCGGCAGCGCGATGGCGGCGGTTCTTGGGACGATGCGAGTGACCGAGCAGATCGACGCACTGACGACCATGGGTGCTGATCCGATTCACTACTTGGTGGTGCCTCGGTTCTTGGCATGCATCCTGTTGATTCCGGCATTGACGGTAATGGCCGACTTCATGGGGATCGTTGGCGGGTATTTCTACAGCGTCATCATTTTGGGAATCGATCACGCCGCTTACTTGAATCATTCACGCGATGGGGTTGCGGGATTCGATCTGTTCAGCGGAATCTTCAAGAGCATTTTCTTTGGCGGGATCATTGCGATCGTGTCGTGTTATCGCGGGTTCAATTGCGAACCCGGAGCCGAAGGAGTGGGTAAAGCAGCGACGACGGCGTTCGTCTATTCATTCGTTCTGATTTTGAGTGTCGACCTGTTTTTGACCATCGTTCTGAACTCGATTTACTCTGCTATCTATCCGTCGGGAGCATCATTCCTATGAATACGCCTTCCTACGATGAAGATGGTTTCGAAGAATCCGCCGTCGGTGGCACGGCGGTCGCGGAAAACTTGCTAGAGGTGCGAGAGGTTTCGGTTCAGTTTGGCGGCCCTTGGGTTTTGCGAGACATCACTCTGTCGATCGCACGTGGTCAAACGATCGCGATCATTGGCGAGAGTGGATGTGGTAAGACCGTGTTCATGAAAACGCTGGTCGGACTGGTCTCGCCAACCATGGGAGCAGTCGACTTCGACGGCCAAACACTTGCCAACGTCAGTCGTGAAGAATTGTCCAATATCCGGCGACGGATTGGGTTCGTCTTTCAAAACGCGGCCTTGTTTGACAGCATGTCGATCTTTGACAACGTTGCCTTTCCACTTCGGCAAAACGATCCAAGTGTCACTGAACCTGATGTTCGTGACCGGGTAATGATGCACTTGGCCGAAGTCGGTTTGCCATCCGACGTGACTCGCAAACGACCAGCTGAATTGTCGGGCGGGATGCGAAAACGAGTTGGCCTAGCGCGGGCCTTGATTCTGCGTCCGGACTTGCTTGTCTATGACGAGCCCACCACGGGACTCGATCCGATTATGAGCGACGTGATCAACGAATTGATTCTCGATACGCGTCGTCGTTATCCCGTGACTAGCGTTGTGGTGACTCACGACATGCACACCGCGCGAAAAGTGTCTGATCGAGTCGTGATGTTTTATCCGCGCCGTCGTTTGAATGAAGACGACTCGCAAATCCTATTTGATGGTTCGCCGAGTGACTTAGAGCATGCGGTCGACCATCGTGTCCGACAATTCGTTCGAGGCGAAGCCGGCGAAAGGCTCAGCGAAATGGCCCGAGGATTGGAAGACTAACGCTTCAAAGAATAATGGACGAAAATAAACTAAAATTCGGCGTCGGCGTGCTGGTCATTTCATCGATCGGTGCTGCCATCATCCTGACGTTCTTGTTCGGCGCTTTTCCCAGCGTGTTCAACAATGAGTACTCGTTGAATGTCGCGTTCGAATCGGCCGAAGGCATTGGGCTTAATACGGCCGTTTATCGGGATGGAGTGCAGATTGGCCGGGTCTCGAAAATTCGTCTGCAAGAAGAGGGTGGCGTGCTGGTGTCGCTTGCGATGGACGCCGACCAACGTTTAACGCATCGTTACGTGCCGCGAATTGGATCAGGCAACTTGGTTACTGGCGACTCGAAGCTCGAGTTCGTGCGAGCCAACCCGGATTCAAGCATCTTGCCGGAAGAAATTCGTAAAGATCCCAAGTTGCTAAACGCAGAGTTTTCCGACGATGAGTTTCTAAAATACGGATCCAAAACGCCTAGTATGTTCGACATGCAAAATGGGATTCAATCCAGTGTGGATGCGATCCAACTGGCTGCTCAATCCATTTCGAACGCGGGTGAGAGCGTCAACCAATTGGCTATCGAAGTTCGCCAAGTCGTCAGCGGTACTGACGGACGCATCGACGCTGTTTCGCAAGAAGCAGTCGAGGCGCTTGAGGAGTTTCAGGGCGCGATTCGCGATGCTCGGGCAATCATTGGAAATCCTAAGACTCGTGCTGACCTAGAGGCGTCGATTGCTGAATTGCCGGTCTTGTTGAGAGGGGCTCGCGAGACCTTGGATGCGACGCAAGAAACGTTCAAGAGTTTCGAACGAGTCGGCGTTCAATTCGAAAAGGTTGGTGCGATTGCCGAAGACGCGGTCGAATCGGCAAAGAAGACCGTCGATGGTGCCAATGGTGTGATCGGCAATGCCGAGAAGACGTTTGCGAACCTAGAAAAGTTCACCGAACCATTTGCTGCACGCGGCGACGAATTGGCCGAGCAGGTGTTGTTGACACTTGGTTCGGTTGAGCGAACCCTGGCGCAAGTCGAAGTCTTTGCCGGAGCGCTCAACAACAGCAACGGAACCGTCAAACGGTTGCTAGAGGACGACGAACTGTACTATCAGGTTCGTCGCACGGTCGAAAATATCGAAATGGCAACCGCTCGAATTCGCCCAATCATGGACGATGTGCGAGTCTTTACGGACAAGATCGCCCGAGACCCGCGTGAGCTGGGCGTGCGAGGTGCACTGAGCAAACGACCAAGCGGTTCAGGGCTGAAGTAGGCCAGGAATTGTTCTGCCCCAAATCAGCGTGAATGCCTCGTTGCCAAAAGTCTTAGCTTGACGCTCGGACTTTGCCGCGTGCCTTGCGAATAGCAACTTGCTTGATGGCCATTTCTTCTTGCTTTGAACTAGGCAACGCGCGAGCGTCATTGAGTTCTTCGCGGGCCTTTTCGCTATCGATCAAATCGACAGGAATCAGACGGCCAGTCAAAATGTTGACGATATTGTTTTCGACTTGAGCGAACCCACCGTCAACATAATATCGTTCCGGTCCGGCCGCGGTTTGCAAACGCAGTGTGCCGTAACCGAGCCGGCCAATCATGGCGGCACGGCCTTTCAGCACACCCAAGTCACCATCGTCCATCGGCAACGAGATGTAGTCGGCTTCGCGGTCAAGTTCGGTTTTCTCGGGCGTCACAACGACGCATCGCAGAGATGCCATGATTACTTAGCCTTTTCTTTCTCAGCCATTTTCTTGTCTTGTGCTTCGGCTTGCTCGATTGCACCGACGTACATGAACGCTTGTTCGCGAAGGTGATCCCATTTGCCGTCACAGATTTCTTCGAAGCTGCGAATCGTATCGGCCAATGAGGTGATTTCACCCTTCTTGCCGGTGAAGACTTCGGCGACCAAGAACGGCTGGCTCATGAATCGTTCAATGCGGCGAGCGCGGTGAACGATCATCTTGTCCTCTTCGCTTAACTCGTCAACACCAAGAATCGCGATGATGTCTTGAAGTTCGCGGTAACGTTGCAGAATCGTTTGCACGCGGCGAGCGATCGCATAGTGACGTTCGCCGACGTACTGAGGGTCCAAAATCCGCGAGTTCGATGCCAACGGATCGATGGCAGGGTAAATTCCCTTTTCCGAAATCGATCGTTCCAAGTAGATAAACGCATCCAATTGGCTAAAGGCCGTCGCAGGTGCAGGGTCGGTCGGATCGTCGGCAGGAACGTAAACGGCTTGTACCGATGTGATCGCACCGCTCTTGGTCGATGTGATTCGTTCTTGCAACGCACCCATTTCGGTGGCCAGCGTTGGCTGGTAACCCACGGCCGAAGGCATCCGGCCCAGCAGAGCCGATACTTCCGAACCAGCTTGCGAGAAACGGAAAATATTGTCAACGAATAGCAACGTGTCCGCACCCGTGGAATCACGGAAGAACTCGGCCATCGTCAGAGCCGACAAAGCAACGCGAAGACGCGAACCTGGTGGCTCGTTCATTTGACCGAACACCATGCAGGTTTGTTCAATGACCTTGCGACCGGTGTCACCGATGACGGCTTCTTGCATTTCAAGCCACAGGTCGGTGCCTTCGCGAGTTCGTTCACCGACGCCTGCGAAAACTGAGTAACCGCCGTGAGCACTAGCGATCCGCGCGATCATTTCCGTCAAAATAACGGTCTTACCCAGTCCTGCACCGCCAAATAGACCGGCCTTACCACCGCGGACGAACGGGGTTAGAAGGTCGACCACCTTGATCCCGGTTTCGAAAATTTCGGTGTTCGTCGATAATTCGTTGACCGAGGGAGCTTGGCGGTGAATCGGACGATAATCTTCGGCGTTGACCGGGCCGCGGCCGTCAATGGTTTCGCCGAGCACGTTGAAAACACGTCCGAGAGTGGCTTGGCCAACCGGAACCGTCACAGGCTTGCCTGTGTCGATGACTTCCATGCCTCGCATCATGCCTTCGGTGCTACCCAAAGCAATCGCCCGAACGCGTCCGCCACCGAGGTGCTGTTGCACTTCGCCGGTCAAGCGAATCGAAACACCCTTGTGTTCCGACGTGACCGTGACCGCGTTGTAGATCGGAGGCAACTTGCCTTCGGGGAATTCGATGTCGAACGTCGACCCAATGACCTGGGTAACGCGGCCATTGGCAGTTTCAATTGCGGTGGACATGGGAAGAACAGGTTTTAGGGGTTAGGTATTGAGTGTTAGGTTTTGGTTGACGGGCCATTGTGACGTGTGGCTCGCAGTCGATTTTCAGCGATCTAGCCTTCCAAGGCTTCGACGCCGCCGATGATTTCCATGATTTCGCCAGTGATTTGACTTTGGCGAGCACGGTTGTAGGTCATCGATAGTTGCTTGATCATGTCGCCAGCACTCTCGGTGGCTCCCTTCATCGCAATCATCCGAGCCACTTGCTCGCTAACTGCTGAATCCAAGAAGCACTTGAAGAGTTTGGCTTTGAAGCTGGTTGGTACGACTTCTTCGAGGATGCTTTCTGCGGACGGCAAGAATTCGTACTCGACCGATGGTCCGCCGGCACTGGTTTCCCGTTCGTCATCGTCGTCCGAAAGCGAACCGAGCGGCAGCAAGGTTTGGACGGTTGCGACTTGGCGGCTGGTGCTGATGAACTTGGTGTAAACAACATCCAAACGATCGATTTCGCCAGCGATGTATTGTTCTAAGTAACGATCAGCAATTTTTTCAACTTCGGCATAAGCCGGTTGGTCTTCGAATTGCAGATAAGTTTGATCAGTGGCTACGCCGCGAAATTTGAGACCGTTGATGCCTCGCTTACCGCTGACGTCGACATCAACCTTATCGATCGAGCCCTTTAGTTCTCGAATCAGTGGCATCGTTGCTCGCAGAACACTTGCGTTGTAACCGCCGCAAAGACCTCGGTTGCTTGACAGAACCAGTACACGAACTGCTTCCGGGTTTTCGCGTTTCTCCAACAATGGGTGCTGAACTTCCGTGCCTGCCTCGGCCAAGCTGGAGACGATTTTCGAAAGACGATCGGTGTAAGCCGTTACGGCCGCGGCGCGGTCCATCGCTTTCTTGTAACGAGCCGTCGCAATCAATTCCATCGTCCGCGTGATCTTGCGAATGTTGCGAATTGATTTGCGGCGTTTATCGAGGGCGCGAGCGTTGGCCATGGATCTTTACAGGTAATTTAGTTTACGTTTTAGCTTCGTAGGCTGGAACCGTTCCCACCGAGGTCGGAACGGATCCGGCATTGGATGTCGGCAGTCTTAAACGGCCGATTCAACGACCTTGTAACCGCTCTTGAAGTCCTTGATGCAGGCTTCGATTTTTTCGGTCACTTCGTCCGTCAGGTCCATCTTGTCTTCGAGCAACGAGATCAAACTCGAGTGCTTGTCTTTGGCAAATTGCAGGAAGTCGATTTCCCACTGCGAAACCGCCTTGACTGGCACGTCGTCCAAGAACCCGCGAGTACCGGCGTACAGGCTAAGCACCTGCTCGGTCACGCCCATCGGGCGATACTGTGGTTGCTTGAGCAATTCGACCATGCGGTAACCGCGGTCAAGTTGCGACTGAGTCGCGGCGTCCAAGTCGGTGCCGAGCTGTGCGAAAGCTTCCAAAGCACGGAACGCAGCCAAGTCCAAACGCAAACCGCCAGCAACCTTCTTCATTGCCTTGACCTGAGCCGCACCGCCCACGCGAGACACCGAAATACCGGCGTTCATCGCAGGCCGAATACCGGCAAAGAACAAGTCGGGTTGCAGGTAAATCTGTCCGTCGGTGATCGAAATCACATTCGTGGGGATGTAAGCCGAAACTTCACCTTCGAGCGTTTCAATGATCGGAAGACTGGTGATCGAACCGCCACCAAGTGCATCCGAAAGCTTGGCCGAACGTTCCAGTAATCGACTGTGACAATAAAACACGTCACCTGGGTAAGCTTCACGGCCCGGTGGACGACGCATCAAAAGGCTCATTTGACGATAGGCCGTCGCTTGCTTGGACAAGTCATCGTAAACGATCAGAGCATGGCCGCCGTTGAACATGAAGTGTTCAGCCATTGCGGTGCCGGCGTAGGGTGCAACGTACTGCATCGGAGCAGGTGCGGACGCGCCGGCGACGATCACGGTCGTGTACTCCATCGCACCACTTCGCTCCAGCACGTCGATGATCCCTGCAACCGCCGAGTCCTTTTGGCCGATGGCGACATAGAAGCACTTAACGCCCTTGCCTTTTTGGTTGATGATCGCGTCAATCGCGATTGCCGTTTTTCCAGTCTTGCGGTCGCCAATGATCAGTTCGCGTTGACCGCGTCCGATCGGCGTCATCGCGTCGATGGCTTTCACACCCGTCTGCATCGGTTCAGTCACCGGTTGGCGCTCTGCCACGCCCGTTGCGATGATTTCCACGGGACGGGTGATATCAGTTTGAACCGGACCCTTGCCGTCGAGTGGGTTGCCGAGCGGGTCAAGAACGCGGCCGACCACTGCGTCGCCAGCAGGAACCGACAGCAACGTGCCTAGAGCTTTGACTTCGTCGCCTTCCTCGATCGTTAGGTAATTGCCGAGGATGATGATCCCGACCGAGTTCTCTTCGAGGTTAAAGGCCAGGCCAATCGCGCCATTGGGGAACTCGACCATTTCACCGGCCATCACACCCGACAGCCCATAGACCCGTGCGATACCGTCACCGACTTCCAGCACGGTGCCGACTTCGCGGACGTCAATCTTGCTATCGAATTGTTCGATTTCTTGTTGCAAGACCGAAGCAATTTCGTCGCTGCTAAATTTCATGATTCTATTAGGTGGTTGTCTTTGTTTCGTTTAACGCCTAGCTGAAAGGCGCCGGCTTTTGAATCGGTTGCTGTCCGAAGGCAAGCCGGCACTTTCGGATCGGGTGTTCAACGATAGGGGGCGTTCACTCGGAAGTGAAATGTTCAAACCGTTCGAGCAACTTGCTCGAAAAGCCTTGGCGAGCCTTCACGGCTAACTTGTCTAGTCGGTTCTTGACACTGCTGTCAAAAACCTTGTCGCCGATGCGAATGACCATGCCGCCGATCAGTTCAGGGTCAACTGATTCGTTCAGCTTGATTTGAGCGTTCATCACCGAACCAAGTCGATTTGCGATTTGATTTCGAGTTTCGTCATCAAGCGGAACTGCTGTCCGAACCGATGCGACCACGCGGCCCATCATGTCATCAAAAATAGTGTCTGCGGCATTGCGAACTGCTGCGATGTAACCAAGGCGATCGCGAGTCACCATCACCTTCAAGAATCGCAATAGCGTCGGATGCAACTCGTCGCCAAAGATCCGATCGATGATGCGGTTCTTTTCGGATTGGCTGACCCGAGGCGACGCGAACGCGGTTCGTAATTGCGGACTGCCCGCCAAGTACTGATCCACGATCATCGACAATTGTCCCACGATCGTTTCGGCGACGCCGTCACCTTGGTTTTTGGCTGCGCCGATCAACGCTCGGGCATAAGTTTTGCCAAGTTGTTCGGCGCCGGTGTCGAGCACCGTATCGTGTTTGACGCTTTGGGTCATGGTATTCGCGTAGGCTTAATTGTTGCTAGGAAGACGCTCGAGCGATTGACGGATCAATTCGGCGTGATCGCCAGAGTTCAGTTCACGACCGACAACGGACTTGGCCAAGCCAATCGCCATGTCGGAAGTCTGCCCTGCCAAGTCAGCAATCGCGACCTTCTTCGCGGTTTCAATGTCCGACAACGCACGCTCGCGTTGTCGTTCGGCTTCCGCTTTCGCGTCATCGACAATTCGTTGACCAGCGGTCTCGGAATCCTTGCGGGCTTCGGCCAACATCGATTGAACCTTCGTGGACGCTTCGTCAATCTTCGATTGATAGTCGTCCAACAGAGCTTTCGCTTCGGCGTTCGCCTTGGCTGCTTCGGTAAGTTCGCCAAAAATCTTGTCTTCACGAGCCTTCAGCCCGCCAAGAATGACCGGCCAAACGAACTTCGACAAAATCGCAAGCACACCCAGGAAAATAGCCAAGTTGCAGACTGCCGAACCGAAGTCGAACTGCAACAAAGGCGGCGTACCGGCTTCGTCACTATGTCCAGCATCAGCGTGTCCTGCGTCTTGATCTGCATGATCAGCCGCGTCACCATCGTGATCGTGACCTTCGTGATCGTGGTCAGCCTCTGCTGCCTTCACCGTTTCGTCAGCCAGAGCAAACGACGACGGAAAATTAGCCACCAACAAAAATAACGACAGCACGACAAGCGGGCGTCCAAAAACGGACAACATCGAATGGCCTTTCAAGATCATTAGGAAAATTCCCAAGCAAACCGCATCGCTTCCCCTAAAACTGATCCGCATACAAAGCGAACCCGTTCAAAAAGAAACTTGACGACTGCGAAACGTATTAGGTGCGGATAAGCAACAGGATCAGTGCGATAACCGTTGCACCTTCAATCAGTGCAGCCGAAATCAGCATTTGGGTCGCGATCGTTCCGCCAGCTTCGGGTTGACGCGAAATCGCTTCAACGGCCGAGCTGCCGATCTTGCCAATGCCAAGGCCGGCACCGACGATTGCCAGACCCATTCCGATACCAACACCCAGGGTGCCAAGACCAGAGTTAACCACTTCTTGTGCCAGCAACGTTGCCATTTCAAACATCTTCTAATTGCTCCTGAGAAAAATCTCGTTCTGTTCTCACCGCACACGAAACAGGATGGTTTGGTGAGTGATTACTAAGGGGGAAAGGGTTTAAGGTTAGTCGTTGATTGTTAGCCGGCTGGATCGGGCATCGGTGTGATGCGTTCAGGCGACATGATTTTGTCCAAGTCCATCTGACCTTCATCGCTGAAGGGATGTTCGTTTTCGTCGTGATCGTCATGGTGATGAACGGTTGCCACTTGCGAGATGAACAGAACGGTCAAAAAGGTAAAGATGAACGCCTGCAAAAAGCAAATGAACAGTTCTAGTAGGGTTAGCACGATGCCGCCGCCGATTACAGCGATTTGAACGCCATAACCGAGTCCAAGCGAGACCTTAACGGCTGTGAAAATTAGACCGATGAAAGCGGCAATCACCAAGTGACCGGCCATCATCGTTCCAAAAAGCCGCATCGCAAGCACGACGCACTTGATGACCAATCCGATCCATTCCAGCACATACAACGGAATGCCGATCGCTAGCATCTTAGGATCATCCCAGCCGATAGGATTGAAGTGCGAAAAGAACGCTTTTGCTCCGGTTTCTCGAATCCCGATGAACAAGATTGCGATGAAACTGCCAAGGGCAAGCACGACATTGAGCGACAAGTTTCCGGTCGCGGTGCCGCCATAGTGCAGATCGTGAGCGTCTTTGGTGAACAGGTACATGATCGATCCGATCGGGATCAAACCAAGCACGTTGGCAAACAGGACGAAGAAGAAAATCGTCCAGACATAGTGAATGTATTTGTCAGTCTTTTCATGCAAGTTCGGACGGACAACTTCGTCGCGGATGAACGTGCACATTGTTTCAAACAACTGAGCCACTCGGCCGCGGGTCTGATAGGCCGCCAGGCCTTCGCCTTTGACTCGCACACGCCGCGATACCCACCAAAACACAATCGTAACCGTGATCGCGGCGACCGCCGTCATCATCAAGTGATTGGTGATGTGAAAGTTGTAGACCCCGTCATAAATGTTCAGGGCCGGAATGTCGCCACCACCGGTTGCGATACTGAAGAGTGGTTCTTCAGTCAACGCGTGCGGAACCACGTGAGAGACAGGATTATCGGCAGATGCGAGCAACAAATTCATCCGAACGTAGAATCCGTCGAGGGTGATTGCGAAAAGTTGACCCGTGAATCCGGCGTCGAATCAATCGACGCGGCTCCGCGGGCGAGAAAGAATATCTCGAGTGAAGTCAGAAGGACATACCACAGGCAAACAAATATGGCGATTGTTTTTTCCGACAAGCCAAATTGATAGCGGCACGCCACGAACAGTGCAACTGTGCCTGCGAATCGAATAGCCATCGCAGCGACGGAGCCGATCAAAAAAAACTGAGCAGTCATAGCGACCCGGCGGCCAGGGCTTAAGTTCTGAATTGACGATTCAGGCTGCTGTAAAAATATCCCCGGTAACATCGCGAAGACGCCGACCATTCCGCTGCCAAGCGAAACAGTAGTCATCAGTGTCGTCAACTGTGGCGCAAGCCAAGCTTGGATCACGCAGGCCAGTGACGATGCGACCAACCAAATGGCCAGTACGCACCACAAGGCGTTCGCAAAAATCTTGCTCGCCTTGGTGTGTGTCATTCGGTCATTCAGAACGTTGGCGGTCACGGGGTGTCGTCTTGGTCTAGTTTCTTGTGTTTCGGTAGGTAGGTAGGTTCGTTGGAACTTTGCAGCGCCAGTCGGATGAATCGGTACATCCCGAATCCAAATCCGACCAACAGCCCGGCGGCCGTCCCAAGCGGCTGCTTGGATCCCAGGTACTGATCGAACGCGTATCCGATTGCAGCCATCGCTAAGCTGGTCCCGGCCAATTCGATCCCCGCACTGACGAACTTCATCCAGGGCCGTTTGTCGCTCTGGTTTGCGTCGCCGGTGCCGTTGGCCTCAAGGTGATCTTGCGAGTGATCTTGTAGGCCATTGGGCATTCGAGTTGCTCGGTCGCTGAGGATGAACTTTGCGGCGAACCGAAAACGGAAGCTCGGCCAATGGCACGAGTGCCAGTGACGGTTTCGCATCCCGTTTTCTTTTGCGGCATTCTGACTGCTAGGGCTGCCACCACCAGTGGCAGCGACGGTTCACCGCACCCCTCTCGTTGGTGTCTTTGTCTGTCTGGTGATCGCGGTGGCGTTCGCGTTCCCTCGTCACCCGTTTGTTGGCGTGCGTCTTCTACCGACCCTCTTATCACATATCGGCCGTTCATCCGCTGACGCTTTCAAGAGCCGCTTGCCAAAATGGCGGTGGACTCAATCGCCGACGGCAGTTTGTCTTTTCTGGGGGGTGACGATGGCACAAATCTGCTGATGCCAAACGGCGAGCGCCACGGTTGCGGGACGAAACCCACCCTTCGATTGGAAGAATGCGGCGTTTGTGGCGTTTGGGCAGGGGGTGTGAGAGTGTTTTTCCCGCCAATGTGGTGGATTTCGGTCTCCAGCGTCTAGAAGTTTCTGTGGACCCTTGGCATAATGATTCAGGTGACGATTGTGCCTTTACGGAAAGTTAAGCTGGGTTTCTAAACCTACAAGTGTGACTGCTGGGATTTGGCAGCATTGCTTGCCGGGGACTCGCCGCTTTTCATCGTTTTCGCACCCCCGCCGGTCACAGCTCGCCTTTGAAAGCTCGCTGCCATGGTGGTTTCGCCGCTCGCTGGGATGCCAAATTGACATGGGGAATGCGATGCACAGCCAGGATGTTGCTGTCATCTGTTTAAACAACACTGAACTACCCGTCCGCTGGTCGGGTTCTGGAATCCTGGGAGGTCCACATGATTACGACCGCAGATTTGAAGGCACAAACACGCCGCGAACTCGCCGATTTGGCGCGGAATTACGGTGTCCCGGGATGGCATGGGATGAAGAAGGATGAATTGGTCGAAGAGATTCGCAAAGTTCACCGGCGGCAACGCCGCAAGGCAGACTCGGGCACTTCAAAAGTAGCGTCCGGAAAGTCGGCTTCACCCAAGGCTGCAGCAAAGGCGAATGGATCTGCAAAGCAGCGCGACGATTCTGCGGTCAGCAAACGGGTGGCGAAGGCGAAGTCGGTGGTCAAAGCTGGTGCGTCTTCGACGAAGTCGGTCTCGGCAAAGCTTGGGGCCAACGCTAGCGAATCCAAGGCCTCAGCGGCCAAGATGCCGAAATCAGGCTCGCATAAGTCTGACCAGCAACGGCTCAATAAACCTGTGCCGAAATTGCCCGAGCCTCGCGTTGACGCGAAGACTGCACGTATTCGGGCTCAGATTCGCAAGCGCCGCGAAACGATGATGAAGAACAAGGATCTCTCGACAGGAACACTGGTCGGTGGGTCGGCGGTCAATAATGGGGCTCAGCGAACTCGCGGCGATGATCCGCACAAGGATCGCGTGGTGTTGATGGTTCGCGATTCATTCTGGTTGCAAGCAACATGGGAAATCACTCGTTCTAGCGTCCAGCGGGCTCAGTCTTCGCTTGCCGAACGATGGCATACCGCGATGCCGGTTTTGCGTTTGTTGGCCGTGGGCGATATTGATTCCAATGGTGCCGAACGGACCGAGCGAGATATTCCGATCCATGGTGGCGTCAATAATTGGTACATCGATGTCGATGAGCCGCCGTCGCGTTTTCGCGTCCTGATTGGTTACGTGACGTCGACGGGCGATTTCTACACGCTTTGCCGCAGCAATGTCGTCGAGACTCCTCAGCCGAACGATTGCGAACGACTGGACGAGCACTGGCACGATATCGCGGAAGACTATGAGCGAATTTATTCGCTAAGCGGCGGCTATGACACCGATGCAGGCGATTTGAAGGAAGTCTTCGAAGAACGTCTTCGTCGCGCCATGCCTCAGCGTGGCGACAAAGGCCAAACCGTTGGCGATCCTTCGTTGCTGCGTCAATCGAGTTTGCCGTTTGATGTGGATGCTGAACTGATCATCTTTGGAAAAACACTCGCGTCGGCGTCGGTTTTGGTGGCCGGTCGTCCCGTGAAGTTGCAGCCAGACGGATCGTTTACCGTTCGCATGCAGTTGCCTGACAAACGGCAAGTTTTGCCGGTGACCGCCGAGAGTCGCGATGGACTACGTCAGCGAACCACGGTCGTCGCGGTCGAGCGGAACACGAAAGTGATGGAACCGGTTGAGCTAGAAGACCGCTTCTAGGTCTTGTTCGCCGCTTTCAAGTTTTGATTCAGGCAAGGAAACGTAAGCGCTCACCCGCTGGCGTTTTCTTGCCTTTTCTTTTTGCCATGCTCAGTTCTGATTCCTTTCCTACCCTTCTTTTTTGTGAGAGTTGATGCCGATGTCGCGATTGCTTCAGTGTTTCGTTCTAGTCCTGGCGTCTAGCGTTTTGGTGGATGCCGGCCGTGTTAATGCCGACGATTTGGCCAAGGGCGACGCCCCAAGTTCGTTGAATATCCTGTTAGTGACGGGCGGTTGCTGTCACGACTATGACTTTCAAACCAAAGCGATGCAGTTGGCGTTCGCCAAGCATGGCGTTGGCGCCGTTTGGACGGTCGTCAACGATGGTGGCACTGGCACCGACGCGCAAATCGACTTGTACAAGAACCCCAATTGGGCCGATGGATTTGACGTGGTCATTCACAACGAGTGCTTTGCGTCCACGACCGACCCGGATTACATCCGTTCGATCACAAAGTCGCATCATGCGGGTACAAATGCCGTAGTGGTCCATTGTGCGATGCACACGTATCGCGACGCCAAGATCAATGATTGGCGAGAGTTCTTGGGAGTGACTAGCCGCCGCCACGATCACCAAAGCCACTATAAAATCGAAGTGGTCGCCAAGGATCACCCGATCATGGACGGGTATCCCGCCGACCATGTCAGCGCGATGGACGAGCTGTACATCATCGAAAAACTATGGCCAACGGCCACTGCGTTGGCGACTTCGGTCAGCGAGAAGGATGGCAAGACCTACCCGGTGCTGTGGACGAACCAGTACGGCAAGGCACGCGTCTTTGGCACGACCTACGGTCATTCGAATGAAACCTTCGAAGACGAAGTGTTCTTGAAGTCACTGGTGCAGGGTGCTAGGTGGGCCGCCGGTAAATAGCTTGCCTCTCGATTGGAAAGCTGGGCGAAAACAGCTTGCGAGATAACAGTGCGGCCAGCCACTAGGCTGGCTCGCCGCTTTCCTTGATGAAGGTTCTATTTTTTCGTCAGCGACCAATCGCGGCGCTGGCGGCTGCTGGGGATCCCCATCTTTTTGCGATACTTGGTGACGGTTCGACGGGCGACGGTCATGCCGGATTTCTTCAGCTCGTCAACCAGCTTTTCGTCGCTGTGGGGATCGCTCTTGTCTTCTTTGTCGATGAGGTCCTGCAGTTTCAGTCGGATCGTATCCCAGGCCACGTCTTCGCCGTCTTCGGTTTGCGTTCCACCGACGAAAAATCGTTTCAGCGGCAGGATTCCGCGTGGCGTTTGGATCCACTTGTCGTCCACTGCGCGGCTGACCGTCGTGACGTGAACGCCAACCTTGTCCGCAATTTGCTGCATTTTTAGCGGCTCGATTGCTTCGGGGCCTTCGTCCAGGAACCGTTTCTGGTGCGTCACGATCGCTTCGGCCACTTTCGTCAGTGTGCTCCGGCGTTGTTCGATCGAATCAATCAACCACTGGGCGCTGTTGATTTTGTTCTTGATGAACTCGCGCTCTTCGGCCGAGCTTGTCGGGTCTTGCAGTCGTCGGCGGTAGTATTCGCTGATGAACAATTGGGGAACCCGGTCGTCGTCCAGGCGGACCGTGTACTCGCCCGATTCGTCGAGTTCCAGGATGATATCAGGTGTTACGTTGGGAACGTACGTTTCCATGAAAGCAGCACCGGGCTTGGGATTGAGCCCATGCAATTCGTCGCGAACCGTTTGGATCAGTTCGATGGAGTAGCTGGTTTTCTTGGCAATCTGGGGCAGCCGGTTTTCGGCCAGGTCCGCCAAGTGATCTCTGATCAGAGTTCGCATTTCTTCGCTGTGAGGAAACGACGATTTGATCTGCATCAGCAAGCATTCGCTCAGGTCTCTGGCGGCGATTCCGACCGGTTCAAGCGATTGGACAATGTCGAGCGCCTTCTCGGCCGTCACCAGGTCTTCAGGTGTGTGGCCGGCTGGTAGCAGGTCGGCCAGCGGCGAGCGCAGGTATCCGCCGTCACGAGCGTCCAGCGTGCTGATGATCCGCTCGGCCATCTGTTCGACATTGTCGTCAATGTCGAGTTCGGCCAATTGGTGCAGCAAGAAATCGTTCAGCGATTCAGGCCGCGATACTGCGTTCGCCATCAAATCGTGGCGACGATCGGCTTCGTCGGACATGCGGTTGGCCGACCGCTTGAAGGACTCGTCGAACGTGTTGGGCAATTCAGAAACCATGTTCTGGAGCCGTTCGAAGTCTTCTTGGTTGCTGTGGTCATTATCGACGACCAGCTCTTTTTCGTTCTCGCTGCGTTCGTCTTTGGACGACGGGTAACCATCGTCACCCTCGTCTGGGGCCAGCGGATCGTTTTCGAGTTGTTCCAGCAATGGATTCTCGTTCATCTCCTGCTCGACGCGTTCTTGCAACGCCATTGTCGGAAGCTGCAGGATCTCCATCGACTGGATCATCCGTGGAGCCAGCTTTTGGGTTTGCAATTGTCGGGCTTGAAGGCCCATCGACATCCGCATGGGAGTCTCTCTAAGAGGAGTTCTATTGCGATCTGGGGTGACAACCTCGAGTCACATCATACCGCACTTGGCTGGCGGTAGAGCGAATTTCGTTCCACCCGTTCGCAATTTTACGACGCAATCCGACAAAGTCTATCGTTTATAGCTTTTGACGGCCCATCAACGCATCAGCAATCATCTCGCGATTGGCATACTCCAAAACGCTTCCGGCGGTGATCCCACGAGCCAAACGCGTGATTTCGACGGGGAATTCGCTCAAAAGGTTGCTGATATAGAGCGTTGTCCCGTCCCCCTCGACAGTTGGGTTTGTCGCCATGATGATTTCGACAAAATTTCCTACTCGGACTCTTTCAACTAGGTCGTCGATCGTCAATTGGTCGGGGCCAATGCCATCAAGCGGAGCAATCCGGCCTAGCAGGACGTGGTAAACGCCCTTGAAGATTCCTGCCTGTTCGAGGCTCATCAAATCCCGCGGCTGTTCGACCACGCAAAGTCGAGTCAGGTCACGGTCAGAGTTCGCGCAAATCCCACAGGTCTCGGATTCCGCCAGATTGAAGCAGGTCGCACAGTACCGGACGTCCTGGCGGACGCGTCGAATCGATTCCGCCAGCGCCAGTGCTTCGGTTTCGCTGACCCGCAGCAGGTGAAATGCCAACCGTTCGGCGCTCTTGCGTCCGACGCCAGGTAAACGTCCCAGCTGTTCCACCAATTCGGCCACAGCGCCCGCGTGCTTGCTCATCGGCCTTAATTGCCTCCGGTCAGCGTCGAAATGACGCTGTCCAGGCCGGGAATCTTCAAGTCCATCTCGTTGACCAAGTGGCTGATCGATTCGGCGTAGAGTTGCTTGGCGGCCGCGCCAGCTGCGTTGGTCGCATCGGCGATCGCTTCTTCCAATTCGCTGCCGGCCAGTTCGCTGTCGTTGATCTGGACCGACTTTACGTGGCCGGTTCCTGACATCGTGACGTGGATCTTGCCGCATCCCGATGACGCGCTGACCGATTCGGATTTCATCCGTTCGTTCAGTTCCTTCATCCGATCGGGCAATTGTTGCAACGATCCCATCATGGAAGCGATGTTGCCGATATTTCCGAGACCTTTGAACATGCGATGGCTCCGCGCGAGGTGCGTATGATGTTGAAGCGGAATTGTACCGTGAAGGCCTCCGCCGGGAACGCGACTAGGCCGTCACCATTTCCTCGATCGACCATTTGGTGAAGTCGTTCTCGTCACGTCGCACTCGGTTGTACACCGTATCTCGCTCGATCGGGTCTCGGCCGGCTTCGGTGATCAAGTTCTTGATGTCGTCGACTGACAAGCACTCGGGCGTCGTCGCGCCGGCGTCGTGATAGATCAGTTCGTGGCGAACCGTGCCGTCGATATCGTCGGCACCGTAGGCAAGCGCTGTCTGAGCGGTCTCGATGCCAAGCATGATCCAGTACGCCTTGATGTGCTGGACGTTGTCCAACATCAAGCGGCTGACCGCCATCGTTCGCAGATCCATCAACCCCGAGGGCTTCTTCAAGTCCGAAAGCTTCGTGTTTTCAGGGTGAAACGCCAGCGGGATGAAGACTTGGAATCCGCCAGTTTGATCCTGCAGTTCACGCAGTCGCATCAGGTGGTCGATTCGGTGGAATGCATTTTCAACATGCCCGTACAACATCGTGCAATTCGTTCGTAGCCCGATTTCGTGTGCCGTTCGGTGGATATCGAGCCACGCATGCGTGTTGGCTTTGTGTTCGCATAGTTGGTCGCGAACTTCAGGGTGAAAAATTTCGGCTCCGCCACCCGGCATGCTACCAAGGCCAGCCTTTCGCATGTCCTCCAAGACCCACTGAACCGTTTTTTTCGTTTGAAACTCAAACCAATTGATCTCAACCGCCGTCCATCCCTTCAAATGGATCTGCGGGAAGTTCTCGTGCAAAGTCTCAATCAGGTGCCGGTACCACTCGTACGGTTTCTGGTGGTGCAGGCCGCCGACGATGTGCATTTCGGTGCAACCGTTGTCGGTCGCTTCTTGACCGCGAGCGATGATCTGCTCGTCGCTCATCACGTAACCTTTGGGGTCGCGCAAATCGCTGCGGAAGGCACAAAATCGGCACCGGTAAACGCAAACGTTCGTTGGGTTCAGGTGCGTATTGATGTTAAAGTAGCCGACGTTTCCGTTCTTTCGTTCGCGGACGAAATTGGCCAGTTCACCGATCGCTTGCAGCGAAACCTGCGGATCGTACAAAAAGATTCCATCGTCCAGCGACAATCGCTCCTCGGCTTCGACTTTGTCACGGATCTCACGGAATCGGGCGTCTCGTTCGGTCGGGGTCATCGTCTTTCAAACCAATCAGGCAGGATTCAAAGCGTCGTATGGGTAGGCCAGGACGGGCCGGGCAATCGGGTCTCTGCTTGCAGTCTAACAACCGCGGCCCTTGGCGCTCAGGCAACTTCTAAATCCAGAAGCAATCCACCACGCCAGCGACCAGCAGTGTGACGCTGATCGCCGCATTGGTATCGAAAAACGCCTGATTGACGCGATCAAGGTCCTCCGGACGCACCAACGAATGCTGTCGCACGACTAGCCCCGCGACGATCACCCAAACGATTCCAAATGGCCATCCCAGCCCGCTGGCCCGGCCCGCCCAAACAAGGGTCAACAGCAGCACCAGCATCACAATGTGACACATGGCCGCAATTCGCAAAGCCCCGGCAATTCCGAATCGAGCCGGGATGCTGTGGAGTCCTGATTTTGAGTCGAAGTCAGCGTCCTGGCATGCGTAAATGATGTCGAATCCAGTCACCCAGGATGTCACAACCGCCGCCAAGACCAGCGGAGCGATCAGGTCGCCCGGGTTGGTAATCGACTCGGAGCCGCGAATCGCCAGCCACGCGCAGATCGGCGACAGACTGAGTGCGACCCCCAACCACAGGTGCGCCGCGGATGTGAATCGCTTGGCCAAGCTGTAGCCGCATAGAAACGCGAGAACCGGAATCGACGCAAACAATGGGACTCGGTTGGGCAAGAAGATCGCGGTCGATGCGATGAAGCCGATGCCGCACAGGATCGTGAACCCCCAAACTTGCTTGCGATCCAGAATTCCGGCTGGCAAGTGTCGCCCAGTCGTCCGCGGGTTGCCCGCGTCGATTTGCTGGTCCGCTAATCGGTTAAACGCCATCGCAGCGCTGCGTGCAAAGACCATGCAAAACAGAATCCCGACTATGTCACGCCACCGGAACGTGGGCATCGTTCCCGAGGGAAGCGCCGCCGAAAACGCCATCGCAGTCGCCAGCGCCGCGAACGGCAAAGCAAAGATGGTGTGGCTAAACCGAATCAGCCCGAGCCAATCAGCAATTCGACTCGGCGATTCGGTAGAAGTCAGTGACATTCGTTATTCACAGCAATCAAGTAATTGTCACGGGTCACAATCGCGGGATGGAGCTCGCTCATCTTAAATACCGCAGCCAACCCAGCCGAGCAAACAATTTCGAAATTGGTGAAAGCTCATTCGGGCGCGCGAATGACGACCTTGCCAAAGTGTTTGCCACTTTGCAGATGTTCATACGCCGCTCGCGCTTCCTCGAACGCAAACGTGCGGTCGATGACCGGACTGATCTGGTTGATCTCAATCGCACGGCAGAGGTCTTCAAACATTCGCCGACTGCCTACATAGATGCCGCGTACGGTGATGCGGTTGAACAAAGCTGGCATCATCGATGGATTCTTTTCGACGCGTCCCGTCAAAATTCCGATCAATGAGATGGTGCCGCTGACGCGAGTCGACGCCAGCGATCGCTCCAACGTCCCCGCACCGCCGACTTCGATCACATGATCGACACCGACGCCACCGGTGATTTCTAAGACTCGTTCATGCCACTCGGGAAATTCCTTGTAGTTGATCGTCTCGTCGGCGCCCATTTCGGCAGCTTTGGTGAGCTTTGCGTCACTGCTGCTGGTGATGATGACTTTAGCTCCAGCAGCTTTCGCCAACTGCAATGCAAAGATTGACACTCCGCCAGTACCCAACAACAGGACCGTTTGTCCCATTCGCAATTGGCCCAGCTCAAAAGAATGCCAAGCCGTGACCGCGGCACAGGGCAACGTTGCGGCTTCGAAATCCGTTAACGAGTCCGGCGTTTTAACCCAACCGTGGTCGGGCAAGCAAACTTTCTCGGACAGCACGCCGTCGATCGCGCCGCCAAGCGCCGTGCCGATTTGCTCGGATGTCAAGTCGCCGTCTACCCAATCGCGAAAAAAGTTGGCCATCACCCGATCGCCAACACGAAACTTCGTCACGTCGGATCCGACGGCAATGACACGTCCGGCCATGTCCGATAACGGAACCAACGGTGGATTCTGTTTGACTTTGTCATTGCGGACATAACCGCCGGCGGGCATCGCCAAGTCGCGGTAATTCAGCGACCAAGCCATGGACTGAACCAAGACGTCTCGCGGTCCGGGTTCCGGATCGGGAAGCACGGTCGGTTGCAGAGCTGACAGCCCGGTTGGGCCTTTGAGTTGATAGGTAATCATGCTGTAAAGATTAGCAACTTCACCGCTGATCGCGAAGTCAACGAATTCAGACCCTTGTTTGGGGCATCCCCGAATTGTGGACATGTGTCTAGTTTTCGAGCTCTGTTTCGATCGTCACGACGGTGTCGATCACAATTCTGTTTGGGGCTTGCCTAACGCAGATCGTCAAGACATACGGTTTAGGAACGCACGGAAAGCTGCGGTAAATCAGGCCGTTACTTCCCGCTGGATCCTTCGTATCCGCTTGTCGGATGTCTTGACGCGTTTGTCGATCAAGTGCAGTTTGGAACGTTGGAATTAGCCGCTTGGGCGATCACCCCGGTCCGCAGGGAAACAAAACAAGGCTATTGCTAAACGGCTAATCAATCGACAAGCCCTTGGCGAGATTCGCTACCATCAAATCAAATTGAGCTGTCGCAGGATTGTTTAATGGCCTCTTTATTGGAACTGTTTGTGTTGTCGTACTCGCGTATTTTCTTGAACTCGTTGCACGGCGGATTCGCACTTGTTGCCTCTGTCTGCTTCTTGACCTTGTCGGCTCAGGCACAAAGCACAGCGTACGTTCCGCCGGCAGATCAGCTTCCCGATCGCGGCATGTACAGCGACCAGCCGGCTGCCCGTTGGCAAGAAGCCTTGGTCACGGGCAATGGAACGATGGGAGCGATGGTGTTCGGAGTGCCCGCCCAAGAACGCATCGTGCTGAACCACGAACGGCTGTACGAACCGCTACTCGATGTGCCTTGTCCGGTGCCGGATATCTCGGCCGCGCTGCCAGAGACGCGGCGATTGTTGATGGCGGGCCTATACAAAGAAGCCTATGCCTATGCCTATCAAGCGGCGATCGACGCCGGGTTTCCGGGGATCCAGTGGACGGACCCGTATCACCCGGCCTGTTCGTTGTTGATCGACCAAGACACTGGTACCCAAAATGCCACTACCCATGAAACCGATAGCGGCGTGACCCATTATTGGCGGTCCACCGATTTTGAAACCGGCGAAGTCGCCGTGCATTGGCGATCAGGCGGGCGAGATTTTGTTCGCCAGACGTTTGTGTCGCGACCTGATCAGGTCATCGTGATTCGAATCTCAGCCGCCGACGGTAAGCCCGTTGCTGGAAACATCAAGCTGGTCAACCAAGACTCGCGACCGAGGAATAAACGTGTCGACGAGAAGGGCGGCGGCTATCGGAACCCGGTGATCGCTGCCACCGACGACTCGTTGAGTTACCGGTGCAAGTATCAAAGGTCCGATCGTGGCTACCAGACGCTCGTCCGTGTGGTGACAAAGGGCGGCACTTCGACGATCGCCGAGCAAGCCGACGCGGCCGTTCATTTTGATGCCGCCGAAGTGGTGCTGTTGGTCAAAGTGGAATCGCTGGAAAAGTTCGATGAAGCGGGCGAGTCGCTTGCCGAGCTTGGTCGATCATTGGCTGCGATCAACGCGGATTACGATCAGCGACTGCGTCGTCACGCCGATGTTCACGGCGAAATGTTCCGACGAGTTGATTTGCAACTTGGTGCCGTGAGCGTCGATGAAGTTTCGCTGAGCGCCGAGTCGTTGATATCGCTGCAAAAACAGACGGCCGATGAAAAGATCCAGCCCGCCTTGCTGCAGAAGATGTTCGACATGGGGCGTTACACCCTGATCAGTTCGTCTGGCGAATGGCCGCCAAATCTGATGAGCATTTGGAATGGTAATTGGCGTCCCGAATGGTCAGGCGACTTTACGCTCGATGCGAATGTGAACCTGCAAATCGCAGCCGCGAACTTGGGTAACCTGCCCGAAGCGATCCGCAGTTACGATCGGCTGGTGTTGGGATTGGTCGATGACTGGAAGACCAACGCGACCAACCTGTTTGGTTGTCGAGGTGTGCTTTCCGGTTCGCGAACCGATGGGCGGCACAATCTGCACACTCACTTTTCGAAAACGTTCCCTGGGCATGCTTGGACGGCGGGCGCCGAGTGGATGGTGCTGCCGATGTGGGAACATTATGAAACGACGGGCGATGACGTCTATCTGCGAGACCACTTGCTGCCGATCATGAAAGAAATCGCGGCGTTTTATGACAGTTTCTTGCAAGTCCGCGACGATGATGGGCACCGCGTATTCGTGCCATCCTATTCACCCGAAAACCGTCCGCTCAATACCGGATGTGCCGTCGCGATCAATGCGACCATGGACATCGCGTGTGCGAAAGAATCGCTGCGTCATTTGCTCGACTTGAAATCAAAATCAAGTTTGTCTGCCGAGCAGATTTCCACTTATGAAAAAATGTTGAATGAGTTGCCGCCGTACTTGATCGCCGATGATGGCGCGCTGAAAGAATGGGCGTGGCCGACATTGGAAGACAACAATGACCACCGCCATGTCTCGCACCTGTATCCGGTTTGGCCCGGGCATGAGATCAATCCCGAAGCAACGCCGGATCTGTTTGCTGCCGCAACCAAAGCGGCCAAGAACCGTGGACGCGGAAATGGTTCTGCCCACGGACTGACTCACATGGCCCTGATTGCGGCACGGCTAAAAGACGCAGGCCTCGTCGCTGGCAATTTGCGTTTCATGCTCAGCAACGGCTATCTGTTGCCAAGCTTATTCACGTTCCACAATCCCGGTCGGATCTACAACTCGGACATGCTAAACGCCTTGCCGGCGGTGGTGATGGAAATGTTGGTCTACACCAAACCGGGGGAAGTCGAGTTGTTGCCTGCCCTGGACGAGTCGTTTGTTACCGGCCAGATCCGTGGCGTTTGCGGTCGCAACGGAGTCGTCGTTGAATCGCTACGCTGGGATTTTGGCAATCGCACCGTCGACGTATCGCTGAGTTCCAAACGTGATCAAGCAATCACGATCCGTGTTCGACGAGGTATTCAATCAGCCATCGATCAGGACGCGAATCCGATCGAACTGCAAAGTGATCAAACGATCGGAGTCTCGCTTTCCGCCAACTCGCCGCTTCGCTTGCAGATCAAGTTGCAGCAACCCAAGTGAGGCTTTGCCATCCGGTGATCACAAATAACGCGGTGGCTAACTCAGTTGGCCGAGCGAACCGTTGCTGTCGCCGAACTGGTCGGTCTTGGCGCCCATCTGCTGCATCATCCACACATAAAGATTGCAAAGCGGTGTGTCTTTGCCGTACTGGATGTGACGCCCCGTCTTGATTTTCCCCCCGGCGGCGCCGGCCAGCAAGATCGGCAGATTGTCGTGGTTGTGGCGATCGCCGTCGCTGATTCCGCTGCCATAGACCAACATGCAGTTGTCCAGCAGGCTGCCATTGCCTTCGGGCGTTTGCTTCATTCGGTCCAGCAGATAGGCAAACCGTTCGATGTGAAAACGATTAATCTTGGCGATGTTCGCTTGCTTGTGTTCGCTCTTTCCGTGGTGCGATGTTTCGTGGTGCCCCTCGCTGACACCAATTTCGGGATAGCTGCGGTTGCTGCCGGCGTTGGTGAACATGAACGACAAAATTCGCGTGCTGTCGGTTTGATAAGCAAGCGTCACCATGTCCATCATCAACTCGCAGTGCTTGCTCAGTTCCTTCGGCACGCCACTGGGGCGCGGATAATCGGGAACACCGTCTTCGGTCATTCGCAGGCGTTCAACACCGCCAATTCGTTTTTCAACGTCGCGAACCGAATACAGGTATTCGTCGAGCTTTCGCTGATCAATGGCAGGCAATGTCTTATGCAGTCGATTGGCGTCTTCAAGGACAAAGTCCAGAATGCTCTTTCGATACTTTTCGCGAACGCTTTTAGCTTGCTTGGTTTCCTTGACCACTTGTCCAGCGAACAGTCGGTCGAACAACGCGCCGGGATCAATCTCTTTGGACATCGGATTGGTCGGCCCTCGCCACGACATGTTCGATGCGTAAGCACAACTGTATCCGCTGTCGCAATTGCCAGCCTGGGCACTCGCTTCCAACCCGAGTTCCAGTGACGAAAACCGAGTTGAGTCGCCAACGTACTTCGCCGTCATTTGGTCGACAGAGATTCCGTTTTGAATGTCGGCGCCGTTGGTTTTGCGTGGATGAGCGCCCGTCAAAAAAGCGGCGACGCTACGTGCATGGTCACCGCCGCCGTCACCGTGGGCGCGAGCACCGTCGAGCGTCAGTCCCGACAGAACGTTGATCTCGTCTTGATGATCGGCAAGCTTTGCAAGCGTCGGTGGAAGATCAAACTTGAAGCCTTCTTTCGATGGCGTCCAATCGGGCATGTGCATGCCGTTGGGGACGTAAAAGAAACCCATCCGAAGCGGCGGTCCCGACGATGGACTTGCCGCCGATAGCAAGCGTGTTGGCGACATCACATCCAACAAGGGCAACGCGACCGCAGTTCCGATGCCACGCAGGACCGTTCGTCGAGAATAGGAAGCCGGCATCAGTTAACCTTTGTCGAGTTCAGGTGAATATCACGCTCTACGACAATTATACATTACGTTTCGCAAAGAAAATGATCATTGCACCGGTTACGCCAAGCTCACAATGCCTACGACTGGACTGATACGCCAACGGCTTTAGATTCCTTGGCGCCAGGGGCGCTTCGTAGCTAACACACCCTGGGTTGCGATTCCACTCCAAGTCGAAACTACCCCCAACAGAGTTTGACCGAATCATTGATCACGCGATGCTCAGTCGATGAGTCATGGAAGCCTAAAAAGCAAAGTCGGATCGATGGGTGAACGGGAAACTCTGGGTGATCGTTAGAATCAGTGATGAGAATCGGTCTTCGTTCTCGGCTAGCGAATCAAGTGCGTCCTCAACCACGCAGGGATCGACTTCGCGTGGCCCGCGACCGAGCGCGTAAATCATCAGGTTTTCGATCAGAGCCTTGGACATGTCTTCTTTTCGAGCCAGTAACAAATCCTTCAAGCCTTCGGGCCCGCTGAATTTAACATCGTTGGGTAGTTCGCCCGAAGGGTCGATCGGTTGTCCAGCATCCTCGGTCCGCCAGCGTCCGATGGCATCGTAGTTTTCCAGCGCGAATCCAATGGGATCCATTTGGGCATGACACGTTGCACACTGCGGACTTTCGCGATGCTTTTCCAATAGCTCTCGCAGTGTCACCGACTTGGCGTTTTCGTCATCGGTTATCAATTCAGGAACATCGGGCGGTGGCGGAGGTGGCGGGTCGCCAAAGAAGGTGCCGGCAATGTAGTTACCTCGTCGGGGAACGTTGGTTCGCGCCGGATCCGATTGCAATGTCAGCAGCGCCGCTGAAACTACGAGGCCGCCGCGACGTCGATCGCTTAGCGAGACGCGGTGGAATCCTGGTTCGTTGATTGGCGTAAGCCCATAGAAATCGGCAAGACGTGTATCGACGAAGGTGTAGTTGCAGTCGATGATGTCGGTGATCGGTCGATTCTTGCGGATGATCTCTGTCAACACGCGTTCGACTTCCCGGCGCATCGATCGCAACATCGACGTGGTTGCTTCCGGAAAGGCAGTGGAGTCGACTTGATGCGTCGGCAACCGATCAAACTGTAACCACTGAGCAAAAAAACCTCGCACCAATCCGTCGGCCGTCCGGCGGTCCTTTAACATTCTCTCGACCTGCTGTTTGGCAATCACCGGATCCGTCAGTTGTCCAGTCTCGGCTAATTGCCGTAACTCTTCGTCTGGTGGCGAGGACCACAAGAAATAGCTCAATCGCGACGCATAGTCGTAGGCATCGACTGGGTAGGCTTCGGCAATAGTAGGATCATCGATTCCGGGATTGCCGGGCGGTGTCTCGATTCGCATGAAGAACCGTGGCGACATCAATACTGCGGACATCGCGTCGCGCATTGCCCGAACGTGCCTTTCATCGTTGGTGACAGTAATGTCGCTGTTTGCTGCGTCCTGTTCGCTGTGCTGGATGGATTGCAGGTAGATCAGATCGAGTCCATCCAGGAACGATTGGTCGGCCGGACGCCGGAATGCACGGTCGGCGAACCGACGCAGTCGATCCGATGCGGATTTGTGTTTAGGAGCTTGATCCGAGTCTTGATCAAAGTCTTCATACGGGCCAAAGAAATGATCACTGAGTTTCTTGTCCGTCTCGGCTGCCAGCACCAGTGCGTCGGCGACCGAGTCGGCTGCGGCGTAATAGTGGTTGACTTCGACGGGCGTCAATCCTGTTGCTGCGCCGATTCCGACAAAACCAAAGCTGATGGGTTCGGGGGGGAAATTAGTCGCTGGCCGGATCGGCAATCCGGTTAGGTCTTCGACCGCTAGGTTGTACTCATGCCGAGTCAAACGGCGGGCCGCTGGTGTGCCGGGATCTTTCAACGTACTGCAGTCGATTTCACCTAGCTGCGTGTCTAGAAAGGTGATGATTTTTTCGCGATCTTCGGACTTAAGGGTCCGCCCCTCTTCAGGCGGCATTTCTTCGGATCGCAACACTTGCAGAACGGTTTCCCATTTCTTGCGGTTGCGGACGATCATGCGAGGGTTTTCGTCTCGCTGCAAATTCACGTTGCCACTGACGTCGCTATCGCGATGGCAGTGGTAGCAGTGCCGACCGACCAGGGGCTGGATCGTGCGGTCCCACGACAACGCAAGTTCGCTCTCGTCGGACCATGCAGGAAAAGCCAAGCCGGTCAGCAGAAAGAACGACCCCAAGATACGACGTGTAAGGATAAACCGCGCAGAGACACGACACGGAGAGATACAGCACGTAAACTCAGGCAACAAACGATTCATATCAGGTCAGTTTCGAGAACCCGTCCGTGCTGTCGCCGAACGATTCTTGGTTGATGCCCGCCGCACGCAGCATTTCCAAGTACACGTTGCAAATTGGCGTAGGTTTGTCGAGCGAGACGTGGCGTCCGCCGCGAAACGAGCCACCGCCACCACCCGCCACCATGACAGGCAAGTCATCGTGGTTGTGTTTGTTTCCATCGCTGATGCCGCTGCCGTAAAGCAGTGCGACGTTGTCGAGCAGGGTCGAGCCACCCTCGTCGATTTGCGACATGCGATGCAGCATCCGAGCGAACAGTTCAACATGGTGCGCGTTGATGCGGACAAGCTCGGCGTGTTTGGCGGCTTGGTCTTGATGGTGAGACGTTGAGTGATGCGATCCGGGAGCTTCGATATCCGGATAGGAACGACCTGACTTTTCGTACGAGAACATGAACGACGAGATTCGCGTCGTATCGGTTTGAAAAGCCAATGTCATGATGTCCAGCATCAGATCAACGTGTTCGGAGTAGACCGCGGGGATGCCGCGTCCGTCGGGAATGATCAGCTCGGGAATGTGGTCGGCCGATTCGCCGTCATGCAGCGCGCGATTTGTCGGATCTTCATTGAATGACCGGTGGTGATGCGACTGCGGGTCGGCTTCGTGTGTGGCGATTCGCTTTTCAATACCACGCAATCCCTCGAGGTATTCTTCTAGCCGCCGTTGGTCGGCGAACCCAAGTTGACGTTGCAACGAACGTGTGTCTTCCTGGATCAAATCCAGGATGCTGGCGCGAACGGGATCTGTGTCCGTGATTGATTCGGCAACCGGCGCAGCATTCCAATTGGGCCGTCGCGGTTTTGAGTTCCGGAACAAGCGAGTGAAAAGTTCTTTTGGATTCAATTCCAACGTGGACGGCATCGTGCGGGTGCGCCACGAGATGTGCGACAGATACGTTCCGCTAAATCCGTGGTCGCCGCGGTGGCCCGGGTCGATACCGAGGGCAAGCGAATCGACCGGTGTGCGCACGCCAATCTTGCGCGCAGCGAGTTGATCGACCGAGATGCCGCCGACTTCGGGTTCTTCGGAGTGTTTGCATTGAGCGCCGACCAAGAAGCCGCCGCCAGCCGGTTCGTGTCCGGCACCTTTGGCGAAACAGTGCTTGGCTTCAAGGTTGCTGAGCACGACGACATGATCGGAGACTTTATTTTGCTCGAGCGGTTTCAAGATCGCTGGCAAATTCGTCAGTGCATGTTCGCTGATTCTGCGTTTGGGATCACTCGGCTGCTCATCGCTAGGCTTCCCATCACTGGGACGCCATTCGGGCATGTGAACGCCGTTGGGCACGTAGAAAAACCCCATCCGGACAGGTGGTTTGGCGGGCGTTGCTGCAATCGCGGTCGTTCGATGCATTGCCTCCAACCACGGCAGCGCTACCGCGGTGCCAAGGCCACGAAGCGCAGTGCGTCGAGAGATTACGGGCGACATAGTGAAACCAGACAGAAGCGGCGTGACCGAGTTCAATCGGAGTTCGGTCAGCTAAGAAAAGGGAAGTGCCTGTATTCTAACGAAGAAGTCATTTTTCGTCCAAAAAGGTACAAAAAACGACAACTTAGTTAGTTCGTTTCGCGTTTTAGAGCCATCGCCAGCATTTGCCCAGTCGAACGGGCCGCTTCGCGGATCGTCAACTTGCTCTCGCCCATCGTGCGATCGGTAAACGTGATCGGGACTTCTGCCATGGCGGCGCCGTCACGATTCAGCCGCACAAGGATCTCTTCCAAAACAGCGTAGCCGTTGCTGCGAAGAGTTTCTAATCCCATTCGTTTTAGCGTTGAAACTCGATAGCAACGCATCGAACCGCTGCAGTCCTTGACCGGCAACCGCAGGCACAACGTCGCAAACTTGTTCACCATCCGGCTCATCATGCGGCGTCGAAGCGGCCAGCCGGTGATTGATCCACCGTCGACATATCGAGACCCGATCACCACGTCGACGGTCGGGGCGCTTGTCGCGCGGCGAAGCAGTGCCGACAATTGGTCGGGGTCATGACTCAGGTCGCCATCCAGGTTCAAGAAAAAGTCATAGCCGCCATCGACCGCTGCTTGCATCGCGTGCCTAATTGCGCCACCCAGGCCACGGTCTTGGCGAATGATCAAGGCAACCTGATCGTCTTGGTTGACCATGGCTTCGACTTTTTGCGATGTGCCATCGGTGGATCGGTCGTCAACAACAAGGATATCGGCTGTGGGAATTGCAGCCCGCAATCGAGTCACCATCGTCTCGATGTTGTCGACTTCATTTAACGTGCAGACGCCGATCAACACACGATAAGAAGTCGAGCTGTCGTTGGGCGAGTCGGGATTTTGCAGGTTCGAATCGACTACCAACGATCTACCGGACGATCGAGAATTTCTTTGAGCAAAATCGCTTGTTGAACTCCGCCCGGACGCTGCAGCGCATCGAGCAAGTCTTGGACTGGGTTTCCGGTGAACGCTTTGGTTTCCAATTTTTGGCGAGGTAGCATGCCGCGCGCCTTTCGCATTTGAGCCGCTGACGCTTTTTCCAGCTCGCTGGCCACTCGTTTAGCTTCTTCGAGTCGATGCATCCGCGCTGCGATCGAGGATCCGTCGTCTTCTTCGACGATTTCCGCTGTCAGTATTTCGTCGATGTCCTCGATTTGTGGGTTGCGCTCAGATCGGCTGTCCGAATATTGGGGTGGTCGACGGACCGAAGCTGAATCGGCCTGCTCTGCCGCTTTCGCTTGCCTTCGTTGGGCAGCACGTCGCAGAAAGTCTTCGAGATCGCCCGACATGTGAATTGGCTTTTGCGAAGTGGTGAAGTATTGAAAGACAATAGGCCGCGATGACCGTAAAGCTCGTGACAGCAATTGAGAATTAAGAGCCGGTCGGTTCGCGAGACTCGGCCGACGCGGTGGCACTTAACGACAGCGATCGACGCATTTCAGTGTCAGCGTTCACATTTTGAAGCTTGTAATAATCCAGAATGTTCAAGTTGCCACTGCGAAACGCCTCGGCCATCGCGCGAGGAACGGCAGCTTGGGCTAGTACCACTTGTGCCTTGCTCTCTTGAATCTTGGCCTGGTTTTCTTGTTCCTCGGCGACCGCGGCGGCACGTTTGCCTTCGGCCCGTGCGCGAGCAACTTGCGTATCCGCCTCGGCTTGGTCGGCCTGCAAACGAGCGCCGATATTCGCACCCACGTCGATGTCAGCGATGTCGATCGAGACGATTTCGAATGCGGTTTGCGAATCGAGTCGCTTGGCCAGCACCGCTTTGCTGATCACGTCTGGGTTTTCCAGCACCGCTTTGTGACTGGCCGCACTTCCGATCGCACTGACGATACCTTCGCCGACTCGCGCGATGATCGTTTCTTCGGTCGCACCACCAATCAACTGTTGCAAGTTGGCTCGCACCGTTACACGTGCCTTGACCTTTAATTGGATACCGTCCTTCGCAACCGCGTCGAGCGATGGCTTGGCGGCTCCACGCGGCGGGCAATCGATGACTTTCGGATACACGCTGGTTTTTACCGCTTCCAAGACGTCCCGACCGGCCAAGTCGATCGCGGAGGCTTCGCGGAACGTCAGCGAAATCGTTTTTGCTTTTTTGGCCGCGATCAGCGCTCGAATGACCTGCTGGACATTTCCGCCTGCTAAGTAGTGAGCCTCAAGTGCCTCGCTGGTCAAATCTGGATCCACCAACCCGGCCTGGGTCGCCATGATTTTGCTGCGGACGATTGCGCGAGTGTTCACTTTGCGGAACGTCATGCCCAGCAAATTGAAGAACGAGATGTTCGAACGAGTCAGTTTGGCCTGAATCCATAGGCCAAAGTACCGTGCAAACACGAAAAAGAAGATCAGCAGCAACCCGAAAAAGACGGCGGCCAAAATCAATCCGAACATGGCCGAGTTGGGCAGTTTTTGCTGGGCCAACATGTCGAACGACGGGGCAATTAGGAGCATGGTTACCGATCGCAGAAGGAGTGGATCTCGATAGGCGGCGCGAAACCTCGACACCTAGAACCCCGTCAATTTCACGGCCCCCCTGCACAATGTCAAGCATGGCGATCGAGCGATCGGTGATTCGCGGTCGTTTTCCACTGCGTTTGAAGGGGCAATTGACAGGCTATGGTGCTCTGGCAAGTGGCCGGCCGAGACTCCCTCCGGGGCGGCGTAGTGCGGCATCGATTACCCCCCCCAGTGTCACTGCACGCGATGGCTCGCGCCGAACGCTGTGGAATCCCAGCGATACTTCAGCGGGGGTGCTGATTAGGAATCGCTCAGCTTTTTGTGGCCTGCTTTACCGATCTGTTCCAGACTCGTTGGTCGGCGTGGAATCGGGATGATTGGGCTGGCCGTCAACCAGCCATTGCAGAAATACCATTCGGCGGTCTGACGAAGTCGCAGCGACATCGGCTGCGCCGGTTCAAATCCGGTGTCTCGCCGCAGCTTTTCAGCAGAACAAGTCCATGAACCGGACACCGCCTCGCGAGCCTTGTCCCAGTTCAAAATATTGGGGCGGCGGCGAATGCGTCCCGCGATGTCGCTAATGCCTGCGACTGCCCAGACCAGGGCGTGTGGAATCTGAACGACAACGGCATTGGGGCGACCGACGGCGCGGCCGATCATTCGGCCAAGTTCCGAGTAGGTTGGCATCTCGTCGGCGGCGGCAAAATAAACGCCGGCCGAAGTGTCGGCACCCTTCGATCCAACCCGCTCGCCCTTTTCGGCCACTAATGTCAGCGCGGTGGCTAAGTCTTTTGCGTCGATCAGTGAAACGTGGTTATTTTCTGGGTTCATTCCTGGACTGAGGTGGACGCCCCAGTTGGAGATGCTCTTGAAAGATTCAAGCCCGTCGCTGTCCCCTTCGCCCATCACGATCGGCGGGCGAACAATGGTTGTTGGTACTTCGCCGGCGTACCGGCGAGCCGCAATTTCGCCGGCCAATTTGCTGAGTCCGTAGTTCGACACCGGGTTCCAGCGATCCGATTCGACTTTGGGCTTCCCGTCGACCGACGGGCCTGCCGCGGCAAGCGAAGAAACGAGAACGAGAGTCGTCTTCCCCGATTGCGCCGAACACGCTTCGGCAACATGTTCGACACCCGATTGGTTGACCGGCAATAGAGCGGACTTGCGAAACGCTTTCGTTACGCCGGCCAGGTGATAGACGACGTCGACGTCCTGAACTGCGGCGCGAACAGAAAGGCGGTCGGTCACGTCGCCGAAAACCAGTCGAGGCGATTTCCCGGCGCTCGAAGCCCATTCCAATGAGTCGAGGCTCGACTTGGAACGGACCAAGCACGTTACGTCGTCGCCCCGCTGGATCAGAAGCTTGACCAGGTTGCGACCGATAAAGCCGGTACCGCCGGTTATCAGCGCGTGTGCCATGGTTGCCTCTCGGGAAATGAGAATAGGTCTCGTCGCCGAGACGCTTGGGGGATGACTGGTCCGTTGCTGTCGATGCCTACTAGCAAATCGGCTCCGCCAAGTTGGCTGGGTGAACGGTTCGAATCGGAAACTGCCGTTTGGCCATCATTCCCGCTGCACAGTTCGTACTATCCGAATGATGCAATCATGGTCTAGACCGTATGGCTGGCGATCAAACAAACATTCTCTTTTTTTGCGTGAATCCGAATTCGAAGCAGGCGAGAGGGCTGTAAATGCGCGACAATACGTCTCGGTGATGCACTGCACTGCTCACTCGGCTGGTGCTTCGATAATTCGACCATTTGCGATTCACACTGGCTTTGACGGTTTTGCAGAGATTAACCGTGGTGTGTCGCACAATCGGCACAGCGCGTGCAGTTGCACACCTTTGAAAACCTGCGACTCGCGGAAAACGCCGAGCCGCTTACGAAATGGCACCGCTGGTGCATCCTTGGGAGCAACAACTATGAAAGTCTTATTGGCAACCGATGGGTCGACCAATGCAGTGGTGGCGGCAAAGTTCTTGAGCCAACTGGCAGGCAAAGAGAAGTTTGATGTGACTGTTTTTTCCGTTTCTTTTGCACCCGGCTATCCGCACAGTAGCGGCGTCGAGCCGTGGTATCCCGAGTGGTCGAAACGCGAGACCGAACGCGTTGCGGCGTTTCAAGAACCCATTCGAGCGATGCTGGCCGACGTCTGCGAAACCGTTTCGATCGGCATGTCGTTGGGTGACCCGGTGCCTGGGATTTTGGACGAGGCCGAGCGGATTGGGGCTGATTTGATCGTGGTCGGCGCCAAAGGACATACGACGCTGCACCGGTTGCTGTTGGGCAGCACGTCGGACAGCGTCGCCACGCACGCAACTTGCTCGGTATTGGTCGTTCGTGCCAATGCCAAAGAAGATGCGCCGGTGATGGGCGTCCCGCCCAAGTTGTTGATTGCGTATGACGGATCGGATGGTTCACGAGAAGCGGTTTCCGAACAACTGTCGCTCAACTGGGATTCCAAAACGGAAGTTTCGTTGATCAGTGTGGCGGCGCAGCCTTATGCCTATTTTGACGAGTCGTTTTCGGCGATCACGGCTCAGCTTGAAATCGAGGTGGCTGAAAAAATTCGTCTAGAAGGTGAGCGAATGTCTGGCGAGATTGCCCAGACGCTGCCTAACGTCTCGTTGCAGGTGCCGCGTGTACACCACATTGGCGACGCGATCGCAACGGCCGCCGAAACCAATCACGATGACTTGGTCGTGGTCGGCGATGCGGGACACAGCCTAATTGGCGAAATGTTGCTGGGCAGCACCACGAAGTACGTTCTTCGGCACGCACCCTGCAGCGTTTGGATATCGCGGCATCATCGCCGCGATGAGTGAGAGGCCGTAACCGAATGCGTTGCTAGAGAATTGTTGCTAGAGAATGTGATGCCAAAGACCTCGGCTGGAAGTTTCGAGTCGTGGGATTTGCGTTTGGCATCGCAATTGTCAATCGGCTCTAATATCACTCGGTTCGCATCAGTTCCTCGGCGTGGGCGTCGATTGCATTTAATCCGGCTAGATCAGCGAAGGAGAGTGTCATGACCATTGATTTGACGACCCGCTACGGAAGCTTAACGTTGGCTTCGCCCATCATCGTCGGTGCGTGTCCGCTGACCTCACAAGATCAGACTCGGGTGGCGATCGAGTCGGCTGGGGCTGGCGCGATCGTGCTTCCGTCGTTGTTCGAAGAGCAGATCGTTCACTGGAATCAAACTCGAGGAATCGAACTCAGCGAACGGGAACTGCAGCTTAGCCAGCGGAGCGAACGGATGCAGGACTACTCGACCTGCAAAGATGCTGACACGTACCTGGCGATCGTCAATCGCGCCAGCGCACAATTGAACATTCCCGTCATCGCCAGCCTCAATGGCGAAAGTGACGGCAATTGGTTGGACTTTGCAGGCGAAGTCGAAGAAGCAGGCGCGGCGGCGATCGAACTGGCTGTTCATCATTCCGACGGGTTGATTGACGCAGGACCCCGCGAGATCGAAGAGTCGCTGGTCCGGTTGGTCGTGTCGATCAATAACGCGATCTCAATTCCGCTTTTTCTGAAGCTCGAACGCGAATACACCAGCGTCGCTCACCTTGCTCGTCACTTGGTTTCAGGGTGCCAAGGATTGGTGCTGTATGGTCGCAAGCCGAATGTCGAAATCTGCTTGGATTCGCTGACCGTCCGTCACTCCTGGGGGCTGACCGAACCGGGCAGCATCGTCGGCTCACTCGGCTCGATCATGCGAGTTCATGCGTCATGTCCTGCGATGTCATTAGCTGCATGCGGCGGGATTGGCACCGTCGAAGACGTGATTCGTGCTCTGTTGGCCGGTGCTGACGCCGTTATGGTGACGTCGGAACTCTACCGCAACGGGCCCGATGTGATTCGCAGCTTGGTTGACGGTTTGGTCGAATACATGGATCACAACGGTATCCAGTCGATCCATGAACTGCAGACCAAACGTCCGCTCGAATTTAGTTCCGAAGACGAACGAGTGGCGTATACCAAGGCCTTGTCGTCGCGAGTCGCTTTCCCGGGCAGCGGTGACCTTGACCTACACGGTGATCGCTTCGGTCATCTCGATACTGGCACATCGTCAGAGTGACCGTGGAAAGCAAGCGGCCGTCCCGTCGATGTGGCTGCACCAGATGTAGTCCTGTCGGTTCATCTCCGCTACGCCGTCGTGCAGAACCGTAGCGAAAATCGTCAAGGCTTTGGGGAAATCGCCGATCAGGCCGGCAACCCGAGACAGGTTTCGCGACCCAGAAGCTAGGCCACCCGGCATGTCAGCCACGCCTGTCACAGGTGTGCGTTCACGCGCACTCTGTGTCTCTCCTTGTGCGATTTGGGGCACCGTTGGGAAGAGGCGGTACTTGGGTGAAACATGAACGCGCGTCAATCGCTCGTGAAAACGGTAACAAAGTGTGGCGTTCCGACGCAGATCGCTTTCCAGCCGCTTTTTGGGCGTTCACTGGCACCGCACTTGTTATCAAATGCGACTGAAGCAGTTTCTATCGGTTGAGGCTGCAAGGAAAACTATCGAAGCAACCAAACGCTCCATGGCCAACGTTATTGATTCGGACTCGCATGACGCGTCCTCTAGTCATCCTCCATCTTCTTCTTCCGCTTCCGACGTCCAACTGGAACATTTCAGCTACGACGACAAAATTGTCCGCATGTTCGTCACCGCGACGATTGTGTGGGGATTGGTCGCAACGCTGGTAGGATTGATTGTTGCAATCATTTTGGTAGTGCCGTGGCTCACCAACGGGGCGCCTTGGTTTGCCTTTGGTCGACTGCGTCCGCTGCACACCAACGCTGCGATTTTCGCATTTGCCGGTAACGGCATCTTTGCCGCGATCTACTACAGCACCCAACGATTGTGCAAAACGCGGATGTGGAGCGACGTGCTCAGCCGGTTGCACTTTTGGGGTTGGCAGGCGGTCATCGTTTCGGCCGCCATCACCTTGCCGCTTGGAATCACTCAAAGTCGCGAGTACGCGGAACTTGAGTGGCCGATCGATATTCTGATCGCCGTGGTTTGGTTGTTCATCTTCGGCGGCAACTTCCTGATGACGTTGATCCATCGTCGCGAACGACACATGTACGTCGCGCTGTGGTTCTATATCGCCACGATCGTGACGGTCGCGGTGTTGCACGTTTTCAACAACTTGGTTGTACCGGCCGGTTTGTTCAAAGGTTACAGCGTTTACGCAGGCGTCCAGGACGCTTTTATGCAGTGGTGGTACGGTCACAACGCGGTCGCGTTCTTCTTGACAACGCCGTTTCTGGGGCTGATGTATTACTTCCTGCCCAAGGCGGCCGAGCGACCGGTGTTCAGTTACCGGCTTAGCATCATTCACTTTTGGTCTTTGGTGTTCATTTACATTTGGGCCGGCCCGCACCACTTGCACTACACCTCGCTGCCAGAATGGGCCAGCACGCTGGGCATGTTGTTCAGTTTGATGCTGTGGATGCCGTCATGGGGCGGGATGATCAACGGTCTGCTGACGCTTCGTGGCGCCTGGCACAAGGTCGCCGCTGACCCGGTGCTGAAGTTCTTCGTCGTTGGGATCACGTTCTACGGCATGAGTACGTTCGAAGGACCGATGTTGTCGATCAAAGCGATCAACGCGCTGAGCCACTACACCGACTGGACGATCGCACACGTTCACTCCGGTGCACTGGGTTGGAACGGATTTATGATCTTTGGCATGGTCTATTGGCTGCTGCCCCGTTTGTATCAAACAAAAATCTGGAGCCCCAAGCTAGTCAGTCTGCACTTCTGGACTGGCACGTTGGGCATTCTGCTTTACATCATCCCGATCTACGCTGCCGGCCTGATGCAAGGTTTGATGTGGCGTGCGATGGACGAAACCGGTCACTTGGCCTATCCCGACTTCATCGAAACGATCCAGTCGGTTGTGCCTTTGTGGTGGTTGCGAATCGTTGGCGGACTGTTGTACTTCAGCGGTGTGGTCATGCTTTGTCTGAACACTTTGATGACATGGCTCGGGCGTCCGGCTACGTACGAGGTTCCCGTCTATTCGGCACCTCGATTGTCCAAGGACTACGCTGGCGACCATGCTGTCCCCACCGAATCACCGCTTAAAGATGTTCCAATGTTGGAGCTTGGCAAGAAGGTCGATCGTTTTGGACGCATGGATTGGCACCGCCGATGGGAACGCTTGCCCGTTAAGTTCACAGTGCTAACAACCCTTGCGGTGGTTATCGCGACGCTGTTTGAATTGGTGCCGACGTTCTTGATTCGTTCGAACGTGCCGACCATTGCAACAGTCAAGCCATACACGCCGCTAGAACTCGCCGGGCGTCACATTTATGTGTCCGAAGGTTGTTACAACTGTCACTCGCAACAAATTCGGCCGATGGTTTCTGAAACCAAACGGTACGGCGAGTACAGCAAACCAGGTGAATTCATTTACGACCGTCCGTTCCAATGGGGCAGTCGTCGGATCGGGCCTGACTTGGCTCGCGAAGGCGGCAAGCAAAGTAGTTTTTGGCACTGGACTCACTTCGAGAATCCCGAATTGGTTTCGCCCGGTTCGGTCATGCCCAGCTATGTGCATTTATTGACCGAAGACTTGAAGTTCAATGCGATCGAGCCACACGTTCGCGCGGCTGCGTTCTTGGGGGCTCCGTATAGTGACGAGGACCTCAATAACACCGAAGCAGTTGCCCGTCGTCAAGCCGAAGCAATTGCAGCCGAAGTGGTCCAGCAAGGTGGTCCCGCGGCGATGCAGGACAAACAAGCGATGGCAGTGATCGCATACTTGCAGAGAGTCGGTACGGACTTGTTCCGAACCGAAGAACCGCCTGCGGGGGCGACGCCAGCGATTGAAACTCCCGAAGCCGAGCCAGCGACCGCGGCTCCGTCGGGTGAAGATACTGAGTCGGCAGCCAACCCGTCAAACGAGGTGCAGGATCAGGTTGCCGCCCAGTAACCGATTTCGGTTACCAAAGGCGTCCGTTTTGCGTTTGTACTGTTCATCAACTCTTAAATCTGAATACCAATGATCAAAGACCTCGTGAGTGCCTTGGACTATTCGGCTTACGCCGAGGTGGCACTGGGGCTGTTTGTGGCCGCGTTTGCTGTGATTTTTTACGGCGCGTTCAAGTTAAGCAGCCAAGCTTCGGCACGTTTTGCTTCTATTCCGCTTTCCGACGACGTGGAGGACCCGCGTTATGAGTAAATCTCAATCAAACGGCACGAACAGTTCCGATGAATCGCTGATCATGGATCACGCGTACGACGGAATCGAAGAGTATGACAATCCGCTGCCGGGATGGTGGAAGTGGTTGTTCGTCGGATGCATAGCGTTCAGCCCGTTCTACTGGATGTTCTATCACGGCGGCGCGGCCGGACGCAGCGTCGAGGACCAGTATGGCATTGCCTTGGCTGCGAACACGCGATTGCAATTTGCAGAGATCGGAGAACTGAGTCCCGATGAAGCAACGATCGTGAAGTACATGCACAAGGACAGTTGGGTGAAGGTCGGCGAGTCGGTCTTCAAAGCCAACTGCATTTCGTGTCACGGACGTGACGGCGAAGGAAAAATTGGTCCGAACTTGACCGATGAAATGTTCAAGAACGTGAACAAGATCGAAGATATCGCCAAGGTCATCAACGAAGGCGCTGGTGGCGGTGCGATGCCGAAATGGTCGAACCGTTTGCACCCCAACGAAGTCGTGTTGGTATCGGCATACGTGGCCAGTTTGCGTGGCAAGGATTTGGCAGGACGCATTCCTGAGGGTAAGAAAATTGCTGAGTGGCCTGCGGCTCCACCAGAAGAAGATGAAGAGGAAAAAGAAGAATAAGTGGCGAAGCCGTAGTGCTTCACAGGGGCCTAGTCCGATCGCGTCGTTGTCTCTGGAAAACGTCGTGACTGCCGCAGCGATCAGATTGATGGACTCTGCCATATCATTTGAAGAGTTTTGTATAGGAGTTCGCGTCAAATACGGTGCGAATTGAGTGATCGAAAATGAGCATGTCGTTGCCAATTTCGTTGGGCAATGCGTCTTGCCAAGGTTGTGGTTCCGGACGAGGCGGGTGTGATCCTCGAGCGACGACGATGCATTCTTCGTCGGGTGGGGGAGGTAGCTCGAATTCGGCGTTGCTGGATTCGCCCGATCATGTGCTAAGCACGTTAGAAGCCGACGGTAGTCGACGTTGGTTGAGGCCAAAACTATCGCCTGGTGGCTGGTGGAAAAAACGCCGCGTCGTCGCCTACGTTTTGATGGTGGTGTTCGTCCTGGTGCCTCACCTACGGGTGTTTGGCAAGCCGCTGATTTTGATGGACATCGTGGCTCGCGAGTTCACCGTTTTTGGACGGACGTTTTATCCCACCGACACAGTCCTGTTAGCGCTGTTGATGCTGACGGTGTTCATCTCGATTGTGCTGTTGACTGCGATTTCGGGTCGCGCTTGGTGCGGTTGGGCTTGTCCGCAAACGGTCTACATGGAGTTCTTGTTCCGTCCGATCGATCGGTTCTTTGAAGGGACAGTTGGTAAGGGCGGCAAGCCAAAGAGTGGTCGAAACGGATTCTTGCAGGTCGCGCGAGTCGCGGTCTACTTGGTGCTCTGTATGTTTTTGGCGCACACGTTCCTGGCTTATTTTGTCGGTACCGAAAAACTTTCGACTTGGATCTTCCGTTCGCCGATACAGCACCCTGCTGCATTCTTGGTGATGGCGGGTACAACAGGTTTGATGATGTTTGATTTTCTGTTCTTCCGGGAACAGATGTGCTTGATCGCTTGCCCGTATGGGCGGTTCCAGTCAGTGATGTTGGACGAGCAATCGTTGATCGTGGCATACGATCCCGTTCGCGGCGAACCACGCAAAAAAGGTAAACGTGTCGTCGACGAAGCGACGGGGAAAATGGCCGGTGATTGTGTTGACTGCAATCAGTGCGTCGTTGTCTGCCCGACTGGGATCGACATTCGTGACGGGCTGCAAATGGAATGCATCAATTGCACTCAGTGCATCGATGCTTGTGATTCAGTGATGGACAAAGTTGGCTCGGCGAGAGGTTTGATCAGGTACAGTTCGCAAGACGGGATCGCACGCAAACCCAAGAAGTTGGTTCGTGCTCGAACGATCATTTACCCGCTGATCTTGTCGGTGGTGCTTGGCGGTTTCCTGTTTGCTTTGGGTGTGAAGTCCGGATTTGATGCACGGGTGATTCGCGGCAAAGGCAATCCATTCACGGTCGCTGGCGACGGTCTAGTTTCGAACTCGTTCCATTTGCGATTGGTCAATCGAACGGGCGAGACCCAGTCTTATGCACTGCAGATGGTTTCGCCCCAAGGAACGTTGCTTGACGTGATCGACGCCGAAAAGCTGACTCTTGAACCAGGTGATTCAAAACTAGTACCGTTTAGTTTGCGGTTCCCTGCCCGGGCGACGTTCGGCGATGGGAACGAGTTGGCAACGTTGAAGGTCAGCGATGCAAGTGAAAACGAACGAATGATGGAATTCCGCATCCTTGGACCGCGAACGTAATTTGACCATGCAAACTGAAAAAGCTAAATCCGAATTTGCTGCGGAACGAAGTGCGAGACGATTCTGGGTTTCACTAGTAGTGGTGCTATTGGGATTGCAGCTCGTGATTGGTTTCGTCGCCATTCGCTTGGCAACGGGCGATCCAACGGTTGCAGTGGTGCCGGACTACCATAACGAGGCGTTGGATTGGGACATGACCCGGCGCGAGGTGATGGCCGCAGAACGTATGGGATGGTCGGTAGAAATCGAAGCATCGGATGTGTCTGACGGCAATGGATTTCGCGCGACCGAGGTGTCGGTAACTGACGAGTCTGGCAACCCGGTCGACGACCTGCGAATCGTTGGGAGCGTCTATCACCATGCTCGAGCTTCGGACATTGAGCGTTTTGAATTGCCGTCGGTTGGAAAAGGGCGATACTTAACTCTTGCACCGATGGCTCGTCCGGGACTCTGGCAAGTCGAGATCTTCATCGAGGGTGCCGAGGTGCCGATGAGGAAGTCGGTTGAAATCGATATCCCAACTACCTAACCGCTTTGTTCCTGATAACGATTCAAGCTTAAACCCCCAAACGATTTCTCAATGTGGATTCTGATCACCGCCGTCGTCACCGCTAGTCTGCTGGGTAGCATGCACTGTGTCGGTATGTGTGGTCCGTTGGCGATGTGGGCCAGTGGCATCGGTGACAAAGCGCCACGTCGCACTGTGGTTATGTCGACTGCGATGTATCACGTCGGCCGCATGTTGACCTACGTTTTGGCTGGTTTGATTGCCGGCGGAATTGGAAGTGCGATTGATGTCGGCGGTAGTTGGATTGGCATCCAAGTCGCTGCCGCGCGAGTCGTGGGCGGATTGATGGTGATCGTTGGTGCGTTGAAATTATGGACGTTGATTCGTGGTCAGTCCAAGGAAGCGCATCCGCCGAAGCCGTCTCGGATTGGCGGCGTGTTGGTCAAAATGAGACCGTATCTGTTTCGATTGCCGCCGGTCAGTCGCGCTCTTGCAACCGGACTGTTGACGACGTTGTTGCCATGTGGATGGTTGTACTTGTTCGCGTTGTTCGCGGCCGGGACGGCTAGCCCGGTCATGGGTGCAGTTGTGATGTTCGCGTTCTGGGTCGGCACGGTTCCGGCGCTAACAGCGCTAGTTGCGGGTTCCCTGTGGCTGTCGCGTCGGTTCACGATGGTGATCCCTGCTGCGGCCGCGGTCTTGTTGATCACAACAGGATGCTTCACGGCATCGGGCCGCGGATTTGCCAACCTCGAATCGCTTGCGGCTTTGCGTGCGTCGGTCAATCTTGGCGATGCAGGTTTGGATCCGTTGTCTTTGGTCGATCACGTGAATGATTCCGCAGCCAAACCGCTGCCGTGTTGTTGTGAAGGTGAAAAAACTTGTGATGCGGAAGTAGCCGTACCTTAATCGACATGTCTTTGATCCCCGCATCATCTGAAACGACGAAGTCTGCTCATGACAATCAAGTTCGTCGTGTGGAACTGGATTGCGTTCACTGTGGGCTGCCGACACCTTGCATGTCGGACACCGATCCGGCAACCGTGTTTTGCTGTAACGGTTGCCGCGGCGCGTACGAGTTGATTCACGGCTGGGGGCTGGATGATTACTACGCCCTTCGCAATCAGGTGTCGGGGGCTGCCGCCGCGCCGGCCGCCGGCGAAAAGTCCCGTTACGACGCGTTTGATAGTGATGCGTTCTTGGGCGCTTCGGCGCCTCGTATCGGTGGTGACGGAATCGCAACGGCGGAATTGGCGGTCCATGGGCTGCACTGTGCCGCCTGTGCATGGTTGATTGAAAATGCGGCCGCGAGAGCGCCGGGATGGCGAGTCGCGCGAGTGAAGATGAGCGATCATACGTTGCGAGTCATGTTCAACCCGAAGCAAATCGTGCTAAGCGATATTGCGCGGTTGATGGATCGGCTGGGCTATGAAATTGCCCCGTTGTCGGCCAAACGCAATGACCACTTTCGCTTGGAAAACCGGCGACTTTTGATGCAGATCGCAATCGCAGGCTTCTGTGCGATGAACGCGATGTGGATCGCCGTTGCGTTGTATGCCGGCGATGCGTCGGGCGTTGATCCGGGACAGCGGTTCTTTTTGCGAATGATCGGAACCGGTTTGGGGATGGCTGCGGTCGCGATCCCTGGGCGTACGTTCTTCAAAGGCGCGATTGCGTCGCTGCGCACGCGAACGCCGCATATGGATTTGCCCGTCGCGCTGGGGTTGTCGGTGGGGACAATCGCCGGCGTGACTAGCGCGTTGACTGGCGTGGGCGATGTCTACTTTGATTCGTTGGCGGTGTTGGTGTTTCTGTTGCTGATCGGGCGTTGGATTCAGTTTCATCAGCAACACCGTGCCGCGAAGGCTGTCGATTTGTTGTTGCGGATTACGCCGATCCATGCTCAGCGATTGACCACCGATGGCAAGCCCGAATGGGTGTTGGTCGACACGTTGAAGCCGGCGGATGTGATTCGTGTATCGCCGGGCGAGAGCATTTCGGCTGACGGGCGAATTGTGGCTGGCCAGTCCATGCTGGACCGTTCTCTGTTAACGGGCGAGAGTCGTTCGGTGGCCGCAAATTGTGGTGATGAAGTTTCGGCAGGCACTTTGAATTTGGTTCGACCGATCGACGTCGAAGTGGTGGCAACTGGGCGAGACAGTCGAATCGGAAAGGTCATGCAGTCGGTTGAAGCGGCCGCTTCGGAAAAGACGCCGGTAGTTCAGTTGGCTGACCGCATTGGTGGTGTCTTTGTGGTCGTCGTCACGGTCTTGGCGATGTTGGTGTTGGCCGGATGGTGGGCGTCGGGATGGGCGGTCGCCGCATCGCACGCAACATCGCTGTTGATTGTGGCCTGCCCGTGTGCACTCGCCCTGGCGACTCCCTTGGCGATCGCGGTTTCGCTGGGCCGCGCTGCCAAACGCAAGATTTTGATTCGTGACGGTTCGTCGTTGCAACAATTGTCAAAGCCGGGCGCGTTATGGTTCGACAAGACTGGCACTTTGACTCAAGGCCGCCCGCAGGCTGAGTTGGTGTTGGGAACGGACGAAGTCGTCCGCATGGCGGCGCAAGTCGAATTTGGCTGTTGTCATCCAACTGCCGAGGCCATCGTTCGATATGCATGCTTGGGGACCAATGAACGTGATCATAGAGACACGGGCGTCGAGGTCCATCGTAGTGGTGTGGCTGGGGTCGTTGATCATCACCGAGTATTAGTTGGCAGCGTCTTGTTCATTGAGCATCAAGGTTGCTTGATCGGTCAGTCCGTTCACGATGCTGTCCAACGGACGCTTGCGATCGGTGCCAGTCCTGTGGTGATTGCCGTCGATAGCGAAGCCGTATGTGTGATGGGCGTTTCGGACCCATTGCGGCCCCAAGCTGCCGAGACGATTGCGCAGTTGACGCGGCAAGGGTTCACGATTGGCATCTTGTCGGGCGACCATCCGGACATCGTGCGGCGAGTCGCCAGCCGTGTCGGTATCGATCGTTCGCGTGTCCACGGTGGCTTGTCACCCGAAGACAAATTGAGAATCGTGCGGAACCGTGATGATGGGCATGTCGTCATGGTGGGGGATGGAGCAAACGATGCCGCGGCATTGGCGGCAGCCGACGTCGGTATCGCGGTGCGGGGCGGCGCGGAGGTGAGTTTGCAGGCGGCACCGGTTTTCATTGCGTCGGGTGATCTGGCCAGCATCGTCGATCTGATGTCGGGGGCTCGTCGCACGTCATGGTTGATTTCCACTGCGTTTGCCGTTTCGCTTAGTTATAATTTAGTGGCCGTCGGGTTGGCGATGGCAGGGCGGATCAGCCCGCTGTTGGCCGCGATCTTGATGCCCATCAGTTCGGTGTCGGTATTGTCGCTCACCTTGTTGTGGCCTACGTTTCCAAAGCCAACTGGTTTTCGGTCGACGTCACCCAAGACTCGTCCCGGCACTGATCCTAGTTTCGATCAACCGTCTGAAAAATCATGAGTGTGATCTACATTGCTTTACCGATCGCGTTAGCCTTGGGCGGCGCAGGAATGATCGCATGTGTGCTGTGCATTCGTGGCGGACAGTACGACGACATGGACACGCCGGCGCTTCGGATCTTGATCGATGATCGTGAATCCGATCTAGCCAGTGAAAATGACGATGCTGTGTCGCCAGATGAATCTGCCAGGTGAAAAGAACTGTCACTTGCCGAAAGTCGTACGAAAGCCGATCCATCTTGAAAGCTGATCCATCATGAAAGCCAACGAGCGTCTGTTGGAAAGTGAGCGTAAATTGCGCTGCGTGCTCGATACTGCGGTCGATGCGATCATCACGATCAGCGAGCGAGGTTTGATTGAATCGTTCAATCCGGCGGCCCAGCGAATCTTTGGCTACACCGCCGACGAAGTGATTGGCAATAATGTTCGAATGTTGATGCCGCAGCCCTACCGGAGCGAGCACGATCAGTACATCGGAAACTACTTGACGACTGGGCTTAAGAAAATCATCGGCATTGGCCGCGAAGTTCAAGGCCAGCGTAAGTGTGGGGCCATCTTTCCGATGGATTTGGCTGTCAGTGAAGTTCAGCTGCCTGATCGGCGTTTGTTCACGGGGATCATTCGTGATATCACGGATCGGAAACTCGTCAACGCTGCGATCTTTGAAAGTGATCGAAGGTTGACGACGTTGCTGAAGAACTTGCCAGGTGCGGCTTACCGACGCACGTTCGACGATCGCTGGGCTTTTGAATTCATTAGCGATGGTTGCCAAGATCTTTGCGGATACTCGGCTGACGAGTTGGTGTCGGGTGAACCAGCTTGGTGCGACTTAATTGTTGGCACCGATTGCGATGAACTTCGAGACGTCGTCTTGGGGCGATTGGAACGAGGACTGTCGTTTCAGTGCGTCTATAAAATTTTGCATCGCAGTGGCGATATTTGTCGTGTCTTGGAACAAGGCGTTGGTGTGTATTCCGACAGCGGCGAGTTGGTCGCAATCGAGGGATTCATTTCTGACACAACCGAGCTGCACAAGACTCGCGAGCAACTCGTTCAATCGGAACGGTTGGCAGCGATGGGAGAAATGTTGTCAGGGATTGCGCACGAAAGTCGCAATGCGTTGCAACGTATCCAAGCGAGTGTGGATATGTTGGGGTTTGAAATCGACAAGGATTCGGAAGCCGCTGGCGACGTGGCCCGAATCGCTCGCGCTCGGGAGGACCTGCAGCGGCTCTTTGAAGAGCTGCGGAACTTCGCAGCGCCCATTCATCTTGAAACTTCAAATTCAGATCTTGCGGCGATTTGGCGACAGGCTTGGAATTCGCTTGAAACCAGCATCGCTATGCGAGACGTTCAGGTTGATTTGGATGCTACCAGTCCCGATGGTGGCGAGGTCGATTTGGTTTGCCGCGTCGACGGATTTCGGATCGAACAAGTGTTTCGCAATTTGATGGAAAACAGTTTGGCGGCGTGCTGTGATCCCGTCCGAGTATCGATTGCGTTTCGGCAAGCGAAACTGATGGGCGAGCCAGCGATCTCGGTCACGTTTAAAGACAACGGTCCCGGTCTATCCGAAGAACAGCAACGCCGAATCTTCGAAGCCTTCTATACGACGAAAACCAAAGGCACCGGTCTGGGCATGGCGATCGCGCACCGAGTTGTTGACGCGCACGGCGGGACGATGGCAGTGATCGAGAGCAAGAGTGGCGCTGCGTTTGAAATTGTGCTGCCGCGAGGGTGAATCGAGCCGGAAATCTTCACCGATATCATGATTTAGTGAGCCGCGACGCGTGAGCCGTCGGAGATCACGCGATACCGAGTGCCTGGCGGGCGATGGCTCGCTGTTGCTTTCGAATACCCGGTTCAATCGGCGAATTTAAAACAACCTTCGATACGTTGTCAGAGATACTTAGTTGTTGTTGTTTCGATTGGGGACATTGTTGGGGACGTCTAGCAGCAGTTGAGGGGCCTCGTCAGATGATTTTTCACGACTGACAAAACGCAGTTGAGCTTGGCCCCATTCACCAGTAATCGCGAACGTAACCAGCCCGTCGGATTCAGCGATAAAGTCGGTGATCCGTTGGTCGGAAATCTTAACTTGGTTGGTACCCGCGTCTTCAGGATTTGGTTCTTCCGGCACCGAGATTTCAGCCAGTAGAGGAAACTGGCTGAGAGTTTTTGGTGCGGCGTCCGATGACGGGGTTTGGTCCCACTCCAATTTCGCTTCGTTCCAGATGCCAACATCGCTAATCCCATAGACCTGTAGCGCGGCGCCGGCGGGGTGTTTGCTACCCACGACCGTCAAAATCAGGCCTGACTTGATCACGTGCTTTCTCAAATGCTTGACTTTTTCGAGGTCAAATCGCAAGTACGAATGGTTGATGGGAATCCCGTTTCGAGTACGAACACCGAAGCTCGGTCGCTTTCCAAGCTTTTCACTGACGCCACCGTTTTGCACCATGGCATCGGCTCCGCGTCCGTCGATTGTCGAGATGACTTCCCAGTGACTTTCGACAGCTGGCTCTTCAGCAGGCATTGATTCCGGTTCAGGGTCGGGGCGGTTCCGCACCGCTTCCGGGGCGGGCATTTTCGATACCGTCACAGACTCCGCCGTAGGAATCATCGGTGACGATTGTGGGTTCGATGGGGACGACTCCGGATTTCCTTTGGGCTTGTCGGCGCCGTTCCCCTTTTCGGTTCCCTTATTGCTACCTCCACCGTTACCGTTTTGGCTGTTTCCATTTCGGTTGTTGCTATTCTTGTCGCCGTTACCGTTGCTGTTTCCGTTACCACCATTCGCATTCCCATTGTTGCGTTTCCACTTTCCGCCATTGGGGTTCTGTTGGTTGGGACTGGGCGGTTGGTTTGTCTTGGGCGAAACCTCGGGCTCCGGTGCAGTGTTTAGGTTTTGGGTGGGAAAGGGGCCGGATGCCTGATCGACCACGTATGCTTCGGTGCTCCGTCCGAAGGTTGTAAAGAAGTAAGTCAGGACCGGCAACGCGATTAGCAGCACAGCAACGATCGCGATGATCGGCAGATAGACTTGCCAGCTTGGTGCGGCGTCCGACGCCGACTGCTTGATGGATTTTGGATTGACCGGTCGGGCAGTTGACATCGCACCTGAAATCGCGGCCGGTGGAACCATCGCGATGGGTGTCTGCGGCAGATTAGCGAGTGGGTCGTGGATCTCTTCGGGTTCGTCAATTAAGTCAAATGTCGAGACTGCGGACTTCTTCGTCACGACCTCCGACAAGCCTTCCTTCAAGCGGTTGATGGCCTGGGCCGTCTCGGTGGTTTTCTGACATTCTTCGCCGACACGCTCTAGTTCGTCCTGCAATCGGAGTGCTGACGAGACTCGCGCACGCGGCTCTTTACGAAGCAGTTTATGAACCAGGTCGCATAGCGGTTGTGGAATCGCAGGGTTGATTTCTTGGATTGGTTGCGGCCGGTGCGCCAAGATTGAAACCAACTGTCCAGGAACGGATTTGGCTTGAATCGGCAATTTTCCGGTACACATTTCGTAAAGGACCACGCCGAGGCTGTACAAGTCGCTGCGGTCATCCATTGGGTCCGAACGGGCTTGTTCAGGTGCAAGGTAACCAGGCGTGCCAATGACGGCGCCGCGTCCTGCCAATTGATCGACCGGAGTTGAAGCCAGGGCCAATCCAAAGTCCAGGATTTTGACGCGTCCGACTCCTTCTTGAATCCAAATGTTGGCGGGCTTGATATCTCGGTGCACGATGCCTTTGGCGTGAGCCGCAGCCAAACCACGAGCGATTTGCGATGCAAATTCGATGATGGTTTCGAATGAGAGATTGGGGTTAGATTTGTTGTACGACTCCAGAGTCTGGCCGGCCAACATTTCCATCGCCATGAACGGCGTGCCCTTGGATTCGCCGACTTCGAAAATCGTTACCACGTTGTCGTGGTGAATCGCCGCCATCGACCGTGCTTCAGTTAAAAATCGTTTGCGGCTGTTAGGCACGGCAGCGATTTTCTGATTCATCACCTTCAAGGCGACCGAACGTTTCAGTTTTATGTCTTCGGCACGAAAGACGAATCCCATGCCGCCGCGTCCAAGTTCCGAAATGATTCGGTAATGTCCAAGCACGCCGAGGTCGCCCGCCTGAGTCGGCGATTCCAGAAAATCGTAGGACACTGCGGCAGACATGAATGAAGTTCAGCGGAAGTGCGAGAGAAGTTGCGTCGAGCGGTTCTTATTGTAGCAACAGTCTTTGTCGTGATTCCACAGGCGAGTTGTCCGCGACGGCGGAATCGTGAATCGGTAAATACTGTTCGCGACGTTCGTGGCTAAACGGCCGAAAAAGCAAAGCGTGGTTAACGGATCGGTCGTTTTCGAACCACGCAAGCGGCCAGCCTGATCCAACGTCCTCTTTTTCAGCAAAGAAACCGCGATTTCCGAACTGTCCGGTTTTCGGCATTTTTGCGTGTTTTTACGCATCACTTCGACGGCGGACTGGTCCGGTAGAGGGGCGTTAGCATCGCTACGACCCCGGCAATTTGACCTAGTGAGTGCAATCGGATACGTTTAACCACGACAAAGGTTGAGATTTTCTCCACCGGTCAAATTACAATGCGTCTCTGACATCGACGCAGACCACTCGTTCGAAACGTTTCTCTCGCAGAACGCGTTGACATCGAGCCCCGCCAACTTGCTTCCTGCCCCCTTACATTCCTCCCTTGCCGTTTTGATGGCAAGTGGCGAATTCATCCCCTTCGGTCATGCCCAAATTCTTCGTAGGAGAATTCTTACCATGCGCTGTTACGGTAACCCCCTAAGTCGTCGCGGTTTTCTAGCTGCGGGTGCGTTTGGCGGGCTTGGCCTGTCGCTTCCCGAATTGCTGATGCGGCAAGCGATGGCCGAGCAAAAGCAATATGACTTTGTCGAGGCCAAAGCCAAGAGTGTCATCCACATCTACTTGCCCGGCGGAATGGCCCAGCAAGAGTCGTTCGATCCGAAACCTTACAGTCCGCTTGAATATCGTGGCGAACTGCGGCCGATCAAAACTAACACGGGCGAACAGTTCTGTGAAACGGTTCCTCAGCTAGCCAAGCGTGCCGACAAGTTCAGTATCATCCGATCGATGACGCACGGCGAAGCGGCGCACGAACGGGGGACTCATAATATGTTCACCGGGTACAAGCCCAGCCCGGCGCTTCAGTACCCCAGTTTCGGTGCCGTGGTCAGTCACGAATACGGCCCTCGGAATAACCTGCCACCCTACGTTTGCATTCCCAACGTGCCAAACGAGTTCGCAGGTACAGGGTATTTGCCTAGCAGTTTCGGTGGCTTTGCACTTGGTTCTGATCCGGCACGGGCAGATTTTAAGGTTCGTGACCTGGATTTGGCAGGCGGTGTGGACGAGCAACGTTTCGTGCGTCGCCGCGCCGCTCTTGATGTCGTCAACCAGCGATTTGTTGGGGCAACATCGGCGGATAACGTCAACGCGATGAACACGTTCTATCAACGTGCCTACGATTTGATCGATACACCCAAGGCTAAGGAAGCTTTCGATATCGAGAAGGAAGACGCTAAGACCCGTGATCGTTACGGGCGGAACGACGCTGGCCAGCGATTACTGATGGCCCGCCGGTTGGTTGAGTCGGGTGTTCGATTGGTCACGCTGACGTACGGTGGCTGGGACATGCATACCAATATTACCCAGGGCTTCCGCAACACGATGCCTACCTTAGATGTCGGTTTGGCGGCGCTGATCGATGACTTGTCGGAGCGAGGCATGTTGGATGAAACGCTGGTGATGGTAAGCAGCGAATTTGGCCGCACACCCAAAATTAACCCTGACGCTGGTCGTGATCACTGGCCCAAAGTGTTCAGCGTCATGCTGGCGGGTGGCGGTATCAAGGGCGGCGTGATCCACGGAGCCTCGGATTCAACCGCTGCCGAGCCGGAAAATAATCCGGTTTCACCAGCCGACTTGGCGGCAACGATGTACCGATTGATGGGCATCGTTTCGGACAAAGAATTGATGGCACCCGGTGATCGCCCAATCGAAATCGTCGACGGCGGCAAGTTGATCGAGCCTTTGATGGCTTAGAAAGCTTGATGCTTTAGGGAAATCGGAATGTAGCCGCCCGGCTACGTGTTATCTCGCACTCTGTGTTGTCTCTCACTTTGCGGAACTCATGAAAGCTCGATTCACATTTGCAGCGATCATCGGCGGATTGATTTTCTGCGTCACGGCGAAGGCGGCCTTTCCCGTCGTCAGCGGCCTCAGTCCGCTGGGTGTCGTCCGCGGCGAAGAATCCACGATCAAGTTCACCGGCGTCCGAATCGCTGATGCTCACAAGGTGTTGGCTGACCATCCCGGTATCGAGATTCTTGAAGTCAAGCCGATCGACGATAAGTCGGTCGAGGTGCGTTTGAAGGCGGACGCCAAAATGGCGCCGGGCCTATACCCGCTGCGATTGGTAACCAAGTCGGGAATCGCGAATTTGCGACTGGTTGGCGTCGGCGCAATGCCGATCGTTCAAGAGGTTGAACCAAACAATGACTTTGCCCAGCCCCAAGTCATTGGGATGAACCACACCATCGAAGGCATTGCCGATCGCGAAGACGTCGATCACTACGAAGTCGAGCTGAAGGCGGGCCAACGAATCAATGTCGAGATCGAAGGAATCCGTTTAGGTTATTCAACCAACAATCAGAACATCCTTGATCCCTATGTCGCGATTCTCGACAGCGGACAATTCGAGGTCGCCACCAGCGACGATTCTTCCTTGCTGCAGCAAGACGGGGTCTGCACGTTTGTGGCACCCGAAGACGGCAAGTACACGGTCTTGGTTCGAGACAGCGCTTTCGGTGGATCGCGAGTCAACGGGTATCGCTTGCATGTTGGTTCGTTCCCGCGGCCGGTTGCAACCATTCCGGCCGGCGGAGTGCCCGGCTCGGTGCTCAATGCGAAGTTGATTTCGCTAGATGGTTCCGTGACCGACGCGTCGGTGCAACTGCCCAGCGAATCGTTTGAGCGATGGGGCGTCGTCACCGAAGACGAAAACGGTATCAGTCCTTCGCCAAACTGGATCCGCGTGAATGACTTGCCCGTGGTGATGGAAGCGGAGCCAAATGACGACTACCGCAAAGCCCCTTTGACTCAGGCCCCTGCCGCGTTTTGCGGCGTGATCGAGAAGGAAGGCGACTATGACTGTTTTTCGTTCGAGTGCAAGAAAAACCAGAAGTTCCGCGTTCAGTGTTTCTCGCGCGACGTCGTGCGTTCGCCGCTCGACGCGGTGCTGAACGTCTTTGGACCCGACAATAAAACGATCGTCTCGTCCGACGATGCCAATGGCAATATGGACCCTTCGGTTGACTTCACTTGTCCGGCTGATGGGGTGCACACGCTTCGTGTCTACGACCATTTGCGCGGTGGCAGCCCGATTCATCACTACCGAATCGAGTTGACGCCAGCCGATGCGACCTTTGATCTATCGCTAAAAGAGCTTCGCCGTGATGAAGCCCAAGTCGTTAACGTCCCTATTGGTGGTCAAACCGCTGTGGTCTTGATGGCGACTCGCAAAGGTTACAACGGCGAGATCGTACCCGAGCTCGACGGTTTGCCACCTGGCGTCACGGTCACGACGTTCCCGGTGCCGCCCGGCCGCGGAGAAATTCCCGTCTTGCTGACCGCTGCGGCGGACGCTGGACACGATGCGGCTCTGTTTTCAGTTCGTGGTCATGGCGACGAAAATAATTTCAACGTGGTCGGTCAGTTCCGCCAGCAGCATAAGTTGGTGCTCGGGCAAAACCGTCGCCACATGTGGTCTCACGATACTGATCGCGCGGCGATGGCAGTCACGGGTGCCGCACCATTTAAAATTGAACTGGTCCAGCCTGCGACACCTCTGCTGCGTAACGGTTCGAAGAACTTGATCGTTCGTATTACCAAGGATGAAGGCTTTGACGAGGACGTTCGAATTCGAACGCTTTACAACCCGCCCGGCGTGGGTGTGAACAACGGACAAAAAATCGCCAAAGGAAAAACCGAAGTCGCGATTCCAATCACCGCCAACGGTTCGGCTGCGATCGGACAATGGCCAATGATCTTGGTCGCAAGCTACACCTCCAAAACAGGAACAGCGGAGATCACAACGCCGGCGATCATGCTGGATGTCCAAGATTCGATGTTCAAATACGAGTTTCCTAAGTCAGCTGCCGAACAGGGCACTGAGGCGACCGTTTCGCTGGCCATGGAAGTGCTGCGTGACCTACCCGGTGACGCCGAAGTTGAATTGGTGGGAATGCCCAACGGAGTAACCAGTACCGCTGCGATCCAAAAGATCAGCAAGGACAGCGCCGCCGTATCGTTCCCCATCCAAGTCGCCGCGGATGCCAAAGTCGGCAAACACAATACTTTGGTCGTTGTGTCTCGCGTGAAGGTGGGTGATGAAACCATCGACCAGACCACGGGAACCGGCGAGTTGCGCATCGATGCACCGTTGCCGCCCAAGAAGGACGCTCCCAAAGCGGAACCCAAGCCGGTCGCAAAGAAACCCGAGAAACCAGCGGAACCAAAACCACTTAGCCGTCTAGAAGTGCTCCGACAGATGAAGAACCAGTAACTCGATTCACCAAGTTTTGATTGCCATTCTGCTTGGCTTGTTTGAAAGTTTAATCATGACAACTACGTCTACCTTTCGATTGTTCGCGACGCGTCGGTCGCTGGCCCTTGCGATGTCCCTTGGCGTCGCGATGGCGGCTGGGGCATTGCCTGGGATTGCTGGCGAGCCCGCGGAAACACTAACCGCTTCGGTCAACAAAAATGTGCCGACACCGCCTGATTTGGCGGTCTATCCGAGCGAAATCAAGCTTGGATCTTCTCGTGATTTTCAGTCGTTCGTCGCGGTGATCCGCCGTGACGATGGAATCACATCGGACGCTAGCGACCGAGTCAATTGGTCAGTGGCCGACCCGTCGAAAGTTAAATTGGATGGGTTTCAAGTTCTGCCACTTGCCGACGGGAAGACGGAATTGGTCGGCGAGTATGCTGGCGCCGTGGTCCGTGTGCCTATCGAAGTCTCGGGTGCATCGAGTCGTCCTGCGATCAGTTTCGAAAAAGATGTCATGCCGGTTCTGACCCGGTCGGGCTGTAACACCGGATCGTGTCACGGTGCGGCGCGTGGCAAAGATGGTTTTCGCGTCAGTCTGTTCGGGTTCGATCCCGTCGGCGATTTTCACCGCATTACCCGTGAAATCGGTGTCCGCCGGATTAACCTGGCTGTCCCGGAGGAAAGCCTGTTTCTGAAGAAAGCCGTTGGCAGTGTTCCGCACACCGGTGGGAAATTGTTCGATACCGATAGCGATTACTACGCCACGATATTGGAATGGCTGCAGGACGGCGCGAAAATCGATCCAGACGACGCCAAACCACCAACCGTGGCCGAGGTCAATGTTTATCCACCTCAGGCGGTGATCGAGGGCGAAGGAAAGACTCAGCGGTTTGTGGCGGTTGCGACTTACAGTGACGGTTCGACTCGCGACATCACTCGGTTGGCTGCTTTTACGTCCAACAATCCCGGCACCGCCGCAATCGATGACCTCGGTGTTGTCACCGCCGGCCAACGCGGCGAAGCCTTTGTGATGGCTCGCTTTGATACCCACACAGTTGGCAGCCAAGTGCTGGGGCTGCCCGAAAACTTGCAATACACGCCGCCTAAAATCGAAGGCAACTACATCGACGAATTGGTCGGTCAAAAACTTAAAAAGTTGCGCATTCTGCCAAGTGGGCAATGCAGTGACGAAGAGTTCATCCGCCGAGTAACAATCGACATCGTGGGACAACTTCCCACCGAAGAGGAGTTTCGCCAGTTTGTTGGCGATCCGGCACCCGATAAACGCGCTGAATTGATCGATCGGTTGCTCGAACGAAAAGGGTTCAGCGAAATTTGGGCCATGAAGTTTGCTCAGTTGTTGATGATCAAAAGCACGAACGTCGTCAGCTATAAGTCGGCGTTCTTGTACTCCAATTGGTTGACTGACAAATTCGCTCGCAACGTACCAATCGATGAACTGGTGCGAGAACTATTGACCAGCACGGGTGGTACGTTCGCGTCGCCACCGACCAACTTCTATGAAATTGAACCTGACACCCTAAAGACCGCTGAAAATGTGTCTCAGGTCTTCATGGGTATTCGGACCCAGTGTGCCCAGTGCCACAATCACCCGTTCGACCGCTGGACAATGGACGATTATTACGGTTTCGCTTCGTTCTTCTCGCAAGTCGGACGCAAGAATGCTGAGGACTATCGTGAAAAAATCGTCTACAACCGATCGTCCGGTGAAGTCAACCACTTGGTCACCAAGAAGCCGGTGCCGCCAAGATTTTTGGGTGGCGAAGATCCGGATACCAAGGGCAAAGATCGCCGCGAAGTCGTGGCAAATTGGTTGACCAGTCCTGACAACCCGTACTTTTCGCGGTCGATTGCGAACCGCGTTTGGGCTCACTTCATGGGCGTTGGTGTTGTCGAGCCGGTTGATGACATTCGTGTCAGTAACCCAGCATCGAATCCAGAGTTGTTTGATGAACTTGGCAAACGATTGGTCGATTACAAGTTCGATTTTCGCCGCTTGGTGCGTGACATTTGCAACAGCGATGCCTACAGCCGCAGCACGGCCACGAACGAAACGAATGCTCACGACCATCTGAATTTCTCGCGAGCGACCGTTCGGCGTGTGCCTGCCGAAACGTTGCTGGATTGCATCAGCCAAGTCACCGAGTCGCCTGACAAATTTCGCGGCCTGCCGCTGGGTGCCCGAGCCATTCAGATCGCTGATGGTACAACGTCAAACTATTTTTTGACTGCGTTTGGCCGATCACCACGAGCCACAGTGTGTGAGTGCGAAGCAACGACCGAGCCGTCGTTGTCGCAGGCTCTGCACTTGATCAACGGCGATTCAGTTCACAATAAAATCGTGCGAAGTAAACTGGTCGAAAAGTGGATCAACGAGGAGAAGCTTTCGGCAGATGCAGTCATTGATCGGATCTATGCACGATGCTTGTCACGAATTCCAACTGAAAAAGAGAAGACGGACCTGATGGCGTCGGTCAAGGATGAACCGAATCAAGTGTTGGCTCTGCAAGACGTCTATTGGGCTGTATTGAACAGCCGCGAATTTGTGTTCAATCACTAAAGTGTTTCCGGGTTCGTCCGGGCACACGGGACTCGCTAAGACTGGTCATCGCTACGACTGGCTCTGGCTTACCATTTTCGAATGATTTCCCTATGAAACTTACCGTTACTTCGTTCGCATTGTTCGTGATGTTTGCTACGGGTTTTGCCGTGGCCGACGACGCCAAGACGACCGATGCGCCCAAGGTCACGTTCGAAGATCACATCAAGCCAATCTTCCGCCAGCATTGTGCCAAATGTCACAACCAGGGTGAGAAGAAGGGTGGGTTCGCTGCCGATACGTATTCGGGAGTCATGGAAGGTGGCGGTAGCGGCGAAGTAGTGTTTGATGATGGTGATGCCGACGGCAGCCGGTTGTGGCAACTGGTCAATCATGACGACACCCCTGTGATGCCGCCCAACCAAGATCGGATCCCTGATGATCAATTGAAGTTGATCCGCGCCTGGATCGAAGGCGGCATTCTGGAAAGTAACGCATCGAAAGCGAAGGCCAAAAAGAAGAACGTGTTAGCGTTTGTGGCCAGTTCGGGTGGGCGTCCCGAAGGCGGTGGTGCGATGCCAGTCTCGCTGCCTCAGTCCGCGCCTGTTGTAACGGCACGCCCTGCTGCGATTACAGCGATCGCCGCCAGCCCTTGGGCGCCGCTGGTGGCTTTGGCCGGTCAAAAGCAAATCGTGATGTACCACAGCGACTCGGGTGAATTGCTTGGTATCTTGCCTTTTGAAGAAGGCATTGCACAGTCTTTGAAGTTCAGCCGTGATGGATCGTTCTTGATCGCCGGTGGTGGTGAGCATGGTGTCAACGGCATCGTTGCCGTCTACGACGTCAAGACGGGCGAACGTGTGGCCGTGGTCGGCGACGAACTTGATACGGTTTTTGGCGGCGATGCGAATGACTCGATGACTCGGATCGCGCTCGGTGGTCCACAGAAAATGTTGCGAATCTTTGACGTGGCCGACGGCAGTCAATTATTTGATCTAAAGAAACATACCGACTGGATTTTCACGGTGGGCTACAGCCCCGATGGGATTCTGATTGCCTCTGGCGATCGTTCCGGTGGGCTCTGTGTTTGGGAGGCAGAAACCGGACGTTTGTATTTAGACCTGACCGATCACAAGGGCGCCGTGTTGTCAGTTGCTTGGCGGGACGATTCGAACGTGATGGCCAGTGCCAGCGAAGACGGCACCGTCAAGCTGTGGGATATGGTCCAAGGCAAACTGATCAAGTCGATCACTGCCCACGGTGGTGGTGCGACGGATGTGGCGTTCGATCACGAGGGTCGTTTAGTGACCGCTGGGAAAGACAATCGAGTCAAGTTGTGGGACCCGTCGGGTAACGCAATTCGCGAATTCGAGCCAATGTCCGAGGATGTGTTGGAAGTCGCGGTCTCGTACGATGGCAAGCGAGTCATCTATGGCGACTGGAACGGCCAAGTGATTTCGACGTTGACCGAAGATCCGGCTGCGAAGACTTCGTTGGCGTCAAACCCACCGCCGGTTGCCGTTCGTTTGGAATCTGTCAGGCAAACATTGACTTCGGTCCAGAATGATCTGGGACCATTGAAAGCGGCGCGTGATGCGGCCGGTGCTGCGGTCGCGGCAGCCAAGGCTCCGATTGACGCGCTGAATGCACAGATTGCTACCAAGAAGACTGAGTCCGAGACTGCAGCCGCAGCCGCGGCCGCAGCAATGGCGCAAACTGCTGCGATCGACGCCGAACTGCCGGCGCTGACGCTGGCGTCGCGAGACCTGCAAGACGCTGTCATTGCCGCGCGAGTAGGGTTGCAAGGCGGCTCAATCGACCTGGCAACTGTCGCCGACCGCGAGCAGGCGTTTGCGGACCATTTGTTGACCTTAGCAGCCAAGCGTCGATCGCGTATCACGACTAACGACTTGGTCGCCGTCCAAACCAAACTAGCTGCCGATCGAAAAGCCGAAGCGGACCAACTGGCGTCTACCATGCCGCCCCTGCAAGAGGCCCTGGCGGCCGCCAATGCGGCGGCGAAGATAGCCAACGACGCCTACGACTCGGTCGCCACCCGGTTGGCCGAAGTCCAAACCAAGCATGACCTGCTAGCCGCCGAAGTGAACTAGTCGTCGGTAACAGTTCATTCTTTGGGCTAGGCCGTGGCGAAAGTCGTCGAGGCTTTTGTCGAGTGCCCATTGAGCGGCAACTCGTGATTGGCTTTGCCGTCGGAAGCGGAGCAGAGCCGCTGGTGCCTCAAACTCGGAACGATCTGCCCGCCGTTTTGCCGATTATGCGGGTTATTTCTGTTTCGGACCCCCATTTCGAACTCGAACAGCTGAAATGGGGATGCGTCGGGCTTCTTTTCACTTTGCGGGCTGCGTCGTTTGCGTAAACTGTAGGCGGTGCGGCTGTGTCGAAATGGGATTCTCACGGCCGTCAATCTCCTCCACTTGCTCTCGATCTTCTCGTTGACGCGCGTCAAGCGATCCCAACGCTTGTTTTTGTGTGATCTGCGACCGAAGTTGACGCATGCTAATCTTCTCTTCAGCCAATATCCGAGCGTTTCGATCGAACCGGCGTCTGCGCCGTGTTGCTGCGTGCGCGATGAACGGTTGGATGATGATGATGCAGAGTTGGATGTTCGGGATTGCGATGTTTCTGATCGTTGGCATCGCCGTTCCTCCATCGCATGCCCAGCCGCCCGGAACATTGCCGCCGGATCAGATTTTCCAGCGAACCGACGAATCGCTGCCCATCCGCGCTTTCATGTTTCTGACCGAAGCTGAAAACAACGTGTTGATGCCGGGTGTAACGTGGGAAGAATACGAGCGGAGGATGAATCTGGATTCAGATTCCGAAGGGCTACAGCAACCGTTTAGTTACCAATCGCTTGCAATCACGGGTGTGACCGAAGACAGCCGCGCCGAGCTTGAAGTTACGATGAAGTTGTCGATCGAATCAACGAAAGACCGCTGGATCAAGATTCCGCTGGGGATGGCGAACTTTCACCGGTTGGCACCGCCGGATGTCAGCGGGATTGATGAGTACTCGATGTCGTTCGAGTCTGAATCGCTGGGGTACGTGCTGCATGTCAAGACTGCCGCTGTCGAGGACGCAATGGTGCGGATCCAGATGTCGTCGAGCGTGCAAATGCATTCTTTGAAGTCTGTCGAATTTCGGCTGCCCGATGTTCCCTCGCAGGTTCAATTGACGATCGACGACGGCAATGTCGATGGTGATGTGCTCGGACGCGGCGACGAGACACTACGGTCCTCGCCTAAAACTGGCAACAAGACTGAGTTTGCCATCGAGAGTGGTGGTGGGAATTTTGCCGTCCGCTGGGGAGAAATTCGCCGATCCGCGGACGACGCGCCCCTGTTAGAAGTCGATAGTCGTATCGACGTTCGTTGGGATTCGCCTCAAGATCAACCGATCATGTCGGTGCGATTGACGATCCGAAACGCGAAGGGATCCATCGAAGGATTTCAGCTTCGGCTTCCTAAAAATTCGGTAGTTCTGGACACGCCCCGGTTAGGGACCAGTGGTCAAACGATCGAGTTTCTTGAACAGGACGATTTGTCGCGAAATTCCGTGGGTGGCAATCGGAAAGGTGAAACCGATCGAAACAATCGCGATGATGACCTAGCAGGCGAACTGCGTACGGTTGTGATCCCTGAAGAAGAGCATCAACAACGAATCGAATTGAACTTTGATTTGCAGTTGGCGGCTGACGCGACGTCGCCGTCATCGCCGCTCGGATTCCGAGCGGTCGAGGTGGTTGGATCGCTGCGTCACCGCGGTGAATTGACAATTCAAACTAGCGGCGACTATCGCCTGCGCTGGCGAACGCGTGCGTGGGTGCGAAGTGAGTCGAGCGAATCGGCGGAAGAAGGACTTAGCAGCCGACTGTATCGATTTCGGTTCGATCGGGCTTCGTTTGAATTGCCGATATGGCTTTCTGCGAAGGAACGTCAAACTCGCGTTACGTCAGCGTCGGAATTGACGATTCATGAAGGCGTCGCTTCAATCGTGATGGACGTGCAGGTCAGCGGCCAGGCAACGGATGGGCGATTGCAGATCGATGATGCCAGTTGGAACATCAGCTCGATCGAGAATGTTGAGACGGGCGAACCGCTTGAATCATTCCGCTCGGATGCGTTACGCACGATTGATTTCAGCTTAGATGCTGGCGAAGGCAGTTCATCGATTCGGATTCGCGCCCAGCGATTGATCGACGACGAAACCGGCAATATCGAGTTTGCGATTCCTCGCGTGGTGGCTGACGACGAGAGTCTCTCGATTCAAAACGCGACTCTGAATTTGATCAGCAGTGGACGCACGATGTTGGTCGTTGATTTGGAACGATCCGAAGGACTCACTCGGATCGGATCCAGTAGCAACGAAACGACGAACACATCGACGATCAGCACGTTTCGAATGTTAAGTCCCGATGGGGCTGCGACGTTGGTCGGCAATTTAGTGGACCAACCGCCACGCATCACCCTTTCAAGCGATGCGACAATCGAGTTGGACGGTGACCAGTTGCGATCGACCGTTGACTGGATGGTCACGTCGCCGTTGGATTTGGAAGGTCGCTTGCCGATTCGCATCGCTAAACCGGCGGCCGTACCAACGACGCGACCAGGCGAGATCGCGTCGGCTGCCTTGACGGATGTCGCCAACGCAATTGGATCACCAAGCACGGGATTTTCCGCCGGCGAACTTGGTCGTTTCGATGGATTGTTGGCGTCGCAAAATGAGCCTTGGGTGGTGACGGTCGACGGGGTGCCTGCCACGCTTCGCGCACTTGATGACGATCGATACGAATTGATCTCGGAACGGTTGTCTCTTGGAACGATGGCAATTCGATGGCGTCTTTCGCAAAGTCGTCGATCATCAAGCGTCCAGCGTTCGATCGAAACGGTCTCGCTGCCTCGCCCCAACATTGCAGATGTCACGGTTCGTGGAAACGTTCGCGTGAATCTGCGAGGCAACCAGCAATTTGATTTGACGTCGACGGATTCGGTACCGGCGTCGACCTTGGATTTCGACTCGCTGCCTCGCGATCCACTGAGACTGCGTCTGCAGACTCGTGTCACCGCGACCGACGAAATTTCGATCCATCAAGCTTTGCTGCGAACGATCGTGGGACGTTCGACTCGTCAAGAACAAGTCATCGCGCGGTTGCAGGGTGGTGACAGTTTTCAGGTCGAACTGCCCGCTGGCACACCCGACGTCAGTGTCGAAGCGATGCTCGATGATGTGCGAGTGCCTGTCCAGCGGCAGGGCAACGCGTTGATCATTCCCCTCGCCGGTCATCAGCAGGCCGGCGATCAGCAGGTCCACGTGGTCGATCTTCGCGTTTGGATTGCGTTACCGACGTCATCATCGTTTGCGAGCATCCGTCCGATGATAAAGTTGCCGATCGGCGTCGGACGTGTTTACTGGCAGATCATCGCGCCAACCGACGGGCACGTGGTTTGGGCCTCGCCCACGGTCGGCCGGTCTATGACTTGGCAATTTGATCGCTGGCGATTGTCGCGAGAACCTAGTCACAGCAACGCTGCGTTGGCGGCGATCATCGGTGCCTCAGCAGATTCGTTCGACGAGACTCCGCCCGGCAACTCGTATCTTTACGTCGGATCGGATTTGCCGTCGTTCGAAGTCGTGATTGCTTCTCGCACGATCCTGTGGATTTGTGTTGGCTCGTTCGTGTTGTTGCTTGCGGTGTTGTTAACGCACATTCCCAAAACTCGCCATCCTTTGACGGCGGTCGTCGTCGCTGTCTTGTTCGCCGGACTATTAGCCGTAGCGCCGGATGCCGCTGTATTAGCTGGCCAACTAGGAATGATTTCATTGGTATTGGTGATCGTCATGATCACGATCCGGTCGTTGATCACTCCTAGCGGCGGCAACCGCGTTTTCACGTCGCCGAGTTCTGCGCCACTTGTGACACCCGCATCACCTGCACCCCCGTCGCACCCGTCAACACGAACGGTCAAACCGATCAGTCCCGAAACGCCAAGCATCGCATCAACCCAAGCGTTACCGAAACCGACCGAGGCCTCGCCGTGAAGTCTTGCGATGTTTCGTGTGCCCATTCAATCGCGTTGCGATGTTTTGCAGTGATGATCGCAATAGCATGCACAAGCCTGACGCTGATTGCGGATGAACCGGACACCCAAAAGCCAGCCGACACCTCGGTATCTGAGGCTGCCGAACTCGTTGGTGAGGAACCACTGAATTTGCCGGATACTAATGCGCCAAAATCAGACGATTCTGGATTGGATGCGTCTGATTCTAAAATGCAGGAAATGCAGAAATCCGATACCGACGAAACTGAGCCTGACGCACCCGCGACGGTCGATGATTCGCTTGCAGTCGATTTACCTCGCCTCGCATTTCCTCGTTCGCTTCCCGATGGCCGGCCGATCTATCCGATTGGAATCTATCAATCGCAAATGGCCGAACTGATCCCGGAAACGTATCGCCCAGTTTCAATCGAGAAATTACGGGCGGCGATTGATCGCGTTTCGGAACAGTCGTCCGATGTTCAGGATTGTCGACTGCGAGGCAGCGAGTACTGGATCAAACTGCAAGGCGATAAGCTCGTCAGTGATCGCAGTTTCCTGGATCTCGAATCGAGCCGTAATATCTTGGTGCGACGCTCGCTCGGACGCGTGAATTTTGCACTGCGCCAACCAATGGTGCGAGGCACAACGCCGTCGGATTCGCTGCCCCGTTTGGAATCCGGTTCCGATGGCAGTCTGGTCGCTGTCTTCCAAGGCGGCACCCCCCACCGAGCTCGGATCGAATTTCAGTGGCAACTCTTTGGGCGACCGTATTCGACTGGGCACGAATTCGCGTTGCGAATGCCCCGCACCCCACAAACTCGGATCGTTTTTTCAGCGCCCCCCAATATTCATGTCGAAGTTCTCGATGGTGTCCTGAGATCGCGTCCTGGACCGCCAAACGATGCTGCCGATGCATCGACCGATCGCGACGCTCGGTGGTATGAAATCGAAGCCGGTGGATTGGATTCCGTCACGATTCGAACGACGAAAGAAAGGTCGCCGATTGCAGATTCTGCGCTGATCGTCCGCCGCTCGCTGATCCAATATGACATCGATCAAGGGGGACTCCGTTGGATCCAGCGGATGTCGGTGCAGATTCCCGTTGATCGGCCTTTTCCAGTGCTCAGTGTTTCCGACGCAACAGTGACGTCAATCAAAGTGAACGCATCTGAAGTCTCGTTCAGCACCCAGCCGATCGACGACCGGACGAATCGAGTGCGGATTGACGTTCCAAGTGATGCGATTAATGCGCAATTGACGTCCACGACCGTCATGATCACCGGCCAGTCGGCTTGGGACGTTTGGTGCCACCTGCCGATCGCAAGTTGGGTGGATGAATCCGCCGGCGAATCAAACGGTAGTTCCATCATTTACGGTTCAGCGATGGACGAGGTCCAGATTGCGGTCGCACCGCCGCTTGAAATTGTTGATTGGGAATTGCCACCGATGTGGGTTCAAGGCAAACCGCGGTCGATCGATGGCATCCGAATCCGCGATGCTTCGGGTCCTCCGCTGCGTTCATTGGTACCGGTCGGTGCGCAAGCTGCTAATGGACCAGCGATAAAATCGCAGTCCACTACATCACCGCTGCCTGATGCGGATCAGGTATCGCCTTGGTCGAAAGTACGTTTCGCTCAGCGTCCGCGAGTCGGCGGCACCAACACGTGGTTGCGAACCGAGGTCAGCAAGGGGACCGTCACGGCCAAGGCTCGGATCAGCATCTTGGTAGATGCCGATCGACTCGAACCGATTCGGCTACGCATCCAAGACGGTTTCAATATCGATTCTTTGGTGTTTGCAAATTCGGATCGTGTGATCGAGTCCCCGAATTCACGCAGCGCGACCGACACGATCGTGCTTTGGCCCGAGTGGGAGGACACTCAGGCGAGTCGTTTGGCCGACGCCGTTGAGGATTCAGGCAGCAACCCTCTTGATCGTTCGGTCGACAACGGTGAAGCCGGACTTGCCGATGCCGATAATGCCTCGCAACCGGGGGCCGGTGCACCGCGAATCGATGTCGTCAATTCCATGGCACGGTCCCGAGAGATCGTGATCGACATCACGGGGACTCGTGTGATCCCCGCGACGGGTCCTATCGTGGTGGTTCCCCATTGTTGGTTCGCCCGAGTCGATAGCGTTCACAGCCAATTGTTTGCGTCGATTGTTCCGCCACCTGAATTGAACTGGAGCGGCGAGGCGGCGCTCAAGCGTGACCGAATTCGCGAAACCGACCTCTCGTCCGACCAACTTGCGTTTCTTTCCGGCGGCGATCGGCCGACTTTGTACTTTGCACCCGAATTGGGACGAACACCCGAAGTCTTACTTGAAACACCGAACGTAACCTTCAACGTTTCAACGGTGCTTCGGATCGCACGCGAAGGGGACGAACTTGCCGAGCAATTGGTTATCGATATTGAATCGGCCGGGCAACGGCTGACCGAACTGCAGGTCCAGACTGGTCCGCCGGATAGTCGGCCGACCTATCAGTGGTCGCTCAGCGGCGATGATGGTGTCCAGTCAACTAGTCTGCCAGCGTCGGATGTTAGCATCGATACGAGCGAATCAGACGCCGGTGGCGAGGGCGGCACGTACACAATTGACGTTTCGGATCTAAATCTGCGCGGTCGTTCATTGATCGCCCGCCGTCGGTACACGCCCGCCGGTGACATCAATCTGGAATTGCCGAGTGTCCCCGGCGCAGCATCGCAGCGCAGCGAGGTGCGAGTTGGACGTGGTTTGGTGGTCAAAGAAAAAAGTCCCTCGGTTCAGTTGGTGCCGTTGGTGGATCGGTCTGAACCGACCGCGGCAAAAGATCGCATCGTTTCCGGTGGTGATCGAGCTTCCAGTTTAAAGGCTGTCATTGACGGTGCGACTGATGGATCAGCAAAGGAAGCGGCGAAAAATTCGCCAACTCTCGATCGGTTTGTGATTCACCAGCGTTTACGTTATGACGCCGTGGAACAGCCGTCGATCGTTGTGGCGAAAGCCGATGACGATGGCGCGGTCACGATCGTTTGGCGTGAAAGTGTTCGCATGACGGCTTCGAGTCGTGGTACGGATGATATCGAAGCGATCTACCAAGTTTCGCCAACCACACCGTTCATCATCCGCTACTCGCCCGAGCTGCAGCTGATGTCGGTCACCCGCGATGGCGAACCGGTCGACGTGCTTTCGGTTCCTCGCCGCAGAATCGTGCTGGAACCACGTGGGAGATCAGAAGTTGTTCGAGTCGTTTGGAACCGCAGCCAGTTTGGTAAAGGTTGGTTTCGCCGATGCAAGATGCCTCAGATCGACGTCTCGGGTGTGGTGATGCGACGGGAATTCGAACTCGTTCCGGCCCCAGACACCTTTTCGCCTGCAACGCTGTTTCGTGATCATTGGCAAAGCAGTTCCGTTGATGCCATCGAATTGCTTCCGGGCGAAACTGTCTTGTTGGTTCGCCGCAACATAGCGCTGGCACTTGGTTGGCTTGTCGCCCTGCTAACGTTCGCGATCGGTTGGTCGGTCGCGTCGCGTTCACCCTTGGTCGCGACGATGATGGTGGCTGTCTTGACGGCGATGACGTTGCTGTGGTGGACTTGGAAACTCGCCGTCATCGGGTGGTTGATCGTGCCAGTGGTCACCGCCGCGATGTTGGCGACGGTCCGGTCGTGGAAAGGACACACCAGCCGGCACGACGATGACAACACACGATCAATCGGGACTCTCCATCGACGTTCCGCCGACGGTTCTCGCGAATTGTCTTGGGCTGCGATCGTGCGAATCTTGCTGCTAGCGATCTTTTTGTCGGGAGCGATGCAGTTGGTCGCGTCCGCTCAAGATGCCCCTCGCGGCGTTCACTCAGCAGCCTTCCCTTCGGAAACCGTCGTATCGCCTAGCAATTCATCAAGCGATGGACAGACTCGATCGGTTGCTGTGCTAGTTCCTGTGGACTCCACTGGCCGGATCGGCGGCGATGTTGTTTATTTGCCGAGGTCTGTCAACGAGTGGCTGTTTCGGAAAGAAGTCCCCGACCAGATCGTCCAGCCTTACTTTCAATCCGCTGACTACCAGATAAGAGTCCGAGCAACTCGTCCGGGCGGCGAAGTCGTCGACGCAAGCAATTCTAATTCCGGCGTCTTGCCATCGTCACTAGCACCGTCGTCACTAGCACCGTCGTCACTAGCACCGTCGTCACTAGCACCGTCGTCACTAGCACCGTCGTCACTGGCGCCGCTTGGTACGAGTACCATCATACCGCGGGCAGTCTCTGCGAGCACTAGCGGTGCGATTGAATCGGATTCCTTTGATGCTCGTGATGAACGTCCCAGCAGTGTGGGCGATGCTGCCACTGGCTCCGGTGCAATTGGTCGTGTCGGCGATGGACGCAGTGAACCGGGGCGAAGCGACGTTGGCACGGCGATGGACGTGCGTTCTCCCAATCTGTACGGCCCCGAGACCAGTGTCGAAGCCGAGTATGTCATTCACTTGGCCGACAATCGTCGCAGCAGTAACCACGTTCGATTGCCGATCCCGTTTGCTTCGGTCCGCCGCGTCGAATGGGTCGACGACGTTGATCGCATTGTCCGGTCGATTGCCGATGCAAAAGGGCAACTGATTGTTTTGCTGCCCAAAGGTGAAGTGTTTCGATTGCGAGTCACGATGGTGCCGGATCTAAAACAATCTAGTCCTTGGAACAAACTGTTTTTGCCGGTTCCCCCGATCGCCGCGTCAACATTGGCGTTTGAATCGGAACAGAGTATCGACGCCGTGCGGATTGGTGGGCCGCAAGGTCGGATGATGCCGGAAACTGATCTTCGTCGCTGGACCACCGAACTCGGGCCCGTCGACGCACTGAATATCGAGTACCGAAACAGTGTTGCCACCAGCGGTGTTGGCACTCAGCCACTGCGTCGACGTTACTGGATCAACGCCGGCAAGACGCAAACGGTGATAGAATGTGAAATCGATCCGCCGACCGCGATCGCCGCTGGTGAAACGTTTCAGTTCGTCATTCGTGACGCCGAAATTCCTTGGGTGACATCCGCGAATTGGCAGTTGGCGGGCACCGAACTGTACAGCCCCACGCGGCGGCTGATGACGATGTCGGCCGTCAAAGACTCCCCCGGTCCGATTCGTTTGTTGTGGTCGCGTACGCGGACCACGCAAACCGCCGCGATCAATGCTGCGAATGCAAACGGCGGTCGCATTTCGGCGGGTTCCAGTGGATTACCTGATGCTCGTGTCCGCGACGACTCGCTAGTCGCGACGGCGGATCGCAATGGCATTCGGACTGGTCCCGCGTCCGAAATCTTGCCGGATGGTGAGCCGGAATATTCGGTGGTCATTCCCGAAGTGATTGCGGCGGCGCTTGGCGAAAACGCACCCGCTTGGATCGCGTTTCACTGTGATCTGTCGATGCGTTTGGTCCCCTTTGATCGTGGGCTGACCGAACCGTTGTCGGTGGACCAATTCATGGCGGCATGGCCGGGATACCGTGGCTTGATCGATCGCGCGGTGGTCGCATTGGGATCGCTGCCGATCCCACGTTTCCAAGACAACCGCGATGCGATGACGACCGCCACCCAGCAGCATCGCTTGCACGTTTTGCCCGACCGATTGGAACTGCAATTCGAAGCAACCTTCGTACCGGATGATGAATCGACGACCGGCCGTTGGTTGTCGGTTCCGCAGTCCATGCAACTGATTCAGTTGTCGGTCGACAACGTTCCAATCGAACCGGCTAGAACTCGCAGCAACGGAAACTACGACTACGTACTGGGCGACTTTACCAGCAATGAACCTGTCGTGATTCGCGCGACGACGGTACAGCCGCTGCCTCGCGATTTGAAGTTCACGCCACCACGGCTTCAATTGTCTGGACGGATGCAGGTTTCGGACACGTACACGATCTCGCGCGATGACTCGACGCAGTTGCGGATGATCCAGCCGGTGCGTTGGGATTCCATTGCGGCCAAGCCGCTTGCGTCATCCGATTCGCTTGCCCGTGGTTGGATTCCGTTTGCTACCTACAACGCGACAATTGATTCCTCGTCTGTGTCGCTGGGTGAACTTGGCGGTGTCTTTCAAGTCAAATCGCAAAAGACTCGTTTCGATTGTCGGCAATTGATCACCCTGACTCGTGACGAAGGTCGCTGGAAAACACAGACACAGATCAAGTTTGCCGGCAATCGCTTTCCCGAATTTATCGACGTCGAAGTTCCTACGCGCTGGTGCGAGTCGTTTGATGTCTCGCCAACGACGTCCTGGTCACGCCAGCCCGCGACGGATCCAGCCCAACAAATCATTCGCATTCGGTGCGATAGCAACGAACTGAAAAAACAGACGCTGACAGTGTCCGGGCAATTGCAAAGCTCAGACGCTGGACGTGTCGGAGTCCCCAGCGTACGGGTGTTGGGTTTTGGCCAACGACGAGTTCACATCAGCGTCCCAGACCGTTTGACCAACGAAGCAATCCAGTGGCGAACCAGTGCGGTCGAAGCGGTGACGTTACCCGACGTTTGGGCCGACGCGATCGAATCAACTTCCCAGCGATCAACTTACTTGGCGGCTAGCCGCGCATGGTCGATGGACTTGGCTCCGCTGCCAACGATCGATACCGATGCAGTCGCACTGACCCAGGACAACCAAGCCTTTGTGCAAAGCGACGGAGTCCTGATGGTCGCGCATTGGGACCTGTTCCCAGCCGGCCTTGAATCGATTCAGGTGGACTTGCCGATCGGTGCGAAATGTTTGGGTGGCTGGAGCGCCGGGCAGTCAGTGGTCGTGCAGTCCGATGACTCGCCGGCCAAGCTTGAAGACACCAGTGCAGACACCAGTGCAGAAACCGTTGCAGAAACCGTTGCAGTGCCGTCGGCCGCATCGGCATCCAACAACAAACCGCCTGAACCATCACGTACCGATGCCATCGGTCCGCAAAATCGAGTTCGCTTGCCGCTGTCGATCAGTCGAATGTCGCAATCGGTCGAATTGCTGATCCAAGTGCCCAGCGACGTTGCCAAAAAAGGTGGCTACGTGCCTCGTTTGGTCGACGTTCCCGTCACTCAAAACTGGTTGTCAGTCTATCAACCCAGTGATCGGCATTTGCATTCGTCGACGACTCGAGTTGACGGGCCAACAGCGATCGATTTGGCTCGCCAGCGACGGGCCGTCGCGCTGGCTCATTCGACCGTTGAATCGGTCGAGTATGGAGTCGATACGATTGCCGAACGTCCAACCGAAGAAATCGCAGCATGGCTGGCGCCGTGGTCAGCGCGTTACGCTCGCCTGGCGCGGATTGCTGGCCATAAACCGAGCTTTGAAAACGGCGATCGTGCAAACCCGGCAAACGATTTGACCTTGATTGGATCGGAATCCCGTTCGCAGCCATCCGGCGATGGTGCGAGTTCCTTGCCCGGTACACCGTTGCAACAGGTCGCCCGTCTAGCGTCCGTGACATCGCCAAACTTAGTCACACAGTGGGAATTGTTGGATCAACGGATGGCAGACTACGTCAACCGTTATATGACTGACGATACGCCTGCTGCGAAATTAACGTTTGATGTTTCTGAGCTCGATGGTTTCTACGCCAGCGACGTGATGTCGTTGTCATCCGCGAACCAACCGCCTAGTTTGCAATCGGTTTCGACGATCGATCGTGGTTTGCGAAATTTGATCATGAATTTGCTGACACTCGCCTTAGTCACCGGCTTGTTGGTGTGTCTGCGTCCGATCCGCCGATTTATCATGCCGGTCGTCGTTCACCCCGCATTCTGGCTTGCGCTGATGGGTGTGTTTGGGCTGTTCGTCGCCCCTGTTTCGGTGGCAATCGCACTGCTGTTTGTCGCGATCGTGGTGCCAGCGTTTCCAAAATCTGCGTGAAGCCGCTGACCGGTTCAGCGACCGCTCGCCAATCTCGTTCACACGCCACCGTGTTGGATTTTCCAGGAAATCGTTTGCGGTGATTCTGGATTCGATACCTCGTTTGCCAGCGTCTCTTTCTCCAATAGCCGGACCGTAGCCATCACGCTGCCTAATTCTTATCATGCTTTCTGGCCGCCACCTTTCTTACGCTCATTAAATTGCGACGTCATGTTGAAACGCCATTTTCACCTGTCTGCTTGCTTGGTTTTTGCTTCCGTTTTTGTAACTGGCGCTACCGGACAAGAAAAATCGCCTGCTGCGGCAAAAGTTGACGCGGCCGCTACTGACACGCCAGATGCCGACACGGATTTGGATTCGGCGGAAGTCGAAATCAACCAAGATTTGCGAGCGATTTTGGAACCGTTGTTCAATTCAATTAGTAAAGCCGACGTGTCTCGAGCCACCGTTGAAATGCTTTCGGATTCGGTCCTCAGCGGCCAAGTGGTTGAGTCGGAAACGTCAACGTTCCAAATCGCGTCGACAAGTCCCAACAAGTTCACCATCTATTTGAAGCAGCCCGAGCATCGGACACGTTTGTACTGTGACGGAAAACAGTTCGTCGCTGCGATGGCACCGGACGCCTATTTTCGATTGCCCGAAGTCGTCAAAATTCAGGATGCCGTTACCAACCTGCCCGTCCCGATGGGCCCGTATCCCGAACCGCTGTTGGCGCTGACGATGGCCGGCGCGGATCCGACGATCACGATGATTGCGGGTATGAAGTCGATCGACTTGGTCGACCGATTGCCGTTTCGCGAAAAAGTTCCCGCCGTCCATATCCGCGGTGAGCAAGCCGATGGAGTGAAGTGGGACCTGTGGGTGACCGACGAAGATTCGCCTCGTCCCTTGCGCATGCTGATCGACATGACACCCATGCTGGTTGCGTCGGACCAAGTTCATGTGCCCGAAGGTTTCTCGTTTCAAGTTCGCTACGACTTTTTGACTTGGCGAGTGACGGGCGAAGTTGACGAGAGTCTTTTTACTTTTGAACCGGCCAAGGAGGCGACCGAGTACAAGTCGCTTGACGATTACTTTCAATCGATCGCTGGCGTAACCGGCGAACATCCACTGTTGGGAAAGCCTGCCCCCAAGTTCACCACCGAAACGGCCGATGGAAAGAAGTTTGATTCCAAAACTCTTGATGGCCGAGTTGTGGTGTTGGATTTCTGGGCGTCATGGTGCACGCCGTGTCTGGCCGCGATGCCGGTCATCAAAAAGGTGGCAGACAACTTTGCCGATCAAGGCGTGATCTTTGTCGCCGTCAACACAGGCGAAACTCGCGAAGACGTACAAGATTTTTTGGACCAGCGCAAACTGAAACTCAATGTGTTGCTCGATCCCGACGGAAAGATCGCAGATGGTTTTTCCATCGACGCGATTCCACAAACCATCGTGATCGGCAAGAACGGTTTGGTCGAATCGGTTCACGTCGGATTCGATGGCAAAGAAGTTCTCGAACAACGTCTGACCGACGAACTAGAAGTCCTGGCTATCGGAGGCCAAATTGCCTCGGCGACCAAGCCCGATGCAGATGAAACGGAATAGGCGGCGTTTTTACCTGGATCAGCTCAACGAACTTACTTAGGTTCGTCTCTCGAAGACGGTTGTCCACAGGAACCCTTGCGACTTAGTGATCGTGCCGTTTTTAAGTCGTTATTTCATAGGTGTTTACTTTACTCTCCCTCTGGGAGAGTCGAGCCTAAGCGAGGAGTGGGCCGGGTGCTGGAATCCTTCCCTCGCCGGCGCTCGAACCTTCTCGAAATGGAGGGGGGAAGTAAAACTGCACGAGCTGCTTGCTAATTGCTAAAAGGTTTCCAATGTCTTTGGGGCAAGCCATTTACGCCGCCCAGTCCAACCCCGTCAATTTCATCAGTCGCTCTTCGAAATTACCGATCAACCCGCCCACCATCATCCAATGCCCGCGGCATCGTAATTCGATTTCGCCGTGTTTGTTGATGCGAAGAATCGAGTCGCCACAGACACCTGCTTCGTGCAGTTCCCCCAAATCGATCTCGCCTTCATTGACCAAGTCAAGCAAAGTCTTGCCGGTCAGTTCAATGAAATGAAGCTTCATTTGACGGTCTCTGAATTGATCGTTTACCACTGGCCCCTCGGGGCGAAACACTGAACCCAATTGTAGTTGCCGGCTCTGAAAACAGAGCACACAAAACAGAGCACAGAAAACAGCGGTTCTGACACCGTCGCAGGATAGTTTGCATTGTCCGTCTCCCTGAAACCGAGCGTTTGACCCCTGATCCATTCTGAATCCTTCGCGGTGGTCATTCCCACACGCAATGAATCCGCAAATATCGCCGCTGCCATCCGTTCGGCGATCGCGGCTGGCGCGGCCGAAGTGATCGTGGCCGATGCCGGCAGCCATGATGACACGGTCGAACAAGCGACCCGGGCCGGCGCCCACAAGATCGTCCGATCGTTGCCCGGCCGCGGAACCCAGCAGAACTCGGGCGCGATGATGGCGACGGCCAATTGGCTGTTGTTCCTGCACGCCGACAACCGGCTTGCACCCGACTGTCTGGTGCAGATTTCAAATCATCCGAAGATCCAAGCCAAGACCGCAGTCTGGGGCGCCTTCCAACAGCACATCGATTCGCCCAAACGGATCTACCGTGCGATCGAGTGGGGGAATGCGGCTCGAGTCCGCTGGCGATCGATGGCGTTTGGCGATCAAGCGATCTTTGTTCGCCGAGACGTCTTCAAACGAATCGGCGGCTTTGACGACATCCCGTTGATGGAAGACGTCCGGATCTCGCAAAAGCTAAGAAAGCAGTCCAAGCCGCTGCTGCTGCCCGGCCCCTTGCAAATCAGTGCGCGCCGCTGGGAACAAAACGGCCCGGTCCGCCAAACCCTCATCAACTGGCGTCTCCAATTCGCCCACGCCACCGGCACCCGCCCCGAAGAACTCGCCCGACGGTATGAGAGTCGTTAGGGGAGTTGTGAGGTGTCACTTTCACTCTTCCTCCGGGCATTGGTATCTACCCAAATCTTTCGAATTCAATTCACCCTCCCTTGGGAGGGTCGCGGAGGAGCTTGCGACGACGCGGGGAGGGGCGTCTGGCAAGATGGGCAGTATTCGTCGGTCGCGAATCCCCGCCCCGAAACTTTCCTCTCCCCGAAAGCTAATGCCTCGGCTTCGACCCTCCCCAAGGAGGGTGAAGAAAACTTGTGTCGATACCAATGCCCTCCGGGAGAGTCGAGCGTCAGCGAGGAGAGGGCGTCTGCGCGTTGAATCCCCACCCGGCCGCGACCGCGTCCGACCTCCCCGCAGGGAGGTGAAAGATGGGAAGATTTCAGAGCCCGGGCATCGTGCAGTCTTCAAGTTTGATCAAACCGCGATCACCCGCTCTTACCTCTACTTCCCCTTTTGCTTCACCAATCGATCGACCGTGGGCGCCAGTTGTTGTCCCGTAAAGTCAAGCTCGGTCACTCGTCCATCGCCATCCAAGATCGCGACGAACGGCATCGACACCAAACCAAACTGAGCCGCCACCGGATTGGCGACCTTCTCGATTGCCGAAGAGTCCGCACGGTAACTGGGGAAACCAAGCGGGTTCTCACGTAGAAACTGATCCAGTTCGGCGCCGGCCACATCCAGATTCATGCCGACAATCGCCACGTCGTCCGGATACGCTTCTGCTAATTCTTCCAGCATCGGCACCACCTGCAGCGATTCCGGAAAACTGGTCGCCCAGAAAGGCATCAGTACGACTTTGCCGCGGTAATCAAGAATGCTTAGCGGCGAATCGTCGACCGACGGCAATGCCGGATCAAACACGCGGCCGACCACTTTCTCTCTCGCCTGTTTCGCACGCACCGCCAAATCCACTTCACGGCCCGTCGCCGTCGCTGGATCAGCAAACCGCCGCTTCAAAACGTCATAAGTCGCCGCCGCCATCGAGTCCAATTTGGCGGCTTCGAATTCGAGCGCCGCACCGGCCAAGTACTGGACGGTCTGCAAATCAGCCGATTCGTCGATCAACGTCTCTGCCGACTCGGCCCACGCGGCGGGCGTGACGGCTTTGACCGTTCCGCTCGCCGTTTCGGAACTGGCCGCAATCTGTTCTCGCAGTCGTTCGATGCCGTCGAATTTGACGTTGCCAGCCACCTGAGCCGCCATGGCGGCAATCGAGGCGTCTGGCGAATCGGCGAACAGATCGATGATCGTGTCGCGTACCTTTTTTGCTTCGGCATCTTGCCCGTACCGGGCCAACATGTCGCGTGCCTGACCCATCACCATCATTGCGGGAACATCGTCCGCCGCAGTCGACTTGGCCATCTCGCCGATGTGACCGACAATCATCGCGGCCGCATCTTTTTGGCCGTTTTGAAGTTTTTCGATTGCGAATCCGATCAACACCAATCGACTGTCCGACGCCAAACGTGGGTCCGCCGCGGACAGCTTCTCGGTCGCCAATTTTTCTAGCATCTCGGCCGACTTCAAATCGCCCAGCGCGGCCATGTGAGAAAGTGCCTGCAGTTCGCCGCGAGCACCTTCGGATGCCATCGCCGCGGTCGCTGCCGGATCGACGGCTAATCGCTGAGAAGCTTCTAGTTTCATCTTGATGATCTGCAGCAACATCTGCCGAGCCTTGGCGGGATCGCTGATTCCTGATTGACCGGACGCGATGATCTGCATGTCGCGGTCCGCACCCGCCAAAAATTCGACCAACTGATCCGGCGTCAGCCCGGCTCGCAGAGGCCGCTGAGCCAACTCGCCGTCCGCGGCAACCGACCCATCATCGATCGGCAATCCAGCCGGCGGCACGACCGCTTCGACCGCCGGGATTTCTTCAGGCTCCGACATCGGCGGCTCGGCAGAGGCAGCCAACGGTATCTCGATCGCCGCATCCATAGTCGCCGCTCGTTCCGTCTCGGCAATCGGCCGAGCCGGTTGAGAGGCAGGTTGAGAGGCAGGTTGAGACGCAGTTTCGTCGATTTTTCGATCGCTCAGTGACGCCAGATCAGGAGCCGGTGGCAATGGAGTCTGCTGGTCCGATTCGCCTTCGGTCGCCGCATAAGCTGGCGTGGTCGAAGGCTCGGGCGATTTCGAGCAGCCCCCAATCGTCACCATCGCGATCGCTACCGCCGTGATCGATACGCCACCAAGGCTCTGCAAACGCCACATCCGTCGATTCATCATCCGAAATTTCCCAAACCCCAACAAAAACAAGCAAGATCATCACGCAGCGATGCCCGCACAGATAACAACCCAGATGATAATGCAACAACAAGCCAGCAGTCAGAGAGTAAACGCCAAGCGAACCCATTCTGTTCTTGCTTCTGCACCCAATATTCCTGCAAAACCATGTAGCCTTACAATATTTGCGTTGTTGCTCGGCAAGCACCACCTTCACTCTCCCTCCGGGAGAGTCGAGCGACAGCGAGGAGAGGGCGTCCGCGCATGCAATCCCCACCCGGCCGCTTCCGCGTCCGACCTCCCCGCAGGGAGGTGAAGATGGGCACGTCCCCGAGCCCGAAAATTGTGCAGTTTTCAAGCCGCGATTTCACTTACGCCAACTTCACTCTCCCTCCGGGAGAGTCGAGCGACAGCGAGGAGAGGGCGTCCGCGCATGCAATCCCCACCCGGCCGCTCCCGCGTCCGACCTCCCCGCAGGGAGTTGAAGATGGGCAGGTCCCCAAGCCCGAAAATCGTGCAGTTTTCAAGCCGCTATTTCACTTACGCCAACTTCACTCTCCCTCCGGGAGAGTCGAGCGACAGCGAGGAGAGGGCGTCCGTGCATGCAATCCCCACCCGGCCGCTACCGCGTCCGACCTCCCCGCAGGGAGGTGAAGATGGGCAGGTCCCCAAGCCCGAAAATCGTGCAGTTTTCAAGCCGCTATTTCACTTACGCCAACTTCACTCTCCCTCCGGGAGAGTCGAGCGTCAGCGAGGAGAGGGCGTCCGCTACTGTAAGCCCCACACCGAAGATGAAAGAAAAGCAGTTACGCATTGCCCCGGGGGAAGCGGAATTGTTATTGCTTGACCAGTCTCCTGCGGCTTGAGAATCGAATTCAAACAAAACAAACTTCCTGTCCCCTGTCCCCTGTCGCCTGTCCCCTGTCGCCTGTCCCCTCTTACACCGCCCCCCGCTTCGTGACCAAGATTGACCGCTACATCCTGACGCTCTTCCTCCGCACGGTGCTGGTCTGCTTCTGCTCCATCGCGGGGATTTTCGTCGTTTTCCATGCCTTTGCCAGCATGGAAGAATTGGTCAAACAGGGGAAAGAGCAAGGCGGCCTGTTGCCCGTCATGGCCGGCTATTACGGACCCTATCTGTTGCTCTTGTTCGACTGGACCGGCGCGATCATCACCCTGATGGCGTTCCTGTTTACCGTCGGCTGGCTCCGCCGTACGGGCGAATTGACGTCCACACTGGCCGCCGGAATTTCCCACGGACGCCTGCTGCGGCCGATGATCGTGGCATCGCTTTTGATCGTGACCGTGCAACTGTTTAGCCGCGAACTGCTGCTGCCCGGCTACCGTGACGCCCTGACGATGAAAGCCAAAGACATCACCGGCGAATCTGAACAGCCCGTGTCGCCCCAATACGACAAAGTCAACCGAGTCCTGATCGATGGCCGAGTCCTGATTGCCCAGGCCCGCTTGGTCAAAGACCCCAGCTTTCGGCTCGACGGCGACTTCCCCGGCTTTGGCGATCTATTGCTAGCACCGACGTGTCGCTGGGTCGACGCAGACGAAAACCACAGCGGCGGATACCTGTTAGAAGACGTCCAGCATCCCGAAAACATCGACGAGTTGCCGTCCGTAGGCGTCGGCGATCGCCCGATCATCTACACCTCGCGTGATCAAACGTGGCTGGCACCACGGCAGTGCTTCTTTGCCACCACGGTGCACTTGAACCTGTTGCAAACCAAGCAATCGGCAACGCGAATGGCGTCAGTGGCCGAATTGATCGGCCGAGTCCGGAACCCGGCCGTCCACAGCAGTCTGAGTCTGCAAGTGCTGATGCACGAGCGGATCATCCGTCCGGCGCTCGACTTCACGCTGATCCTGTTAGGGTTGCCGCTGGTCGTCAATCGCCGTGGCCGAAACTTGTTCGTCCTGATCGCCGTCGCCATGGGAACCGTCCTAGCATTCTTCATGCTAAAAACACTCTGCGGCGCCCTAGGCGGAAACGGCTACTGGCTCTCACCCGCCATGGCCGCCTGGACCCCTCTGATCGTCCTGGGCCCCCTAGCCTACGTTCGCTACCGAGACGTCCAAATCCAATAGCCGGTCACGCAGGCATCGCGACCCCAGAAATTCAAACACGAAACGCCAGTTTTGATGTTACGCAAATCTTTACCCTCCCGCTTGCGGGAGGGTCGGACGCAGTAGCGGCCGGGGAGGGAAACTCGCTGCGAGTCGTTTCTGAAGACCGAAGACCGAATTGCCCCCTCTCCTCGCCAAACCAAGCACCCAATCAGTGTTCGATCAGTGAAGATTAGCGTTCGGCGCAGCCCTGGTTTTGAGGAACACTGATCTTCACTAATCGCACACTCATCAAAAACGAAACCAGCCCGCCGGCTACCCAAATACAAGCACGAAACGCCAGTTTTGATGTTACGCAAAACTTTACCCTCCCGCTTGCGGGAGGGTCGGACGCAGTAGCGGCCGGGGAGGGAAACTCGCTGTGAGTCGTTTCTGACGACTGAAGACCGAATTGCCCCCTCTCCTCGCCAAACCAAGCACCCAATGAATGTTCGATCAGCGAAGATCAGTGTTCGGCGCCACCCTGGTTTTGAGGAACACTAATCTTCACTAATCGCACACTCATCAATAAGCAAACCAGCCCGGCGACCACCCCAATACCAGCAGAAAGCGCCAGCGAGTGGATCACTCAAGCAGCGTCCCTTACCGAACCACGCCATCAAGTCCCAACATCAGCGTCCATTCGCGTAATCAGCGGGCAGAAAGCCACAGCCAATTCGCCGGCGAATCTGTACGAACAATCGCACGCCACTTCGCGACCTAATTCGCGGCGAGCCACCGTTAACCCCCATTCCGGACGACGCGTTCCAGACGACGCACTCCGCCAACCAAGCGGTTCAGGTCAAGCTCCTCACCCAACCCTTCTAATCGGCATAGATCACCACCAGTGGCGTTTACTCAGGCATTCGCCAATGCAATCCTTGCCATCCCGGTAGTGATAGATCATCCTTCTGGAAACCGCCTCGCCAATTGCGGCGATGCATCCAGATTTGGCATCCAACGCATCGCCACCCGCGACGTGCGCCAACCAACCAATCTAAAAAACGAAATGGGCTGCCACCCAAGCGGACGAAGTCCGCGCTGACCATGCCGGTTCGTGCTGATTTCCTAAAACCTGTCGCCTAAAACCTGTTATCTACTCACTTCTCACTTCCCATTCCCATTCTGCCCCCCGAACCGGACTGCCACCCCGAACAACTGTTCGACGGCAACACGCTTGATTCCGAACGAGCGGAAACGGACGCACTGGCATCATGCGAGTGGTGGTTGGTGTACACCCGCAGTCGACAAGAGAAGCAATTGATGCGTCACTTGCGGAAGTTAGAAATTCCGCACTACGCCCCTCAAATTGCCAATCGCCGCCGCTCACCAGCCGGCCGAATTCGCATCACGTATCAGCCGCTATTCAGCAACTACGTCTTCATGTGTGGCGGCGAAGAAGCCCGCTACAAAGCCGTCTGCACCGGATGCGTCCAGCAAGCCGCCAAGATCGACGACACGCACCAATTCGTGTCCGACCTGCGACAGATCCACACGCTGATCGCGATGGACGTGCCGCTAACGATCGAAGACCGGATCCAGCCCGGCCAACAAGTCAGAGTCAAGAGCGGCGTCTTCGCCGGCTACGAAGGCACCGTCCTGCAAAGGACGCAAGAAACAAGGCTATTAGTAGCAGTCCGCTTCATGGAACGAGGAGTCAGCGTCAAACTAGACGACTGCCAACTAGAAGTCCTCACCCGCGAAGTAGAGAAGAATAGGTAGAAGAATAGGTAACAGGTAACAGGTTTTAGGTCACAGCAAGCAGGAAAACCCTAAACCCTAAACCCTAAACCCTGTCACCTGTCACCTAATTCCTGTCACCTAATTCCTATCACCTACATAAATGCCCACTGAGCTCAAGCCGTTTTCCTGGGAAAGGATGATCAGCGCCGTGGAAGCCGTTCGTGAAAGAGCCCTTCGAGCCACCAAAGCACTTCGAGAAGCAGGAGTCCCCCACGGTATTGCCGGTGGCAACGCCGTCGCCGCATGGGTCGCCCGGATCGATGAAGCCGCCGTGCGAAACACCCGCGATGTAGACATCCTGGTCCGCCGAGCCGACTTTGGCCGCATCCAGCTTGCCCTCGAATCGGTCGGCTTCCATTACCACCAAGTCATGGGCGTCGATTGTTTCATCGATGGCCCCAACGGCAGTCCCAGTGACGCGGTTCATCTGCTCTATGCCGCTGAAAAAGTCCGCCCCGAATACATCCTCCCCTCCGCCGACGTCACCGAAATCGAGCCCGCCGACGACTACGACATCGTCAGCCTCCCAGCGCTCCTGACGATGAAGCTGAATTCGTACCGGGATAAAGATCGAATGCACCTGCGAGACATGCTCAGCGTCGGCCTCATCGACGAAACCTGGCTGGAAAAGCTCCCCCCCCTCCACGCCGACCGACTGCAACAACTCATCAATGACCCCGACGGCTAGGAGGTCATGCAGTTTTTAAGTCATTGTTTCACAAGCGTTAACTTCACTCTCCCTCTGGGCATTGGTATCTACCCAAGTCTGACGAATTCAATTCACCCTTTTTTGGGAGGGTCGCGGAGGAGCTTGCGACGACGCGGGGAGGGTTATCTGGCAAGATGGGAGTATTGGTCCGTCGCGAATCCCCTTCCCGAAACCTCGTACCTCGGCTCCGACCCTCCCCAAGGCGGGTGAAGATTAGTTGTTTCAAAAGCGTTAACTTCACTCTCCCTCTGGGAGAATCGAGCCTAAGCGAGGAGAGGGCCCGGTGCTGTCATCTTCCCCTCACTGACGCTCAGGTTCTCCTGAAAAGGGGAGAAGTAAAACTGCACGACCGCAGAAGAGCAATCAGGGAACAGGTCACAGCCAACACGAAAAACCTGAAACCTGAAACCTGTCGCTTATTTACTGACGCCTGTCACCTGACGCCTGTCACCTCTTAAACTCCCTTGCTCACCCCACAAATCCGATCGCAGCTCATCCGCGAGCGAATGGAGACCAGGTATCCTGGCCAAACCGATTTCAGCCACGATGATCCCATTCCCGGCTCACCGATGGGACATGCCGCAGGCTATCGAATCGCATCCGACATCGTTCGCCATTATCGCCGCACTCATCGTCCCGAATCGATGTTCATCACTCCCGACGAATTGATTGAAACGATCGTTGCTGCGGGAGTGGATCGTTGGGTGTTGATGGGGCTGTACGGATACGTCGGCTACCTGCCGCAACCGCGAGCCACGCAGGACGTCGATGTCTTGATCGACAACGAACAAATCGATGCCGCACTGGCAGCCGTCCTAAAGCGGTGGCCAAGACTGGTGCCCGACAGCGGCCCGATCGTGATCCGTTTGCGTGATCCCGGTGAAATCGGAGTCGACGGTGAAGTCAAAGTGGTGATCGACCTGATGCGGCCGACCGATTCACTGTACGAAGCAATTTTGAGCCAACATCACATCACCGACAGCGACACCGGCCATCGGCTCCCCATCATCGAAGCCGCCCTAGCCGCCAAGTATTCCGCGATCGTCTCGCCATACCGACTCTTTGAACGCAAGCTGCAAGACGCGGTTGATTTTCGCAGTATTGCCAAAGGCAATCGTACCCGGATCGACCACGACATCGCCCACCAACTCGCCGAACTGATCTACCCCGGCGGCGGCCAAGAGATCCTCGAATTCATCAACCTAGCCCAAACCGACCAACCCTTCCCCGTTTGAAAAAAGAAATAGGTCATAGCAATCAGGTCACAGGTCACAGGCAAAACCTGTTACCTGTCACCTGTCACCTGTCACCTGTTACCTGTTGCCTGTTGCCTGTTGCCTGTTGCCTGTTGCCTGTTGCCTGTTGCCTGTCACCTGTCACCTGTTACCTACTGACGCCACCTGTCGCCTATTAACGCCACCTGTTACCTACCAAATCCCCGTGTCAAAACAAGTCAATCAAATCGCACTCGCTGAAAAACTAACCGCCGGCACCGCAACTGTCGGAGTCGTCGGGCTTGGCTACGTCGGTCTTCCGCTGGTGCTCGCTTATTCCTCTGCCAAGCACAGCACGATTGGTTTTGATATCGATGACACCAAGGTCGACGCGATCAACCGCAGTGAAAGCTACATCAAGCACATCACATGTTAGAGCAGACCGCCTCACCCGAATCACAGCCGCAGTACGAACTCGTTCTGGAAGCTGGCCTCGCCGAAAAGCACTATTGGGCAGACCTTTGGCGCTATCGTGAACTGTTCCAAGTGCTTGCTTGGCGCGACGTTTCGGTTCGCTATAAGCAAACCGTTATCGGCGTGCTATGGGCGTTCATTCGCCCTATGCTGACGATGATTGTATTTACAATCGTCTTCGGAAAAGTCGCTGGTTTACCTAGCGATGGGACGGCGCCGTACGCGCTGCTGGTTTTTGCGGGAATGTTGCCTTGGACCTTCTTCTCAACTGCATTGTCAGATGCTTCGAGCAGTCTGGTAGCAAACGCAAACTTGATCAGCAAAGTGTATTTCCCGCGACTGATCGTTCCGGCATCAACAGTTGTCGTTGCGTTCATTGATTTCTTGATCAGCTTTTCGTTGCTGGTGCTGATGATGGTCTGGTATCAGTGGTTGCCAGGGTGGCAAATTCTGTTGCTGCCGGTTTTTGTCGTGCTTGCGTTCTTCGCTAGCTTGGGGCCGGCTCTTTGGATCACAGCGCTGAACGTTAAGTATCGCGACTTTCGCTACATCATTCCGTTCATCGTGCAGTTCGGTTTGTATGTTTCGCCGGTCGGATTTAGCAGCAGTGTAATCCCCGAAAAATGGCGACTGCTCTACTCGCTCAACCCCGTCGTCGGAGTGATCGATGGATTCCGTTGGTGTATCTTAGGCGAGAGCACGATCTACTGGCCCGGTTTCGCTGGCAGCCTCACTGTCACCGCGTTCTTCTTGTGGTTCGGAATCCGCCAATTTCGGAAAATGGAGAAGTCGTTCGCTGACCTCATCTGACCGTACAATCCATCCGTTTGTTCGTTCTTTGCTTTCAAATTTTAACCTTTTCACTACAAACTTCACAGCTTGTCCTCACCAATCATCTCCGTCGAACAGCTTGGCAAGTCGTACCTTGTCGGGCATCAATCGCAATCCTCTGAGCGTTACACCACGCTTCGTGATGTGGTCAGCCGCAACTTTAAGAGTTTCGGCCGTAAATCGCTTGACATGGCGCGCGGCAAGCAAATTGTGCAAGGCGATGAAGTCGAAGAGTTTTGGGCGTTGAATGACGTTTCTTTTGATGTCAACGCAGGAGAAGTCGTGGGTGTCATCGGCCGTAACGGGGCGGGCAAAAGCACCCTTCTAAAAGTATTGAGTCGAATTACTGAACCGACACGCGGGCGAGTGAAGCTGCGAGGGCGTGTTGCAAGTTTGCTGGAAGTTGGCACTGGATTTCACCCTGAGCTGACGGGGCGTGAAAACATATTTCTCAACGGTGCAATTCTGGGAATGGCTCGGAGGGAAATACGAACGAAATTCGATGAAATTGTCGAGTTCTCAGAGGTCGAGAGATTTCTTGATACGCCAGTCAAACGCTACTCATCAGGAATGTATGTGCGTTTGGCGTTCGCAGTCGCAGCTCACCTTGATCCTGAAATCTTGGTCGTCGATGAAGTCTTGGCGGTGGGTGACATACAGTTTCAGAAAAAGTGCCTCGGCAAGATCGGAGAGGTAGCAAAAGGAGGGCGGACAGTGCTTTTCGTTAGTCACAATATGGGAGCAGTCTCCTCGCTTTGTGATAGGTGCGTCATGCTGCGTGCCGGCAGGGTAGAGTTGGCCGGACCTGTTCGTGACGTAATTTCCCATTACATGAACCCAGACAAGCAGACCGCATCGGATCAGAAAATCTTGCCGATGCAGCATCTTCGCGGTTCCCGAAACGCAGAGCTTTCCCGTGTCTCCTTGCGTAATTGTAGTGGTGAACCGCAGAATCAATTCGCAATCGGTGAGCCGATCAACTTGCATTTGCACTATTCCGCGAAGGCCGACATTAAGGCGACTGCCTGGCTGTCAATTGCAAGTGATCAAGGCGCGATTCCGGTGTGCAGCATCATGCGGGACAACAATGCACCAATTCAATTCGGCCGTGCTGGCAAAATTCTCGCACGGATTGATGGAATTCAATTGCTGCCAGGCACATACTCAATCTCCGCCGGCCTTTTTTCGTCAGGAAACGACATCGAAGACTGGTGTGAAGATATTGTTTCGTTCGATGTTCTTGACCACTTCGACGACGGAAGACCCTTTGACCATCGTTTCGGATTGCTTAGTTTTCGGTTGAATTGGGAACATGGCGAAGCGAGCTAGTTTTTTAAGACGTATTTCCAGCAGACTTGGACGCGCTTGGGGATGGAGCGCGACGACGCAGTGTAGTCGATTTTTGTGTGCGAAATTGCGTGAGTGGATGAGCATTGCTGAAGAATCAAATGCACGACGGAGCTTGGCGTCTTGTGGAAACGATGTCAGATTTTGGATGCCCGTTACCGTCGTGTGCCCGGAGAAGGTTTCGATGGGTGATTGCGTTTACCTCGCCTCCTACGTTCATATCTGGGGAGGTGGTGGCGTTGAAATCGGCAACAACGTAATGATTGGAACACACAGTTCTATCACGTCCATTACCCACGACTATCGTTCAGTAAAACCAATGACGGAGACAATTGTCTCGTCACCCGTGCGAATAGGAAACGATGTGTGGATTGGATCCAATGTCACTGTGTTGCCAGGTGTCACGATCAACGACGGTGCTGTCATTGGAGCTGGCGCTGTTGTAACACATGATGTTCTAGCGCGCACGATAGTTGTTGGTGTTCCGGCACGCAAGCTTCGTTCTCGCAATGCATAATGCGAAGTTTTTAGGACCACGCTACATGAGTCGCTTACTTAAATCTGCCGTCACTAAATATCTAGAAAAGAAGGGGCGCCGTCTGATTCGGATAAAAAATCGTGATTCAGGCTCCGGTTTTATACATCATTTACATCAACAGATGTCGATAGAGCTTCTTCTTGATGTTGGAGCTAATTCGGGACAAACCGGACTTGAATTTCGAGAAAATGGATTCAATGGTCGGATCATATCGTTCGAGCCACAGCCAAGCATATTTGATTTACTGCGCGCTACTGCCGCTGCCGATTCATCTTGGGATTGTCGTCGAGAGGGGCTAGGGGCAACTAGCGGCGAAATGGAAATGGAAATTTCGGGCTTTTCGCCAAGCAGTTCGCTGCTTCCGATTGCTGAAAAGCACATCGAAGTCTGGCCAAACAGCGCACCCATTGGCAGCGTCAGGATTCCAATTAGAACGCTTGATGAAATAATGGGAGAAATTAATGCTCCCAAGAATCGCATTTCCCTAAAGATTGACGTTCAGGGATACGAGTCTAGTGTTCTCGCGGGAGCGACCAAGACGCTATCGTGTGTTGATATTGCTCTTGTCGAGTTGCTTTTCGCACCATTGTACAAAGATCAGTCTAAGTACTACGAAGTGATTGGGCTACTCGAAGAGTCTGGGTTGCAATTTGCGGGATTCTTCAATCAGGCGGTAGACCCGAAGAGTGAAACCCTACTTTTTGCAGATGGTCTTTTCATACGGCCGAGGTTATGAATGCAAGAAATGATTCAAGAGGCTTTGGACGTAAACCATGATGAAAGCATGACGACCGCGAAAGTTGAGTTTTGCCCTGGCTGCAGCAGCTCGCACTTCCAGCCAGACGGGCCTGCTGGCTCTTCGTTCAAGGTTCGCGTTGGAAACGAGTCATTCGGCCAGCCGAGCTATGAGGCAATGCGCTGCAAAGAATGCGGGCTCGTCTTTAAGTCGCAGGTGCTGAACGCTTCCTCGCTTGATCGCTATTACAGAGTAGTCGATTTCAGCAAGTGGGAAATTGAAGGTCTGTTTCCGAATGAACGTCTTGTACTCGGCCACTTGAAAAATGCAAAAAGTGGCTCATTGGTACTGGATATAGGGTGTAGTTCGGGGCGTCTTTTATCGCGTGTAACCGACAAGCTCGAATGCTACGGTATCGAAATCAATCCAGCATCTGCCGAAAAGGCTGCGGCGAAGGGAATCACTATGGTCGAACCTGGAAGCCTTTCAATGAGCAACTTTACAGAAAAATTTTCGGTCGTTGTTTTGGTGGACGTTTTTGAGCACCTCGGTAACCCTAAGGGGCTTCTTTCCGAAGCAGCAAACTCGCTTTCGCGTGACGGAGAACTCATAATTTGCACCGGTGATGCTGATTCAACGCCAATGGTCAGGAATCTTGCGAACTCGTGGTATTTCAGGAATGTTGAACACTTAGTCATGATGACGCGTCGGTACGCAGATTACTTGGCCGATGCATTAGGGCTCGACTTAGTTTCGTACGAACCCTGCTCTCATTACGACACTCCGTTTCCGGATCGAATGCGACAAACGCTGCAGCGATTTGCGTATTGTCAATTCAGTAATAAAACATTTTTAAGTCGCACTGTATTGCGTTTTATTCCCTATCTTAGGCGTGCGAAGAACTGGACCGAGTTACCCGCATACACCTGCGGCCAGGATCATGTCATCGTTAGGTTCCGCAAGCAGTAGCTATTGATGACGTTACCTAAGTTACTTTACGTGGGCGATGTGCCTGTTGAGTGCTCCTATCACGGATCGGCGCTTCTCTATCGATTGTTGGAGGATTATCCGGCGGATCGATTGCATGTAATTGAGTGTGGAATCCAATCTGAAGACCGTCGCAGATTGGTTCATGGCAGTTATGCCTACATTCCCTATCCATTGCAGAGACTGAGGACCACGCGATTCACGACGTATTACTTATCTGTCCTTGCAGTGTACGCACAGTATCGACTCAAATCCGTGGTGCTCAAGACGATGCAGAACTGCAAGCCCGATGCCATTTTGACGGTCGGTCATGGGTTCTCTTGGATTGCTGCAGCGCAGTTGGCAGAGCAACTGGGAGTTCCGCTGCATTTCATAGTACATGATGATGTTCCAAGTACGATCGAATTAAGTTCACGGGCAAAGAGATTTTTTCAAGTTAGGTTTTCCCAGGTCTATCGTGATGCGGCTTCAAGGCTCTGTGTTTCGCCGTACATGGTAGATGAGTATCGAGAGCGATATTCTGCTAGTGGAGTGGTCCTGTATCCCGGGCGTTCAAAGCAGGTCTCAGCTATTACCTACCAGGAGCCACGGCCAAAGACCACGAGCACGCTCCGTTTCGCGTTTGCGGGATCGTTGAATTCCAAAGGATTCATCGATTCTCTTAATTCGCTTTGCGCTGTATTGGACGAGTTGTCAGTTAACGCGGAGATTCTAATGTACGGCCCGTTTACAAGCGAAGATGCCAAGAAATCCGGTTTTCAGTCTCCTCGTGCACGATTTCGTGGATTGGTTCCCGCAGCAGAGATTGTCGAGACTCTTCAACGTGAAGCCGATATCTTGTATTTGCCGATTTCCTTCTCAGATCAAGATCGGTGCAATATGGCAATCCATTTTCCAAGTAAGCTTACAGACTATTCTGCTACGGGGCTGCCGGTATTGGTGTTTGGGCCGGTGTACGCGTCGGCGATACGTTGGTGCCGTGATGCAAATTGTGGTGTATTAACTGCATCAGGCGATGTCGAGTTGCTTGAATGTGTGAAAAGGCTGAGTGACTGTGAGACGCGAGTGAAGTTGGGACGCATCACTTATGAAGTCGGAAGGCAAGCTTTCAGTCACACTGGAACGTCGCAAGTGTTGTTTAACCAACTCAACCGATTTAATAACCAATCTGAGTCTCAAAAAAAGAAACATTTGCACTGAATTCTAGTGTAAGTAAAGAGCTGTCAACGAATTCGACCGACAAATAGAAATGCAAGTGACGCTAATTCGACTATGAATGTTCGGAATTGGGCAAGAAAGCTCGGACGGCACGGGCGGCGCAGTTTTCTTATTCGAAACGGCGCCTCAATTGCTAGAGACTTGCAGTCTCAGGAGAAATTTTTTAGTGGTGACTGCACGTGCTTTGCTTGCGGACACGGGGCTTATATTGCATCTGGTGTGAAGATCAACGCTGCTCCTGCAAGCTCTCTGTCAATCGGAGACAAGTTTTATATTAATTATTTCGCGATAATTGACTGCCAGTTTAAGATTGTAATTGGCAATGATGTGAAGATTGGGCCGCATGTTTATCTAGGAGATTTTGATCACGTCCCGCGGACGGCTGAGACGCCTTCAGGAATTGGAAATTTTAAACGGATCGTGGTTGAAGATGGCGTTTGGATTGGAGCGAATTCAGTGATACTTAAAGGTGTTGCGATTGGTTCAAACTCAATCGTAGCCGCTGGTGCTGTCGTAACAAAGGACGTGCCACCTAATACGGTTGTAGCTGGCGTTCCAGCCAGGGAAATCAAAAGCTTGAAGCGTTAATTTCATGGAAAACGAAATCTCTGACCGAAACGACTGGTCCGGCGGACCTATGTTTAGCGTCGTGATACCGGCCTACAATCGCGTTTGCTTGCTGCGGGAAGCGATAGAATCAGTCAATTCGCAGTTGTTTTCTGATTACGAAATCATAGTTGTCGATGATGGATCGACAGACGGAACATCGGCGTTCCTTGATCAGATCAGTGGCAGCATCACTGTTATTCGTCAGTTGAACGCAGGTCCGAGCACTGCCAGAAATACGGGTGCGATGGCAGCAAAGGGAAAGTATTTGGCTTTTCTGGACAGCGACGATCTTTGGTTTCCGTGGACGCTTGGAGTGTTTGCTCATGTAGCTAGACAGCGTAAGAATATTTCTTGCATTTGCGGCAGTTGTTACGACGAATCGGTGAAATCTGAAATGCCTGAATTCTTGTCACCGCGGCCGAAAATTTACGATTGCTATCTGCTTGCGGCAATTGAGGGCCGGTTTGCGGGAGCCGGAATGATTGCAGTTAGGCGTGACGCCTTTATAGATGTTGGTGGCTTTGACATTTCCGTAAGGAACGGAGAGGATCATGATTTTTTGTTGCGGCTCGGAGAGAAGGAAGGGTTTGCAATAGTTAGCCGCCCTTTTACGCTGACAAGGAGACTGCAACCTGACAGTCTGACTGAGAACACTGGTCACGCAATCACGGGCATAATGCGATTGATTGTTAACGAAAAGCAGGGTGTTTATCCAGGGGGGAGGGGGAAGGCTAAGAACCGAATGTTTATCATCTCGCAACACGCACGCTCGTTAGCAGTGATGCTGTTGTGTGAGCGAAACTTTCGTGATGCGTTTCGAATCTATTCTTCTACCTTTCGCTGGCACGTTAGTCTCCGGCGGTTTCGGTTTTTAGTCGGTTTTCCGATGCAGTTAATTGTCAAAACCCTGCGATGACTTCCACGCCACTGCGATTATTGCGAGCATCTGTCCTTAAGATGTCGCTTCGTGTTGTTAGCGGTGCCATGTCGAGGCTGCGGAACATCTGGTATCGCTTGCTGGGAGTTCGTATTTCCGGTTATGTATGGATGAAATCGATATCTATTCCTCGCAATTTTTCTGCGATAACGTTGCACGCTGGCGCTAGCCTTGATGATGGTGTCGTGCTTTTGGCAAACGGAGATGCGGGTGCTGAACAAATTGTGATTCACAGTGCATATATCAATCGTTACACTATGATCGACGCTCACCAGAAAATTGAGATTTGTAGCGGGTGCATGATCGGTCCTCATTGTTACATAACCGACTCGGACCATAGTACAGCGGAACGCACTGGTGTTGGTTCGCAACTCATGCTCTCAAAGCCTGTTACAATTGAGGATAACGCGTGGATTGGTGCAGGGGTAATCATACTGAAGGGCGTGACGATCGGCACTGGCGCAGTTGTTGGGGCTGGGGCGGTTGTTTCGAAGTCCGTGGCTCCGTGGACCGTTGTAGCCGGCATTCCGGCCAAGACAATTCGAGGTCGCGAATAAAGGATATTATGGTTGTGCTGTATTCTCGCCGAACTGCTAGTGAACCTTGCCGATGGCTTTAGCAACTGTTGTCATCGCAAGCAGAAACCGAAAGGATGAGCTGCTTTGCGCTTTGAAGTCCTGTGTTTCTCAGACAACGCTGCCAGAGATTATCGTTGTTGATGACGGTTCGAGCGATGGAACAAGTGAAAGCGTTCGCCAGTTCTTTCCAAAAGTTCGTTTAATTCGACACGAACGGTCTGTTGGGTATATTTCTAGTCGTAATGAGGGAGCTCTCGCAGCGTCCGGCGAGTACGTATTTTCGATTGATGATGACGCAGAGTTTTCAGCTAGGGATACGATCGCGGAAACACTTGCCGATTTTACGGAAGAGTGTATTGGTGCTGTCGCGATACCCTATGTAGAGCCTGCGTATTCTGATGAAGTGCGCCAATTCTCACCGACCCAAACCGAGGCGATGATAACAAATACTTTCAAGGGGACCGCTTACGCAGTAGATCGAAAGCTCTTCCTAAAGCTTGGCGGCTTTCGTGACAGTTTGCTACACCAGGGAGAGGAATCGGACTATTGCATCAGAATGCTAGAACAAGGGTATTATGTTCGTCTGGGCACAGCGGCCCCAATTACGCACAATGAGTCCCCGAAACGAAACAGTGTTAGAATGGATTATTATGGGGTGCGAAATGCGATTCTGTTTATCTGGCAAAACGTTCCAGCATCGATGTTCGTTCCCTTCCTCTTCGGGACCACCATACGTTGCATGACCTGGACCGGCCGCCCGCGACGAATTTTCGTTCGTGCATTGGGGGTTTTAGGCGGGTTATTTGAATTCTTGAGATCATCCCGTGAACCAGTTTCAAATACGACTTTTTGTCTTTTTCGGGAGCTTCGTAAGAAGCCGAAATCACTTAGAGAGTTAAAGAATCTAAAATAGATGTTTTTTGTTGTTTTGGAAGAGTAATTGAAGGTTGATTGTGTTCCGTCAGTTCGTTCGCTGTTTTGCGTGATCTATCAATGTTCGGTGTTATTGCAAGGCCTCCGAGACAGTTCGGGTGTAGTGTTTCGTTGCCTTCGAAATACTTTGCCTTAGTCTCTAAACTTTAGAAGGACGTTGTAACCCGATGGTTTTTGAAATGGAACGACTCTGTGAAGATGCTTTGTGTTAGAAGCGTCGGATAGTCATAAACCAAACCTTGCAATGCTTGATGCGCTACGGGGATTTCTTGCACTATACGTGTTGTTGGGGCATTCAAGATGGCTGCTGTGGGCGGGGCATTCTAGTTGGATCAACGTTAAGCACTCCTGGTGGCAAGACGTGCTCGCCTACTCGTCGGCGGCATTCCGCTATGGGCATGAAGCCGTTTGGGTGTTTTTTGCCTTGAGCGGTTTTTTTATCCATTTGCGATTCGCATCTAAGTTAAAACTCGAAACAAATTCGAACTCGCTCGATGTCAAGAGGTATTTTCGTCGTCGAACGCTCCGCATCCTTCCCCCATACGCGATGGCGTTATTTGCTACTTTGTTACTTGATGTTTTCGGGAGACACTTTTTCGAATCACTCTATCTGGCCAGTACAGAGGACGCGTTCATCAATAGGCTTTTCGCGTTCAAAACCTACGATAAAGAATCTGTCTTTTCTGCGTTCTTGCTCCTGCCCTCATCAACGGGAAAAGACTTTGGAACCAACGGGCCACTTTGGTCCATTGCCTATGAGGTTGTGTACTATATCGCGTATCCATGCTGGCTAATTGTTCGAAGGATCAATTGGATTGTTGCGTTCGGAGTAATTCCGCTCGGCATTCTATTGCTGGTCCCTGTGGCAGAAATGTTATTGCCAGCGTTTTCTTATTTAGGTTTCGCGTCTCAGGTCCTTTTGAAATATCCCGTTTGGCTCGCTGGAGCTGGGCTCGCCGAATTGGTGATGCGATTCGGATCTAAGACGGCTCTTCGCCTAGCAGTAGGTTGCACGGCGTTATCGTCTGCGTTTTATTTGGTGACTCGTCTGCCCACTGCGTCCGCGTTGGTTGTGAGTTGCCTGTGTGCATCCGTTATCGCGCTTGCATGCGCCAGTAGTCCTCGTATTAATGCAGTCGGTATTACGACGTTTTTTCGATACATGGGTATACGGTCTTATAGTATCTATATTTTTCACTTTCCTTTGCTGAGTCTCATTTCTGCATACCTGTTCGCGGAATTTGGAGGGCGTCCGCAGTCTGGCTGGATGGCGTTTTGGGGAAGTGTAGCTGCAGTTGTTTACGGATGTACTTGCTATGAGTTTTGCGAACGTTGGTTCCTGCATCGCAATTGTCGTATCTCGCCTCCTGAACTTAGGGGCAAACCATGACAAGTAAGTGGATTGTCTGTCAGTTGGGCGCACGGGAGAACTATGCCCTCGCGAGAGGTTTTGCAAGGCGTTCCCAGCTTCAGTTGCTGATAACGGACACTTGGTTGAGGCGCGGAATCAGGATTCCGCGATCGGTTTTGGCGAATCGGCTTGCGGGGCGTTTTCATTCCGAGCTTGTCGGGGAACGAATCTCGCACGCAAATATCAGATCGATGCTTCATGAGATAGGCTGGCGTTCACCTTTGGGCTCAAAAGGTTGGGACCAAATTCTGCAACGAAACGAATGGTTCAGTAAGTTCGCTGCAAGCCAACTCAAGAAACATCTTGCCACTTCAGATGCGCGTCCAATTGTTTTTAGCTATGCGTACACGGCAAAAGCGGTGTTTGAGGTGGCAAAGCGTGCAGGTTGTAGGTGTGTGCTTGGTCAAATTGACCCAGGTTTGGCACATGACGTCCTCGTTGCGAATGCATACAAAGCAAATCCACATTGGAAACCGAGACGGCAGGTCCCGTCACGGTATTGGGTTGATTGGCATTCAGAGTGCTTGTTGGCCGATACGATTGTTGTTAACTCAAATTGGTCGCGTGACTCATTAATCAGGGAAGGAGTCAAGCCAGGGAAAATCGTTGTCGTTCCTGTCGCGTACGAATCCAGTAGTACGGATCCGGATCTGGAAACATTTGTCGGTGATGATTCCGAAGTCAAGAACACTGGCGGATTCTGCGTTTTAAGGCCACTACGTGTTTTGGTAATTGGACGAGCTACCTTGGAAAAGGGGATTGAAAACGTGGTTGCCGCTGCGAATTTACTTCGACACAAGCCTTTAGTTTTTGACGTCGTCGGGGACCATTCAAATGTGCCTGAAGAGCATCGAAACATTGCCAATATTAATTGGCACGGAAATGTGCCACGGAACGAGGTTGGCAAGTGGTATAGGAATGCCGACTTGATGGTGTTTCCGACGCTTAGCGACGGTTTTGGTATTACTCAACTTGAGGCGCAATTTCACCATCTACCAATTGTTGTGTCGAAAAATTGCGGTGACGTGGTTATCGAAAACGTGAACGGCCGCCGTCTATTAAGCAATTCAGCTGAGTTCTTAGTCGAAACGCTTCTGGACTGTCTGGCAAATCCTTCTTTAGTGTCCGAGTGGACAGCTAATTCATATGTCCGAGAAGTGTTTTCGATTGACCAAGTGGCTAGCAGAATGTGTGAGATGAGGTAATGAAACCGAACAACCTCAGTTTCGTTTGGCCACGCAACAGTACAACCACGGCAGGATTTTCACGTGCAAACAAATGAGATCCCGTTGGCCATCGTTTGGCGGACGAATCCATTGCTGGGCCTTTTTGCGATTGTCGCGTCATTTGTCATCGCCATATCAATGGTCCCGCTCGATTGTCAAGTTGCAGGTGCGATGCGATTGCCAGCTATCGTTTTCTCGATCGGCCTGTTGATATCTCAGTTCACAAGCGTTCTCGCTGCTCCCAAATCAGCTTTTCATGCGTTAAATGTTGTAGCTGCTGCACCGGTTTATTGGTTGCTGCTGGACATGGTCCAAGGCGCATATCCGCTTCCCGGAATTGATCCTGAAACTACAGTGCACTCGCTTGGAGCGATTGGATTGTTTTCTAGTGGCGTTTGGCTTGGCGGGCTGTTGTCTCCTATGCGATTTCCGGTCCGGATGCGTGCAGGGCTCGAGATTCAGTTATCCGCAAAGCAACTACTTGTGTTGATCTGGATTGCATTCTTCCTGGCCCTCCTCCGTTTTGCTATCCCGGCGAAATTCGATTTCGAGGCTATTGTTGGTGCGTTTGGGGGGAGCAGATGGGAAGCGCCTTGGGCTCGTGGGGCAATGGGCGGTTGGGACGCGTTTCTCGATCATTTCGCCTATTTTGGTTACGTATTGCCTGTGCTGACAACATTGCTGGCGCGGAAAATAGGCTGGTTGAACCGCCGAGCATTTACTGCGATCTGTTTGACTGGGGTTATAGCGTCGCTTCTTTCCATAGGTGGTGGGCGCCGAGTGATCGGTGTTCTAGTCGGATCAGGAATGGTCGTATGGTTTCTCTCAAATCCCCTGCCTCGTTTTCGTTCGGTACTGGTCGTTGGTTTCGTATTCACGATCCTTCTACTAGTTATGCAAGTGATATTGCTCTATCGAAATGACGGGCTTTCACGGATCTTATCTGGGGACATTGGAGATAGGATGGCCCAGCGGCAGTATTTGCATGTCGACGATAATTTCTTGCGGCTTTCTCAACTCACGGTAATTATTCCAGCGCAACACCCGCACGTGACTTGGCGTTGGTTAATTTGGGTCGGGTCGCGTCCGGTGCCACGTGTATTGTGGCCCGGGAAACCAATTGATCCAGGATTTAGCTTGCCAGAATTTTTAGGTGCAAAAGGTGTTTCGTATTCATCATCGATAGTTGGCGAACTTTACTTGGCGTTTGGGTTTCCTGGGTGTCTTTTTGGGGGAGTTGTCTTGGGGCGTTGCGGGCGGAGTCTCGCATACATGCTGGAAAGAAATTCGAGTACAGGTGGGTTCATCGTCTATGGAATCGGGACACTTGCATTGTTTGCTGGCGTCCGGTCAGGTATCGATTTGATCTTAATGAGCTACGGGATTGTTGGCTGGTTTATTGTGGTTGGGATTTATCGGAAACTTTTCGTGCATGAAAGTAATGGGTTGGTGCATGCGGATTTGAGGGATGGAACGCGTGTATACTGAAAAACATTGCGTTGTAGAATCGCCCGCTCGCCCACGTGTTACGTTTGTTTGGAATGAAGTGAACGCTTATATGGCGGCTTGCTGGTGCCAATTGCAAAATACATGTGAACTCAGTATCGTTTCTTATCCGACAAAACGCCCTTACGACAACAATGTTGTCGCAGCAGTAAACAATCACACGCTTTTGGCTGATAGCAGTTTCGAAACGCTTCGGAGTGCTGTGTTAGCTGGCAAACCCGATATTTTAGTCATTTGTGGCTGGGGCAAGCGAACCTATCGTAAGCTCGCGAGGGAAAGAGAATTGGCGGACGCTCGCCTTGTTCTGGTTATTGATACGCCATGGCGTGACACGTGGAGTCAGCGATTAGGGAGTCTCCTTCTGAATCGCTTTTGCAATCAGTTCTTAGCTGTCGTGATTGCAAGTGATCGCGGGCAAATATATTCAAAACGCTTAGGGTTTAATGCGTCACAAACGATGACTGGGATGTACGGGATTGACTACAAATCATTTCGCGCAGGGGGAGAGCATCGTCCGAATCCTTGGCCGAAATCGTTCGCGTATATTGGTCGCTACGCTTCCGAAAAGGGAATCAATGAACTTGTTGATGGATACAAGTTGTATCGCGAAATGCTAACTGATCCATGGCCTCTGGATTGTTATGGATCCGGTCCTCTTGCGTCACTTTTACGAGTTCCTGGCATTGTTGATCATGGTTTTGTCCAGCCCAACGATCTACCGAATAAACTAGCTCATGCTGGAGCATTTGTTCTGCCAAGCCGCTACGAACCCTGGGGGGCCGTGATTGCTGAAGCGGCGGCGTCAGGATTACCAATAATTACCACTAGCTCATGTGGGGCTTCAGTCGACCTCGTTCACCACTGTTTTAATGGGTATGTTTGTGCATCCGAAGGGCGGTCTATCTGCGATGCATTTATCTGGGTCCACCGAAACTATGGTGGCTTGCAATCCATGGGAAGAAGCAGCCAGCGTTTTGCAGAAGCGTACTCTGCAGAAGCGTGGGCCTCTCGCTGGACTGAGTTGTTTTACCGTATTAGTTGAGAGACGTTGCCTGAAGCCTCGGCTTAGATATTGAAAACCGGACTTGTGTCAATTAACCTTCGTGGCGTTTTTCTGCGCGTTATGTAACGCGATGTAGAATCACGATTGAGTGTTGACCTACTTATTATAAGCTCTTCGCGGAAGGGTTTTATTGCCGGTTTAGTAGTGTAAATGGAAATGTCGAATCGCGGTTCGTAAATTGTCGATGCGAATTTGAGCAGGACTTTTCGCAATAATTGCTCGGATTTCCATAGGCAAGAAATGGCGGTCAGATCTCGCAATACTTAAGTCAGTTTCTTTTTTCTCAGCTATCTACTGTTTAGACTCGGTTGTTTGCTGATACTTGTTAAAACGCATGCCAGACAAAACCTTAAGAGTCGTCCAGACGATCGCTAGCACGCGCTGGGATCATGGCGGCACTTCTCGCAGCGTACCTGCGATTTGTGATGCTCTCGTTCACGCGGGGGTCGATAACCATTTGGTGGTTGGGGTTTCCGCGGATCCAACCGTGCAAAGTAATTTCCCGGCGGACTTATCCAGGGTTCACAGTGCAAGTGAGTCAACGTGGATTCGGCAGTGGGGAATCCCCAAAATGTTTGCCCAGCATCTTGCCCGGCTAAGTGAAGGGTTCCATCGGCCGGTGATCCACGACCATGGCGTTTGGCTCGCATCTAATCATGCGGTCGCCCTGTTTTGTCAACGGCATAGCATGGTCCGTGTGGTCAGTCCTCGCGGAATGTTGGGCACCTGGGCAATGAACTTTGGAAGTTCGAAAAAGAGGCTCGCTTGGCTTGCCTTCCAAAAAAAAGATCTGAAGTCGGCGACTGCTTTTCACGTCACCTCGCAACTGGAATTGGACGAAGTGCGAGCGTTGGGATTTAAACAGCCAGCCTGCGTGATTCCCAATGCCGTCACTGTTCCTAATGATCTTCCTGTTCGTCGGTCAGGTGATCATCGGCCAGATCGGCAACGCACGGCTTTGTTTCTGTCGCGGATTCACCCCAAGAAAGGCTTGATTAACCTGGTGCATGCTTGGCATCACGCCAGTGTGCCTGCGAACTGGCGACTATCGATTGTTGGCCCTGATGAAAATGGGCATCAATTCGAAGTCCAGCGTGAAATTGATCGACTTGGTTTAAATCAGAAAATCTCGTTTGACGGCGAGATCGAGGACGGTCATAAATGGGCCGTGTACCAGTCCGCGGACCTGTTTGTGCTCCCCTCGTTCAGCGAGAATTTTGGGATCGTTGTTGCCGAGGCGATGGTTAGTGGATTGCCAGTGATAGCGACCACAGCGACGCCTTGGCAATGCTTGAGGGATCATCAAATGGGTTGGTGGGTGGCACCGGAGATCGATGCGTTAGCTAACTCACTTTCGCAAGCTTGTACATTGAGCGACCAAGACCGATTTAATATGGGCCAGCGGGGTTCTGATTATGCCCGGCGTGAATTTACATGGCGCAATGCAGCGGAGCAAATGAGTGACTTCTACAACAGCCTGTAGCGGCTTGTCTCCAGGAGCGTCGGAGTCTGGCGTTTCGAGTCAGATTTCGCTAGCTGACATAACTCCAGTAATTCTTACTTATAACGAAGAGGCTAACCTCGAGCGAACACTTCAAGGACTGTCTTGGGCGAGGAGTATCTTGTTAGTTGACAGTTTCAGTACGGATGAAACTCTCAAGATCGCGGCGCGTTTCAAAAACGTTCATGTTGTCCAACGGATTTTTGATCACTTCGCAGGCCAGTGCAACTTTGGTATTTCGCAAGTTAAAACCAAATGGGTATTGTCGTTAGACGCAGATTACAATTGTAGTACCGAGCTCGCCGATGAAATCAGTCATCTTGATTCGCAGATGGCTGGTTTCCGTGCATCCTTTAAGTATTGTGTTTTTGGCAAGCCATTGCGGGCGACCCTCTATCCTCCGCGAACTGTTCTCTACCGAACTGAACTGGCACACTATGTGCGAGATGGGCACGCGCATCGAGTGCACGTTAGTGGCGAACTTGGAAAAATCTCGAGTCATATTCACCATGACGATCGAAAGCCGATTGCATCCTGGTTTGGCGCTCAAGCAAAGTATGCGTTTCTAGAGGCCGAAAAGATCAATTCATCACCCGCCTCAGACTTGAGTTGGAAGGATTGGTTGCGAACAAAAATCGTCATCGCGCCTTTTGTCGTTCTGTTCTATTGCCTGGTGTATCGCATGTTGATCTTGGATGGTTGGCGGGGGATCTACTACTCGGTCCAACGGTTTTACGCCGAACTGCTGCTTTCACTTGTCCTGCTGGACCAAAAGGTCCGGCGAATGGTCGATGATTCGCATTGATCGATTTGATTTTTCGGCCATTGCGACGATTTCGCCAATTCACGATCAAATTCAGTGCAGTTGGGATCGTCTACCGACAGCTGTGCTTCGTGTCGGGTAGTTCCTCCAAATTCATATCGGCTTTCCTCGAAAATTGACGTCTCGCTTCATCTGGGAGACGAGTTTGGCGCGAGAAGAGCGGCGCAGCGTAGCGGTACGCTTGGTGCACCTTCTCGGATAAGAAACTAGGCGAAAGGTGGCGTTTTTCGCTTTGGGTTCGTTTTTCCGGTTGAGAAGAGATTTTTTCCGTTTCTTTGCCTCACTCTTTTTCTGATTTCAATAAATTTGTGATAATCTAGACGCTTTGGCTGAACAGACGTCCAATCGCTTAGGTGCGTCACTGTCACCAAATCGCTCAATGAAGACACTTCTCCCGTGCACATGAATCAAATGCAATCGCAAGACGAGACGCGTTCTCCTGACTTGGCGGATAGACGCGGTCGAGAAATGGCTGCGTCGCCCGTGGGTGGCGGTCATTTGGACTATGCCAAAGTGGCTTGGAATGCTCGATACTTGCTTGCGCTTGGGACGCTGATCGGACTCGCGGTTGGATATTTTCACTTCACGCGTCAACCGGCAATGTACCGCTCGGCGGCTCAGGTCCAGATCGTTGAATCCTTGGCCCGAAACCTGCCGGTTGACGGGCTTGATACGGGCCTAAAGGGGCGAAATTTAGGTGACGAAGCGATCGTCATGCGCAGCGAGCAAATTTTGCGCCGTGCCGCCGAGCTTGGCGAGCTTTCCACGGCTCCGGAATTTGCTGGCATGGCGCCCGAGCAGATTGCTGCGGCAATTGGCGATGCGAGCCTATCGATTGGATCGGCCGGTAGCTCGATCGGCTCGAGTGTGTTTCAGATTCAGTTCAATAGTACTTCGCCATCGACATCGCAGCGGGTCGTTCAGGCGGTTACGGATGCCTATGCGAGTCATTTGAAAGAGCAGTTCCGCAACGTGGGGCAAGAAACCATCGATTTGATTCAGACGGCTCGAAATGACGTCCTGGCAAAGCTGGATACGCTTGAAGGTGAGTTCAGTGACTTCAAGAAGTCTTCCGGACTGATTTATCGCGGCAACGATACGACCAGCATCCACCGTGACAATGCGGATCGTTTCATGGCTCAGCGGCAAGATCTGCTGATTCAAAAGGCCAAGCTTTCGTCTTTGCTGTCCTCCACTCGCAAGGCGATGGAAGAGGAACAGCCCTACGAAGCGATCTTGATGGCGCTTAATAGTAGCTTTCAGGCGACGGACGATGCGGCCGCCGACTTCACACGGTCGATGTCGCCGGAACAAAAATGGGAACTTGAAAAGATCCGCAGCAAGCCGTTGTTGAACGCTGGCGAACGGATGCGGCAGGAAAGCCTGTTACCGCTTCAACTGGAACGCGAATCGCTGGTGGATACGGTCGGTCGCGATCACCCGGCGATCGACACGATCAACAAACGAATTGCGCTGATTGAAAAGACGATCGAAAAAGTTGAGGAAAACGAGAAACGGCTCAACGCCGAACTGGATGAAGCGATGAAGGCCGCCGCGGCCGAGGCGTCTAGTTTTCAAAACCCAGATGAGGATCTTGAGCCGCGAAATCGGGCGATGGAACAAGTGCGATTTGCCGTCGGGGCGCTTCGTCAAGAAATGGACGCTCTCGATTCGGAACTGACGGTGGTTTCCGACGCCTACGAAGCTGAAATGACTCAGGCTCGCGCCGAAAGTGATAGTGAAATTCGATCGGCACAGTTTGTTCGTGAAATTGATCGGCAACAACAACTCTATGATCGCATTGTCGCTCGCTTGGACGAAGTCAATTTGATGTCGGGCGGCGATGGCTTGAAAGTCTTCCCGCTCAATACCGCCAAGCTGGGCTACCAGTTTGCGCCATCGATGCCGAAGTCGTTGATTTTGGGTGGGCTGCTGGGCGGCATGCTTGCCTTTGGGTTGGCCTTGCTGCGGGAAATGTCGGATCGGTCCTACCACAGTGCTCGTGACATTGCCGAACACACTCGGTTGCCGATCATTGGGCATGTGCCGGTTCTGAAACCACACAAGGTCGAACCCGGTGAGGTGGGCGAACATCTGGATTCGCGGTTGGTCACGTTCTTTAGTGGTAAGGGGCAAAAGGCCGAAGCGTTTCGGGCGATTCGGACGGCGATCTACTTCAGCAATCAATCCGGCAACAACCAAGTGTTGCAAATGACCAGCTCGACACCGTCGGACGGCAAGTCGACCATTGCCGCCAACGTCGCCGTTGCGATCGCTCAATCCGGCCGCCGGGTGCTGTTGATGGACGGTGACCTGCGACGGCCTCGCGTGGGCAAGGTCATGGGCATTGAAAATGACAAGGGAACCGCTTGGGCGATTGAGCAGTGCGAAGCGGATGCGGCGGGTTTGGATGACCGGATTCAGGCGGCGATCACACGGTCGGTGGTGGCGAACTTGTCGGTGATGACGGCCGGCGAACGGCCGGACAACCCATCGGAATTGTTGTCGTCACCGAACTTCGATCGGTTGCTGAATTTGCTTCGCAAGCAATACGACATGATCATTGTCGATACGCCGCCGCTGCTGGCGGTGAGTGATCCGGCCAACTTAGCGTCGCGTGTGGATGGTGTGATTTTGGTGGTTCGATTGCGCAAGAACATCAAGCCAGCGGTTGCTCAGGCGACACGGATGTTGGAAACGCTCGACGCCAACGTGCTGGGGATCGTCGTCAACGGTGTCGGCAGCCGAGCCGCTCGCGGGTACGGGAAGTCCAGCGAAGCGGAAGGCAATTACAACTACGGTTCGTCCTATCAGTATGGGTACGGATACTCGTACGGTTATTCGTACGGCTATCGCGAAAACAATTCCTATTACGAAGAAGACGATAAGAAAAAAGGCAAGGATCGGAAGAAGGCGCAACAGATTCGCAAGGCTGCTGTTGTTGCGCCACCAACATCACCTGCGGACGACGTCTAGCGGTCGGTCGGGGAGACCGCCGCTAGTTTTTAAAAATGGCGTTTTCGCGTCGCCCGCTTGCGGAAGAAGGACGTGTAGGTTTTTCGGTGTTGCTTGGCAACTGCTCAATTCACCTCCCTGCGGGGAGGTCGGACGCTGTAGCGGCCGGGTGGGGCTTTGATGCGCGGATGCCCTCTCCTCGCTGACGCTCGACTCTCCCGGAGGGCATTGGTATCTACACAAGTTTTCTTCACCCTCCTTGGGGAGGGTCGAAGCCGAGGCATTAGCTTTCGGGGAGAGGAAAGTTTCGGGGAGGGGATTCGCGACCGACGAATACAGCCCATCCTGCCAGACGCCCCTCCCCGCGTCGTCGCAAGCTCCTCCGCGACCCTCCCAAGGGAGGGTGAATTGAATTGGTCAGATTTGTATAGATACCAATACCCGGAGGGAGAGTGAAGTTAGCGCACGTGAAATGGAGGGGTGAATAGGCGATCCGCATCAAGTCGAAGAGAGGTGATGGAATTAGTGTGCGATTAGCGAAGATGAGTGTTCCAGTTGGTAGCATTTTGGGAACACTCATCTTCGCTAATCAAACACTAATTTCAGTGGACCGAGGGCAAATGGTCTTCATTTGATGCCTATGGGCGTGAATTGGGCCACCTGGGGTGAATCGATATTGAAGTGACGTCAGGATCAACGTCCAATACGGATGCACCGATGCCCGACGGTCGGAAATCAGCACGTCTTTGCCGTAAGCTGGCCCCATCCGGCCTCCCTGCCGGAAAAACTTTCCCGCCGCTGCGCCTGTTCCCAGGAACCTGTTCCCTAAAACCTGTCGCCTAACACCTACTCCCTCGCCATGACTGAAAATTCACCATTGGCCGACGCTTCACCTCGGCCGGTCGCGTCGCTTGCTTGCTTGCGGAAGAAGGGCGTGTAGGTTTTTCGGTGTTGCTTGGCAACTACCTAATTCACCTCCCTGCGGGGAGGTCGGACGCTGTAGCGGCCGGGTGGGGCTTTGATGCGCGGATGCCCTCTCCTCGCTGACGCTCGACTCTCCCGGAGGGAGAGTGATGTTAGCGCACGTGAAATGGAGGGGTGAATAGGCGATCCGCATCAGGTTAAGGGGACGCGATGGAATTAGTGTGCGATTAGACACGATGAGTGTTCCAGTTGGTAGCATTTTGGGAACACTCATCTTCGCTAATCAAACACTAATTTCAGTGGACCCAGGGCAAATGGTCTTCATTTGATGACTATGGGCGTGAAGTGGGCCACCTGGGGTGAATCGATATTGAAGTGACGTCAGGATCGACGTCCAATACGCATTTACCGATGCCCGGCGGTTGGAAATCAGCACGTCTTTGCCGTAAGCTGGCCCCATCCGGCCTCCCTGCCCAAAAAAACTTTCCCGCCGCTGCGCCTGTTCCCAGGAACCTGTTCCCTAAAACCTGTCGCCTAACACCTACTCCCTCGCCATGACTGAAAACTCACCAATGGCCGACGCTTCACCTCGGCTGGACGCGACGACGATTAGACCGGCGGTTTGGGGATTGGTTGCTTTGACCTTGCTGGCGTTTGCGCCGCTGTGGTGGACGTATTTCACCTGGACCTGGCGGGATGGGCATTACCAGTACTTTCCGCTGTTGATTTTGATGATTGGCGTGCTGGCCAAGATGCGCTGGCCGGCGGCGGTCGAAGCCGCCACGTGGCCTCGGACATCCGTCTTGATGACCGGGGCCGGGGTGATTGTGGTGCTGGTGTTAGCGGCCCATTTGCTGAACAGTCCTTGGGTCGGCATCGTGGCGACGGCGCTGGCATCGTGCGTACTTACGTACGGACTTGTCGGTTCGGGCGGATTGTGGGTGATGGCCCCGGTGTTGGCGCTGTGGTTGCTGGCAATTCCCTTGCCGATGAACTACGACGACACGCTGATCTTCAAGATGCAGTTCTTCGCGAGTCAGCTTGCCAGTTTGCTATTGGATGGTGCCGGGATTCGTCACCTTCGCGAAGGCGTCGTGTTGATTACCGAAAAGTCGCAGTACATGACCGAGGAAGCATGCAGCGGCGTGCGATCGTTGTTTTCGTCACTGGCGGTGGTGGCGGTCTATGCGGTGGTTTCCCATCACCGGCTGGTTCGCACGTGTTTCAATTTAGTTCAGACCGTGTTTTGGGTCTTGATTGGTAATGCCATCCGCGTGGCTGCCTGTGTGGTGCTGGCCGATAATGTCAGTCCTTGGTACGCCAGCGGTGCCGGACACGAGATGTTATCGATGGTCGTGTTCGCGTTCATCTTGGGGATGGTGGCCAGCACCGATCAAATCGTCGGCGTGTTCTGTCAGCGTCAGCTGGGCATAGCCTGGTTCGATGAAGGGGATGATGAAATCCACGTCGAAGACGGGGGTGAAATGGTTGCACGATCGGGATTGCGATTGCCGTCGCTGCGGCGTCCTGAAGTGATGGGATCCGATGGCGAGATGAAAGAGTCACGTGCCGAGCGACTCGCCCGCGCCCGAGGGTTTCATGGCACGGACTCGATGGGCGACGACGGCTTGGAGCAGGCCGGTGGATTGCTGGGGGGGCTTTCACGCAAGGCTCTGATAGCCATTGGCGCACTCCTGCTGCCGATCATTGGGCTGGGGTGGTTCGCAGCGATGCGCGATCCCGATCAAGGGATTGTCTCGATGGATCAAATGCCGCGGTTGGCGGCGTCAACTGAAACCGATTTGCCCGCCGATTTAGCGGGATGGTCTCGTTCAGGTTTTCAGCATGTTGAACGCGTGAAGAATGGTCTGCAGGCTCCGGATTCGTACACCTGGGGGTTCCAGCGAGACGGTGTTCGAGCGGTTCTTTCCGTCGATTGCCCCTGGGCCGAGTGGCACAATTTGAATGTTTGCTACGTCAATGTTGGTTGGGTAACCTCGCCCGATTACTTTGTTGAATCACCGACCGATGTTCCGTTTAATAACCTGTCTTTCTCGGAATTAACGATGTCAAAAAGAGATGGTAGTTCGGGGTACGTAATGTTTACCGTCGTTGACCGCAATCGCAGTGAGATGCGTGACTTGGATTGGCGGGAGAGTCTTCTTCAACCAGTTCAGGCGGTCGAAATTCTAGTCGATAGCGTTTCCAGACGGTTCGGGTTCGGTGGGCCTATTCTGCCGAATCTTCCCGGCTCAACGATCCAGCTCTATTCGGATCGTTCGGGATCTTACACCGACGAACAGATCGCATCGCTGCAAGCCCTGTTCTTTGCCGCTCGTAAAGAACTTCTTGATGGGCCCCGCTGGGCCGGTGCTGCTCGGTAAGCTGACTGGATCTAGCGTCTAAACATCTGGTGAAATCAGAGTTTGTTTGTGTCTGATTTTATGGCGACGAACGTTGGATCGTTTGTTTTCGACGAACTCAGCTTGCTGAAGCAAACTTCCGTGTCCACGCCAGACAAAGACTATGCTGCCCGCTGTCGAGCCTGACAACTTTGTTTGGGCAAGAATCGTCGCTTTAACGTTGACGGCCACTTCGCACATTTGCGTCAAGCAATAACCCAAAAATAATCACCTGTAGATCATGACCGAATCGAACTCGCCATCCGCACTGATTACTGGAATTACAGGGCAGGACGGTTCTTATCTGACGGAATTGCTGCTTCGAAAGGGGTACACGGTTCATGGATTGGTTCGTCGTAGTAGTTCGATTTCGCGATTGCGTTTGGATCCAATTTTTCATGATAAGAGCATTTACAATTCGCGATTGTTCTTGCACTACGCCGATTTGGATGACGTAACGACGATTCGACGGATATTGAATAAGACGGCGCCAGATCAAGTCTATCATCTGGCCGGTCAAAGCCATGTTGGTGCTAGTTTTGAAATCCCCGAATCGACGTGTCAGTTCACTGCGATGGGGACGCTTAAGCTGCTTGAGATTTTGCGAGATTTACCCAAGTCGCCGCGATTGTTGCACATCAGCAGTAGCGAAATATTTGGCAGGCCTGAGACTGGTCCACAAAATGAGAATACGGCGATGAGACCCGTTTCGCCGTATGGTGTCGCCAAAGCCTTTGCGACCCAAATGACCCGGTTGTATCGCGAGTCGTTCGGTTTGTTTGCGGTCAATGCGATTTGCTATAACCACGAATCGCCACGTCGGGGCGAGTCATTCGTGACCCGCAAAATTACTCGTGCTGCCGCCGCGATTTCGTTGGGATTGGAAGACACGATACGGATGGGCAGCCTCGATGCACGTCGCGATTGGGGATATGCACCGGACTATGTCGACGCAATGTGGCGAATGCTCGATCAAGACTCACCCAATGACTATGTATTGGCAACCGGGACCTCACACAGCGTCGAAGATATCCTTTCGAGTGCTTTTGAAAGAGTCGGTTTGAACTGGCGCGACCACTATCAAGCTGATCCTCGCTTCATTCGCCCAGCTGAGGTCACAAATTTGGTGGGCGATGCTAGTCGTGCCCATGCCGATTTGGGGTGGAAAGCAACGACCGGCATCGATGGCATCGTCAAATCAATGGTTGATCACGATATTCAATTGTTGAGTAACGACAAAGCTTCGTCCCGCTAGACGCTGTCGCGTCGTGTCGTGCGAGTCGGGCCAGCAATATTATCAAGGCCACGGCTAAGCGTTTCGGTTTTGGTGATCCCACCCTGCCGAACCTTCCTGGCACGACCATCCAGCTCTACTCGGATCGTTCGGGGCCCTACACTGACGAACAGATTGCCTCGCTAAAGGCCCTGTTTTTTGCCGCTCGCAAAGAGTTGCTTGACGGTCCGCGTTGGGCTGGCGCTGCGGCCGCAACCGCCGAGTAGGAAGCGGGCGGATAGCGGCTTTCGCCGTCGTGGACAAGGCCACGAGTCTCTCCACTGCGAAGGACTTGTGGCCTCATCCACGACACGGAAATTGAGCTGACATCGACTTCTAGCTTGTCAGCGGAAGCGCTTTTTCATTCGGCGTTAACGGGCTCTGTGCCTTTTTTCGATAACCACGGTCAGCCCGGTCGACGGTGACTGCTCAAGTAACAGCATTGAAAATGATTTCATCCTCCCTCTGGGAGGGCCGCGAGGAACGAGCGGGGAGGGGATTCTCGACGGACGAATACTGCCCGTCTTGCCAGACGCCCCTCCCCGCGTCGTCGCAAGCTCCTCCGCGACCCTCCCCAAGGGAGTGTGAATTGAATTCGTCAGACTTGGGTAGATACCGATGCCCTCTGGGAGGGCATTGGTATCTACCTAAGCACTCTTCACCCTCCTTGGGGAGGGTCGGAGCCGAGGCACGAGGTTTCGGGGAGGGAGTTCGCGACGGACGAATACTGCCCGTCTTGCGAGACGCCCCTCCCCGCGTCGTCGCAAGCTCCTCCGCGACCCTCCCCAAGGGAGGGTGAATTGAATTCGTCAGACTTGGGTAGATACCAATGCCCACGGGGAGTGTGAATTGCTCGTACTGGAGCAGTCTCTTACGGGCCGATCCAGGCAAATGGTGGCTTTGGCCGGATGGGCCAGCCGCGTGGTCTGCAGCGTCTTTCTGCGTGGTCGTGAAGTCTTGGGCGATGAAGGTTCGGTGAAATCGGTCGTTGTCGCTCTGTGAACATTTGAATCCTCCGGTCAAATCGCCTATCTTATTGGCGTCGGAAGTTGGCGGCTTCCTTTCACTCTTTGCGACTCGGAGACCGGAACATGTTCAGAAGACTAGCCATAGCCGGATTGTTGAGCGTCGTGGGATGCTGTTGGGCCCGTGCTGACTTCATCGATTTTCGAAATGCATCGGGGACGACGACGTTCGGAGATACTATTGATGACAAAACCGCTGGAGCCAGTGGGTTGTCGGTAGTTGGCTTTCCCGGTCTTGAGCTGTCGATCATTGAAATTGCGGACAACAATCCCTTAGCGGCACCATCGGTCAATGCCAATTCTGGCAGCTTTGGTGTTGATCGGGCTGGAGCAGTCGGTACGACTGGCGATACCACGGACCGATTCGACGCGAACTTAAGCGAGTCGGTTACGTTGAGTTTCAATAGAGCGGTGACGGTTTCATCTCTGTCCTTCCAGAGCTTTGTTTCCGGAGAAGGCTTTGAGTTCGCGGGTCAGACAATCGCTTCGGGAACTGAGTTCATCTTTACGACTCCATTCGCACTCGCCGCTAATCAGTCATTTAAACTTGAAGCGACGAGCGGTTCGATTGGATTCGTTGGGATGGACGTAACCGTCACGGCCGTGCCGGAGCCTTCGGCTTTTGGCTTTGCATCAGTTGCTTATGCTGGCGTGTTCATTCAGCGCCGTCGGCGTCGGTCGTTGCGCTAGGTCGGCTCGGTGCTAGCACTTTACTAGTTCTTACCGGCGACGTCTTAGCTTGGGCATTCGCGCCAACGGCGTGACATTCCGAGGGCCCAAGTTCGCCCGCGCAGCTTTGGCTCGCCCAGGGTGCCTTGTTTGCGATTTGGCTCCGGCGAAGCATCGTGTTATGGATGTTGTGAATTCATAGGTGTGGCTGGTTGTCGTTGAAATCGGGGGGGACGGCGGATACGATGGGAGATCCAGACTTGCGATTTGGGATCATCGGGCTGCTTTGATTGGCGATGGTTCGCTGACGCTTGGACTTCTTACCCGACCTGGTTTCGATGAAACGTAATTTGTATCGAGTTCTGATCTATTCACCGGCGATCTTGGCGATCCTGGTCGTTGCTGGATTGATCGTTCGTGCGATGACGACTAGCGATGATATCGCGGTCGAATATCGGTTGGCGGCTCGTCAGGCGGTTGCGGACAAGGATTTGGAGAAGGCCAAGTTCTATTACTCGCGGTTGGTCGGTGCCGGTGACCGTGGCAGCGAACAGGACCAAATGAACTGGGTCTCGATCCTGGATGCGTCCGGGGATACTCAGGCGGCGCGAGAAATGTTGGACCGTTTGGCACCCGATGATTCGGTGGGGTTCGCATCGGCGCACCGGCAGAAAGCGATCATGTATGGTGCTGCGATTGCCAAGAACGGTACGAACAAGGATTTGGTCGAAAAGTTACAGTTCCATCTTCGCCATGGGGCTCGCGATGCCACGCCCGAGAATGACATTTTGTGGGCGAACTATCACTTGGCCGTCGAGCAGGTGGACGAGGCGGTCAAACGGTTCGAGTCGGCAGCGGGACGCAAGCCCGAGTTGTGGTTCGACATCAGCAATCTGTATCGGCGGCTGGGTCGCGAAGAAGACGCGGCTCGTGCCAGCACGCGTGCCGAGGCGTATGCGGTCAACGCGATCGGGTCGGATCCGATGGACAGTGCGCAGCGAGTGCGATTGTTGGCGATCCTGGCGAGTCAGAAAAAATTCGAACAGGTCGACGCGATCTTGAATGAAGGGTTGCGACTGACCGGCGACGATCCGGCGCTTCGTGCGATTGCATCCAATCTAGTTTTGATGCGGATGGAGCAGATTCCGGGTGATGATCCCAGTTCTGAAAATAGTGCCGATCGACAACGCATGGCGATGCTGTCGGAAGCCGCCAAGTTGAATCCGTCGAACCCGAATGTGTACAAGGTGTTAAACGCGTTTTATGCACGCAGTGATTCAGCGGACCTGCGTGCAAAATTTCGCGAGCAGCTAGAAACCTGGATCGCGGAAGGCCATACGGTTCCGCTGGCTCACTTTTCGCTGGGAAATCTGCTGTGGCAAGAATCTGATTCGCAGGGGGCAATCTTTCACTTAGAAGCAGCCTTGAAGGCTGATCCGTCGATGGCGATCGTAGCCAACAATCTGGCCTGGGTTCTGTGCCAATCGGACGACCCGGATTTTGAACGCTCGGAAAGCTTGATTCAGATGGCGATCGAGACGGCTCCGGACAACGCGTCGTTCGGTGATACGATGGCGATGGTATTGTTCAAGCAAAAGAAGTACGCGGAAGCATTGCCCTACTTTGAAAAAGTCTTGCCCAAAGCGACGGGCCAGAAGAAGGTTCAATTGCACGAGAATTTGGCCGAGGTCTATGACGCGCTGGGACAGCCGAAGATGGCAGAAAAGCACCGCAAGGAAAGCGGCCGGAAAGCCGAAGCGGAGACCGCCGAGAATGAAGCTAAGCCGACCGAAGCGGACGGAGACTCAGCTGACGCGGATCAGGCAGAGCCAACCGAGGCTGCTGCGAGTCCGGCAGAATAGTTCAGGCTGCCAGCCTGTTTTGACTTCGCAAATCGGACCGTTTGATTTCGCGGAGGTAAGGCCATGTTTTCGCCCGCGGATGTGCGAATGGACGCTAATTTCTAAAGGGAATTGTAAAACTCCGTTCGGGTTTGCGTTCGGGGACGCCCTCTCCTCGCTTAGGCTCGACTCTCCCAAAGGGAGAGTGAAGGTGATGATCGAAAATCGATATGCCTGTTGAACTTGAAAATGCGAGATTTTCAGGCTTTGGAATCTTGCCAACTTTTACCTCCCTGCGGGGAGGTCGGACGCAGTAGCGGCCGGGTGGGGCTTCCAATCGCGGACACCCTCTCCTCGCTTAGGCTCGACTCTCCCAAAGGGAGAGTGAAGGTGATGATCGTAAATCGATATGCCCGTTGAACTTGAAACTGCGAGATTTTCGGGCTTTGGAATCTTGCCAACTTTTTACCTCCCTGCGGGGAGGTCGGACGCAGTAGCGGCCGGGTGGGGCTTCCATTCGCGGACACGCTCTCCTCGCTTAGGCTCGACTCTCCCAAAGGGAGAGTGAAGGAGATGATCGAAAATCGATATGCCCGTTGACCTTGAAACTACGAGATTTTCAGGCTTTGGTATCTTCTCAACTTTACCTCCCTGCGGGGAGGTCGGACGCAGTAGCGGCCGGGTGGGGCTTGCAATTGCGGACACGCTCTCCTCGCTTAGGCTCGACTCTCGCGGAGGGAGAGTGAAGGTGATGATCGTAAATCGATATGCCCGTTGACCTTGAAACTGCGAGATTTTCGGGCTTTGGAATCTTCCCAACTTTACCTCCCTGCGGGGAGGTCGGACGCGGTAGCGGCCGGGTGGGGCTTACTCAGTCAGTGAAAGAGAGAAATTCCAATGAAACGACAGACGCCGAAGCAAACGCAGCGAGCCAAATCGCTGCGTGCAACACAAACCGAGGCGGAGGGTTTGCTTTGGAGCGTCCTGCGAGGAAAGCAACTTTGTGAAATGAAGTTCCGCCGACAGCATCCGATTGAGCCATTCTTTGTCGACTTCGCATGTGTCGCAGAACGACTTGTCGTTGAGTTAGACGGCGAATACCACGATTCTGTACAGCAAAAGGATCTACGGAGGCAGGAATACCTAGTTGGTAGAGGCTGGACGGTGATTCGATTTACTAACGAGGAAGTACTACGAGATGTCGATTCCGTTTTGATTGCGATTGCATCGAATGCGGGGATTCCCTTTTCGTTTCGCAACCGGACCAACAAGCGCAGTGGAATGTTGAGTGAAAAGAGTCCAAACACATCAATACCGTTGCCCCACCCGGCCGCTACCGCGTCCGACCTCCCCGAAGGGAGGTGATGATAGCAGTGCCCTTGGGAGAGTCGGAATCAGTATTGCAAGTGCTAGTGATCTGGATTTTCCCTCTCCTCGCTTCGGCTCGACTCTGCCAAAGGGGATTGGTATCTACGTAAGTTTTCTTCACCCTCCTTGGGGAGGGTCGGAGCCGAGGTACGAGGTTTCGGGGAGGGGATTCGCGACGAACGATTACTGCCATCTCGCCAGACGCCCCTCCCCGCGTCGTCGCAAGCTCCTCCGCGACCCTCCCAAGGGAGGGTGAATTGAATTCGTCAGACTTGGGTAGATACCAATGCCCAAAGGGAGAGTGAAGGTGATGATCGTAAATCGATATGCCCGTTGACCTTGAAACTGCGAGATTTTCAGGCTTTGGAATCCTCCCGTTTTTACCTCCCAGCGGGGAGGTCGGACGCAGTAGCGGCCGGGTGGGGCTTGCAATCGCGGACACCCTCTCCTCGCTTCGGCTCGACTCTCCCAAAGGGCATTGGTATCTACGCAAGTGTTCTTCACCCTCCTTGGGGAGGGTCGAAGCCGAGGCACGAGGTTTCGGGGAGGGGATTCGCGACGAACGAATACTGCCCATCTTGCCAGACGCCCCTCCCCGCGTCGTCGCAAGCTCTTCCGCGACCCCAAGGGAGGGTGAATTGAATTCGTCAGACTTGGGTAGATACCAATGGTCCCAAGCAGACGCCGAGCGGCGAAGTGTTTGGGCGGTTTTGTCTTTGCCGGAATTGCGGGTCGGGAAAGTTTTTCTGATTGCTTCAAGTTTGACGGTTGCCATCGCCGATCATCAGTAACGGGGGTGGGGATGACTTGCGCGGACTCTTAGCGCCTGCAAACCATCGTGAAACTTAAACTGACATTCGACTCGACCATCGGCGGGATCGTGCTTGCACTGGCAGCACTGATTTTGGGTGGCGGCTGTTCGATGTTTCCAGAAACGCGGCAGCGGGAATCGGTGCATAACCCATTCCCTCAGCTGAAGCGCGTTGCGATTCTGCCGTTCTATAACCAGAGCAACGAACCGACCGTGGACACGAATCTGGTCACGGAAAAGTACTATGCGGCGCTGCAGGCGGTGCCTGGTTTCGAAGTCTTGCCGGTGGGCGTGTCCAAAGCCCAGTGGCTGCGGTACGCGATGACGTACGGCGAACCGACAACGGGTGCCGACTTCCAATCGCTTGCGAAGTTGATGGGCGTCGAAGCGGTCGTGGTGGGCTCGGTCACCGACTTTGATGCGTTCTATCCGCCGCGAATGGCGATGACGGTCCAGTGGTACGCGGCGAACGACGGGTTTCACACGATCCCCGCCGGATACGGATTGCCATGGGGAACCGATGCGGAAAAGCAGATCCCCAAGCGGATCGCTCGCGAGGCAGAATTCGAACTCGCCCGCAGCCAACTTGCCACCCAAACTCCCACGCCCGCGGCGGTTGGCGTTCCGTCGCTGCCGGTGGAATCGGCCAGCGGCGAGTACGTTGGCGAATTCGGAACTGAGTTTCCTGCGGATTCCGCAGATGAGTACACCGGCGAATATGCAGCCGAGTTCACCGAACAGTATCCGGGCGAATTTGCTGGCGACGGATTTGTCTTTGATGGTGACCAGTTCGTCAACGAAGAAATCGCCGCGCCGATGCCTGCCGATTGGCCCGACGCGACCGACTTCATTCCCGACCCGCCATCGCCGGTTCGGCCGACTGTGATTGCTAGCACGGAACCGGTCCTGATGCACACCAAGATCTACCGCGGTGATGACCCTTATTTCACAAAACGCTTAGCAGACTTCGTTGAAACGGGCGACGATGCACGTTCGTCCGGTTGGCAGGGTTACCTAAAACGTAGCGATGATTTCATCTCTTTCTGTTGTCAGCTTCACATCATGGAGATGCTTGAATCTCGAGGGGGTGCGGACCAAAGCGACCTCATCTTACGCTGGCCACTGAGCCGATACTGAGCAACGGCAGGCTGGGTAAGATCTCGGCGTGCCGGTAAGCCTGGTCGCCTCTCGCTTTTCGGACATGGAAGAAATGGATACTGAAATCAACGTTCTCGCACTGGTCAAAGGTGAAGAACGTTTCATTTTTCTTTTTGACGACCACAATCGTGATGAGACGCTGCGCCAGTTGGCGCGATTTGCGGCGGATCCCGAGTTGGACTTTTCGTGGTACGACGCAGCGATGCTGAGTCGCAAGATTCGCGATGCCGTGCCAACCGAAGACGATCTGCTGGCCAGCGAAGACTTCGATAGCTTGTCGATCGAAGACTTCCACTAGTGGCTTGTGTCCGCTTCGTTTTCGGGTAGAGCGGGATCATGTTGAGGATCCCGAATCCCAGAGGATCTGTCACAAGGTCTGCTACGGTTTTGGGGCGTTGGTCTTAACGATGCGTCCTAGCCGCAACGACATTCACTTCATCTAGCGGGTACGTTGATGCGTCGATCGATCGCACATTTCTTGACGTACTTGGCATCCGAGCGGAATGCTTCGGACTTGACGATCAAGGCTTACCGCGAAGACTTGTTCGGATTGGTCGATTGGTTAGAAGCGACGCACGGCCGAGTGCCCAATCCGGGGACGCTAACGCCTCAGGATCTGCGCGCCTATCAAGCCGCGCTCCAGCAAGCTGAATACGCCCGCACCACGATCTCTCGCAAGCTGGCGTCGCTGCGCAGTTTCTACAAGTTTGCGATGCGTGAAGGCATTGCCACTAGCAATCCAGCCAAGCCGCTGCGTAATCCGCGTCGGCAACGCAAACTGCCGCACGTGTTGACCAATGACGAGGTCGGCCGACTGTTGGTGACGCCTCCGGGCGGTGATGCATCGGGACTTCGTGATCGAGCGATTCTCGAAACGATGTACTCAGCCGGTTTGCGGGTCAGCGAACTGGTTGGGCTGCGCGATGGTGACGTCGATGCTGATGAACAGATCGTCCGCGTCCGCGGTAAGGGCCGCAAGGAACGGATCGCACCGATGGGATCGTACGCTCTGAAAGCGATTCGCAAGTACGAGCAATGCCGCGTTCGTGATCCGAAGACGGAAATGTTAGGCCGCGAGGCACCAGTGTTCGTCAATCGCTTTGGCAACATTCTGACCACCCGTAGCATTGGCCGGATGTTGGAAAAGTACATCGGTTTGGCACAGCTCGATTCGCGAACGAGTCCCCACACCTTGCGACATAGTTTCGCGACTCATCTGTTGGACCGCGGCGCCGACATACGCAGCGTGCAAGAGTTGCTGGGCCACAAGAGTTTGGCGACGACCCAGATCTACACGCACGTCAGCGCGGCGAATCTGCGTCAGGTGTACGAGAAGGCTCACCCACGGGCTCAGGTTTCCTAACGCGCGAGTGTGAGAACGTCGGGCTTAGGACATTTAGTTTTGGCGATGTTTACGAACGCGAATTCACTTTCCCTTGGGCATTGGTATCTACCCAAGTTTGACGAATTCAAATTACCCTCCCTTGGGAGGGTCGCGGAGGAGCTTGCGACGACGCGGGGAGGGGCGTCTGGCGAGAGGGGCTGTATTGGTCCGTCGCGAATCCCCGCCCCGAAACTTTCCTCTCCCCGAAAGCTAATACCTCGGCTCCGGCCCTCCCCAACGAGGGTGAAGAAAACTTGGGTAGATACCAATGCCCGAGGGAGAGTCGAGCCTAAGCGATCAGAGGGGCCCGGTTAGTCGGCTGTGGTTCGACAACGCGGCGTTCACGCTCCAACTGATTTGCGTTTCAAAATCATTTCGGGCCGGGATCGAACTGCGGTGGGCGCTGATCAGGAGAGCGGTAAAGCGACCGTTGCTGGCAGTCAGCGAGCGGCAGTCCGCTAGGTGGCATCCGAGCCGAGTTTAAAACTCATCTGGCTTGTTTCACCCAAAGAAAGAGGCGACGGTGGGATTCGAACCCACGAATAAAGGATTTGCAATCCTTCGCCTTAGCCACTTGGCCACGTCGCCTGCTGATGATGCGAAAGTTAGAGAAAGACTGGCGATCAGTCAAGAACGGTAACTTCGCGTGAATCTGGCCTGTGTACCAGATATGACGTATTTATCGGGCTAGACGCACGCAGACTTTACCAAGATCGGCAGAAACTTTTTCGCCTAGTACGTTCCCAAGGGGCGTCGTTCGACGCCGGCGAGCAGTTGGATCAGAGTGGTTCGCAATTCGCGGACTTTCAAGGGCAGCGGCAACAGTTTGCGGTTCCCGCCTCGGCGGGCCGATGCGATCAGGCTGGTTTGCCGCCGGTCGACTAGCAGAATCGACGGAATCGATGCCGTGTGCTCGTCGGAACCGAACTTGTTGAACGCTTCGACCGCCAAGCTGCCAAGCTCAGAGGCTCCGAACACGACACAGTCGGCGGGTGCGTCATCGTCAGGATGGAATCGATCGAGTGCGCGGTTGGGATTCGAAATCACCAGCACTCGATAGCCTCGCGATTTTAGTCTTTCTCGCACTGCGTTTTGCAGGGCCGCTTTGGATTCGACCAACATCACGATGTAGCCCTCGCCCTCGTTCGTCGGGGGCTCTTCATCGGTCACATCGCTGGGTGCGGATGGGTCATCCGACGTCCGCCGCGAGCCACCGCTTTCGAGAATTTGCATGGCCTTTTTGACTTCGGCCTGCAACGCAGCGGCTGACTGGATTCGTTTGTCGGGGTTGAATTCAAGAGCCCGCTGGACGACTTGGTTGGCGACGCCGGGGACATCAGGAACGAGTTCGTGCAGGGGAACAATCGATTGAAATCGCGACACGTTCAATCGTTGCAAGCGGTCACGCGTTTCAGTCAGCGCCGGTACACCCGCCAACATGTGATAAAGCATGTTGCCGGCAAAGTAGACGTCACTGCGCGGGTCGTCTTTGCGAACACCGGTGCCCCGTTCCAAAGCCGCATAGTCGATCGCCCGAGCGTTGGGGCAATCGGCCATCTTTTCCGGATTGTTTCGGTCCGTCAAAGCAGCTAAGCCAAAGTCCACCAGCTTGGCTTTGCCGTCCGATGAAATCAGCACGTTTGACAACTTCAAGTCACGGTGGGCGATACCCAACGAGGCGGCGTAGGCCAATCCCGAAGCGATTTCGTACATCAACCGCAGCGCCAAATCCGCTGGCAGTTTGCCTCGGATGCGCACCAGGTCTCGCAGTGTTTGTCCTTCGACGAATTCCATCACCAAGAACGGATTTCGCGTATCGGGAATGACGTCCAAAATATTGACGATGTGCGGATGCCGCAATTTCAGTCCCATCCGGCCTTCGCGAAGGAACTGTTCCAGTTCTTTCATTTCATCGCGAAAACGTTTGCGCAACACCTTCACGGCGAACACTTCGTCGCCTTTTTGGGCGCGGTAGACGCGCGCGAACGTACCGGCACCGATCAGGTACAGGACTTTGTATTCGCCATAGAAGTATCCGCCACGATCGCCTTTGAGAATTTTTTCGGTTTGCAGCGTGGTGACCAAACCGTTGCGCTGAGCGACCTTGATCATGTCTTCAAGGGTGTGCTCGCCGACGCCCAGTTCGTTGATCGCTTGTTCCACCGATCGGTGATCGGCAAGTCCGAGGTCACTGATACGTTGAGCAAAGAGTTGGGGGCTGATATCACTCATCACGAACCAAAGACGCTGTAAAGTAAGTTAGATTCTGGACCCAGCCAGCGGATCGGGACGCCGCATGCGGTGGGATGGGCGATCCGAAGGGCCGCACCTACCAACCAACAGTTTACACAGAATCGGGAGGATTCGGTGGCAAAAGCGGCGGTCTTAGCGTTCGCAGCAGGGGAGGCGGCAACACCGGCGGCATTCCGTACCACTGGTAACGGTTCTGACGACCGCGCAAGTTCCGTTTTGTCTCGGTGCGGGTGTCCTTTTGTTAGATGACGAACACGCGACAAGTCGTTTAAATCCTCACCTCGCAAGCGAAAGATCATGCCGGACAAACGTGGGACGTTTTTTGGCAGTGCAGTTTGTGCAGGTCGTTGATTGCACAAAAAAAGGGATGCCAGTTTTCTGGTATCCCCTTCGCTTGATCTGCAAGATCTCTGCATGACCATTGTTAACAAGTGGTCGGCATCTCGTTCGTGGATGCTGCTTTCGCCAACTAGTCCATCAACTGTTCGAGTGTTGACAGGGCCGATTTGGCTTCGGCAATGCCGCCAAGTTCAGCGACCAATTGCTTGACCTTTAGTAGCGAATCGACAGATACATCGCCGCTGGTCTTTCCCTTTGCGGCGGACTTGGTTGGACGTCCAACTGCTCGCACCGACTTGACCGAACCTTTAGGGCGACCGGGACGGCCCGCTTTCTTCTTGCGCTTTGACGTCGAAAGAATCGTGCTAACGAATCCAGCGCTCACGGCGACGCCTTTCTTGCCCAGATCTTCAGCGATTTGCTTGGGCTTCAGCTCAGGGTTGCTCTTGCTGTAGTCGCGGATCGCTTGTGACTTGTTGGGGCCGCCAGTCTTTTTCTTTGCCATGGTGTTCCTACCTTTCCGACCGACAACTCGGTCTCCGATGAATTGAATCAAACCTTTGTCATCGACTCGAAGTCACAAAATCGAAGCTACCAAAAGCATCAACTGACTTGCAGATCAGCAGTTATTAGGGGGTGCTGAAACGATGAACCAAACTGAAACTTACTAATCACAGTTGAGGTGATTGTTTAAGTTACGTGCTTTGCGCAAATTGTCAATGCGTTAGATGGCTTGGTAAGTATCTGTCCGATTGATTTACATCCGTGGCACAACATTGACACCTAAAAGGTTCAGTCCTTTATTCAGCACTCGGCCGCATAGCGTGACAAGCATCAGTCGTGTCGCTTGGATGGTTTCGGATTCAGCACGCAGTACATGGCACTGTTCGTTGAACTTTGAATACACCTTTGACGTTTCAAGCAAGTATTCGACCAACATGTTCGGTGCATAGTCTTTATGGACGGCAACGATGGCTTCTTCGAACTTCAACAGCATCAAAGCCAGGCTTCGTTCGGCGGGATGAGTGAATTCAACCCCGTGCTGTTTGACCAGTTCTAGGACGTCGGATTCGGCTTTTTCGGCTCGTTCGAGAATTTTTTGAGTGCGAGCGTATGAGTATTGGACATAGGTCGAAGTGTTTCCTTCCAACGCAACCATCTTGTTCAAATTGAATCGATAGTCACTGGTGCGATGGTGCCCGAGATCGGCAAATTTGATCGCGCCAATGCCGACGATTTCAGCAATTGATTCTTGTTCGGCTTCATCCATGGGGGGATCAAAGTTTTCTAGCCGATCAGGATTGCAAACGACTTGCCGGGCGCGGTCCACGGCCCCATCGAGCAAGCTTTCAAGACCTGTTAGTGAACCGCTGCGAGTCTTCATGGGTTTTCCATCTTCGCCCAACACCGTTCCAAAGTTGACGTGGACCAGCTTGATATCCGACATGCCCAGTCGATCCGCGACGGCGAACAGCTTTACAAAGTGTTCACTTTGGCGAGTATCAACGACATAAACGATTTCGGAAGGATGGAACGTATCCAACCGGTACTGCAAGGTTGCCAAGTCGGTGGTGGCATACAGATAAGCACCGTCCTGTTTTTGCACGATCATCGGTGCATCAAAACCGTCGAGGAACACACAAACCGCGCCGTCGCTTTTCGAGGCGAGTCCCTTGGCTTCGAGTTGCTGGACAACTGGCCCCAACATCGGGTGATAGTAGCTTTCACCAAGCGTATGGTCGAATTGAACGTCCAGTCGATCGTAGATGCGGTTGATTTCGTCCTTGCAATGTGGCAGAAACTTTTCCCACAACGCTAAGTTTTCTTTGTCGCCTTGATGAAGCTTGGCGGTCTCTTCCAATACGGCAACGTCGACCTTGGGGTGCTTTTCAGCGTCAGCCAACAACGCTGGGTCGGACGTCACGCCGGTAATTTTTTCGTCGAGTGAATCCAGATCGTCGTTTAGCCCGGCGAGTCGCCGCTCGACGGCACCTACTAATTTCTTTGCACTTTTTTGTGCTTTGGCGTCCGCTGATGTCAATGCTGATTTTGCGGCAACGAGTTCGGCTTCGGTTTCAGTGATCGCGGCTTTGGTTTTCGGAACAGCAGCGAGTGCTTTGCGATACTCAATCAACTGATTGACATGGCGATACAGCTTCGACAGCTCAGGCACTGGGTTCGATTCAACGGTGGCCGGATCACCAAAGTGCTTGTACCCGTAGATGATGATCCCGAATTGGGTGCCCCAGTCACCGAGGTGGTTATCGGTGATCGTGTTGTAACCCAAAAACTTTAATGTTCGCGCCAGTGCATCGCCGATCACGGTGCTGCGGATGTGGCCAACGTGCATGGGTTTGGCGACATTCGGGGACGAGAAGTCGATCACAATGTTGTCACCCGACGCGACTTTGGTGACTCCGCATCGCTCGTCGCCAAGCATCTTTTGCAATTGCTCGCACAGAAACGTGTCACGAAGCTTAAGGTTGATGAAACCGGGGCCGGCGACTTCGGGAGCTTCGCAAAAGTCTAAGACGTCGAGTCGTTCGACCAAGGTCTGGGCGAGTGTGCGCGAATCTTGCCCGACTTTTTTGCAAAGCGGCATCGCAGCGTTGCATTGATAGTCACCATGTTTGGGGTCCGTGGTGGCGCGGATCATGGAGGCAAAGGTTTCCGGATCGTCGGTCAGATCTTTGATCGCGGCGACGAAACGTTCTTGCAACAATTGCGGGATGTGCATAATGCGACCTGCGGCTTTTTGTGGACTCAACCAAACTGGTTTTAGGATCGGGCGAGAAAAAAGAGTCCGACCCCTTTTGCCGGGAACTGGCCCTTTGGGTGCTTCGCACAAAAGGGGTCAGACACTTGTTTTCTGCTCGTTCTTTAGGAAGGTTTTAGCGATTCGAAAGACTATCGAAAACCGCGAGCGACCGAGTTTGATGAGCCTATTTTCCCAAACCGAGTCGCTGAAAAGGAAAGCCTAGCCTGCCCGAGCTGGCTGATTGGCCACACGGATCTGTGGTACTAGCGCGCGTCAGGTGATCAAAGGCGACCGAGACCGATCGCAGATTCGGTGACCACCGAGCGGCGGTTTGACGAATGCGAACTTACTTGGTTTCGGTCAGGCCAAGGTCGGATAAAGCGATCGGAGTTCCGTCGGCCCAAAGCGATTCGAGGTCATAGTAATCGCGAGTTTCTTCGTCAAACAGGTGAATCACTACGCTGCCATAGTCCAGCACGATCCAGCGGCTGTCCTCGTAGCCTTCAATCCCTAAACGTTGGTCGCCTAGTCCTTTTTCGAGCGCATCGTCAATCTGTTCGCTGATCGCGTGCAGTTGCCGGCGGCTGGTACCGGTAGCCAGTACAAAGAAGTCGAACTCGGCTGATTGGGCACAGACGTCGATGACCATCACGTCCGAGCCATTGTTTTCAAGCGCAACGCGAGCAGCTTCGGTCGCCAATTTGCGGCCCTCGTCCGTCCCTAGCGGGCGAATCGCACGCGAAGGATTGACCATCGGGTCTTCGTAAACTGGTTTTTTGCGTTTGGCAGCAGGGGCGGCGGCAGATGGAGCCGATGAATCGGCTGGATCAGGCGTCGAGGGGGTGATATTTTCGCTCATAGTCGAGAGTCTAGTAGATTTACCGGTGCTGTCACGCACCTATGTGGACGGAAGTTTTCGAGCAAACGCGTGAGTAGACGGTTCGCTATCCTTTTGGCAATGATGGTCCGACCCATTTCACTACTCAAAACTGGGAAAATAATTGATGGCAGATTGGATCGAACCGGGCGACAAAGCACCTGCGTTCACCTTGGCCGACGACACGGGAACTAAGGTAAAACTAAGCGATTTGAAAGGAAAACCGGTCGTTGTCTACTTCTATCCTCGCGACGATACGCCGGGTTGTACGAAGGAAGCCTGTGCGTTCCGTGACCGTTTTGACGAGCTGTCCAAGCTTGGGGTTCACTTGCTTGGGGTCAGTGCCGATACGGCGGCGAGTCATGCAAAATTTCGCGAAAAATATTCTTTGCCATTCCCTCTGTTAGTGGACGCGAACCATACCGTCAGCGAAAAATATGGTGCCTATCGCGAAAAAAACATGTATGGCAAGAAATCGATGGGCATTCAGCGATCGACTTTCTTGATCGACGCCGACGGAAAAGTTGCCAAGGTTTGGAAACGCGTCAAAGTTGATGGGCACGATCAACAGGTGATCGATGAGTTGGCGAAGTAGCTTATAGGTTACAGGATACAGGTACTAGGTATTAGGGAAAAAGAGTGTAGGAAGACCGTCGCGGATCGCTCTGCCCTGTCCGCTAAAACCTAATCCCTAAAACCTAAATCCTATTTCTTCGGTCGTTTGCGTTTGTTGGGGCGATCAAAGGTCGGTTCGGGTTTGTTGACCTTGTTCTTGATTTTGTCGACGAGCGTTTCTTGCTTTGCGGACGCCTTGCCGGTTGTTGGTACGGCGGTGCCTTCTAGCATCGACGGGTCAAAATGCGACTTCTTGGGCAGCGTTTTCTTGACAAAAATCCGCTCGCCGATTCCCCACAAGCTGCTGGTGATGAAGTAGATGCACAAACCGGCTGGGACGCGGAAAAAGAACAGCCCCATCATCAGCGTCATGACGTTCATCATTTTTTGAGTCATGGCGGTCTGTTCATCGGTGGCCGGCGGCATGAACAGTTTTTGTTGAGCCAAGAACAGGCCGACAACCAGGACCGGCAGAATATTGAAGTACGGCCCCAACCATCCGGTACCACGACCAGCAAAGTACTCCATCATCCAGTCGCCCCAATAACTCAGCATGTCGGGGCCAGCCAGGTTCGATGCCCAGTCGGATCCGCTTACGACGGGCTGTTGGCGAAGTTCGATATCGACTGACAGTGCGCGGTAGAGCCCGATGAAGATTGGCAATTGCAAGAACATTGGCAAGCAGCCGGCCATCGGGTTGAAGCCGACGCGTTTTTGCAACTCGCGTTGGGCCTTCATACGGCCCTCCATGTCGTCCTTGTACTGCTCGCCGATTTTCTTCAGTTCGGGGGCAAGTTCTTGCATCTTTTGCGCGTTCACTGCGGCCTTGCGGCTAAGTGGGAACATCGCACCACGGACAATCACCGTCAACAGAATGATTGCGAGAGCGTAGTTGCCAACACCCGATAGCACGTGTAGCAGGCTGCCGAGCAGTTTTGCAAAACGTTCGAACCATCCGTAATAGATGAATTGGCCCAGTTGGTAGGGCTCGAGAACCTCAGGGTCCTTGGGGCCGGCAAACAGTTGCAACTCTTGGCGCAGTGATCCACCGGCCGGCACCGTCGCGATAACGCTGTCCAGGATGAACGAGCAATTGACGGCCCGCTCTTGGTTCTTGGGGATTTCAAGCGGATCTGCCACGACGCCGGCGACACAGCGGCGGAATGTCGTGAACGAGGTGCCTTCGGCCGGCGGAACATACGCCACGGCAAAGTACTGGGCATCAACACCGATGTAGCGAAGGTTCTTGGCGTCGTCGTCCAAGTCGGGTGCGAAGATCGATTCGTACGGATTGTTGGGCGTCTTTTTGGCGGTCTTCAACAGGTTGTAGCCGCTTAGCAGTTCGTGGCTTTCGGCAACGGTGTTGTAGACCACGTCGCGGGCTGCGGCACCCGAGAAATTGGGGCTGATCTTATTGCTGTACCACCAACCTTCGAGCGTAACACCATTGGGGCCTTCCAACCGATAGGCGAGGTCTTGAGGTTCGTCGGCCAAGTTGTCGACCTGCAACGTCATGTCGATCGAGTAGTCGGCGGGCGAGACAACGTAGGTGCGTTTGAGTCGGACCGGTTTGCCGCCAACCGATTTCATCTCTGATGCCGACAGTTCGACTTCCAAAGTCAGAGCTTGGCTGTCGCCGGCAGCGATGTCTTCGGATTCGCGCCTGCTCCAGACCAAATCGGCTGGGCTTTCGAATCCGGGGATTCGGTTGTCGCCCAGTTCGATGCTCTTGCGATTCACTTGGCTCAGCAGCATCAGGCACGATTGACGCGACAGATTTCCGGCAACTTGATCAACACCACCATCTTTGGCCAAGCGGACCACGTCGAGCGGTTGCTCGGTCAGTGATGCGGACAGAGTTTGCGAGGTTCCGCCACGGACAATTTCAATGTCAACATCGTCTCCGGGGCGTGTTCCAAGCACGGCATCGTCGATGGCCCCGCGTGTGGCAACGGGCGTTCCGGCTACCGATGTGATGATATCGCCGACTTGTAAGCCACACTCTGCTGCGGGCGTGCCTGGGCCAACCACATTAACAATGGCTCCGTCGATTTCCATGGCAGCTTCGGCGGCCAGATATCCCAAATAGCCATGGCGAATATCGACACGGCGATATTTCAAATTGCCGTCCTCATTTCGCTCGGTCAGCTCGATTCGCTCAATCCCGCCTCCCCGCGTGTTGACTGTGACAAGCATGTAGTAGCCTGAATCAGCGGCCATCGATCCCAACGTGATCCACTCGGCTTGTTCGGATCTTTCGGGATCAGAGTTTTCGGAATCAGACTCATTGCCCGCCAGTTTTTCGGGGTCTGTGGTTTCAGAACTTGATGGTGATCCCTCTTTTTCAAGGTTTTCCGCACCGTCGACCAGCAGATTGCCAGCCGGATCGACCATTTCAGCAGCAGGCGGCGCAACGGGCTGAGGGACGAACTTCGCCCTCAACATCATGTAAACCAAGAAAAACGCTGTCGAAGAGACGATGAACGTAAGCAGACGACGTTCCACGATCGATCCCGAGGGGAAGTGAGATAGCGAGAGGCGAAATCGAAACCGAGTCCGCAAGAATCCAAGCGGCTATTCTGCCGACAACCCTTATTCTTGGGAAGGCGAGCGGATTCGTCCCGGCTGTGGTACTGGGGGGCAACCTGCGTGATCGCAGCATCGATGTGCATCAAGATTTGCTGAGCTGTGTGAGCAAGGGATGCGCGTTTTGCGGTTCCAAAGCGTGATTGTCTGCTGCTCAGCCGGTGCAGCGAAACGCACAATCGACCGACTCAAAACGTTTACCACTTTTTGAGTCAACTTTTCAGGAACCGCGAACTGAATCAACTTGTTGCGAATCTAGGTGTTGCGAACCTGCGAAGCCTCAGCGGTTGAAGCGGTTGAAGCGGTCGATTCGTTGGGACTGGACTCTTCGAACCTTTCTAGCAGTCGGTACAGTTTGCGGCGGTGAATCCCCAATCGCCTCGCCGCTTTGGCTTTGTTGCCGTTTTCTCGGGCAAGGACGTCGAGCACGTGCGACTTGGCGATGTCGTCGAGGGTCGGAATGGATCCCCCGGGCGAAGCGGCTGAAGCGACTTTCGCGACATCCAGCCCCGCTGTGTGTGAACCGGTCTGGATTGCCGGTTCGGGCCTCGGTGCGTGTCCGGGGCCTAGCGATCCGCCTAGTAATACTTCGGCGGGCAGTTCGTTCAGCGTGATTTCGTTGTCGTCCGCCAAGATAGTCGCGCGCTGTATCACGTTGATCAGTTGACGAATGTTCCCGGGCCACGAGTACGCGGTAAGTGCGGCGCGAACTTCGGGGGCCACACGCCAGGACGCGGGCACGTAGTGATCAATCAATCGCTCAATGTCGCCTTCGCGTTCACACAGCAGCGGCAGTTGCAGCGGCAACACATTGATTCGGTAGAACAGGTCTTCGCGGAAATTACCTTTCTCGACTTCGCTGGTCAGGTCACGGTTGGTTGCCGCGATTATCCGCACGTGAACGGTTCGTTCCTTGGCCGAACCGATCCGCCGCATCGAACCGTCTTCAAGGACACGAAGCAGTTTGGGCTGCAGGGCGAGCGGCATTTCACCAATTTCGTCGATGAACAATGTTCCACCATCGGCGATTTCGAAGAGTCCAGGTTTTTCAGCCGTGGCGCCGGTGAAGGATCCCTTTTGATGGCCGAACAGTTCGCTTTCGACCAACTGTTCTGGCAAGGCCGCGCAGTTGATTGTCACGAACGGCTTGTCTCGCAAAGGACTGTTCTGCTGGATCGCGCGAGCGACCACTTCTTTACCCGTTCCGCTGGCGCCCTGGATCAAGACCGGTTTGTCAGTGGGCGCAACCTTTTCAATCATCCGGGCGACCGCTCGCATTGAACCGCTTTCACCGATCATCTGAAGCGCCGGTCGGCTGCGTGAAATGACGGCCTTCAATTGCTCGTTTTCACGTCGCAATTCACCTCGCGTGCGGGCAAGCTGACAATGATGTTCAAGGTCGCCAAGCGAACATGGCTTTGTCATAAAATCGCAGGCGCCCATCTTCATTGCCGCAACGGCCGATTCAATGGTGCCCTGGCCGGTCAGGATGATGACTTCGATATCGATGGATGCCTGTTGGACTCGTTGCAACAGTTCGATGCCTGACATCCCAGGCATGTTCATGTCGAAAACTGCCACATCAAAGTGTTGGCTTTCGCACAGCCCGATCGCCTCGGCACCGTTGGATACGGCGGTGACTTTATGCCCTTTCCGCTGCATCCATCGCGCGCACGTGTCGCGAAAATCGTCTTCGTCTTCAACTAGTAGCAACTCAATCGGTCGGTCTGACATTTCGCATCCTTCGGCTTGCTTAGCAGCCCGTCGCGGGCCGCATTCCTCATCTGCTGCAAACAGCATCAAAACGGTCGACGAAATCATTCGCACACCGCTCACGCAATTTTTGACCCAGAGATCGAACGCCCGCATAGCGCGCTTATTCGCACGCCTCGGCCGAGGACGCACGTTTTGCAGTCAAATCGCGTGTTTTTTTGCCTGCAACGCAGTAAACGCAAACCCTATTCCAAATCTGAATCCATCGCCAAGCGGTGAATCTTGACATCGCCAGCCTTGAATTAGGCCAAGCCGCTAGCTTTGTTTGGGGCGAAAAGCAGTCCAACGAGGTGTGGCGGTTTCCAATCGGGGTGGGTTAGCAGTGCCGTCAACGATCAGGTCGATGCAGTAAGGAATTGCTGGGAAGACGGCGTCCAGACACTCGGCGATCGCACGTGGTTTGCCCGGCAGATTGACCACCAGCGATTTGCCGCGGATGCCCGCGGTTTGACGAGACAGGATCGCCGTGGGCACTTTTTCGAGCGATACCTTTCGCATCAGTTCACCAAATCCCGGCATCATCTTTTCGCAAACCGCTTCGGTCGCTTCCGGCGTCACATCGCGCAACGCCGGTCCCGTGCCACCGGTCGTGATCACTAGACAGCATTGGTGGGCGTCGCATAGTTCGACCAACGCATCGCTAATGATCGTTGTGTCGTCCGAGACAATCTTCTGCACCGGAGTCCACGGGCAAGACAGGACCTCGTTCAGATAGGCGGCGATCGCCGGGCCGCCCAAATCCTCGTATTCGCCTCGGCTTGCGCGGTCCGAGACCGTCAGGATACCGATTTTAACTGCCGTCACGATTTTCTTTCTGATGCTGGAGATGTTGCTCGATTGCTTTGATCGCACGAGTCGCGGTCGACTTGACTTCGGCGATTCGTTTCGTGATTTCATCTGCATCTGCGTCATCAGAAACCATTTCCAAAGACTCGGCAACGACGCTGGTCGCTAAAGCTCCGACGGAAAGCGATGCACCTTTAAGTGTATGGGCTGCACGCCGCAGCGACTTTCGATCGTCTGTCGAGTTGGCTCGATCAAAGGTTCGCATCAGACTTTCAACTTCGCTTAGATACACGCCCATCAGTTCGCACAGCAAATGCGTATCGCCGCCGACGGTTAGGTGTGCTTGTTCCCAGTCGATTGGCGATTCTGTGTGGTCGTTCATTTTGGGATCGCAATCGCTTGATGTTTCGGGGTTGGTTGTCGGCACAGGATCGGGATGCAGTGATTCTTCATCGAAGTTCTGATCGTCCGAATTCGTAAAGTTTGGTTGGGGGGCCTTCGCCTGGTTAACTGCGATTAGTCGCTCACGCAGCGTGGCGATGCGGACGGGTTTGGGAATGTACTCGTCCATGCCCGCGCTCAAGCATTTTTCGCGGTCGCCTTTCATCGCGTGTGCAGTCATCGCGATAATCGTGGTTCGTTGGCTGGACGACGCTTCTCGCTCGCGAATTATCCGGGTCGTTTCGTAGCCATCCATCACTGGCATTTGCACGTCCATCAAGACGACGTCAAATGACTGCTTCTCGAGCATCGTCAGTGCTAGGGAACCATCGGCGACCACGGTCACGTCATGGCCTTCTTTGCTCAACAGTCCAACGGCCAATCGTTGGTTAATTTCGTTGTCTTCGGCCAGCAAAATGCGCAGTTTTTCCAGCGGGATTGTTTGCGTCGGGGGATGATGTTCTCGTGTCGGCTCAGGCGAGTTCACGCCTAAGACGCGAACAATTGCATCAAACAATTCAGATTGCTTGACCGGCTTCATCAATCGCTCACAGACGCCTAGTTTTTCAGCGAGTTCGCGTTCGCCGTCGCGATCACCGCTGGTCAAAATCACGATTGGTGCTTCGCCGATTGGTGCCTCTGCGCGAACTTGAGAAATAAATTCATAGCCGCTCATGTGTGGCATGTTCACGTCGCTAATCACGATCCCGAACGGGGCACCCGCAGTCACAGCGATCCGCATTTCATTGAGCGCTTCGGCACCCGATTGAGCCATCGTTGGCACCATGCCCCAGTTGCCCAGCATTTCGCCAAGAATCAATCGATTGGTTTCGTTGTCATCAACAATTAGCACTTTGGTGCCGCCGACCACTACGACGCCACGCTGTTGGGTGTCGTTGATGTTGACGGGCGCAGGCTTCAATTCCACTTCGAACGAAAACTGACTGCCAACACCGACTTCACTTTCAATTTTGATTTCGCCACCGAGCAGTTTCGCGAGTCGGGAAGAAATGGCGAGGCCGAGTCCGGTGCCACCAAACTTTCGAGTCGTGGAGGTGTCGGCCTGTTCAAATTCGCGGAAGATCGTCGCGAATTTATCCGGCGAGATGCCGATCCCTGTGTCGCGGACAATCACTTCGATCATCTCGCCTTGTCCAGCAGTCGACGGCACTCGAGTGCCAATGGTTCGAACATCGACTAGCACTTCGCCGTGCTGAGTAAACTTGATTGCGTTGCCAACCAGATTGATCAGCACTTGTCGGAATCTGCCGATGTCAGCGATGGCGTGACGAGGAACATCGGGAGCAACTCGAAACGCAAGTTCGATACCTTTGGCATGAGCTTTTAAGCCGAGTGTCTTCATCGTGTCACCGAGGCTCTCGCGGATCTCGAAGACACGAGGTTCAAGGTCCATTTTGCCAGCTTCGATTTTTGAAAAGTCCAAGATATCGTTGATCACTGACAAAAGTGAATCGGCGGACTCTTGGACCATCGACAAAAAGCTCCGCTGGCTCGGATCCAATTTGGTGTCGAGTACCAGGTCCGTCATGCCAATGATCGCGTTCATTGGTGTGCGAATCTCGTGTGACATATTCGCTAAGAAATCACTTTTGGCGCGGTTCGCTTTGTCAGCGATTTCTTTCGCAGCCAACATGTCTTCGTCGGCCCGTTTGCGTTTGGTGATGTCGTGACCGATCCCGACGACTCCGAGCACCTCGCCATCCGAGCCAAACAGAGGAACTTTCGTGGTCAACAGGCAGATTGTGTTTCCGTCTTCGGTACGGTGAGTTTCCTCGCGATCGACGAGTGGCTTTTGACTGCGCATCACGTTCTGGTCATCGGCCACGTAATCGCAAGCCATTTCAGGCGACGAAAAATCATAGTCCGTGCGGCCGAGCAGTTGATCGGTACTGTCGAGCGCCAGCAGGTTCAGTAGTGCTGCGTTTGCGGTCACAAAACGTCCCGCGCGGTCTTTGACATAGATCAAGTCAGGGACATTGTTGATGATCGTCTTTAGCAAGTCGCGTTCTTGCGCAAGAGTTTGTTCGGCCTGTTTTTGTTCCGTGACGTCTCGGGAGATTCCAAAGGTACCGATGATTCGACCGCTTTTATCCTGCAGAGCCACTTTGGTAGTGCTGGACCAACCCTCGCTGCCATCGGTGAAAGTGACGTATTCAATTTGTGACAAAATTGATTCGTTGGATTCCATCACCTGCTTTTCTTCCAAGAATGTTTTGCGCGCGTATTCTCGGCTAAAGAAATCTGCGTCGGACTTTCCCACCGCCTTGCGAGGATCGTCGATTCCGAATTGTGCAGCACAACTCTTGCTCATCCGAATGAAGCGGCTGTCGGTGTCTTTGAAGTAGACCGAATCAGGAACGGTTTCCAAAAGCGTCGACAGCAGAAATCGTTCGAACTCGACTTGATGTTCGGCGTCTTTTTGATTGGTGATGTCCCAGAACATGATCTGAATTCCAACAACGTCACCGAGCGCACTATGCACCGGTGCTTTCCAAACCTCGACGTGGACTTGTTTGTCGTCTGCAATTTGGTGTCGTTCGACATCGTGATACAGTTTTCCTGATTCGATCACTTCACGGTCGTCGGCCATGTATTTTTTGGCAAGATCGGCTGGGAACAGATCGAAGTCACACTTGCCAATCAGTTCGTCGACGCAGCGTCCAATTTGCTCGCACGCTCGCGCGTTGGCGTATTGAATGCGACCTCGAAGGTCTTTGCGTAACACACTCAGTGGCAGACTTTCAACTAACGAAAGGTAGACCGCTTCGGAATCCTTCAGAGCCGATTCCAAGTGTCGGCGTCGGTTGATGATGCGAACCAAGCTGTGGATGATGGGGACGCCATTTTCGTTGGCTTCACCTGCCATCGTCTCGTGCACCCACCAATGGCTGCCATCGCTACGCGAGATCCGATATTCGATTGCCACGGGATCGCATGCCGCGTCTGTCGATTCGACGGATAACGATTTCGAGACTCGTTTGAACGCCGCAATGCGAACAGACTGGTCGTCGGTGTGAACCCACGGCATCCCACATTGCAAGTCACCCCAACGAGTCGCTGGATCACATCCAAACAATCGAATGCTGTTCGGATCGATCCAGATCAGCTTGCCGTCGGTCGATGCACACCAGCGAAATTCGGACACAGCCTCTTTGAAGGCTTCGGGCATGGTTGGCGGCGACTGCTCGCTGGTGGAAGTGTCCATAGAATCTCAAACAGGCAAGAATACGAACTGGCCGTTCAGCGATTTCACGTCCGCCGCGATCGCTGGCGCTAACCGGTATCATAAACGCTTGGTATCGGGTCTGCTCGCTTTTAATAATCGCCGGTCCGCTGATGTTGCCGCTGATGTTGCCGCTGATGTTCGCGGGACGCGATTCGCGGTCCATGCACCGAAGTCTACGCATCGAAGGCGATAGCCTTTCGGATTCCAAGCCAATCGAATCGCCAATCGTCACAGCCGAAGTCTGAGGAAGTCCACGCGAACGGTGGTCGGCATCGGTGGCTGGATCATCTGGAATTCGATGTACTCAACTGAATCAAGTTCCAGTACCCGGCCGGCGGTCGGTTGCATTAGTTCGTTACGTGATATGACCAGGTGTGTTGGTTCGCCGCGACGAATCGTAAAGGGTTTACGGAAGACGTCGAAAAAGTCTTTGCCCTTGGAATAGTCGATCACGTTGATCCACAGCTCGACTTCTGATTGCGGGTGATTCGCGTCTAGGGTCACGTCCGCTTCGATCGATTGGGTACCGGACCAATCGTGTTTCAATTTCGTCAACGTGACCGATGGATGATCGTTGACCGAGAACTCAACCTCCAAACTATGGTCGCCCAGAGTCGCGTCTTGGCGAACGCGTTTTCCGTACGTGTTGCTGAAGTACCATCGCTCTAACTCGGCTTCGGTTTCGAACGATGCCAACAGAGGAAAGTCGCGGTTCATCGCAAGCACATCTCGCAAAGTTGCCACAGGGCCCCACCATGCGATGGCGATTAGAAAGCCCGCAATGCCCCACAGGATTCGAGGTGTGCGTCGATCGCTGGGGCTCGATTTCACGCGAGTATGCGCGAGCGACAAACAGAAACCGGTTCCGATGCCTAATCCGTTCGCGATCGCGTCGTGAAATGACGCCGTTCGTCCGGATAGCGTTTGCGCGAACTCGATCGCGATTCCGAATGCGAAAACCGTCAATGCGGTTGCCGCCATTCGTACGATGCGCGACGACCACCACGTCGCTGCTAGCCATCGGTCACCCAAGAAAATTGCCGCGATGGTCAGCGCCGCAAAAAGCGGTGCGTGAACCATGTTGCCGATCGCCGACGGCGTGCGACCTTCAAGCGGAATCGGCATCAACAAGGCGGCAACAACAATCACGCTTACCACCGCCAAGATCCAGACCGTTCGCTTGGACTCAGAGGGTCGGCGGCTATCTTTTTCGAGATCGTTGCCGGTTTCTTGGTGGTCGTTCGGAGCGGTCGTTCGGGGCGTCACGTTAGCGATTACTTTCTCGCTGCCGCGTGCTTCAGCGGCAACCAGGCTGCGTCTTGGTTGCTACTGTTGACGCATTGTTGGATGAAGTACATGCCTTCGACGCCATCGTAAACGTTCGGGTATATCGTATCGACGGTTTCGAACGATTCACCTGCGGCACGCTTGGCCATGTCATCAAAGGCAGCAACATAGACGTTGGCAAACGCTTCGAAGAAGGCTTCCGGGTGTCCGGATGGCAGGCGGCAAGATGCTGCAGCGCCAGGGTGGGTGTACGGCGCATTGGGGTCGCGGGTGTAGATCTGATGAGGCTTGCCGTTTTGACGGAAGATCAGTTCGTTTGGGTTCTCTTGACGCCATTTTAGTGATCCCTTTGTACCATCGATTTCGACTTCGACGTCGTTTTCGCGGCCATGGCTGATCTGGGATGCGGTGCACGTTCCCAAGGCACCATTTTCGTATCGAATCACGGCGGTGCCGTAGTCATCAAGCTTGCGGCCTTCAACAAACGACTTCAAATGGCAACTGACTTTGTCAGGCATTTCTCCGGTCATGAACCGGCCCAAGTTGTAAGCGTGGGTGGCGATATCGCCAAACGCGCCCGCAGCGCCGCTCTTCGTGGGGTCGGTTCGCCATGCGGCTTGCTTTTGTTCTTCTTTTTCAAGACTCGTCCTCAGCCAGCCTTGGATGTACTGAGTACGAATTGCGTTGATTTCACCCAACTCGCCGCCTAGGATCATTTCACGTGCTTGGCGAACCAGCGGATAGCCGGTGTAGTTGTGGGACACGGCAAAGACAACGTCGCTGTTCTTGACGGTTTCAAGCAGCGATTCGCTTTGGGCCAAGTCGAACGTCATCGGTTTGTCACAGACGACATTGAATCCGGCTTCGACGGCGGCGCGTGCAATTTCAAAGTGGGTATGGTTCGGGGTCGCAATGCTGACAAAGTCGATCCGCTGGTCGTCGGGCAATTTCGATTCGGCGTCGAACATCGCTTCGTAGCTGCCGTAGGCACGCGATGGATCGATGTCATAATCGCCTGCCGAGGCTTTCGATCGCTCGGGGTTGCTCGACAGGGCTCCCGCAGTCAACACTGCTCGATTGTCCAAGCAAGCGGCGATGGAATGGACGCGGCCGATGAATGATCCGGCGCCGCCGCCAACCAGTGCCATGCGGAGTTTGCGGTTCAGTGGTGCGTTGATTCCCATGCGATTTACTTGCCTTGGTTCAAAAGGAAACGGTTGTGTCGACGCTGCCAGCAGCAATGTTGCCAGTAACTTTGAAACGCAATCGTAAAGTGACTCGGCAAAGCGTACAATTCCCTGGCGCCACTAAAGCTGGCGTTGCCAATCGTCCCCGTGCCTTCTGATCCCCAAAACGGAGCCCTCGTCGATGTCAGTTCCCGCATCTTATTCGCAAGAATGTGAACCCATGGAAAATAACGCTGAATTGCAAGGTTTGCCGATCGTCGCTCGTCCAACGGGCGTGTGCTGTGCATCTCTGACGCGATTGGCGACTCCCGTGATGGCTCTGGTGGCCGTCGGTGCGATCTCGGTTGCTGCGTTTTTTGCTGGCCAATTGAGCCAAACACAGGCTCAGTATTCAGCCAATGACTTGCCGTTTTTGCATGCCGATTCGGCGGTTTCAAGCGAGAATTTCTCGATGGCGACTGGTGCCGTCGATCAAGAAGCCGAGGGATTATTCGTTCTAGACCACAATTCCGGCCTGCTGCAGTGCTCGGTGATTTACCCTCGCATGGGTCGATTCATGAGCCAGTTTACGGCAAATGTCGCTGATGCGCTGGGTACCGGCGGTAAAGGTGGCAGCTATTTGATGCTGACCGGTCGAGCCGATTTTCCTCGCAGCAGCAATAACCCCGTTGGTTCGACGATCGTCTATGTCATGGACACGGCAACCGGCAACTATGCGTCGTATTATGTTCCGTTCAATCGCCAAGCCATGACATCGGGCCAAGTTCAACAAGGGCTGTTGATGTTGATTGCGACGGGATCGGCCAATCCGGTCATTGATCGCGACGCGCTTCGCTAAAAGCAAATGTCGGCGACGTTTTTGATTTTGTGAGCCGCGACGCGTAAGGGGCCGGGGCTCATCTGCGAATCCCGAGGCCTGACGGCTTTCGGCTCAACATTTGTGTTTGGAAACACATTTAAATCAACAAACCCGTCGGCGGGTTTCGCTGCTCTGTAATCAAGCCAGTGCTGAAGCACTGGCCGTTCTATTTTTCTTGTGACCTTGACCGAAGTGACCAACGGATTGAAATCGCTTACCGACGGGCTCAACGAAGCTCAAGCCTCTGCCGTAAAGACTCTTTCCGGACCAATGTTGGTTTTGGCAGGCGCCGGAACTGGCAAGACGCGCGTGGTCACCGTTCGCATCGCCAATTTGATCCGGCATGGAACTGCGCCCGACCGGATCTTGGCGGTTACGTTTACCAATAAAGCCGCCGGCGAAATGCAGGAGCGCGTTGGCGAGCTGATCGGCACCAACAAACGCCGGAAAAAGGGGGATCCAGCGCCGCCCAAGCCAACCGTCAGTACTTTCCACGCGCATTGTGTGCGAATTCTGCGGCGCCACGCAAAGGCGCTTGGGTATCCAGCCAAGTTCACGATTTATGATCGTGGCGATCAAGAAACACTAGCTCGTGGAATCTTGCGAGAATTGCGTTTGCCGGGAACGGCGCTGAGTCCCGGCGACATGCTCAACATCATTGGCGGTTGGAAAAACCAATCGATCAAACCCGAGCAAGCTTCGTATATCGCTTCGACCGACAAAGAACACTTTGCCGCCTCTGGTTATCGGCGATACCAGAACGGTCTGCGTGCTTGCGGCGCCATGGATTTCGACGATCTGCTGCTCAACACTGAAACTCTGTTCGACGAGAACGAAGAGATCCGTGATGAAGAGGCGTCGAAGTTTGATCATGTGTTGGTCGACGAGTATCAAGACACCAACGGGTCTCAGTACCGGATCACCAAGCACCTGTCGGCAAAGCATCGCAATCTGTGCGTTGTCGGTGACGATGACCAGTCGATCTATGCGTGGCGCGGCGCCGACGTGACTCACATTTTGAATTTTTCCAAGGACTGGCCTGATGCCAAGATCGTTTGCTTGGAAAACAATTATCGCAGCACCGCTGAAATCTTGACGCTTGCGAACCGTTTGATCGAATTCAATACGACTCGGCACGACAAAACGTTGATCCCGTGCCGGCCCAAAGGCAAACGCCCAAAAATCGATCAACACAAAGACGAAATCACTGAAGCCACATCGGTGGTCGCTCGGATTCGGCACTTGATCGATAACGAACACGTGCAACCACGCGACATTGCGATCCTTTTCCGCACCAATGAACAACCGCGTTTGTTCGAAACCGAACTGCGAAAACAGAACGTGCCCTATGTGATGCTAGGAGCGCAGTCGTTTTTTGACCGCAAAGAAGTGCGAGACTTGTTGTCGTATTTGAAGTGGATCGAGCAACCGAATGACGAAGTCGCACTGCTGCGGGTGATCAATACGCCGCCGCGCGGGCTGGGTAACAAGACAGTGCAAACGCTGATCGCTAAAGCGGTTGATCGTGGTGTGCCGGTTTGGGATGTGATGTCCGACCCCAGCGCGATTGCCGAATTCCCGGCCGCCGCTCAGCGTGGAATCGAAAGCTTGGCATCGATCGCCGAAGATGTTCGATTGCGAGCGAAGAATGAATCGTTGACCGCCGCCATGGAAACGTTGCTGACGCGAACGTCGTACGCCGATGAGTTAACCCGATTGTACGACAAGCCCGAAGAACGTGAATCTCGCATGGCTTCGATCGGCGAACTGACCAACGCGATCGGCGCTTACCAAGACGGCGAAGGCGAACGAGACCTGACGGGATTCTTGGGCGATGTGTTGCTGTCGGGTAAAGACATGGGCAGCGAAAAAGACAAGCTTGCTAAACAGAACGCGGTTTGGTTGTTAACTTTGCATGCGGCCAAGGGGCTAGAGTTTCCGGTCGTGTTCATGGTGGGGATGGAGGACGGTCTGATCCCGCACAGCCGTAGCGTCAAGAGTGGAAACGACGACGATATCGCCGAAGAACGACGTTTGTGTTACGTCGGCATCACGCGAGCTCGAGAAGACTTGACGATGTCGTTAGCACTGACCCGTCGCAAGTGGGGCAAGCCGCGACCGACCACACCGAGCCGGTTTTTGTACGAGATCGTGGGCAAGGCCGAGAATCCGAACAAGTATCGCAAGAAGAAACCAGGACGCACGCTCGGACGCTGAGCAATGCACAAGGCTCTTGCGAGCTCGCCCGATCGATTACAACTCTTGTAGCGCCACGCCGCCGGTCGCGCTAGCCAAGTGGATCAAGTCATCGTTGACTTCTTCGACGATGAAAACGTGCAGCACGATTCCTTTTAGCTCTTTGACTTGTACGTTGATTCCGTGATCTCCATCGGTGACGATGATCAATTCAGGTCGTTCGGCATCAATGTCCGTGACGAGTTTGCGGATTCGCTTGATGCCCTCGCGGATTGCTAAGTTGATGTCGGTGTCGTCGCCAATGAAGAACTCGTAGGTCAGTTTGCGAATTTCTTCGCGGACGTCGGCGACTTCGGTCACCATGACTTCGTCGTGAACCATGGAATCAAAAAAACTGTATCCCAGCACGGCTTCACGTCGCCCGACCGCTCGCAAGCGATTCATCAAGATCGCCAGCAGTTTGTAGATCCGCTCGCCCTGCTGCATCGATTTGCTGCGATCCAGCATCGCATAGAAAAGTTGTTTCTTGTCACTGCGTTTGATCTTCTCGCGGACCATGAAACTTTTTGTTGCCAGTCGGTAACGAAAGTATTTTGACGAAGCGACTTTGATCGCCCAAGCCGCCGGAGCCATTTTGGGTAACTCGTCAAAGGACTGCATCATGCGCATACTTGTTTGATCGCCGTCGACCGCCGGGATCATTTTCTTTTCAAAGCGAGGTTGAAAAGCAACGTATTCGTTGGCGACGCGTGAAATTCGCAACAGCGCTTCGAGGCTTGGTTCGGCCAGCAATCGAGACGCCACGTTCAATCGCCGCACGGAAAGCGGATGGATTTCTTTTTGTGTCGTTTCTTTACGCATGCCACCAAAGCAATCGGTGAACAGCGATGCAATCCGGCCTCGCGTATCGAGCGTTTCGACCAATTGGATTGATGTGACGCCACGGTCTTTAGCCATCTGTTCCGCGTCAATCTTTTCGGTCGGTTTTAGCATTCGCTCATCTGGCAAACACTCCAACAGTTCGACTTCGTCGGCTTCCAGTCCACCGACTTCTTCGAGAGCCCAGTTGATTTGTTCGGTGATTTTTTCTGCCGGAATTCCAACTGCTAGCGAACGTTTGGCGGTTGCAATCACCGCCACATTGGCAATCGCACGGTCAATGTCAGTGCGTCCTTTGATACGGTCAAAGTGAACATCACGCAGCAAGTTTGCCAGTTGGTAATAGATGTCGGCGTCACGGACGGACCAATCTAGGTAGTCGTCGAGCCAACGAACGATCGGCCACATTCGCATCCGGTAGGTCAGGCGAGTGCGACGGGCGATCTCGGTTTTGCTGGCGACTTTCCCGTCGTCAATCAGGTGGACGCCGTCCCAAATGATCGGCAGCGGCAAGTGGTGCATTCCGATCGCATCGAGTTTACGAACGACTTCGTGGGTGTTGATCTGCTGTCGCCGTTCGCTGATTTCGGGGTGAGTCACGTGAGTGTGAAAGCGAATGAAGTCGCGATAGATACGCTCGGCTTTTGTTTGCGACATGGCTAGGTGCTTGCTTCGATCTCAGCCGCGATTTCGCCCACGCGTGCGGACGTTGCTTTGTGCCACGCCAGAAGTCGTGGGTCCGAGACTTCTAACATGTTGAGTTCATGTTTGATCCGGTCGATGCTGGACATCAATTCCAACATCGCTGCGATCGCCTCATCGTTGACTTCGCCACGTCTTGTTTTGTCGAGATCACGACCAGCCGCGAAAATCTTGTCGACGTCGTCCATCCGGCCACGCAGTCGCTCGGCCCGTTCGTCGATGTCGCTTAACAGGACTTCGACACCGCCTTCTAGGAGTGCCGATCGAATTAGACCTTCGACGTCACGCTTGTACGATTCCATGCCCTGGACATTGCGGATGGTCAGAATGTCTTCGACGATCATTTTCTTGCGGCCATGACGACCGACGCTGTTGCCGGCCAATCGCAGCCCCCCAAGTGCGATCCGAGGCGACACATGAAATCCAGATTCGCGGTCTTCGTTCAGGTTGGCGATCACATGAGCGTAGATGCGATGGAGTTTGCGTTTGTCGGCGCTAGCGGTTGGATTGGACTTGTGGAAAAGTGCTTCGTAGTCAGCTTGTTCGTACGATGGCCAGCGGACTTCTAATTGCAAAGGAAACCGTTCAAGCAGCGCCTTCACCGCATCGCTGTCCTTGGCGTACTGGCGAGGATCTTTGTTGGTGCAGGCGATGATGACTTTTGATTTCAGCGGCACTGGGTTGCTGCCGTTCATGAACATCTTGCGAGTCAGCACGTCCTTGAGCGGCAGTAAGGCTTGCGACGATGCGTCAAGAATTTCTTCCAACACGGCGACCTCATAAGGCAGGAACGATCGGTCGGTATCGTATTCAAGGCAAACGTCCAGTTTCGCGATATTTGGGCCGCCCCAAAGGCGATCTTCGCTCATCCCTTCGCCGAACGATTGCAGGAAAATTTCGTCGTCCTGATAACCCATCGCGCGCAGCGTCGCCATCACCATCTCGCTCTTACCGTGGCCGCCTGGCCCCCACAGCAGGACGTTGCAGGGCTGGACCATCGCTAGGGTTAGCACGCGAACGATTTCGTCACAGTGGATGAAGCTGGGCTGAAGTGTGGACGCGATCAGTTTTGGGATTTCGCGTCGTGGTTTGCGAAGCGGGCCGTCGCCCGTGGTCGAAAAGTCGCCGTCACCTAATTGGATGCGAAAGTTCGGTTCGTCGGGTAAGTGACGGTCGATCTTACGATCCAGGTCGGCCGTGTAAGACTGCATGCCTTGCACAAAGCGTATGTTGTGAAACGCGGGCGCGGTGACTCGGTCATCGCCGCGAATGCGTGCGCTGCTGGTAACGACCTCGAGTGCTTGGATGGCCATCCGAGGCGACATGACGAACGTTTTGGCTTCGTTCAGTCCCGCAATCACAGCCGCCAATCGCTGATGCAGTTTGCGTCCGCCTTCGGTCGCAGTCGGACGGACCTTCGCAAACAACTCGGCGTAGTTCTTGGCTTCGTATTCAGGCCAACGGACTTCTTTTTGAAGCAGAAACCGTTCCATCAATGCCAGGATTGCGTCGTTGCCGTCACTGAACTCGCGAGGGTCTTTGTTCGTGCACGCGATCACGACTTTGGCCTTCATCGGAACTCGCTCGGCACCGTTGACGAAAATGCGGCGAGTCAAAACGTCCTTGAGCGGTAGCAAAGATTGAGCGGGCGCGTCAAAAATTTCTTCAAAGATAACGGCTTTGTACTGGGGGGCCAGAAACGATCGCGACGTGTCGTATCGCAAACACGTATCGAGCGATGCCATATCGGGACCGCCCCACAACCGGTCTTCGCTCATCCCTTCGCCGAATGATTGAATGTAGATTTCGTCATCCGATAGCCCCAACGCTTTCAGTGCCGTTACCACCATTTCACTCTTGCCATGCCCACCGGGGCCCCACAGCAACAGGTTGCACGGTTCGTAGAACGCCGCCGATAATAGATCTGCGATTTCGTCGGCATAGACGAATTTTTGTTCGAGCGACGTCCTGATCACCGACAAAATCTCGGATCGAGGAGTCGGCAACCAATTCCAATCGCTCGGCGGCACGTGGCGGTAATCCCTGCGCTAAAGTTTGAAGCTGGCGACGGTCAATTTCCCGACGGATCGGAATTGAACGTTACCAAGGTGCCCTAAAGTTTATCGCAATGTTGGTCGCTTTGCCCGCTTTTGATGAGATGTGCACAAAGATTGTGACTGGCCCTTTTGTTCCCTGCCGGTCCTGCGCTGCGCGATCAGTGCGCTTCGAGCCAGTTTTTTCCGGTGCCCATTTCGACGACGATTGGCACCTTCATCGGCAGAGTTGACTTCATGGCTTCTTCGATGACCGGCATCACAGTTTCTTGTTCGCTGACCAGCATGTCGAAAACGATTTCGTCGTGGACGGTTAGCACCATCTTGGTTTGGAATCCGCCTTCAATGAGTGCGCGATGAACGCGGATCATCGCCAGTTTCAACATGTCGGCCGCAGTGCCTTGGATCGGGCTGTTCATTGCCAATCGTTCGGCGGTTGCCACGATCGTGCGACTGTTGGAGTTGATGTCACGCAAGTACCGTCGCCGTCCGGTTTGCGTGGCGACGTAACCGTGCTCTTTTGCAAACGCAATCGTATTGTCGATGTAGGTTTGAATGCCGGGATATTTTTCGAAGTAATTCTTGATCAACTCACTCGCTTCGCCGCGCGGAATGTTCAAGCGTTGTTGCAAGCCGAATGCTGAAATTCCGTAGATGATTCCAAAGTTTACCGTCTTTGCCTTGTCACGCATTTCGCGAGTCACATCGGCAATGTCGACTTTGTAAACCTTTGATGCTGTGACGGTGTGAATGTCTTCGCCGGACTGAAACGCATCTAACATGCCGGGGTCGCCACTAAGTTCGGCCATCACGCGGAGTTCGATTTGCGAATAGTCAGCACTCAGAATCAAGTGTTCGTCGTCGCGAGGAACGAAGGCGGCGCGGATGTCGCGGCCACGTTCCTTGCGAACCGGGATCGTTTGCAAGTTCGGGTCATTCGACTGGATTCGTCCCGTCGCGGTCCAAGACTGACTGTAATGCGTGTGCAAATGGCCGGTCTTCTTGTTCACCGCGGCGGGTAATTGGTCGACATAGGTGGAACGCAGCTTTCGAGCAGTTCGGTACTCCAGCACATTGCGGATGATTTCGTGACGACTGGAAAGACGTTCAAGTTCGGCTTCGCGAGTTGAGTATTGTCCGGTTGCCGTCTTCTTGGGATTCGCCTCGACCTCGAGTTCTTCGTACAGCACAATGCCAAGCTGTTTTGGCGAATCGATGTTAAATTCGTGACCCGCGGCGGCGAATATCTGTGCCTGCAAATCGGCGATCTCGACGTCAAGCTTTTTAGAAAAGATCGCCAGTGCTTCGGTGTCTAAACGAATGCCTTCCCGTTCCATGTCGACCAGGACAGGGATCAACGGACACTCGACTTCGTAACAAACCTGGCTGACGCCACGCGCCTCGATATCCGGACGCAGTGCTTCGGCGACTTGCCAAGTCACATCGGCATCTTCGCAAGCGTATTCCGACAGTTTTTCGATCGGCACGTCACGCATATTTTTCTGGTCGGGGCCCTTTTCGCCGATCAAATCTTTGGTCGGGATCGGCTTGTAACCCAAATACAGTTTGGCCAAATAATCCAGCCCGTGACGCATCTCGGGTTCTTTCATCGAGTGCGCGAGCATCGTATCAAAAAGTTGGCCGCGAACATCAAAGCCGTTCCATTTCAGCAGCGTCAGATCGTATTTCAGATTATGGCCGATCTTGCCGATGGATTCGTCTTCGAAGACACCGCGGAACTCTTCAATCACCTCGCGAGCCTTTTCGATATCGTCGGGGCAAAGGACGTAGTAGGCTTCATGAGATTTAAAGCTGAACGCCAGTCCAAGCGGCGATGCCGTGCGCGGGTCCAGCCCGGTCGTTTCGGTGTCGAAACAGATTTGTGGTTGCTTTTTGAGTTCTTCAATCAGCGACGCGCGTTCGTCCGCCGTTGTGATTGTCTTGTATGTGTGGCGAACATCATGAATCGTTTTTTCATCAACAGGTTCGTCAAACAGCGTTGCTTGGATTTCGGTTTCGCGTTTCTCACGGATCACCTGTGCTCGGGTAGATGCCGAAGAGAATGATTTGCCGAAAAGTTTTTTGCCCAGCGAATCGAACTCCATCTCCATGAACAACGCCTTCATCTTTTCGACGTCGTACGATTTTCGTGCAAACGAGTCGATCGATTCTTTGACGGGAACATCTAGCAAGATGGTGACGAGCTTCTTCGACAGTAGCGCCATTTCGACGTTCTGTTCAACACGTTCTCGTTGCTTGCCTTTCAATTCCGACGCATGAGCGATCAGGTTTTCGATGCTGCCGTATTTCGCGATCAGCGTCTGGGCCGTCTTGGGACCGATACCAGGGATTCCAGGGATGTTGTCGCTGGCGTCGCCCATCAGCCCCAGTATGTCGATGACCTGGTCGACTCGTTCAACTTCCCATTTGGCAAGTACTTCCTTGACACCCAGGATCTCAACCTCGTCGCCGCGGCGTCCGGGCTTGTAGACGACTGCATCGTCAGTCACCAATTGATGGTAGTCCTTGTCAGGCGTGACCATCCAAGTCTGATAGTGTTCGTTCGTCGCGCGGTGGGCGAGCGTGCCGATGATGTCGTCAGCCTCGTAACCGGGCATCCGAATCGAAACGATGTTCATCGCGTCAAAAAGCTGGTCGATGTACGGCAGTTGCTGAGCCATGTCCTCGGGCATCGAATCTCGCTGGGCCTTGTAGGCTTCGTAGTCGATGTGCCGCTGAGTCGGTTCGGAGGTGTCAAACGCGACCGCAATGTGTGTCGGTTCTTCGCGGGCAAGGATGTCCATCACCGTGTTGGCCATGCCAAAAACGCCTGACGTGCAAAGTCCGGCCGATGTCATCCGCGGACTGCGGACTAGGGCAAAGTGGGCCCGATAGAAGAGCGCCATTCCATCCAACAGGAACAGCTTCTTCGAGGCGGGAAACAGTTCTTGGTGTTGGTCGGACATCGATACTATTCTTTGAAAGGTCGCCGCGGTGCGCTGGAAAAAACCAGGCGGATTCCTGGGGACATGACAATGGCCAAGGACGAACCTTGGCCACGGGTCAAGCGATGGTTGCCATCTGCTTGACGGTCAATTCGGCGATTCCTTTTTTGGACAGTCGCAGAAGTTCGGCCAATTCCGCATCATCGAACGTGGCTTCTTCGCCGGTGCCTTGAATTTCGACGAAACGACCTTTGCCTGTCATGACAACGTTCATATCAACATCCGCGGCGACATCCAGGACGTAGTCGAGGTCAAGTTTGACTTCGCCGTCGATCAAGCCGACGCTAATCGCGGCGACCGAATCGGTGATGGGGCCGTTGCCAACGGTTGACCCGGGGACCGCGATCGCGATCGCTTTGGCAAGTGCGATGAAGCCGCCCGTGATCGAGGCGGTTCGCGTGCCACCATCGGCCTGCAACACATCACAGTCGACGGTGATCATGTTCTCGCCGAGTGCTTTCATGTCGACGACTGAGCGCAGACTGCGACCGATCAGTCGTTGGATCTCGGTGGTTCGTCCATCGACTTTGCCATCACGGTCACGTCGTTTGCGAGGACTCGTGCTACCTGGCAGCATGTTGTATTCAGCGGTCACCCAGCCCTTGCCTTTGCCTTCCAACCACGGCGGAACCCTAGCCTCGATCGATGCGGTACACAGCACGATCGTTCGACCGCAACGATACAGAACACTGGCGGGATTCGAATCAAGGTAGCCGGTTTGGATTTCAATATCGCGAAGTTGGTCAGCGGGACGCATAGGTTACTTTGGTGGTCGGAATCAAATGAAGTGGGCGACTGAAATGATCGGGCCCTTAATGTTCGCTCGTCATTTAGGTGACGTTCTTGTCAATCCAGGGGCGATTGAGCAGCCAGACCATCAAACCTTTTTGAGCGTGCATGCGGTTGCCAGCTTGGCGGATCACGTCACTCTGGCTGCTGTCGATCACTTCGTCAGTGATTTCTTGGCCACGAATCGCCGGCAAGCAGTGCAGGACTCTTGCATGAGACGGCGCTTTGGCCATCAACTTGTCGCCGACCTGGTAACTTGCAAACGCTCTTTTGCGAGCAGCATCCTCCGATTCTTGGCCCATGCTGGTCCACACGTCGGTGTAGATCGCGTCGGCATCGGTGACCGCGGTCATCGGATCGTTCACCGTTTCAATCTTGGCTTTGGGGTATGCATTGGCGACTCGAGCTAACCAATCGGAATCCATTTCGTAGCCTTCCGGGCATGCCAGCGTGAATCGCATGTCCAGCATCGCGCAAATCAGCGCTAGCGACTGTGCGACGTTGTTGCCGTCGCCGACGAACGTCAAGTGCTTGCCTTCGAGCGAACCGAGTGACTCTTGGACCGTCATCACATCGGCGAGCGCTTGGCAGGGGTGGCAAAGGTCGGTCAGCCCGTTGATGATCGGAACCGCATTGAAGCCAGCCATCTGTTCGACACGATCATGAGATTTGGCTCGGCAAACGACTAAGTCAACAAACTCACCGAGCACGTGAGTGAAATCGCTAGGTGATTCTCGCTTGCCCCAACCCACGTCATCGCCCAAAAACAAGCTTGCGCCGCCAAGTTGGGCCATACCAGTTTCAAAGCTGACTCGAGTCCGCAGGCTTGGCTTTTCGAACAGCAACGCGACCATGTGCTGAGCCAAAATCGGTGGACGATCACCGGCGACTAGGCGGGCCTTCAGGTCCATCGACACCTGCAAGACTCGCTTCAAGTCATCGGGCGAAATTTCGAAAAGTGTTAGAAGGTGTTGCATGGTATTTCTTGCATTCCAATTTCAATCTGGATGGGGCTTGTATTTGTCCCGGCCGCCACGGGGTTTGGTTTACAAAATCGCTTAAGCAGACATTTCGGCTGTTGCCGTTTCGATGTCTCGCATCGTTTCGCCTAGCCGGTCGATGAATATCGATTGATCGTCCAGGCTTAGTTTCAATGGTAATTGCACACGAACGCCGAGGTCGCCAGCTGCTTCAATGCGAAGACCTCGTTTCGACGCCGCACGCACCAAGGATGCCGATTCGATGTCTGTTTCGATACCGATCGTCAGTCCGGTTGCATGGACGTCCCGCACAAACTCAAAGCTCGAGATCGTTTCGGCAAGTTTCATGGCAAGCTCTTTCGCCGAATCAATTGACTTTTCAGGCCAATCATTTTCGAACATCGACTCGATTGTTTGCATTGCAACGGCAGCAAGCATGGGGTGGTTTTCGGCAGCAGCCCGAGTGTCACCGACACGGCTGTTGGCGATCACAAGGCCACCCGACATGCCAGCGAACAGGCCAGCAGAGACTGCAACGAGATCAGCTTTCGAATTTGAAATTGATGAAAACGTTAATAAGGTTCCCGAGGCGCCGAACATCAAACGAGTCTCGTCGACAGCGAGCAGCAAATCGTGCTGGTCGCAAAGTTGTCGCAGTCCATCGATGAAATCAGAATCCATGGGCATCGCTGCATTGGCAAAGTCAATCGGGCAAATCAGGATGCACCCGGTTTGGCCATCGATCATCGACTTGACCGCGTCTAGATCGCCCATCGGCGCGTGAGCGAATCCTGCCATCATGGGACCAAGCCCATCATGCAATTCAGGTCGTCCGCTAGCCGTTCGGCACATCGCACTGCGTCCGTGGTCGCTGCCGACCATGGCGATCGTGCGATAGCGGGTGCCGTTGCTTCGGCTGCGCGACAGCAGCAGCAACCGCTCGACCGCTGCATCGGCCGAAGAAAGCAAGGTGACCGATTCGGCGCGAATGCCATCGCCGCGCAGGAATTCGATGAACGCATCGGAAAGTGACAAGTCGATCGATGAGGTCATAACGCCGCCCAACGAATCACAGCCTAAGCGCGACGCATCGCCCAGGTAGCTTCGTGACGCTGACATGACCGCATCCGCGATCGCCGCGAAACCGAATCCGAAAACAGACGAACGACCGGCCAGAGCGTCGATGATTTCGAATCCTTCGTTATCGCTACGACGAATCCCACGTGGCGAACCAGTGAATGGCTTGCGTGCCGGCGGTGGCGTCGTGATTTCCGTTTCGGTAGCAAGCGTCTCGGTAGCAAGCGTGTGATCCGGCGGTGAAGGGTTTGTCTCGGGTACGTTGTCCGTTTCTGTGGATTCCTGCTCATCGCCCCAGTCTGCATCTTCCAACTCCGGTGCAAATTCTTGTTCGTCAGCCGGGTCGTCGCGGTCGTTGTTTTCGCTCATCGAATGATGACCTCGAGATGCAGATGTGTGGTGAAAGACGAATCGTTATTGCTACTGGTGGATCTCAGTTCCCACGCCGCTGGTGGTGAATATTTCAAGCAACAGCGAGTGACGCAGTGAACCGTCGACAATGTGAACTTTTCGAACTCCTCGGCCCAAGGTTTCCAAGCAAGCTTCGACTTTCGGAATCATTCCACCCACGATCACACCATCAGCAATCAGCTTTCGTGCATCATCGGACGACAGCGAATGTATGATCGTCTTTGCATCATCTTTGTCCGTTCGAACGCCATTGACGTCCGACAAGAACACTAGCTTTTCGGCGCCGAGTGCTTGTGCCACCGCCATTGCCGCAGTATCGGCATTCACATTGTATTTTTGACCGTCTTCGCCTTGGCACATCGATGGGATGATTGGCACTTGATCGGTGTATGAGAGTCCCTCGATCACGCTGCGGTCGACTCGAGTGACGTGTCCGACGAAGCCCAGGTCTTCGTCGTCTTCGGTCGGCAATTTTTCGCCGAACAGTACGTTGGTGGTATCGAAGGAAAGGTTCATCGCGCGACCGCCAAGACGTTCGATCTCTTGCGTCAGCGCCACATTCAAGTCACCGGCGAGTACCTTTGCGACGATGTCGAGCGTCGGTTGGTCGGTATAACGCCGGCCGCGGATAAAGTTCGGTTCGATGCCAGAGTCAGCCAATGCACGGTTGATCGCCTTGCCACCGCCGTGAACGATGACGGGCTTCATGCCAACCGATTCCATGAAGATGACATCCAAAAGGATATGCATCAGCGCTTGGTCATCATCCAGCAAGCTGCCGCCCAACTTGATCACGACGGTTTTGCCGCGGAACCGGCGTATCCATCCCATTGCTTCGATCAAAGTGTTGGCTTTACCGATAGCTTCTTCCACGTTGAGTTCTCCGCGGGCGGCAGTAGGCGATGTGTGATTCAAAGACTTGCGATTCAATTAATTAACAATGGCTGACTAGTGTCGACCCAAAACGCCACTTTTTTGCAGGGGTGTTCGGGATCGGAAAAACCGATCAATTTAGGGCTGCCCGCTTAGAGGGTCAATTGAGGACACCCCGTCGATGCTCAAACAATCGTTAGACATTCAATGAATCAACCAATCAAGTTAACCGTTGTTGGTGGCGGCCAAATGGGCCGTGCTCTTATTTGCGGGATGATGGCGGCGAAGACGGTAACCGCGGAAAGCCTGCGTTTGGTCAATTCCAGCGCGATCAGCGGTCAGTGGTGGAGCGAAAATCACCCTGAGGTCGTCATTTCAGACCTGGAAACTGCGGTCCAGGCTAGCGATGTGGTGCTTTTGGCCGTCAAACCTCACGCCATTGCCGGAGTCGCCAAACAGCCACTGAGTGGTTGTTGGGACGGCAAGCTGGTCCTATCGGTCGCTGCCGGGGTTGGGCTTGAATCCCTTTGTAAAGGAATCAATCATCGACGAGTCGTGCGGGTCATGCCGAACACGCCATCTCTGGTCGGTGCCGGAGCCAGTGGTTTTTGCTGTGCCGAGGACGTGACCGAGCAGGATCGGGCCACTGTCGAGCAGTTGTTGGGAGCCGTTGGGATCGCGATCCAGGTGACGGAGTCGCAAATGGATGCGGTCACGGGCGTTAGCGGATCGGGGCCAGCCTATGTTTGCTTGATGGTCGAAGCGCTGGCCGATGGTGGTGTTTTGGCCGGATTACCACGGCCAATTGCCATGCAACTAGCGACTCAAACAGTGTTTGGAACCGCAAAAATGATTGCCGAAACGGGGCGTCACCCAGGCGAGTTGAAGGATTCGGTCGCAAGCCCCGGGGGAACGACCATTGCCGCCCTGGCGTCTCTGGAACACAATGGGTTTCGCGGTGCAGTGATCGACGCAGTCGCGGCGTCGGCTCGTCGCAGTCGCGAGCTGGGCAGTTCAAAGTAGCTATAAACTTTCTCTCACCACGAAAGCCAACATGGATTCACCGCTGATCCGAATTGACGACAAGCAAGTGCCGCTTTACCGGATTGTGTGGGTCGCAGATGTCCCTCATTTTTGCGGCGAGGCTGACTGCATGCACGAAGGCGACTATGAAGTTCGCTTGGACGTCGACGATTCGCTTTGGACGGGCGCGACCGAGCGCGACGCAGTGGTCGAAGCTCTGACCAAATGGTGTAGCGACCCGCGTGGCGAAGAGGGCGACTGGTTGTAGAGCGTCTGTCAGTTTGCGATTTTTCTGTTCGTTGCGTTCAAAAGTGTCAATTACCCATTCAGATCGATCGCCTCGTCGGCGATCAGCGTTGGGATGCCGCCGCGGATGGGGTACAGCCGGTTTCCCTGCTGGTTGACGAGGCCGCCATCGATTGGCGAAGAAATCTTCTGGTCGTGGCGATCTCTTTTTTCGCCCGCCACAATCGCTTCGTTGACGCTTTCGACCAACGAATCGCTGGCCAAATGCAACGGGGTGCCTTCGATCGGGCACCGCAATCGGCAAATCAATTTCGGGTCTACCATCAATTTTTTCTCAGTATGGTGATCAACAAAGGCCGAAAATCCCAAGCAAGGCGACAGCCGATTGTCCGCTGTACTCGGCGAAGGATTGCCATGAAACTTCGGATCTCATCTCAGGTTGTCACCCGTGGATTTACATTCACGGCCGCGGCAATCGCTTCAACACTCGCTGCATCGGGCGCTTCAGCGCAAGGTCCGTCAACAGCCCCATCCCAATCGACCAATGCTTCTGCACCGCCGGGGGCCGGTTACTATACCGATCCTGCGACGGGAATCGTGTACCGCCAAGTCGCGCAAACGATCGAGCGACCGGTCTACGAGACCAAAATGCAATCACGCGATGAAACTGTCTACACCCCGCAGACCGTTCACGAAACAAGGCCCGAGACTCGTACAGTTTACACGCCGATCACCACAAGTACTTGGCAGCCCCGAGTCACCGGCCGGTGGAATCCATTCCAGCAGCCCACGGTCGAGTACCAGCAGGTGCCACAGACCCGCTGGGAGGCTCGCAATGAAATAGTCCAACGCACCCAAAGTCGTACTCAGTGGATTGCCGAGAAACGCAAGATCGACGTTCCGCAGCAGTTCGTGCGGATGGAACGCGAGCAAAAGATCGCCTACGAACCGGTTGGTCGTGTCGCGCCGCCGGCTTCACCGTCGGTGGATCCAACCGGCATCAGTGCCGCAGTCGCCGCCAGACTCCGTCCGCTCGATTCCAGCACGCAGGTTCAGCCTATGGCAAACGGCTACGCCAGCGCCGCGTATACAGCACCCCGAATTTCCGCCACTTCGGTAGGGCGGATGACGAGCGACCCGCCACGGCGAAATGCTGGGCAAAGCGGAATGGTAGCGAAGGACTTGATGCCAGCGCATTCCGGCGTTCAAGGACAAGCATTGCCGCCAAGCGGAACCGGCGGCGTCGGAATCGCAAACCTACCGGCGCTACCGTTCTTTCGGTAACGTTCACTTTTGGATCTGGTTTCGGCTTTTAGTAAATCAGGAATCGTCGCATCATCCGCGCCTACTAAGCATCTGCCAGGTGGTTACCGGTGCTACATTCTCATTCTTGCGATCTCGTTAAAAAAACTTGCGCTACAAAACTACTCGTAAGCCCGCACGACGGCAGGCTCGCAAATCAACTTGCAGCCATAGCTTGCACCAGATAATCTTCGACCGCGCAGCAACAATACTTTGCCGATCGATGACCAGCAAAGCATTGTTGAATTTCAAATCAGAATGTGATTGAACGCTCGAACTACTTGAGTTCGACCGAACCACCAGCTTCTTCGATTTCGGCCTTGATTTTGTCGGCGTCTTCTTTCGAAACGCCTTCTTTGAGCTTCGCAGGAACGCCTTCGACCATCTTCTTGGCTTCCATCAGCGAAGCGCCGGTCAGGTTCTTAACAACCTTGACAACGTTCAGCTTCTTGTCGCCGAATCCGGTCAGGACGACGTCGAATTCGGTTTGTTCGGCTGCAGCGGCGGCACCTTCGCCATCGCCAGCAACCATCATCACGCCACCACCGCCCGAAGCCGGTTCGATGCCATACGCATCTTTTAGGTAGTCGCTAAGCTCTTTGGCTTGCTTCAGGGTCAATTCGGCGATCTTGTCGCCCATGGACTTGGTTTCTGCGCTGTACTCGACGACGGCGGTTTCTTCTGACATCTCTAAATACCTCAAAAACAGTTGGTGGTTTGGTAAAGGACGGAAGCTGTGCTTGGTGACAAAAAACTATTCGTCGCCTTCGCTCTTCTTCTTAATCTGGCTGTTAAGTTTCTTGCCCGGGCCGAGCATTGCACCGGAGAGCTGCGATCCTGGGCCAAGAATTTGACCAACCAGCATCGAGATCTGCTCTTGGCGATTGGGCCATTTGCTGACGGCTTTTAAGCCATCTGCATCAAGCTTTTCGCCATCCATTACGCCGCTGTCGGCGACGAACTTGCTGTACTTCTCTTTGTCCTTGTCAAGTTTGACAAGTTCTTTGACAAGCGAGACGAAATCGGTCGATCCCCAGCAAACACCGACTTGGCCAGTCGCGCCCTCGAAGGCGTTTGCGAGTCCCGTACCTTCGCTCGCCCGACGGGCAAGCGAGTTTTTGACAACCAACATGTGGATGTCCTTCTGTTCCAACTCGCCGCGAAGCTCGTTGGTTGTGTTGGCGTCCATCCCCACACAGCTTACGAGCACAGCATCTTCGACTCCAACGAGTCGACGCTTGATGTCGCGTGTCACGAGTTCTTTGACGTATTTACTCATCGATTGGGTTCACTTCGCAGGATCGTATTCGGTCTAAATTGTCAGCAGGCCAAAGCCAGTGACCGCAGTATTTCGATCTATGATCGATCGATCGCCGGATTAATTGGTCACTCGTACGCTGGGGCTCATCGTTGCACAAATCGCAACGCCTCGAACGTAAGTCCCTTTGACCGACTGTGGCTTCAGGCCCTCGATAAAGTTCGTGAAGGCTTTGATGTTTTCGACAAGCTTCGGTGCGTCGAAGCTCATCTTTCCGACCATCGCATGGACGTTGCCGCCCTTGTCGTTTCGGAATTCAACTTTACCAGCCTTGTACTCACCGACGACTTTGGCGACGTCGGGCGTCACGGTGCCGGCTCGTGGGCTGGGCATCAAACCTCGAGGACCCAGAACACGTCCGAGTGGTCCAACCAAACCCATCATGTCGGGTGCAGCGATACAGACGTCGAAGTCGGTCCAGCCTTCTTTGATTTTTTTCGCCAAATCGTCTTGGCCAACTTCGTCCGCACCGGCATCGAGCGCGGCTTGGGCGGCGTCGCCTTTCGCGAACACGACGACTCGTTGAGTCTTGCCGATACCGTTGGGAAGAACCAACGATCCGCGAATGATTTGGTCAGCTTGGTTCGGGTCGACGCCCAAACGCATGTGAACTTCGACCGTTTGATCAAATTTGGTCGAGTCGTATTTCTTCAACGCTTCTACCGCATCACTCAGCGGCAGAGCATTCTTTGGTTGCTTTTCAAGCGAAGCGCGATAACGCTTTGATTTCTTACCCATATGGTCACGACTTTCGTTGGTCGGGTGGTTTGGCGAAGTCACCTGGCCCACCGGAAACTGATACGCGGGTTGCGTTCAGCAAAACACTGCCGGCGACGGCAACTTCTCCCACTTCAGACAAGCTTTCGCTTGCGAAGACGAGAATTTGGCGAACTGGAGTCGAATCGTCAACGCCAATCAACACAATCGGCACGAGATTTTCACAGAATGTTGCAAAATCGGGGCCCGAGGGCGAAAGCGGACCTTGCCTTGGACGGGGACGCGGCGTTTTTAATGATCCGATTCGGATAAGTCGAACCAGGATCAGGTTTGGATTCAGGTCACGCCTGCACTGAGCACTCGTAGGCCCTCGAGGACGATTTGGAAGCGTCGTTCGGTTCGGTCGACCTCCTGAGTTTGGATTCGGTCGCGAGTCCGTTTGGCCTGCAGATCTTTTGGCGAAATTTTTACCCGGCCAGACGAAATGTCGGCCTCATCGCGGACCAATTGCTGGGCACGCTGGCCAGCGGCGGCAGAAAACCGCGAGTGCATTGCCTCAATCGACTGATAAGCCTTGTCGTATTTTTCCAATCGGAATTCGCGGTCGCGAACGTGCCCGATCTGATCGGCGCCACTAAACAGACCGCTGCGTTGTGCTGCGGTCATCAATTGACTAAACGCGGCCATGTCGAGCACGTGTTGTTGGCTGTGCTCGCCGTCGCTATTCGTTTCGCCAGTTTGTGAGTTGTTTGATTGGCCGAACGAGTCGTCATCAATCGACAGTGTCTTCGTTAGAAGCACCATCTTGCGACGTTTGCCCAGGCCGATGAAATCCGATCGCGAGAATGGCTTGAAAGATTGTTTGTCAGCCAAACTGGATAATTCCACCGTCGTATCGGTGGCGGCAGTAATCGCTGTCTTGACTAAGAAACTCTTGTCGCCCGTCCGGATCAAATAAACTGCGCTCGGATAGATATCGCGTTCACCTTCGACTTCTCGGAAACCATAGGAGCCGTTGACCAGGTCCAGACGCTTGTCGTCGTCTGAATTCAAAAACGCAGCCGAGAATTCTTCGCTGACGTCGCTGGGTTTCAACAGCATCGTCACGCTGGAACCATCGTCGTTCTCGTCATCGGACGATTTGTCCTCAGGCACTTTATCGTCAGGTACTTCGTCATCGAACGAAGAATCGTCATCGAGCTGAATTGGTGAAGGTTGTTCATTGCTGTCAGCCGCCTCCTCTTCGGCGACTTTAATTTTCTCAATTTCGGCGGCGGTTTCCTCGCGTTTGGCCATTCGTTCGATCGCGGGCATCAGTTCGTCGAAGGCCTTCAGAATCTCGCGTGTCTTTTCTTGCTTTCGCAACAAGACTTTTCGATTATGCAGGTCTTCTTTGCTCTTGCCTGCAAATTGTTTTTCGGGATCCTGTTTGAGCAGACGCGAGCGACTTTCCATGTAAGCCTCGCGCGCATCGATCAATTTGACGTGCGCCGCAACGGCCTTGTTTTCTTGGACCAAAGCACGGGCATCAAGAACCGAAGTTGCCGACCTACTGCCTCGCAGCAACATGTACAGTGCTTGAAGATCGTCTGTGATCATGACAGTTAGCCTGTGAGTGGGCGCCGAATGGCATCGCGGCGAAAGTTGCGTCTCATTGTAGCGAAATTGGCGACATTTGTTGATCTGCACGCCAAATCAGGTAGGTGAAATCACTCAGTCCCACACGCCAGCTTCGGTCAGTTGTTTGGTGACGGTTCCGGCCCAGTCCTTATTGGCAGCTGGCGACGCAGGGCTGGGGTGCAAGATTCGGCCTAGCTTCGCTTCGTGACATCCGGTGGCCAATACACGCTTTAAACATTCCTCGGCGTACGCGCCGACGCCGATCACAATTTCGGGGTGTAATGCTTTCAGCACCGATGCCAAGTGCCGATCGCAGGCAGCGTCAAGTTCGGCGCGTTCACTTGCTGGCAGCTTATTCGGTGTCCGATTTTTTGCCGATGACTCCATAAAAACCAGCGGGCAATAGTTGACGACAAAATGGTCGCGAAAAAAGTCTTGCGATGTTGGGAAACGCTCGGCAAACAAGCCCCATAATCGCCGCCCGCTGACTTCGCTTCGGCTGCATGCGAAACCTTCAACCGGACGTTTGGGGTGTTCGTGGGCGGGCCGATGGACTGGCAAGTCGATACCTAGCCAATCTTTTGCCGCAGCGATTTCGCCAAACGGAATACCGGTTTGGGCCATTCCCCACGGGCCTGGGTTCATTCCCAGCAAGACGACGCGTGATCCGTCGTCGTTGGCGAGCGACAGGTAGGCCTTGTGAGCGTCCCACGCGTAGTTCAGCGGGTTGTACACATGGGTTACTGGATCGCCGAACGACATCGCGTCGACTTCTTTACAAAGTTTTCGGGCGGCCGCGATCAGTTTTTTTCGGGCTCCGTGTGATGTCGATTTCAAGGTTTCGTCTCGTCTGTCTTTTTTGCCATCGCTGCACGGAAGGTCTGGGAGTCTGCCAACTGAGGTGACGGAGCGGGTGGCTGGACGGGCGTTGCGAGGCCCCGTTGAGAGTTTGTTGACGCAGACAAGCGAGGATCGGAATCGGTTCGCTGCAGTGCGTCACGTAACTGTTCAAGCACCATGATCTTTTGCCAGATCTTGCGTGACATTCCGTTGGTCAACTGTTCGATCTCGCTAACGGCGGCAACCGCGTCGGCGTCATCGAAGTTCTGGACATACAGCGCAGCGATTTTGCCAGTCAGCGACAGCATCTCGCTGCAATAATCCAAGTACCGATTCAGCAGCAGTGGTGTCATCGTTTGTTTGGGCGAGTGCTTGGTATCGTTGTTGTTTCGAAAGCATCGCTCAGGGTCTTTGGTCAGCTGATGCATGTCGATGATGTGCGCGATCGACCTCAGTTCGTGCAGTGCGCCTAGTGCCCGGCGTCGTTTGATCCGGTTTTCCAAGCTAAATAAAAAGAAGATGGCGATCGAAAAGAATATGAGGACGTTCAATCCTGACTCGAGCGCTTGAGTCCAGAACACGACGCCTTCGGGTTGTTGGCCAATCCCGTCAGCGATCAACGTCGGATCAACGTTTACGTTTCGCACCGCTAAAAAAGCGATCGCCAGCACTGATGCGACTAGGGCTGTCGCGAGCAAGCCTGCGGTACAGCGAATCCAAAGAATTGGTTTGGCAATCGACACTGAACGCTCCGCCGCTTTGGTGGCAACGTTGTACAACCGTAGACACAGCTTGGTCAGTCCAGCGTCTGGAAATCGATCTTCGATTCGACGCTGGATCATCGCGACGGTTTCGATGATCCGATCTTCGCGGAGCACCATTTCGCCTTCATCTATGACGGGTTGTTTCAAGCGATTCCTCTGTTTTAAAAGTGTCGGTCCCGACGCGATGAATTGTTCGCCGTGAATCGAAAACCGTGATCTTAAACGCCAAGGTATTCCTCGATCGCATCACTGATCACATCGGGCGACGACTGGTCACCCGTCCAGCGTTCGAAACACTTGACCAGCATGCCGACCCGTCGTTGGTGCGGGCCGATCCATTGGTAGCCTCGTTCAATGATTGCGTCACGATCGGGATGTTCGTCAGTCAAATCGATCACAAAAGTCGAACCATCGTTCACGGGCCAGTCGTCGAGATCAAGTTTGGCCGGAGTCATTTTTAGTGGCACTTTCGAATCGCCCTGCGGGGCGCTAAATTCAGGCTCGTTCGCCAAAACGATCAATCGAGCAGCGGCAATCCGGTCGCTGTTGGCGGTTTCCACCACGTTTTCGTCTTCGAACAGGCTCGCGTCGATTGGCAGAGTCGCGTCACGTGCTCCGATCCAAAGTCGTGTCAGCGGCTCGTGGGCGCCCACCGTCTCGTTAATCCAGGCACGCTGTTCGGCGCTAGCCCGAAAATGCAGGGACTCGTCGCGGTACAGGCAATCGATCGCGGCCACATCGACGTCGGGTTCAATTTTCGTCGCATACCACTGGGCCGCAACCGGCATGACGGATGCTTCGATCATCACGCCCGCGATCCCCGTTACCTTGAAGCCTTCAAGGGCAGCAGCGATGTGTTCGGGATGGACGTCGAACGACAGGACTCGCCATTCCAATTCAAGTGCGTCGAGTGCCCGCTCGATCGCAAACTGGCTGGGGTTGCCGGCGATCGGGTGACCGATGACCGCAATGATCGGTTCAGTGGTACCATCCATGTTTAAGCGTTCAACTTCGTACACACGGGGTTGGGAATCATGGGAGAGGCTCTTGGTAGCGATGACCGTTCGCCCGAGGAATCGCCGAGGAATCATTCGTTGACTGCAAACGATCTGCAACCAAATGTTACCACCGATCACGACCACGTGGTGTCCCCGCGTTTGGGTATTTGGTCGGTAGGGCTGATCGCTCTATTCGTCGTGATCGTAACGATCGCTGGCGTGGCGGCAACAGCGTGGCAGAGCGGGAGAAGCAGTTATCCCAGCGCAGAAGGTCTGTACATGCTAATGCTGACGTTGACGATCGTCGGCATTGTTTTCGGTTTGGCGTCTGGTGCGATTTGGATAGCGTCCTGGATCCGAACAGCGTGGATTAAATACGCATCCCGGATCTTGGTGGTGGTCGCGGCGGCGATGATGCTGAACGCGCTCGGGACCTACGATTGGCTGCGCAATCTGTCTAATATGGGCGGTCTTTGTCTTGCCCAATGTACGATCTTTTTGCTTTTGAAAGTCCCCGCTTGGTCGGCTGGGATTGGCGACCATGCTTCGCGGCTTTCCCGTCGTCGGCAGTTTCAAATTTCGGATGTGATTTTGGCAACGGCCTGTACCGCTGGTTTGTTGACGGTTGTACGCCACTATTCCACCCCTGTGTCGGAAGCGGAGTACTGGATTGTTACGGTCGCGATCTGGTTGCTCGGGCCGCTGATGGCGACGTGCGTAAATTTTGCGTTTTTGGACAGTCGCCGGATGCGGCGATGGACATTAGCCGCGGCTAGTGTGTTGATGGCGATCGCGGGTGGAACGGGACTGGCGCTAGCACAGGAAGCGGTGGATGCCACTGGAGTCGCCTTCACAGAAGCGGCGCCGTTCTATTTGGCGTTCATGTTCGGATATGTGATTTCTTTGTCCGTCGTGGCATTCGCTGGCGCATTCGATCAAAAACTGGCTAAAATGCGGACTCGCCCGCCAAGACTCGCGTCTTAACATCGAACCAGTGTCAGTACCGATGTCGAGAAGCAGGAAACAAGACGATGTTGGCGAAGACGTAAGTAAAAGGAATTTTCGATTGGCTCGTGGTGACCATTTTTTCGTTTGGCGACGACAGTTCGGGCTGGCTAGGTTCCAGCACCACGGCATCGATCTGGGTGATGGTAGTGCGGTACATTTCACCGACGGTGGCCTAGGCGTTGCAGGGCCGACTGGCAACGCGACCCACTTTCAGATCAAGCGAACGGACTTGGATGTCGTCACGCGTTGCGGTCGTGATGTCTTGCACTACGTCGATTATCGAGATCGCTTGCATGTTGACGAAACCGTTGAGCGAGCGATCCGACGCATCGGCACCCGCGACTACCATTTGCTCTTTCATAACTGCGAGCACTTCGCGGTTTGGTGTATCACCGACCGGCATGAAAGTCGCCAGGTTTCGGTCGCATTTGATCGAGCCAGTTCAGTCGGCATCAAAGCGATCGCAGCGGCGTCAGTTCATGTCGCGTCGCGAATCGGTGCCAAGCGAATCATCCGCGGCGCAAGTCCTTGGATGTTGATCGCTGATGCCGCGCAGTGGGCGACGGAAGCCGGCGGGCATCACGTTGGGTTGCGAAACACGAAGCAGCGCAAACAAGCTAGTCGCGCCGTTGGAGCAACGACCGCCTTGTCGATCGGTGCTCTTGGTGGACCCGTTGGCATCGCCGTTGCCGGTGGATTGTGGTGCGCCGGCGAGGTTGCTGGTGAGCTGTCTCAGGCTGCTTACGAGAACGTAAGAAGTCGCCGGCCAAAGTCTGGCCCAAACCCAAACCCTGGCCCAGACTCTGATCCGGACGCGCTGTAGTCCGAGCGATTCTGGCTCAATCGCGGTCCTGCGTGTGTGAATCCGCACACGCATGGTGTGCAGTTGGCTCCGATTGCGAGTGACATTGTGGTTTGTGACGGCTGCAAAAAAAACTCGGAACTGCACACATATTTCTCGTCGATGCTAGCGGTGAAACGGAAAAGGACTGCAATGCCTGCGGCCTTAGAGTGCATCTTCAGGGAAGAGAGAACATGAGAAAAATATTTTCTACGGCGCTCGCGGCGGTTGCGCTGTTGCACGCGTCAGCTACGACGGCCCACGCAGGAGTGTTTGACTGCCTGTCGGATAGCCAATGCGACGCTGCCGTTTGCGATAGCGGTTGTGAAATCGGCTGCAGCGATGGATGTGACATTGGGTGCGGTGAATCCGCTTGCGATTCGGCATGTGCTTGCAGTGCATGTGGCCAGTCGGCATCGCTGTGCGGATGTCTTGATCGCATGAACTTGGTGGGCTTGATCAAGCCTAGCGATCATTGCTTCGACGACTTCATCAGCCCGATGATCGACTTCGTGTTCTTTGAAGATCCGCGAACATTGACCGAACTTCGGCCGATTTTCGTTCAGCATCGTTTTCCAAACGAGCTTGGCCCAGGCAAGATTCCTGCTGGCGGCGATCTGCAGCTTTACGCCTTGCAATTCCGTTTGGCACTGACCGATCGCCTGAGCTTGATCGCGGTGAAGGACGGTTACATCGTCGACGGCAGCAAGGGGGCACTCGATGGATTGCTTGATTCAGGTTGGGCCGACGTTAGCGCTGGTCTGAAGTACAACTTGATCCGCAACACCCAGACTGGCACACTTGCATCGCTCGGCTTCACCTACGAAATTCCAATGGGTGACGAAAAAGCATTGCAATCGATCGGCGACGGACAATTTAATTTCTTCGGCTCGGCCGCTCAGCGCTTGTTCGGCGGCAACGCTCACTACATGACTTCGTTCGGCTTCAACACACCTGTTGATAACGCGTCGCAAACGTCTTCGATTCACTGGTTGAACCACTTTGACGTCAAGACGACGAAGAAGACTTATGCCTTCACTGAATTTTCGTGGCGTCACTGGACAGACAGCGCCGACGTCGGATTGCCACTTGGCGTTGCCGGTGAAGACTTGTTGAACTTGGGTGCGACGAACGTGGCCGGCAACGACTTGGTCACTCAAAACGTCGGCATGAAGTACAAGCCAAACGGTAACTTCGAAGCTGGTGCAGCCTATGAATTCCCACTGACGTCGTTCGAAGACATCATTCGTGATCGTTGGCAGTTTGAAATGATTTTCCGATACTAAGTTCAAGCGCTCTACGAAAACGTAGTTCGACAACACTGTCATCAAGTGTAAAGCCGCCGACTCTCGTGAAAGCCAAATTGGTTTCGCGAGAGTTTTTCTATGCGGTGACTCTTTGCTCAGCAACACCCGAATCATGGCCTGGCTGCGCAATACCCGCGATCGCGAGGGTTTGGTCGAGTCGGGATTGCAACAGCGTCATTTGATCACTACTTAGGCTCTGGCCAATCTGGCTTGCCACATGCAGCACGACGATGAAGACGATACCAAGCGGAACCATCGCCAACGCCCATGGCTGGCCGCCCATCCACCACTGGACGTAAGCAAGGATCATCGCCGCGAACATCAAAATCAAGATGACAAAGTAGATTGCGATGAACATTGTCCAGATCTCGGGACGTGGTGCAAAACGACAGTGCAGTCTTGCCATGCTGGTCGAATCTGAATCGTTCGCGTCACTGACCTGTACCGAAAGATGCGGTGACCAGAACCGCTGGCTGGCTGGTTCGATTTTGTAATCAAAGCACATCGACGCGGCGTCGGCAAAGCCTGTCATGTCGTTTGTCTTTAGCGCTGTTCGCATTTTTTTGACGACCTCGTCTGAAGCATACGGCGCATCGATGGTGAAACCGGGCTGCAGGCGAAGAAACTTGATCATAGCGGTTAGACGCAGTCGGCTAGATGGTGGTGATTCTATCCATCAACGTTTGCATCACCGGTCACTTTGTCTCGGAAGGTTGCCAGTCGCCCAAGTGCATCGTCAACGTCGCGTTTCGAAACGCCGTGCGATTCCATAGCGGTGGCAAAGTGTCCGCAAAACTTTGCAAAGTGAACTGCAGTGATTCCACGCCCATGGTGGATCGCGTTGAGTTCGGCACCGGTATAGTTGGCGGGGCCATCCAGAGCCGATGCCAAGAAATGGTACTGCATGCTGCGCAGCCGTTCCATCGAAACGCCCTCAAAGAAGGGCGCAAGTTCTTGGTCAGCCAGCACGTGGCTGTACATCGTTTCAACGATTTCAGCGACGCCCGTGGCGCCTCCCATCCGTTGAAATAGAATTTCTGAGGTTTCAGACATGATTTCAGCACTCCGTTGGGTGGCGGAACTCGGTTTTCTTTTCAAGTAATATAGAAGCAAACAACGGGCTAACTCGTTCGATGATCCAAAAAGGAACTCGAACATGCCTGATGTGACGAAGTGACTCACACCTGTGCGAAGGGAAATTGCGATGCGAGTCAACCGATTTGTTAAGCGTTGGGACTCAGCAACACAAAAGTCAAGATGCGGCGTGATGCAATGACTTGATCGCTTGCTTAAGCGTTCTCGCCAGTTTGGTTTTGCATTCGATCGCGAAGCTCTTTGCAGGCGTCGGCAGGGTTGCTGCACAGCCCGCAGCTTGTGCTGCCGTCTGGGTTTGTCTTGTTTGCGATCCCGCCGCACGAGCCGCTGATGGCTTTGCGTCCAAAGATTACGCCGATAGCCATTGAAAATAAGATCGTAGCGAACGCGATCGTGGTAATTGCAACAATCACCCAAGGTGACCCGTTTGCCGAAAGAGTTGTTTCCATTTTTTCACCAGTTGTGTTGGTTGCGACGTATTGAGCAAGCTCGCCGGTTCCTGATTTTGTAAATCCATCACTACTTCGCGAGATCAGCAGGGCGTCCAAGTCTTCTGTTTGAGCGATCGCTAGTCCTTCGGCGGGGCCCATCGCGTTGATCGCTGTCGCCCAAGCGTCCGCGTCCACGCAGCGATCGGCCAAGATAGACACCGAAGCTAGGGCATGATCGACCGGATAACCGGTTCGGGGATCGATTGTGTGTGAGTAACGTTTGCCGTCCGCTTCAAAGAAGTTCCGGTAATCTCCCGAGGTCGCCATCGCATGGTCCGTGCCGCCAGTGCCAAACGCGTGAGCAATGGTCCATTGGTTAGTAGTCGCATCGGGCATTTGGATCCCGACTTTCCAAGGTTTTCCCGATTTTGATCCGCTGACCCGGACCTCTCCGCCGATCTCGACAAAAATATTTAACAATCCTTGCTCGTTTAAGAATTTAACCACTCGATCGACGCCATGCCCCTTGGCGATCGCTGACAGGTCGATTTTCAGGCTCGGCACCGACTTCCTAATCGCGGGAGGATCCATGCGGACAGCTAGCTTTTGGTAGCCGATCGAATCTTGTATTTTCGCAATCGTCTCAGCACTGGGCGCTACGCTGGTTCGCGGGCCAACACCAAAGTTCCAGGCATTGACCAGTGGTCCAACCGTTACGTCAAAAGCACCGTCGGTTTTGACCGAGACCTCCAGGGCCGTTTCAACGACAGATGCGAATTCAGGGCTGACCGCAAACCAGTCGGTCGAGTTCGATTCGTTGAATTGACTGATCTCGGATGATTTTAAATACGTCGACATCTGGTCATTGACGTTGCGGAGCACGCCATCAACATCGATGCGAAGGTTGTCGACCCGGAGCGACTCTGGCGGTTGGAAAACCTTGACTGAGTAGGTCGTTCCCATCGTCTCGCCAAAAAATTCTAGAAGCTCGCCGTCCGCCGCAGCGGCACCGCCCGACAGGCACGGATTGCAAGCAAGCAGACCGACGAAAGCAAGAATCAGCAGACCACGAAAGCGGGTCATCAGAGGGGCTTTAAAACGGAGAGGTTGTTAACGCCGACCAGCCAGGATTGGATCCTGGCATTATTGGCATCGCCGGGACGAATCCCGACGTTTCTCATAATACACGGGTTAGCCGCCGAAGTCGTCGTACGCGATGTTCTCGGGCTCTACGCCAAGATCGTCGAGCATGCGGAAGACCGCTTGGTTCATCATTGGCGGACCACAGATGTAGTACTCGATGTCTTCAGGCGCTGCATGCTTGGACAGATAGTTTTCTAGCAGCACTTGGTGAATGAAACCGACGTAGCCATCCCAGTTGTCTTCCGGAGCAGGTTCTGACAACGCAATGTTGAACTTGAAGTTTGGGAAGTCCTTCTCAATTTCGCGGAATTGATCGACATAGAACAGTTCTCGAGCACTTCGACCACCATACCAGTACGAAACCTTGCGATCGGTCTTACCACGCTTAAACAGTTCAAAGATATGACTTCTCAGCGGGGCCATACCGGCACCACCACCGATGTAAACCATCTCAGCGTCGGTGTCCTTGATGAAGAACTCACCGTAAGGACCACTGATGGTCGCTTCATCGCCCGGCTTCAAGCTGAAGATCCAGCTACTCATTTGTCCCGGTGGAACATCCGGCATTCGCGGTGGCGGCGAGGCTACGCGAATGTTCAGCATGATAATGCCTTTTTCGCCCGGATAGTTTGCCATCGAGTAGGCACGAATTACGGGCTCTTCAACCTTCGAGACATATCGCCAAATGTCAAACTTGTCCCAGTCACCGTGGAATCGTTCTTCGATATCGAAATTCTTGTAGTGAACTTCGTGGGGGGGACATTCAATTTGGATGTACCCACCGGCCTTGAAGTCGACCTCTTCGCCTTCGGGCAGTTCCAGGACGAACTCCTTGATGAAAGTCGCAACGTTGTGGTTGCTGCGGACCTTGCACTTCCACTTCTTCGTTTCGAAAGCCTCTGGGGGAACTTCCACGACCATGTCAGATTTGACTGCGACCTGGCAGCTTAGGCGTTCACCCTCGGCGGCTTCTTTTTTATTGATGTGGCCCTTTTCGGTTTCTAGGATGTCGCCACCGCCGTCGGTGACCTTCACCTTGCACTGGGCGCATGTCCCACCACCACCACAGGCACTGCTGACAAAGATACCGGCATCGGCCAACGCACCAAGCAGTTTTCCGCCGGCAGGAATCTCGACCGTTTTCTGGTTATTGATCAAAATTTTGACTGGCCCCGAAGCCACCAACTGGCTCTTGGCCGCCAAAATCAAAAAGACGAGCGCGATCACCACGACGGTGAACATTGCGACGCCAAGAAGAATGGTAGTCATGCTTATCTAAGCTCTTGAATGGTTTTAAATCGTCTATGAAAAAAGGGCGAGGCCTTCTTCCGACACTTAGAGGCTGATGCCGCCGAAGGACATGAACGCCAAAGCCATCAGGCCGACGGTGATGAACGTAATGCCTAAACCGCGAAGCGGTGGCGGCACGTCACTGTATTTCATTTTTTCGCGGATACCGGCCAAGGCGACAATCGCCAGTGCCCAGCCAATTCCACAACCGAGGCCGTAGACGACGGATTCAGGGAAGTTGTAGTTGCGATCTTGCATGAACAGCGAACCGCCAAGAATGGCACAATTCACGGTGATCAGCGGCAAGAAAATTCCCAACGCGTTGTAGAGCGGTGGGAAAAACTTGTCCAAAACCATTTCAAGGATCTGAACCATTGCCGCGATGACGCCAATGAAACTGATGAACCCTAGGAACGACAGGTCGATGGTGGCAAAGTCCAGCGTGCCAGTTGGGAAACCCAGGTCGTTGACCCAAGTCAAAGCGCCCTTTTTAAGTAACCAGCTGTTGATGACTTGGTTGGCTGGGATCGTAATCGCTTCGATCACGATCACCGCGGCACTCAGTCCAAGAGCCATTTTGACGTTCTTGCTGATCGCCAAGAACGTACACATCCCCAGGAAAAAGGCGAGTGCAAGGTTTTCGATGAAAACAGCTTGCAAAAAGATGCTGAGTAAATTTTCCATGTTCGCTTACGCCTCTTCGATTTGTTCAGGCTTCCAGGCTCGGATCGCCCAGATCATGAATCCGATGATGAAAAATGCGCTGGGCGGCAGCAGCATCAAGTTGTTGGGGTTGTACCAACCGCCGTTGCGATCGAGCGCGAAAATTTCAACGCCGAACAGCGACCCACTGCCAAACAGTTCGCGGAAAAACGCGACGACCAACAAAACCGCGCCGTAGCCGATTCCGTTACCGATCCCGTCCAAGAAACTGATCCCTGGATTGTTTTTCATCGCAAAGCCTTCGGCGCGACCCATCACGATACAGTTCGTGATGATCAAACCAACGAACACCGACAATTGCTTGCTGATGTCATAGAAATAGGCTTTCAATAGTTGGTCGACCACAATCACCAGTGAAGCAATGACGGTCATCTGTACGATGATCCGAATGCTGCTGGGGATGAAGTGACGGATCGCACTGACGCAGAAGTTACTGCAAGCGGTCACCGCAATCACAGCCAATGCCATGACGATTGATGTTTCCATCTTGCTGGTGACGGCCAGGGCCGAACAGATCCCAAGAATCTGCAGGGCGATGGGGTTGTTGTCGACCAATGGGTCGACAAGCACATCCATAGGTTTTTTAGCCATTGATCGTTTCTCCGGAAGTGCGAATGTCGGCCGATTTATCAGTGGCAGATTCGGACGTCTTCTTGCCAGCCTTGATCTGGTCCAAGATCGACGTTCCGCTCTTGATATCCTTGCCTAGCTTGTCCAGCAGCGGACCATAAGCATCGTCGCTAGCCCAGTATCGAAGCATCTTGGTAACACCATTGCTGGTGATCGTTGCCCCTGACAAACCATCGACGGCGTAGACGTTTTCAGCTGGCGCGGGGCCTTTGAATACGAGTACCGCAGGCTTGCCATCGGCGTCGTACAATTTGCGACCGTCCCACTGGGCTTTCCAAGCTGGGTTGTCAACTTCGCCACCTAAGCCAGGCGTTTCTTTGTGCTGATAAAAAGTTAAGCCTTGAACCGTTTCCAAGTCGCTTTTGAGTGCTAGATAGCCCCAAAGCGTTCCCCACAATCCCTTACCGAAGATCGGCAAAACGACAGTTTGGATATCACCGCTGCCGGGTTTCTGGACAAAATAAACCTTCATCACCGAGGGACGCGACTCTTCGCCGGGATCGTATTCAGGGTCAACAATCTTAACACTCGACTTGGGATCGGATGCTGCTTCGGCGAGTTCCCAATCCGCAGCGCTTGCTTCATTGTTGAACGAACCGTCGTCCATATTGATCAGCCCTTCGCTGACCCATTCGTAAAGTTCGTCGATTTGTTCCTTTGACAACTTGCTTGCGGGCAGGCCGTACTCGCCGATTGCCAATCCAGCGGCGTCAAGGATGTTTTTCTGTTGGTCAAGTTTCTCGTTGGCAACCTGGGTCGACTTTAACGCCACTGCCGCGGCACTGACGGCCAGCGAACAGACGACGCAAAGAACGGCCGCGGTTGCGATCGTACGAGTCAGTGAATCACGTTGTTGCATAGCGTGCCATCCTCCGGCGAACGTTCAGTTGGACCACGAAGTAATCAATCAGCGGGGCGAACACATTGCCGAACAAAATCGCCAACATGATGCCTTCGGGGTAAGCGGGGTTCACAACGCGAATCAACACGGTCATGAAACCGATCAGTGCGCCGTAGACCCACTTGCCAGTGTTTGTCATCGAAGCACTGACGGGGTCGGTCGCCATGAAGACCAAGCCGAATGCCAATCCACCGATGACCAGGTGCCACTGCGGTGGAATGCTGAACATGGCGTTGGTGCCACTGTTGACGCCCATCATCAACCAACTGGTTGCGACGACACCGCCAACGACGGCGGCCATGATCTTCCACGATCCGACGCCCGAAGCGATCAGGATCACGGCACCGACCAAACAAAGCAGAGCGCTGGTTTCACCAAAGCAGCCTTGGATATTACCTAGAAAAGCGTCCATCCAAGTGATAGAGCCGGTCCAATTGGCTTGTTCACCCGCGGCTGGTCCCATCGTGTAACCGATGCTGGCGAGCGAATCGACAGCGTTCGTTCCGGCTGGTGCCTGAGCCAACTTGCCCAATGCGGTTGCTCCGCTGAATCCGTCAACCGCTGTCCAAACTCGCTCGCCACTGATTTGGCCAGCGTAGGAAAAGTATAGGAACGCACGACTTGCAAGTGCGACGTTCAGGAAGTTACGGCCAGTCCCGCCGAATACTTCCTTCGCCACAATGACACCAAACGAAATCCCAATAGCAACCTGCCAAAGCGGGATCGATGGCGGGAGCGTCAACGGGAACAGCAATCCGGTGACCAAAAAGCCTTCGTTGATTTCGTGGCCACGCAACACACTGAAGATCAACTCAATGTGACCACCAACAAACATGCAGACGATGTAGACGGGCAAGAAGTGAATCGCACCAAGCACGAAATTGTCGACGTGATTGGTCGGGTCATGCCCGAATCCCATCGCGTCATGAACGGTGTAGTGCCAATCTTGGGCGACGCTAACGCCGACCGCAGCAGACTGCTCCATCGCCGTGTTGGCTAGGTAGCCGACATTCCACATGCCGAAAAGCGTGACTGGAACAAGTGCCATCACCACGGTGATCATCATTCGCTTCAGATCGATCGCGTCACGAATGTGCGTCGAACCTTTGGCGACTTCGCCGGGCGTGTACAGGAATGTGTCGAGGGCTTCGTACATCGGGTAAGCCATCTCGAGCGGCCCACCTTTCGCGAAGATCGGGTGGACTTTGTCCAGAATGTTGCGAAGTGCTTTCATGGATCAACCTTCTCGTTCGATGGTGTTCAGGCTTTGTCGAAGCAGCGAGCTGTATTCGTACTTCCCGGGGCACACAAACGTGCATAGTCCCAGGTCTTCCTCTTCCAGCTCCAAAACGCCGAGTTGTTGGGCTTCATCGGTATCGCGATAGATCAGCGAACGCAGCAGTTGCGTCGCCAGGATGTCCATCGGCATCACTTTTTCGTAGGTGCCCATCGGCACCATCGCTCGCTCGCTGCCATGCGTGGCAGTCGTCAATGCGAACTTTTTGTTGGGCAATCCTGCCGATGCGAAGACGCGAAGGGTCGAGTACTTATCGAATCCAGGTTTTTGCCAACCCAGGAACTCGCGTTCGTTGCCTTCTTGCAGGATCGAAACTTGATTGTGATAGCGACCAAGGTAGCCTTCGGGGCCGATCGCTTTGCGTCCGCAAAGAACGCTGCCGCTGATTGCGCGAATGTTGAGATTGCCGTCGTACTCACCGTCGATCAGCTCACTGATTTGGGCACCCAAACGCGTCGCCAACAATCGCGGATGGCCTACCACCGGGCCCGCCAACGAGATCACTCGGCGAACATCAACCGTTCCTGTTTGCAAGAACGCGCCGATCGCGCAAACGTCTTGGTAGCCGATGTACCACACCATTTTTCCGGGACCGACTGGGTCAAGGAAGTGAATATGGGTTCCGACCAAGCCGGCGGGGTGCGGTCCACCAAAGGATTCGACTTGCACGCCGCCAATGCCTGATCCGGGAATCTCGGCAGCAGGCGCTTTGCAAACGAACACCTTCCCGTCGGTCAGGCTGGTCAGAGCCTGCAATCCGAGGTTGAATTGTTCCTTGCGGTCCGCGATCACAATCGCCGGATCAGCCGCCAATGGATTCGTGTCGATCGCTTGCACGAAGATCGAGTTGGGGACAGAACCAGGAACCGGAACCTTGCCGTACGGCCGAGTTCGCAGGGCTGTCCAAAGGCCACTTTGCGTCAAGCCTTCGGTTAATTTTTCGCGGCCCAGCGACATAGCGTCTTTGCCCACGAAGCCGTCGAATTCAACGCGGTCGTCGCCGTCGCCATCGACATCGATCACGATCGATTCGAACTTGCGTTTGGCACCTCGGTTGACTTCCGCAACGGTACCGGACGCAGGTGCAGTATATGTTACCCCCGGATTTTTCTTGTCTTCCAGGACCGCTTGGCCCAATCGGACGCGGTCACCCGGTGCGACCAGCATGGTCGGCCGCATGCCGACGAAATCGGCTCCCAAGATACCGACGCGTGAGACGCGTGCCGCGGCATCGATGTGTTGTTCGGGGCTGCCCAGAATCGGCAGGTCGAGCCCTCGTTTGATGGTCGTCATCAATGACCCTTTTCGACAGTTGTCATCAGTGAAACTTGCTCGCGAAAATTGACATTTCGAACCTTCTTTCGACGAAAGAAACTTCGATTGCCGAGGAAATACGCCGCCTCGTTCCAACGCAACCATGGCGGAAACGCAAACGGCTTGTGAAAAAAATCACAAAGTCCGTTTTAGCCAAAGTTCGCATCCTGGTTAGGCCTGCGAACTTGGGGAAATCTGGTGTGTATCGGATCCCATGTACGGCGAGCAGCAGAAACAACGTTAAATCGGCTGCGAGCGGATTACACGCGTGACCGTTTCAAAAATCGCCCCGCTCCTCGATCAGAACACTTAGAAACGCGATGAATCACCATCGATCCAAATCTTTCCATGATCGTGCTGCGAATTGCTCGTCGAAGCTCACTGTACGACCCACGCTTGTAACCGAGCATAGGTGCGTGCAATCAACGCGTTCAAGCGAATTCTTGCGAGCCAGAAATATGCCACAGCTGCCGTTTTGTCGCAACGCCACTGAGTTTTTCGTTTTGTAAATCTTTGTGAAGACGCTCTAACGCGCTGGATTGCTCCTGTAGGCCCTTCCAAGGGCTGACCATTCGGGTCCGGCGGAAGCTGCGTCTCGACTTATCGCGAGAAAATTAGTCAGATATTGGGCCGCCTTCCTTTTTCCTTTGGTGAGATTCGTCGGTTCGCTGTTGCCTGCTTGCTGAGAATCCAGAGTCGTAGAAGAAAAAATGATTATGAAAAAAACATTCTGCAGTTTGGTTTTGCCCTGTGCTGTCTTGTTCTTGTTGGTCTTCATCGCTGGATGTGGCTCCAAGCAGGCCGAAAATTCGCCGGCGGCTTCAGCCGAGCATGATGACCACGATCATGACGATCATGCCCACGACGATCACGACGACCATGCTGGTCACGATCATCCTGCCCACGGCCCTAACGGCGGGCACATGGTCGAATTGTCGGGCGGCGGTCACGCCGAATGGGCTCACGACGACGACAAGGAACTGATCACGGTCTATCCGGAAAATGCCGATCAGGTCACTAAGGTCGAAATGAAGGTGACCATCGATGACAAGGCGACGAATTACTCGTTCGCGAAGTCGGACGACGACGGTTTGGTCATCTACACGCTGACGAGTCCAGAATTGCTAACCGCAATCAAGATGGGTGACGCAGTCAAGACCGAGCTTGTTATCTCGACCGACGATGGTGATATGACCGGAAAGGTCGCTCATCACGCTCACTAGGAAAGCATTCAAACTCATCCACGAGTTTGGTCTTCCATACTTCCTTTAGCCAATCACCTCTCCAACCTTGCGACCTGTACTTTGCGCCGTTCTGATATTCGAAACGTTGTCATTATCGCCCACGTCGACCACGGCAAAACCACTTTAGTGGATTGCTTGTTGCGTCAAAGCGGCCAATTTCGCGATGCCGAGCTACGCGGCGAACGGATCTTAGATTCGAATGACCTAGAAAAAGAACGTGGCATCACGATTCTGTCAAAGAATATCGCGCTGCCTTATGAAGGCGTGAAGATTAACGTCATTGATACGCCCGGGCACGCTGACTTTGGTGGCGAAGTCGAACGCGTCGTCCAGATGGCCGATGGTTGTTTGGTGCTTGTCGATGCTGCCGAAGGCCCGATGCCGCAAACGCGGTTTGTGCTCGAAAAGGCACTGCAAGCTGGCTGCACGCCGATCATCGTGGTCAACAAAGTGGACCGTCCCGACGGACGCCCGCTCGAGGCGCTTGACGAAGCGCTTGAGTTGCTTGCGGAACTTGGTGGCGAAGAGCAGCTGGACAAGGTGAAGTACGTTTTTACCAGTGCCAAAGAAGGTTTTGCGACTCTCGACCCGGCGGTCAAAACGACCGACATGCGGCCATTGTTCGATCTGGTGTTGTCGGCGTTGCCGGGCCCAGAAGTCGAAGAAGACGCGCCGCTGCAAATGATGGTCTCGACGCTGGGCTGGAGCGAGTATGTTGGCCGGATCGCGATCGGTCGGATCTCGGCTGGTAATATTGAGGCCGGTCAAACGATCGAACTGCATCAAAAAAATGGTCCTGCAAAAGTCAAAGCGGCCGGACTTTTCGTTTTCGACAACCTTGGTCGCACGGCCGCCGAATCGGCAGGCGCCGGCGACATTGTTGCGTTGGAAGGATTGGTCAATGTCGAAATTGGCGACACGATCTCGGCCGTTGACGCCAACAACGCTTTGCCTCGATTGAAAGTCGATGAGCCGACGCTTGAAATGGTCTTCAGTGTCAATTCATCTCCGATGGTCGGCCGTGAAGGTAAGTTTGTCACGACGCGACAGTTGAAGGCGCGGCTCGAAAAGGAACTCGAGCGAAATGTTGCTTTGCGAGTCGAAATGATCGAAGGCGCCGAAGCCTATGCGGTCAAAGGGCGTGGCGTGTTGCACTTGGCAATTCTGATCGAGACGATGCGACGCGAAGGATTTGAGTTGTCGGTCGGCAAGCCACGCGTGATTTTCAAAACGATTGACGGCAAAAAGCACGAACCGTTCGAACGTCTACAGGTCGAAGTGCCCACCGAAACGATGGGCCCTGTGATGGAGTTGGTCGGGCTTCGCCGTGGCCAATTGGAAGAAATGAATCCTCGTGGCGAGTACACGATGCTAAGGTTCCTGATTCCATCGCGCGGGTTGATCGGATTGCGAACGCGATTGCTTAATGCGACGCGTGGTACCGCGATTATCAATCACCGCTTTGAAAGCTATCGCCCGATCGAAGGCGAAGTGCCTAAGCGATCCAACGGCGTGTTGATTTCGATGGTCAGTGGCAAGACGGTTCCGTTTGCAATGTTTGGTTTGCAAGATCGCAGCGAACTGTTGGTTCCCGCCGGCATCGAGGTCTACGAAGGCATGATTGTTGGCGAAAACGCTCGCGAAAATGACTTGACCGTGAACCCTTGTCGCGAAAAGAAACTGACCAACATGCGGGCCTCGGGTAGCGATGAAAACGTGGTGCTGAAACCGCCCCGTGACATGTCGCTTGAAGCCGCGCTTGAGTACATCGAAGAGGATGAACTGGTCGAGGTCACACCGCTGAACATTCGGCTGCGAAAGATTCTGTTGAAGGAATCGGATCGCCGGCGAACCGGACGCAGCGCTTAATCAATCTGAAGCAGATTACTTTTCAGGTACTGGAACTTTAGTTAGGTCCAGTACCTCAACTTGGTGGTTTCGCGATGCTTACTGGTTGCGAGTCGGGTCGTCGTTCAAATCGCCTTCGGTGATGATCGTGAACCCTTTGTCGATCAGCGTTTGCATGGCGACTTCGATGTTTTCGACCATGATGGCAACGGCGGGCTTGCCGTTCGGGCGGACGATCAACGGATAGGCCTGCGTGATATTCAGTTCTGCTTGCAGTAGCGCCGAACAGACTCGCAGCAATGGTTGAGGGCCTTCGGGTAATTCGACGCCAAGCAGATCGGTCTCGATCATGGCCAGCCCGCTACGTTCCAGGATTTCACGGCCGCGATCGGCGTCGCTGACCAAGAACCGCACGAACGCGCATTCCGCTGCGTCACTGATCGACAGAGCACAGACACGAATGCCGGTGCCTTCGAACCGTTTGACGACCTCTAATAGCTGCCCGACACGGTTCTCAAGGAAGATCGTGAACTGGCGAAGGGCCGGGTAATTGCGTCCGCGAATGGTTTCAAACGCGGTTGCTGAATCGTCACCGTTACTCATCGTCAGGTCATCCGTTGGTGGGTGGTTACCGCGTTGCTTTAGATTGGTCTGCCCTCGGGTTGCATCAAAGTTTAGGCTTCTCGGCGGTTTGCAGTCAATTCGGCCGGCAATCTGTTCCGTTAACTACACCATCGGTATATGTCTCTATGACCTTGAATCCTCATAACCCACTGAACCGTCATCAAGAAACAATTCGAGTCACTTACCAAGAAACCGACGGCCAGCGGCGCGTCCATCATGCCAACTATCTGAACTATTTTGAACGAGGCCGGGTGGAGATGCTGCGTGCGGCTGGGGTCAGTTATCGATCGTTCGAAGACGCGGGCAAGATGCTGGTCGTGACAGAAATGAATGTTCGCTACACCGCAGCAGCCGAGTTCGATGACGTGCTAACGTTAACCGTCGAAACGACCGAGATTCGTAAGGTACGAATCCGGCACCGTTATCAAATTCACCGCGGCGACGAACTGATCGTCGAGGGCGACTCGACGATCGCGTGCGTCGACAAAACGGGAAAGCCTGCGAAGTTACCGCAGGCTTTCTTGGAACATGAATGATCGGGCGCCGTTGTAGGACTGACGTCGACAGTCGGGCAGTCGCTACTTTAGCGACGACGCTTTCTTGACCAGCTTGATGAACTCAGTTCTTAGGCCGTCTTCATCGATGCCTTTGGATGCTTTTGCGGTCTCCAGTACGTCGGACATCTCCCAGTCGCCAGCATGCTTGCTGTGCCGCAATTGCATTCCGAATCCCGCCACGGCGGCGGCAAATCGAGTCGACTCGTCCGCTTCGTCGAACGAGTCAAGCTGGTCCACGATCGGGAAATCAACGCGAGTGCTGGTGTCGCCGTCGGGCTGTTTGTATCGAATCCGTACGGTCAGCGTTTCGTTGCTGTCGCTGGTCGGCTTTGCAGCCGGTTCTGGCTTGGCGATGTACTTTGACTCTTCGACCTTGGGACGCACCGAGTCCGAATCGGCACCGACTGGCACGATTTCGTACAGTGCGGTGACCGAGTGGCCGGCACCGATCTCGCCGGCGTCCTTTTTGTCGTCGTTGAAGTCTTCCTTGGCCAAGATTCGATTTTCGTAGCCAATCAATCGATACGCCGTGACTTTGGCGGGATTGAAATCAACTTGCAGTTTGACATCCTTGGCAATCGTCACCAGCGTGCCGCTGATTTGATCGACCAGCACCTTGTGGGCTTCTTGCGAGTTGTCGATGAACGCGTAGTTGCCGTTGCCGCGGCCACTGATCTGTTCCATCATTGCATCGTTGTGGTTGCCCATTCCGAAACCAAGCACCGTCAAGAAAATGTTACTCTTGGCTTCGTCTTCGACCAGTCGCACCAGCGCATCGGTGCCCGTGGTGCCGACATTGAAATCGCCGTCGCTGCACAGGATCACTCGGTTGACACCGCCGGCAACAAAATTCTCGCGAGCGGTTTGGTAGGCTAGTTGGATACCTGCCCCACCGTTGGTGCTGCCGCCGGCGGAAAGCTGTGTCAGTGCCTTGGCGATTTTCTTACCTTTCTTGGCAGATGTTGAATCGAGCACCAGGCCAGCGGATCCGGCGTAGACCACGATCGCGACTCGGTCGTCCGAATCAAGTTGCTTGGTCAACATTTTCAGACCTTCAAGCACCAGTGGCAATTTGTTCGCAGAGTTCATTGATCCCGACGTGTCGATCAAGAACACCAGGTTGCAGCGGGGACGCTCGTCCGACTTCATCGTTTTGCCTTGGATCCCGATTCGAGCGAGTCGATGTTGGTCGTTCCAGGGGCACGATGTAATTTCTACTTCGGCCGCAAACGGATGCTTGGCATCGTTGGCCGGTGGCGCGTAGTTGTAGTCAAAGTAGTTGACCATTTCTTCGATTCGCACTGCATCGGGGCGCGGCCACTGGTTCGCTCGCATCAAGATATCGCGAGTCTTGCTGTACGAAGCCGTATCGACATCGATTGAAAACGTGCTCAGCGTTTCTTCGTCGGTTCGCTTGAATTCGTTTTCGGTGATGGCGGCGAACTTGTCGCCGGAAGTTCGTCCGAACAGCGATTCTTGGCGAGGAACAACACGGATATCCGGCAGTGCGGCAATGCCGGGGGCCGTTTCGAGAAGTTGTGATTTTTTCAGTCGATCGCGATTCAGTTCGAGGTTGGGTCGTGACTTATCGGATCGGTTGCTTCCAGCGAAATGGGGAGTCGTCTGGTTGCCGACGGCATTGGGGGTGGGGGCAGGCATATCCATATCCATGCCCATATCCATATCCATATCCATGTCCATCATTCCCGTCTCCATTCCCTCTGTCCTCATCATCTTTTCATCCATACCTCCCATATCCATATCGCCCATCTTTATATTCATCTCGACATTATCCGTGCCGCCCGACATGCCCGTATCCATTGCAAAACCGTCCATTCCCATTCCGCTTCGTCTCGAGCGTCGGTTCGGTGATGCTGGGGTAGGTGGATTGCCCTTCGCTTCGACACCATCCTCAAAAGGATGGTCTGCTGACGTTGGCGAAGGACCTTGGTAAGCGAGTGCCATTCCACTCGTCATCGCTTGGTCAGCCGTGATGGCATCGCCGGCTATATTGCCGTAGTCCAATTCCACATTGCCACCGCCCATGGCGCCACCAGCCGACGATTGCTCCTTCTTTGTGTAGGCCGATATCGAAAGCCGTTTGTCGAGTCGCTCGCTGGAAATCGGTTTGCCGGCTGCCTCGGGAGCCGCAGTCATCGATGGAACCGACACGGCTGAGACGGGGGCGTCCGCCACGAGTTCTTCGAATTCCACCGCTTCGGTGTCGGCGACGTGGATTGGCGAGTCTCGCTCGACTTGCGAAACCGTCGTCGGTTGATTCTGGATCATTGGCGCGATGCCGATCATCAATGCGACCACGGCTGCGGTGGCCAGTAGGAGCATTGGCACTTTCCAAGATGTCTGCTTGGAAATGGTTGGAACGCTGTCGGTTGCACCGGAGGCGATTTCTTGGCGTCGTTCAGCGCTCAGCGTCGGAGTCGACTCGGTGGCGAACAAACCGGTCAGCTTGTCGGTCACGCTGCGGGCTTCGTCGACGGCGTCCGACAATTCTGAGTTTGTCGTTAGTTCTTTTTCGAAGGCGACTCGCTGATCGCCGGACAATTCGCCCATCACGTATGCAGTGATGCGAGGATCGTCCCAAGGGGATGGTGTCTTCATGATTGAGCTCTTTGATTTCGGTCCGCCAGTCGCGGGCAGATGATGGGTGGATGGTTGAGCCGCGAACGGGTTCGCAGTTGGGATTGCCAAGGCCTGTCTAGATGAGTGGTCTAGATGGCCGTGCGCAAGCTTCGGATGGCTTCGTGCAGATGGAATCCGACGTTGCTGACGGTCAGACCAGTGACTTCAGCGATCTCGCGGTAACTCAGTCCGGCGGTCATTCGCAGCCGCATGACTTCTTGTTGCCGCGGCGTCAAACGGTCCATCAAGACGTCCAGTTGGACGCGGTCTTCAGCGTCGATGGCCTCCGATTCGGGCCCAGGGCTTGGATCAGGCATAGGGATCCGCGACGCATCGACGGGCGTCGCATGAGAGGTTCGTTGCATGTCAATCACTCGGCTTCGGCAGACAGAGAAGAGCCAAGCTGCGAGGCGATTTTGCACGTGGTCGGGCGTTTCGCGACACAGCCTTAGGAACGTTTCCTGAACTGCGTCCTGGGCCCCCTGCCAATCACCGCTCATCATCCGAGCCGCATACGCGATCAATGGTCGCTGGTATCGATCAACGATTTCATCGATCGTGCCCGGTGGCCACTGGCAAGCGTTTTTGGTCATGGATTTGCGTCAACGGCAGAAGAAAAGAACGCGGTTTCGCCATGACAACGAACAAGAATGAAGTTTATTAGGAAAATAAAAACAATCGGCCAGGTTTTGGGGACCCGGCCGATTCTTGTCTATTCACTGCAGGCTCGGGATTGAAGCCGACGCGGAACCCTAGACGAGCTTGGTTTGGCCCGGAATGGCGAACGTTGATTCGGGGCGTGGGCCGTTGATATCGAAGTCCTCGGGGAACAGCGACAAAGTCGACTTGTTCGTGATGAAGTCCCACGTCACGTCTTGGCCGGTGTAGGCGGCGACTCGGCCTAGCACTGCTGTTAGCGAACTGATTGCTGTTTCTTTCAGTTCGACGATTGGCTTATTCGCCCGAACCGAGTCGATCAGGTCCTTGTGTTCCTGCTGGTAGGCGGCACCGATATCACCCTTCATCTTGAAGATTTCGTTGCCCTCGTTGTCGACGATCTCGGCTCCAGAATTGCTGCCGTAGATCGACGCCTTGCCCTTGGTACCGTAGATGATATTGGACGTTTCGCTTGCCGCACCGGGGATCTGTCGGCACTTGAACGACACCATGCGCTCGCCTGGGTACTGATAGTCAATGGAGATGCTGTCCCACATCTCGCTGCCTTCGGGGCGAGTGAATCGGCCGCCGCTGCCGAACGCCGATTCCGGTGGTCCGCCCATGATCCAGTTGATCGCGTCAATGTTGTGGACAGCTTGTTCAACGATTTGGTCGCCGGACAGCCAGATGTAGTGCATCCAGTTGAAGACTTGAAATTCGGTGTCGCTCATTTCGGGGCGACGAACTTTGTTCCAAATCCCATTGCTGCAGTAGCGAGCCGATGCCGAAATGATGTCGCCAATCGCGCCTTCGTGGATCAGCTTGATCGCTTCAACATAATTGGTTTGCCGACGGTACTGAGTTCCGGTGACGATCGAAGTACCGTTGGCGATGGCTGTTTCATGAGCAGCCAAGCAAATTTTATAGCCGGCTGGGTCGACACAGGTTGGTTTTTCGGCAAACACATGCTTGCCTGCATCGACCGCGTCGCGAACGTATTGGGGGCGAAAGCCGGGGGGCGTTGCGAACAAGACAACATCGACTTCGTCATCGTCGAGAACTCGTTTGTAGCCATCGATGCCACCGTGTAGTTTGTCGTCCGAGACGTCGACTTTGCCTTCGTGACGGTTGGCAAGCGAGCCTCGCAGGCCGGCGAGTTTCGATTCGTTCAGATCGGCCATCGCAACAAGCTTGACGCCGTTGTTGATGGACAGCGAATCGTTAATCGCGCCACTGCCCCGTCCGCCCGCGCCAACCAACGCAATTCGGATCGGCGGACCATCGTGAGTTTCGGTAGCGGGCTCGTCGCCTCGCAGAGGTCGTACGCCTACCAAAGCCGTTGCGGCACCGGCCGATAAAGCGGTGCCGGATTTTAGGAAGCTGCGTCGGGAGGCATCGCTTTTAGGCGTCGAACGATCGTTTTGGTTTTCAGTGGTCATCGGAAGCACTTCGGAAGGATGGCGAGGTGGGTAAGGAAGGAGCCATCATTCTAATCCATGCTGTCGCGCTGGATGAAGCGTGACGATTAAGCGGCACGATTTTTTGGGAGAGCGTTTTCTGGCTCGTTCAGGACGGATTTTATCGGGGCGGATAGATCGAGCTTTTGCTGCGAGTCTTCCAGCATCTGTAGCAGCGGTTCGATTCGGTGCGGTTTGCTGAGAACCAGATCAATGCCCCCCGACTTGGCGTTCGATAAATCTTGGGGGCGGGGCGAGTTCACCAGCCAAGCTTGTTTGGCAGTGCGATTGCCAGACGGAATCATCAAGGTTCGGCGAGCCCACGAGTGTGCGGATGTCGGGACGGCAACCGAGTCGTCCCACCATACCGCGTCGATATTGCGAACGCCTTTTGCATCAGGCGTTCTCGACCAGACGGCCGTGGCGTCTGCGCTGCAGGCCAGGTCGATCAGCGATTCGGCGGTGGCGATGCTAGACGACACGATTAGAACGCTGTGCGCTACTGCTGTTTCGTCTCTGCCTTTACCCACTAATTCGGGCAGCACCTCTTTCCAGCGATGCCAAGGTTCCCGCACGCCATCGAATCCGTGTAGAGGCGATCGCGTGATGGCTTCGCACAAAACGCCTAACAAGTTCAGGCGTGACGAATTCGGGTGCGCCGCGTCAAGTTGGCGAAGCAGGTGATCGGGCGGTGATTGACGCTGGGATTGCGCAAGCACGATCACGCCAACGTCATGGGCAGGGCGTTGCAATGCCGACTGAATGTTGTTGCGGTAAGCGAGTTGCGGAGACTGGCTTTCGCAAAACTCGTACGCGTTTGCAAAGTCCAGCGAGTGTCGGTCGCCAATCCAAAGCAACGTCTCGGATCGAGCTTGGGTTGCAGGTGGTTGCATCGGAGAGTCTTCCTTGACTTAGGTCGATTTAAATTTCGTCAAGCTTCGTCGACGGCCGCTTCGGCGTCACAAAGCACATGCCATGCATCGGCCGGTGATTGAGCCGCTCGCAGATTCTCGAGCATGTTGCCCGTCGAAATCATGCGACTCAACTTGGCCAGAATACGAAGATGGACGGTGTCGTCGTAAGAGCAGATCAGAAAGAAGATGTCCGTCAATTGTCCCCGATCCGAGAACGGAATCGCCGAAGGGCAAACCGCTAATGCGATCACCGAATCGGCCAAAATAGAAGTTTGCGGCCGGCGAGGGTGCATCAGTGCCACGCCGCAGTCCAGTGCGGTCGGATGCATCTGCTCGCGAGCGGCGACTGCTTCGGCCATCGCCGGAGCATCCCACATCAGCCCCGTTTTACCGGCCAAGTCACACATCGAACGAATGACAGAACCACGCGTCCGGGCGTTCAGTGGCACTTCGATCGAGTCGACGCTGCACAATTCGTGGATCGGACGATCGATGATCTCCGGGTCGGCACGGTCAAGCACCTGTTGGACTTTGCCAAGCTCTTCCGAATCGCTGACGCCAATCTGCTCTTCGAGCCAGTGGTGAATTTCGGCTTCGCTGAAACGCCAAACGCCGCCGACTTTTCGTCCCGGCAACTTGCCCCGCATCGCCATTTTGTTGACTTGGTCGGGCAACAGGTGGAGGTAAGCGGCAAGCTGGGCGACGTCCAGATCTTCCATCGTGATATTCTCGGGGCGAGTGAGTGGGGGACTCCTATGATAGCGAGAAAGAGCGTTTTTTGTGCCGCTTCGTCGTCAAAACAGCCACGCGATGAAAAAACTTCTAATCTGATCTCGCATTCGGTTGCCCCGATAGCGGATAAGTTCGGGTGAACTTCGGTCGGAACTGCGACCATCGAAACAGACACCATCGCGAGAACGGATATTCTGATGCGTAACCTGATCATTATCGGCATGTTGGGAGTAGCCGCCTTTATGGCGGGTTGGTTCAAAATCAATCGCGACGGCGATAGCACGACCATCGAAATCAACCGTGCCGAAATTCGCAGCGATGCCCGCAAGGCAATCGAAAAGGGTCGCGAAGTCTTGGATCGCCGCGAGCAGGAAGACCAACGCTACGCAAACGACCCAAATGCGAGCTACGGCCAGCCTCCGGGACAGTTCCCGCCGCAAGGACAGCAGCCGTATCCACCACAGGGCGAACCTTACAACGGCAACAATGGATTTGGCCAACCAGCCTCCTATGCCCAACCTGGCTATCCGCCACCGTCGTATGGCAGCCCGTATCCGCAAGGCCAGTCGCAGCAACAACCGTACGGGCAAAACCAGCGTTAATCAAAACGCTGGTTGCTTTTCGGTTCACTTTGGACCTGGCGATGCGAACATTTGTGCACTGAATTCGCAAGATCGCTGGTGACTTGAAGTCGACCGTTTTGATAGGAAATTAGGTTCGTGGCGAATCGATCGCCACAGTCTTCACCGACCGAGTCCTCGAGTGGCCTTTTGTGCGATGAATCATTCTGAGAAGTTGTTTTGCGCGAGCGCTCTGTTGGCAGCTTGCTGCTGTCTGCTGTCTGCAAAAAATGCGAAGGCAGAAACGCCCGCGGACTCGGCGAGCGCTGCGACACCGCTTTGGATGCAAGGTGTGTCGACGTTCAATGGTTCAGGCTATGACCTGCCTGCGTCTGCAACGTCTGCGGCGTCATCGACCGCTGGATCAACTTCTGTGACTTCGCCAGCAACCGCACCCGCTGCGTCAATTGCGACCACTCATTCGGTACCCAGCACAACGGCCAGTACCGCAGTCGGTACCGAGGCAACAAAAACGAGTACGCCGGCGTACACAGTACCCGTTGATCCCAACGGCAATGCCCGGCTGAATCCCTACGTTGGCGCTGCGGCATCAATGGTCAAGCCTGTGTCGGCAGAGAGCGATATTTTGCCGCTGCCGTTTGTCAGCCCGAGTGATTTGAACCAAAGCTATATGGCGTCTTCACCGAACACGCCTTCCACTTCGGCCGCGACTCCTGAGTTGCCACCCGCGTTGGAATCGTTCAATCAAGAGATCAATGATGCAACGGTTGGCGAAGTGCCTCCGCTGCAAAACCAAGTGGTTCGCTGGTACCAATACCCTCAGCGATGGATGAAGGGCTGGGATTCGAATGCTGAATTCGGCATCGACGGCAGCGGTGGTAACGCCGAAACGCTGGCGCTGCAAACCGGCTTGGAACTGAAGCGAAAAACGGACCAGTATACGTTTGCAATCGATGTCGACTACCGACAAGCCAGCAGCCGCGATGTCACGACCGAAGATAACGGCCGATTCAATCTTGATTACGATCGTGTCCTCGGAAATCCCATGTGGTCGGCTTTCGGTAAGTTCGGTCTCGAATGGGATAAGTTCAAGGCCTTTGATCTGCGCGTCAACACGAACGCTGGTTTGGCGTACAACTGGATCCGAACGGACGACATCACTTTCATCACTCGCTTCGGTGCTGGTGCGTCGAAGGAGATCGGGTCGCCCGATGACAGTTGGACGCCGGAAGCCGTGTTTGGTTTCGAAGGCGAGCGGCAACTTACTGAACGTCAGAAGTTCAAGGCAAAAGTCGATTACTTTCCGGCTTGGGATGACTTCACGAACTACCGCTTGGTGGCGGATGCATCTTGGGAAATTCTGCTCGACGGCAGCGACAACCTGAGCTTGAAACTTGCTGCGACCGATCGATACGACAGCACTCCGCAAGGGGCCAAGCCGAACGACATCTACTACTCGTTGCTGTTGCTGTACAAGTTCTAAGCGGAACAAGAGTCATGATCGGTACGACCGGCTGTGTCTTCAGCCGATCAATGGCTGATTTCGGACTTCACGCGTCTGTGGCGACCTAGTGTTTTGGGTGCCGCGTTCCGTGGGACCGGATTCCCAAGCTGGGGAATCCGCAAGTTTCGATCTTTTTTGCAGCCAACGATATGAACTCATCACCCATTCCGTGGAAACACGTTCGCAACGTTTTGGTCCTTTTCGCACCGCTCTGGGTTGGCGCGATCATGGTGTTCGGTGCTATCGGCATCGTCTACGCATTCTTTAGCAGCGATGTTTATTCGGCTCGGCAGCCGCTTGTTGTCAGAGACGAAGCAACGACGTCGCTGGACCGTCTTGGGCGATTTGCAAGCCAGACGGATCTAAAGGCAGCTCAAGAAACGATCTTGGAAATGACTCAAAATCCCGAAGTGGTTGCCGCTGCGCTTCGGCAAATTGGTCCTCCGTCGGGCAAGCCTGACGCCCAATGGCCTAGCACCGAGGTGATTGACGATGTCGCCACCAACGTTGTGAATCTGGTGGCCCCGAAGGGATCTGAATTCGGCAATACCGAAGTTGTCTATCTGCAAGTGAAGTCCAACAGTCCCGAGCGAGCGACTGAGTTCTGTCGGGCTATGTATGACAATTTAACGGAACAATTACGAAACGTTCGCCGCGTTCGTGCCGACAGCGTGATCGAAGAACTGAGTCACGCACGCGATCATGCCGAGCGAAATCTGGACGATATCTCTGCGAAGATGCGCGAAATTGAAATCGAGTTTGGTGCTGACCTTGGCGACCTTCGAAACCTAAACGATACGATCAGCGGTGACGGTACCAACCGCCGAACCTTAGAAGAAACGACTCGCGAAGCTCAAGTGGTCGAAGTTGAGCTCGAAAAGATGGAGTCGTTGTATTCGGTGCTGGTCGCCGGTGTTGAGGATCCTCAGAAATTGTTGGTTAGCGGCAGTGACCTGCTTGCTAGCCAGCCTTCGCTACAACGGTTGAAAGACGGTTTGATTGATGCACAGTTGGCCGCCAGCCAATTGGCCGGCATTTACACGTCCGAGAATCCCAAACGCCAAGCAGCGACGGCCACTGAAAACGAAATCAAACGGCGGATGCAGCAAGAGACTGCCGCGGCGCTGCGAGCGATGGAGCCAGAGTTGCGACTCAAACGCGAGCAATTGGCTCGCTTGCGAGTCCGCGAAACCGGTCTAAGGCAACGGCTTGATCACTTGGCAACGATCCGTACGGACTATTCCAAAATTGATGCCGAGGTAAAGCATCGCACGGCACTGCTAGGTGAAGCAGAACGGTCTCTTGCCGAAGCCAACGCGACTCGCAGTGCCGCACTGTCCACTAACTTGATCGCCGAGCTCGGTCCACCCCAAGCGACTGAAAAGCCGCTCGGTCCAGGCGGCACCGTGCTGACGGTCGGATCGATGATGGCAGGATTGATTTTTGGACTTGGTGCAGTGTTTCTGATCGCACCGGGGCCAACGGACATCAACGGCGGACGTCGCTGGAGTGACTATTTGGGAGCCGGACGGCGGACAAGCGATCAAATCGCCGGCGTTCCAACTGCCGAACGCCGCCGCAGGGCAGAGTCAAATCGGGCAGAGTCAAATCGGGCAGAGTCAAATCGCGCAGAGCCAAACCGGGTAGAGCCCAAAAAAGAAGCGTCGTCCGAGTGATCGCGCCGGTGACGAAGCATTGCTGAATGCGGCCGGGCAATTTAGCGAATGGATACTCGGATCGACTTGCCAACTTTGGGGCGTTCGACAACCGCGTCTTGGTAACTTGGTGGTCCGGCCAATCCTTTGGCGGTTAGCGAAAACCCGTAGCGTTCGACAGGAACATCGAATCGGTTCAGGTCAAGCAGGCCATTTTCGTTCTCGTCGTGGAAAGCGGCGACTGCAAAACGTTCGGGCACCAGTTCGAACGGGACCAGGACTCGGGCGTTGCCTTCGCTAATCATTGCGGTCGAGCGCAAGAAAGCTCGTTCGATATTGTTGAACGACTCTTGAGTTTCGTACAGAGCGACGCGCATCACCCCGGTCTCGTTAGCGGCCCCGGAGATGTCGATGTAGATTCCTTCGGACTCTTCCGCACCGTTTACATCCGATTCAGGATCGATAATCGCGTCACCGTCTGGAAACCGAACAGGAATGAATCGATTCTGGCTGTAAAGCAAGATCAAGGCACCCACAATTGCAACGATGGCTGCAAATCCAAGCAGCAGGTTGCCGTGGTTTTCCTGCCAGATGCTCGGCGGCGCATTGGGCTCTTTAGGTTCCGAATCAAACGCGGGTTGTTCCGTCAAAGCAATGTCCAACCATCAAAATGGGAAAGGGGCCGATTCCAGAACTTTAGACGATCCAGGCTTGATTTCACACGCCATGATCGAACGTTTCTGGTCAATCGTTTCTTCCCTGCCATTCTTCTTGCCTTGGGTCGGTCGCAGGCGATCGGTTGGATCGCGGGTCGGCCATGAAAGATGGAGCTGGCCGATCGCGGGATCTTCACGCAGTCGCCTCGGTCGGGTACGGTTTTCCGTTCAAACGCTGCCGATCAGTCGCGTTGGCTTTTTCGGCGAGCGTTGAATGGTTCTTTTTGACGATTATTCAATGTTGCACGCTGTCATCATGGCCGGAGGAAGCGGGACTCGGTTTTGGCCCGCCAGTCGGAAACTGGTTCCTAAGCAATTGCTGGCCCTGTCTGGCCAGCGGACAATGATTCAATCGACCGTCGATCGGCTGGGCGATTTGATTCCTCCTGATCGTCAAATGATCGTCACCAATAAAATCTTGGCCGAGGCGGTTCGCGAGCAGTTGCCGGAATTGCCTGCGGCAAACGTGGTCGGCGAACCGTGCAAGCGTGACACGGCACCCTGTGTGGGGTTGGCCGCTGCAATCATCAAGCGAATCGATGCAGATGGGACGATGGTCGTGATGCCGTCTGACCACGTGATCGCCTCACCCGAGAAGTTTCAGGCGGCCTTGGCGGCGGCAGAAAAACTGATCGATGAAGATCCGACTCGGATCGTGACGTTTGGAATCACGCCAACCTACCCAGCCGAGTCATTTGGATACATCCAGCGGGCTGATGAAATTCCAGCCGATGGTGTCTCGGCATTCCGTGTTGAGAAGTTTCGCGAGAAGCCTGACCGAGCGACTGCGGAATCGTACGTCGATGCCGGTACGTTCTATTGGAACAGTGGCATCTTCTTGTGGCGTGCGTCCACGATCTTGGATGCGCTTGCGAAAAATGTTCCGGAAATGAGCAAGCACCTGCACGCGATTGCCGGTGCGATGGGGACGCCCGAATTTGATGCTGTTTTGGAACGCGAGTTCACGGCGATCAAGGGAACGTCAATCGATTACGCGGTGATGGAATCATATGACAATGTCGTCATGATCGAGGCGCCGTTTCCTTGGGATGATGTCGGCAGTTGGCAGGCATTGTCGCGGTTGAATGACCCCGACGAAAACGGCAACACGGTTGTCGGTTCTCACATTGGGATCGATACCAAGGGGTCGATCATCATGGCTCAAGAAGGCCATACGGTGGTCACAATCGACGTTGAAGACTTGATCGTTGTACAAACCGCCGATGCCACGTTGGTGGCGCCCAAGCATGCCGAAGAACGAGTTCGCGAGGCCGTCAAGGCGCTCGAGGAGCGAGGGATGACGGATAAGTTGTAACTTGACAAGTTGCAATGCTCTCTTGACATGTAATCTCTCTCTAACCCGAACTTGAAGATGACTGACTCGCTGCCCGCCTACGACTCGTTCCTGTTGGTGTCCTTTGGTGGTCCCGAAGGCCCAGATGACGTTTTGCCGTTCCTGGAAAACGTACTTCGTGGCAAAGGGGTGCCGCGCGAACGAATGATGGAGGTCGTCGAACACTACAAGCATTTCGGTGGTGTCAGTCCGATCAATGAACACAATCGCCAATTGATGGCGGCAATCAAAGACGAGTTTGCGTCGGCTGGAATTGATTTGCCGGTCTATTGGGGAAATCGGAATTGGGATCCGTTGTTCCCTGATACGCTGCGACAAATGCGTGACGACGGTCGCAAACGTGCACTCGCGTTCTTTACCAGCATGTTCAGTTGTTACAGCGGATGTCGCCAGTATCGCGAGAACATCATCGCGGCGCAAAAAGAAGTTGGCGAAGGTGCACCGATGGTGGAAAAGGTTCGCATGGGTTTCAACCATCCTCGCTTCATAGAAACGATGGCGAACTCGGTCCGTACGGCGCTCGATTCAATCGAAACAACGGCCACCGAAACCACTGTCCTATTCACGGCTCACAGTATTCCGATGAGCATGGCGGACAACTGTGACTATTTGAAACAGTTGCAAGAGTCGAGTCGTTTGGTCGCCGAAGCGGTGGGCGCGCCCGATTGGCGATTGGTTTTCCAGAGCCGCAGTGGCCCACCGCAACAGCCGTGGTTGGAACCGGATGTATTGGATGCGATCGCAGAGATGGACGACGAAAAGAAATTGGGGTCGTTGGTTGTTGTACCGATCGGGTTCGTCAGCGATCACATGGAAGTGATGTTCGACTTGGACGAAGAGGCGGCTCAGTTGTGTCAGAAACGCGGCATCAAAATGGCGCGTGCGAAAACGGCCGGAACGTCACCCACGTTCGTTCAGATGATCCGCATGTTGGTCGAAGAGCGACTCGGTAGAACTAACGAAAAGCAAGCGCTCGGTCCGCTCGGCCCTTGGCATGACGTCTGTCCCGCCGACTGCTGCACGTACACGCCTGCTCGCCGTCCTGTGACGACGACTTAGAACGACGGCGACAGAACCGCGAAATGCGATTCAGTGCAGGACTTTGTGTGCATGTTACACGTGACATCACGAGAGTGCCGACCTGAGTTGGTCGAGTGCTGGGGGAATGTGATCGTAGGGTTGGTTTTCTTCGAATTCCAAGATCACGAAGCCTTGGTAGCCGCCGTCTTTTAGAATCTTACCGATTCGATCGATGTCCGCTGGATATGCCTTTCCTTCGGGCGTTTTCATGGTGACTTTGACTTGTACGTTGACCGCGTAGGGGACACATCTTTCCAAGTCACCGTACGGGTCGTCTGACAAGAAGTTTCCGGTATCCAGGTTGATCCCGATCCACGGATTGTCGGCACGCCGCATCAATTCCATCATCTGGTTGCTGGTCAAGTTGCCGTGGTTTTCGACGCCAATAAAGATGCCTTGAGTTGCCGCGTGCTTGGCACATCGATTGAGTGCTTCGGACGCTTCTTCGATCCGCTGGGGTGCCGAGGCGAGCTGCGCCGCCGTGCCGGCAAAGAAGCGAATGTGAGGCGCACCTAGCTTGGCCGCTCGGTCGATCCACGTGATCGCCTCTTGAATTTCGGTATCAAGTTTTGGGCCGCGTCCGACCGTGAAGTTGTTTCCAATCGCGGTTCCCGAGATGGTGACACCGCGCTCGAAAGCTTCACGTTTTAGATTTAGGAAATAGTCGTTGTCAGGTTTCGGCTTGAAGAAATAGCTGGTCAGTTCCGCTGCGTCGACGTTCTGAGCAACGCAGTAATCTAGGAAGCCGATCATGTCGATCGCTGGTCCGTCGTTCGACGGCGTCTGCGGTTTGCCTTTCATGAAGCGGAATTGGGAGCGTAGCGAATAAGCGGCCAGTCCGATTTGAAATCGCGGTGGACCTTGGCGATGGATCGGATCGCGAGCGACAAGATGCAGCGGATCGGCAGACAGAGCGACCGCTGCTGCGGTTGCTCGGACGAATTGGCGACGTTTCATGAGGTTATCGGTGGGATTTGGTGCGGCGGTCGGGATGGTGGCTTTGGGAATGCAGGGCTGACGATACAATCGCGGCATGCACAAATCAACTAATTACGATGCGATTCGACTCAGCAGCAGCGTGGCCGGATGAGTGACGAAAGACCGGGGGCCGAGAATAGACGCGATTTGCAACAGCGGGCTCGACTGGCGCTGGATCAACTGCGAGGTGAACTGCTCGATCAGCGAACCAGCGATGGGCATTGGACTGGCCAATTGTCAGCGTCGGCGTTAAGTACGGCAACCGCGGTCAGCGCGATCGCGGCGACGATCGTGCATGGTCAGGAATTTTCCTCGCCCTTTTGTGTGTCACAGGTATCCAGGGGAATGGATTTTCTGAGGACTCAGCAAAACGCGGACGGTGGATTCGGTGATACCGATCGCAGTTTGTCTAACATTGCGACCAGCTATTTGGTGCTGGCCGCATCGGAACTGGCGATAAAGGCTGGGTGTCAGCCGCTTGATGATCATTCGCGGGATCGGCTAGACGACTACATTCTTAAAGGTGGCGGCATCGAAGGGCTGCGTCGTCGTTACGGAACGGATAAGACGTTTGTGGTGCCGATCATGACCAACATGGCGATCGCTGGGCTGATCGACTGGGACGACGTTGCCTCGTTGCCGTTCGAGGCTGCGGTGTTCCCTCAGTCGATGTATCGGTTTCTGCAAATGCCAGTGGTCAGCTATGCGATTCCTGCACTGGTGGCGATCGGGCAGACGCGGCATTTTTTGGGGCGTCGAACGTTTTGGCCTTGGCGTATGGTCCGTGCCGCCGCGGTCAATCCGACAATGAAAGTGCTGGGTAAGATGCAACCCGAAAGCGGCGGCTATCTAGAAGCGACTCCGTTGACGTCGTTCGTCGTGATGAGTTTGGCTGTAACCGGACGGAGCGATCACGAAGTCAGCCGACGCGGGTTGAAGTTTCTGGCCGATTCGATGTTGGACGACGGCAGTTGGCCGATCGACACGAATTTGGCAACGTGGGTCACGTCGCTTGCGATCGATGCGTTGGCGTCGGATCCCGAGGACGATAGCAAGTGGTACAGCGACGAGTTACTGGATTGGCATTTGTCCTGTCAGCACCTGACTCGGCACCCCTTCACCGGTGCCGAACCGGGGGGATGGGGATGGACGGACCTTAGCGGCGCGGTGCCCGACAGCGACGATACGCCAGCCGCGATCCTTGCGCTTGCGCATGCCAAAAAGCGATGCAAGAATTTGGACTCGATTCGCTCGATCGATCTGGCAATCGAGCGAGGGCAGCGCTGGTTGCTGAAACTACAGAACCGCAATGGCGGTTGGCCCACGTTCTGTCGCGGTTGGGGGAAGTTACCATTCGATCGTAGTAGCACCGATCTGACCGGTCATGCGGTCCGAGCTTTGTCCGTTAAAACGGGACAAGAGATCAATTCAGAAGCGGCGATCAAACGCGGTGCAAAGTTTTTGTCGAAATCTCAACAAGCAGATGGAGCCTGGTTGCCCCTCTGGTTCGGGAACCAAGATCGGCCGGATGAAGACAATCCGATTTACGGAACGTCAAAAGTTCTGATGGCGGCGACAAGTGTTGGGGGGCGAGCTGGCCTTTCGCAGGCTGCGGTTGATCGGGCGACACGATTTTTGGTGGAAAGCCAGAATTCGGATGGCGGTTGGGGTGGTGGAAACTCCATTGCCTCTTATTGGACCCTACGTGGGTCGGATGGTGACAAAGCCGTCATTAGCAGTGTCGAGGAGACCGCTTTGGCTGTGGATGCCTTGGCGTCGGCGTTGATCGCCAACCAAACATTACCAAGTTCGCCTCGGAATGGACCGATCGCCGGTGGGAATGCGCGGCGGGATCAGGCTATAATCGGCGGAGTCCAGTTTTTGCTTTCTAGCATCGATCAGAAGCGGCACCAAGTTCCATGGCCGATCGGGTTCTATTTTGCAAAGCTCTGGTACTATGAACGGCTTTATCCTCTGATTTTCACGGCGGCGGCATTGGGTAAAGCTTTGAGATCCGAAGTGCTGCGAAAACACCCACCTCCATACACACCCCAAGATCCCTGAGTCGACTCTCGCGACAGTTCGCTGTCGGTGCGTCCCTTCCCACCCCATGTGACACCGAGGTAGACGATTGTCGACCGATCTAAGTACCGCTGAAGCCACCGAGTCCACACGTCCGGGCCGTCGCAAAACCAGCCACTTGAAGGACGTTCCCGAAACGCTTGAGCTGCGTGAGAGTCTGCGCGCTCGGTGTGATGAGGTCGCGGCGAAGCTGGACCATAGCGTTCCGATGACCAAGGACGACATGGAGAAAGTCGCTCGCCAAATGATTGCCGAGGCGGATTTGCCCGAGGGCTATCTGGGCTGGTTGATGGTGATGCTAAGCAGTTCGTTTTGGAAAGACTCGTTGGCCGCGGTTCCGCCCGAACGACGATTGTTTCTGTTGCCGCACTGTTTGAAGCACGCCGAAGGATGCCCCGCCGAATACGATCAGTTCGGCATGAACTGTAAGGAATGCGGTGCTTGCAGCATCGCCGATTTCCGTGGCTTGGCCGAAGAAATGGGCTACCGCGTTTTGGTCGCCGAAGGTTCACCCGTGGTGATGAAGATCATCATCGGCGGTTACGTCGATGCGGTCGTGGGGGTGGCCTGTTTGAACGTGCTTGAGAAAGCGATCGACAAGGTCCTGTTGGCGGGGATCCCCTGCATGGCCGTGCCGCTGCTTAGCAGTGATTGCCGAAACACCAAGGTTGATGAGGCGTGGGTCGATCAGATGATCCGAACGCCGTACAAACCAGCCACTCAGGCGACTCGCAGTTACGTTCACTTGATGCGTGCCGCGGGCGAATTGTTTACCAGCGAATCGATGGACAAGTTGGCTCCGCGAATTCGCAGCCAAGCACCGGTTAGCGACGAAGCAGTAACGCTTGAGTCGATCGAATCTATGGACGCGATCGCGGCGACCGAGCACATTGCTTATGACTTTTTAGCACGAGGCGGCAAGCACTCGCGGCCCTTCATTACTTTGGCGGCTTACGATGCGATGACCGGTGGCCACGCGACCGGCCCGGAGGCGAGTGAAGCGATTGCGGGCATTCCGCCATCGGTGCGACGTGCAGCGATGAGCATCGAGACTTTCCATAAGGCGAGTCTGGTTCACGACGACATCGAAGATGACGATGCGTACCGGTACGGCCAGCTAGCGGTGCATCGTCGATTCGGATTACCGACGGCCATCAATATCGGCGACTACTTGATCGGTCTAGGGTATCGATTGCTAAGCCGCCCTGATCCGGATGACCCGGTTGATGCCGAGGTGCGTGCCGATCTGGTCGATTCGTTGGCGGCGGCGCACTTGCGATTGTCTGAAGGACAAGGTGCCGAATTGTTGTGGCGAGACGCTCGCGATCGTCGTCTGACGCCGCTGGATGCGTTAAAGGTTTACTCGCTTAAAACGTCACCGGCTTTCGAAGCGGCTCTGACAAGCGGAATTCGTTTAGCGGGCGACGCCGAACCCTATCGCGAAGCGATTCGCACGTTCAGTCGCAATATGGGTGTTGCGTTTCAAATTTTGAACGATTTGGGTGACTGGATTGGCGACGACAGCAACAAAATGTCCGCTGGCGGTGACGTGTTTGGCGGTCGTCCGACGCTGTTGTGGGCATTGGCGCTTGCAGCGCTCGACGAAGCCGGCCAAGACGAACTGTTGTCGCTGGCTGACCCGCAGTGCAAACTTGGCGACGACCATCGATTGGCGGCAGTTCGTCGTTTGTACGACAAGGCGAACGTGTTCGAAACCGCATTTGCACTGGTCGATAAACACCAAGCTCGTGCCGAGCAGGTAGCGGATGAACTGGACGTCGAAGAACTGCGTCGGCTGTTTTACTTTTTGGTCGACACCGTCTTGGAACGTCCCGAGATGCCATCGCCCACCGTCGTAAAGCTGGGTGCGATCGCACCGCTGAATCGCTGAAATTCAACTGCTGAAATTGACGAGCTATGCAATGAATCGAGCTACATCGTCGGGTGATGCCCGCGTCGAAATACGCGAACTGATCGATCAGTTTTACGGCCCACCGGCCGATCATGCGGATCTTGGTGTGTTCGAAAAAATCGACTCTGCGCCATCACCGTACGATAAATTGCTTGACCATAACGCCCACATGACGGTGACGGTCGAATCGCATTGGAACCAACCTGTCGATGTTCAAGTGCATCGCTTTTCGCGGAACGGAAATTGGTACAACCGCGAGATCACATTGACGGGAACCGAGTCCGGCGAAGTCGTTCAGTTCGGGATTGTTCGATTGGACACGACCGCGCTTGCGGACGAAGTTTGGCGGCGGATCGAGAGCCAGAAAACGCCCTTGGGACGAGTCTTGATCGAGCACAATGTGCTGCGTGAAGTTCAGTTGTGTGGGCTCTGGAAAGTTCACGCAGGACCATCTCTCGCCCAGTTGATGCACTGCCAAGTTGGTGATGTTCTGTACGGCCGAACAGCGCTGATTTACTGTGATTCGGTCCCCGCAATCGAACTTCTCGAGATTGTTGCAAACACGTCGGTCAGGTGATCTTGATGATGCGATCTTTGTTGCTAGCCGGACTTTTTCTCCTCTCGATAAATCTGGTTTACCAAGAAAGTAGACGGTTGCTTGCGACAGAGCCTGCAGCGATGCAATCGGCAACGCTTTCATCGCTGCGAAGAGATGCGAGTGAATCGCTTCGGCGTGGTGATCGTGATGCGGCAATCAAGGCCGCGGACGCGATGGTCGCTGATTACGGCGACAACGTTCAAGCGATGGTCGAGGCTGGCGACGTTTACTTGCGATCCGGCAAGCCTGACCAGGCTGTGGTGCAGTTTGATCGGTTTATCGAAAAAGTGCCGACGCAAATGCCCTATCTGTGGCAGCGTGGGATCGCTCTGTATTTTGTCGGAAAGTACCAAGCGGCGGCTGAGCAGTTCGCCAAGCACCGCGCTGTCAATCCACACGATGTCGAAAATGCGGCCTGGCATTTCGTCTGTGTCGCCAAGGCGGATTCGCCTGAAAAGGCGAGGCAGATGTTGTTGCCAGCGCCTGGGGATGGCCGTGAACCGATGAACGAAGTTTTGGAAATGCTGTCCAGCGGCAACACCAAAAGTGTTCGGGATCGGATCAACTGGGTCGTCAAGCGAGCGCCCGAGTCGGGGGCCGCGGAAGACGCGAAGTTCTACGGCGAGTTGTACTTGGGCCTATACGCCGATGCGCTGGGCGATAGGGACGAAGCGATAGAGCGGATGAAGGCTGCTTCGGCCGACGCCCCGCGTCACTACATGGGCGACGTCGGTCGAGTGTACGCGGATCTACTCTCCGAGCGAATGAAGTCTGCGAAGTAACTTGCCGTCGGCAGGGCGTGTCCTAGCTGACGTTTTCGAGCAAAGCTGAAATGGGTCGCTTTCCGATCGACTTTCCGTCGACGACGACTTTGACGAAGACTTCGACAGGTCCGGCTTGTTCGTCGGCCAAGCCCTTCACCATGACAAAGAACATTGCGTTGGCGCTCGAGTCAGTGTCGTCGATTGCGAATTCGAGTTCGGTGACCGAGACGATGCGACCATCAGCGAAGATTTCGAATTTGCGATTTTGGTCGCCAAGATGACGGCGTGGTTGCTGGTGATCATCCAGCTTTCCTTCCTTGTTGATCTCGAACCGAAGGCTCGGCATTGCCAAGACACAAACCAGGAACTGGCCAAAAGGCCATTCTTCGGCCGTCCTGTTCTTGGGTTTTCGGTAGCGATGATCAAAGACGGGAGCGACGTTCGCAGCGCACGCTCGATCAGCATGGATGCCCAACCTGCACCGACTTTAGCTGTTGTCTTTGTCAGCGAGTGCCGGGTTGTGCAATATCAAGCGGTTTTAGACCGATGCCGGTTCAGCGGCGGCGATCTGTTCGGGCTTGCATGTGGCTTCCATCACGGTGAACAGTGATAGCGGATTGGGTTTGTAGCGACTATCCAGACGTAGCGGCAACTCGCGAACCACTTCGTCGAGTTCGATGTCCGTCCGCCATCCAAGCCGTTTCGTGATATTGCCCGCTGAATCCACAACGCGAGCGATCAAGGGATTGTCGCTGCGGAAGTGATTGATCATCAGGATGCGTCCGCCTGGTTTGCAGACACGAACGATCTCAGCCATCATCCGTTGGGGCTGAGAGACAACGCTGATCGTGTGGAACGAGGTCACGATATCGAACGAAGAGTCATCGAATGTCAGTTCTTCTGCGTTCATGGGCCTGACATTGATGTGATGCCATTGGTTCTCGTCGATAAGCTGATCGGCTTCGGCCAGCATCGCTTCAGACAGGTCGACGCCAGTCACTGAAATATTGGTCGGATAGCTTTCCAGCGACATGCCGGTTCCAACGCCAACTTCTAGCACCTTGGAATTGGCGGGGAAATTCATCGCCTTGATCGCGGCCGTGATACGACGCTTCGCTACGGCCGGCCAAAGTGCTTGGTAGGCAGGAACGAGGTGGTTGTAAAAGGGACTGCTATGCGGCTGAGGCGTTTTCTTTTCGCGGGTCGGAACTCGGTGCATTTATGAAATACCTTCAGCGACATCGAACGATCGGGATGGCAAAGAATGGGGAACGGACATCGCAAATTCAGTAACGTTATGGTTGGACATGCCCAACAAACATCCTTCGTCCCCGCGGTCCTAATCTTCGCACCTCCATAAATATCGAATAACAGGGGGTTGCGCCCATGCCACCGCATGCGACGTGGCTGATTTCGAACGGTTTATTACAGCTCAGAGACAAATGCGACCCTTTGACGACTACGAATTTAGCAAAAGAAGAGCCAACTTGTGTTCGTTGGTGACCCTATTTCCATAAATCAGGATTGTCAGATCTGGCCCTGGTTGAGATTTCTCGGCCAAGTTCTCTACTCGGTTGCAGTCGGCCGGGGCTGGATTTTATGCCGGGCCGTGGCTAGGTCTGGGGGGATTCGCTGGATTGTGGCGGCGTCGTTTGTTTTCGATCGCGATACTTGGCTAGTAAAGCTCGCAGGGGAGACCCGAAGGCAAAGTAGCAAAATGCAATTGGCAGAGCCAGCCAATGCAAAACGATCGCACCGATGACCACGAACAGCCCCTGCCCGATTTGATTGGGAGCGCGACGACCGCGCAGCAATTGTTGAAAAACATGCGGGTATTGGAATCGCGAAACCATCAGATAGGCCAGGGCGAGTGCCAGTCCTGGTATCAGATAGTGCGACAGAACTAACGTTTTTTCGGCCATCCATTGGATTTTTTCGGCATAGACGCCTGGTTCGGCATACTCGGCCAATTCTGGCATCGCGATTGCGAACGCAGCCAATGTTCCCGCGGCGGCCGGGCTGGGCAGTCCTTCGAAGCCTTCGTGAGGGTCGTCTTCGCCTGTTTCCGTATTAAATCTGGCCAATCGGATCAGCACGCAAAGGGCAAACAGAGTCCCGATCGCCCAGGTCAATTTCAACGGCAAATAGACCCCATCGTTGTATCGCCACACCAAAACGGCCGGCGCCGCACCAAAGGTGATTGCATCGCAAAGGCTGTCCAGTTCCGCACCAAATCGGCTCTCCTGGCCCGTCATCCGGGCCGCTGATCCATCAAGCGCGTCAAATACCATCCCACCAAAGATCAGGATCCCAGCAACAAGTAGTTGTTTTTCGTTGCTCCAGGCAAGGGTCTCGCTCATCGCAACTGCGATCGCGGCCAGGCCACAAACACCGTTGCCCAGCGTTAGTGCGGTTGGCAGGACGGCGAGAGTTAGCTTGCGGCGGCGTTTTCTTTTCGATCCGCCGTTTGGAATCGGCGGTTCTCGGCGGAGGTTGCCGTCATCATCCAGCATATCATCTTCGTCCAAATCCCTAGATTCGGTTGACAGATGCAGTCCGCGCTTCATTTCGCTCATCAAGTGGTACGTCACGTAAGGGTTCGTCGATCGGATCGCCTTCAGCATAGTCTTCTACCTAGGCGATCGATGGGGGGAATATCAGAGAGCCTTTTTTTCTTGTCCGCTTCTCCGAGCTTCGCATTTTGATCGAAAATAGTCGCTTGGCTCGGCTAGTCGGGTGCCCCAACCTGCCGATGACTTGCTGCCGGTGGTGGGGCGAAAGCTGGTGCGATGCTAGGACGCGATCGCGACGGCAACGCGTACTCATGGCGGACAAGCCTATCCGGTATAAAGGAGAGCTGTCGATACACGGGGGTGATTCCGGTGGCCGATATGCTCGCAGAAAACTTGAGAAAGACGTCTGAATGTTCACTCCTCGCTATTTAACTCCCTTTGATTCACGAAGTGCCCTTCACCGATTCACCGATGTTCTGGTGATTGGTGGTGGTCTAGCCGGACTGCGGGCGGCCAATGCGGTAGAGTCGCATCGGTCGGTAATGGTGGTCACGAAGGACAAGCTGAGGGAATCCAACAGCAACTATGCGCAGGGCGGCATCGCCGGCGTCTTGGATCCCGATGACTGTTTTGAATCGCATGTCTCGGACACACTGGCCGCTGGCGGCAATCTGTGTGACCGAGAAATAGTGGACATGGTGATCCGCGAAGGTCCACGGCGAATCGAGGAACTCGTTCGCTGGGGTACTCAGTTCGACCAACGCGACGGTGAATTTCTGTTGGGACGCGAAGGCGGACATAGTCGCGAACGCATCGTCCATGCTCGCGGTGATGCCACCGGCGCCGAAGTCATGCGAGCAGTGATCGAGCGGACGCGCAAAGCAGCCAATATCGATATCTGGGAGAACGCTTTTACTGCGGACCTGTTGACCTTCGAAGGGCGCTGTCGAGGCGCGTTGATTTTTAAAGACGGTCAACAGCCGGTAATGGTGTGGGCTAAAGAAACCATTCTTTGCACCGGAGGGGCCGGCCAGGTCTATCGTGAATCGACTAATCCGTCAGTTGCAACCGGCGACGGAACATCGATCGCCTATCGCGCCGGCGTTGAACTGCGAGACATGGAATTCATCCAGTTTCACCCCACGGTTTTGTACATTGCCGGTTCATCGCGGTCGCTGATCACTGAGGCAGTCCGTGGTGAGGGCGCTCATTTGGTTGATACCAACGGGCATCGTTTCATGCCTGAATATGACGATCGGGCCGAGCTTGCGCCGCGTGATGTGGTCAGCCAATCGATCATTCGCCAAATGGACAAAACAAAACACTCCAACGTGTACTTGGACTTGTCGCACCTCGATCCTGAACACGTCCTGGCCCGCTTTCCAGGCATCGCAATCGCTTGCAAGAAGTTCGGACTTGACATCACATCGGATCGGATACCGGTACGACCTGGGGCCCACTATGTAATTGGCGGCGTGACGGTCGACCGGCAAGGTCGAACCAGTTTGCCCGGATTGTGGGCGGCCGGCGAAGTCACCAGCAGCGGGCTGCACGGCGCGAATCGATTGGCGAGCAATAGTTTGCTTGAAGGGCTCGTCTACGGCGCCTACGTCGGCGAAGCCTCGTCCCGTGCTGCTGGCGAACAATCCAGCAAATTGGAGGCTTTTCCGATTTCGCACCCGGTCCACGAAAGCACCGAGTCGTTCGACTTTGCTGATGTGCGCGTATCGATTAAGAGCCTGATGGGACGATTGGCAGGCGTCGAACGGTCAGCCGATGGGCTTCGCGAGGCTAGCGATTCGATCCGTTCATTCGCCACCTACGTGATGACGCACCAGTTCAACAGCGTCGAAGGTTGGGAATTGCAAAACTTGTTGCAAACGGCATCCTGCATCGTCGACTCGGCATTGGCGAGAGCCGAGTCGCGTGGCGTTCATTTTCGCAGCGATTTTCCCGAGCCTGATGACCAACGCTGGCGTTGTCATTTGACCATGCAGGTCGATGTGGGCGGCGGTTATCCCCAACGCAGCGAGCAACTAAAGCCGGCTCAACGGGTGGAAGCAACGTTCAAAGCTGACAATTAGGCCAAGTGTGTTCAGAAGATAAGAAAGGAAGATTCTCGCATGCTCGAAAAAGCGATTCAGTCAGTCGATACGGTCCAGGATCCTGGTGAACGCAAGCTTGTCATTCATTCGAAGTTGACAGGGCCGATTCGTGATTTGACGTTCTTGCAAAAGTCTTTGCTATTCGCGGAATTGTCGATGATTGCCTACAACGACGAAGATGAAACGCGGCGTGCCTGTGAGATCATCGGGATGCCGGATGTCAGCTTTTACGACCGTGATGGGTCACAGGCGTACCGAGTTCGCAACGATCACGACTGTGTCATTGCTTGCCGCGGAACCGAGCCTAATGAATGGAACGACGTTCGGGCCGATGCAAATGCAGCTGCGGTGTTGGCCGAAACCGCAGGTAAAGTTCACCGAGGATTCAAACAGGAAGTCGACGATCTTTGGCCGATGCTTGAGACCGCGCTGATCAGTAATGATCAGCCGCTTTGGTTTTGCGGACATAGTCTCGGTGGCGCAATGGCAACGATCTGTGCTGGACGTTGTTTTCTGTCGCATATCGACAGCAATCCGGATCAACTTTTCACCTTCGGCAGTCCGCGTGTTGGCGACAATCGATACATCAACTTCGTCAAGCTTGAGCATTATCGATTCGTCAATAACAACGACATCGTCACTCGCGTGCCGCCAATTCTGATGGGTTACCGGCATTGTGGGCGTGAGGTCTACTTGAACCGCAACGGCAAGATGGGCAAGCTAAGTCACTTGGCTCGTCGTCGAGATCGCTGGCGTGGTTTTTTTCGCGGTTTAAGCAAGTGGAAGATCGATCATTTCTCGGATCACTCGATTCACAACTACATCGACGCGATTTTGAAAGCGGTCAACGAAGAAAATCTTTCGATGTCGGAAGGCGGCGCGGCCAAAGAAGCCACTTTGTTTACCGGCAAGATGAATTCGGACGTACATAATCAGCACGATGATCACAGCGAGGCTTGACGAGCCGCCCGCTCGCAAACGATTTAGCCGCACGTTTTACTCAATCCCAAGAGTTCCCAAGGATGACCCCACCCCGTTCGCACGCGATCCAAGATGGTTTCGTCGAAGTCGACTCGGTGCGTTTGAAATTAGCTCAACCGTATTCAGCGCCCGGCCAATGGATCGGCCAGCACGACGTGTTGATGCAGTTGCTTGCGTGCTGGATCACCGTTGATGATGCCGATTTGCCGCTGACGCCTCGGTTGGTCGGATCGCCGGGAGTTGGAAAGACTCAATTGGCGATCGCGGCGGCTCAGGCGCATGGGCGTCCGCTCTATATCTATCAATGCACCTCGGACACACGCCCCGAGGATCTGTTGATAACACCAGTTTTGTCCCAGGGCGGCGAAATCGCATATCACGCGTCACCGTTGGTCTCGGCAATGGTCACCGGCGGGATCTGTTTGCTAGATGAAGGCAATCGGATGAACGAAAAGTCGTGGGCATCGCTGGCACCGCTGTTCGACGGTCGACGATTGGTCGAGTCGATCGTTGCCGGGGTCACAATTTACGCTTCAAACGACTTTCGGGCCGCGGTCACGATGAACCAGGACGAATCGACCTTCGAGATTCCTGATTACATACTCAGCCGTCTGCAGCCGACATTGGGGATCGGTTTTCCCAACAAACAGGACGAAATGGCGATTTTGCAGTATCACCTGCCGTTCGCCGAAGCCGAAATGTTGGCCATGACGGTCGAGTTTTTGCAGCATTCCCATCAATTGAAGTTGGATTTCTCGCTGCGGGACGGCATCAATTTGCTGCGATTCGCTTTGAAACGAATGATTCAGGATCCCGCGCATCCGATCAGCCGCGACGAGGCTTGGCAAGAAGCACTCGAAAAGTGCATGGGCGAGGAAGCCGTCGATTTGGAACAATTGGCTCAGCGGCGGAAGCGAACTTTGGGCGGAGACGCCGTTCCGCTGGGGTTGGCGGATCTGTTTTTCGACTCCGACGATCCGCTGCATCCGGACCGAGATGATGACGATGAAGAAGACGACTTTTGAGAGTTGGTTGTCAGAACGTTGCAGTATCGGTGGTCCGATGACAGGAACGAACCAGTCTTCGCAGGCTGTTCTTTGGCGTTTTCACAGCGATTGCAAGCAATCTTGGCAATCTGCGCCTCGTTGAGGCCCCAAGGCGGGAACTTTTGTCCCCTCTTTTCGTCCAAGTGCCACGCGGCAGTCTGCGAAAAGCGGAGATCATTGCCCCTCTTTTGGGGTTCGTTCAGGATCGGTCTCGTGCGATTGGCAGCATTGTCGCTACTATCGGCCGACTTTTCGGTGGTTTTTGACTGCTGTTTGGTAGGAAGCTAAAGGCAATGTTTGCGGGTTTTTGGCCCGCAACTATACTCGGCGACTGGGTTTCGGCTCGGGGGCAACGGTTGCGCTCCGACAGAAGCCCACCTATTCAAGCAGCGTTCTGATCACCGCTAAGCGATTGTCTGTGGAAACAGACGCCCCCATCGCTATCGGCTACTTAATTAACACTACCACCCATCGCGGTTGCCAATGACCGGACGAATTGTCCGGGACCTGCGGCGACATCCCATTGAAGGTTCGGTCTATGACCTCGCGGAAGCGTCCAAATACTTCGGCATCCAATACCGATGTTTCGCGTGCATCTGGTTTGTCTTCATCCTCCAGCGGTCGAGGATCGGACGCGAAAGCGTCGCGGACAAGCAAGACTCGTCTGACCCGAAAGAAACGGCGTCAGCACATTCTCGAAACACTTGAAAGTCGCCAGCTGCTTGCTGGGCCTCAGTTGATCGGGATCCAACCGAACGAGGGTGACTTGATTGTCGCTGGATCGATTCGGGATACCGCGCCGAATGTATTGACGTTCCGATTCGACGAGACTCAGTCGATCGATCCCACCACATTTGACGGCATCCGCGTCACTCGTGCAGGCGGCGACGGGTTGCTCGGCACGGCGGACGATGTGCAGATCAATCCGGGCTTGGTGACGCTGGGCGATAACGCGCCGAACGAGGTGGTCGTTCGGTTCGCTGATGCGCTTCCAAACGATAAATACAAAGCCGAAGTGTTTGGCTTCGATGACTCGGGCCTTGGCATCACCGCACTGCGCAACAGCGCCGGTGAAATCTTCCAAGCCGGATCAAGCGGTCAGCGCGTCAGCGTGACGAATTTTGAACTGCGACTCGGAGCGTTGATCGAATCGGTTGTGCCTCAACCGGTCGTACGATTGGCTGATGGATCGCTTGTCCAAAACCGTGATGAAGTCGTCGTGTACTTCAACGAAGATCCATTGTTTGTTGAAGACACAGGCGCGACGGGCGAAGTGCAGGTTGGCGCACAGCGAATCACCGTTACGGCAAACCTGACGGACCGCCAGTTCGACAATACCGAGATCCGCTTTCTGCCCAATGCCTCGGCGATCGGTGCGACAGCGACTTACGACAAGGCCGGTAAAACATTAACGGTCGTTTATCGAACCGGGTCGACCTTCAACACGGTCGCCACGGCGATCAACAATCTGGCAGAGTTCGATGCGGCGATTTCGGCGGGTAACCCCAACACCGTCTTCAACGTGAATTCGGCGACCTCGACTGGCTCACCGTTCCAGATCAAGGGAACTCCGAGTGAGCGATCGGCCGAGAATCCGCGTTTCTATCAACTGTTATTGACTCAAGATACGGTCAGCACGGTTGACGACACGATGTACTTTCCAACCGAAGTCATTTACGACCAAGCGACGCACACCGCGCGTTTGTTCTTCGCAACCGACATCAACGAATTGCCTGGCGTTCCGCTTGGTGGCGGCACGTTCCGATTGCGAGTCGGTACGGCCGTGGATCAGCGGAACGACCTGATCTTGGTTCCCGAAACGGTCGCTGTGGCACCATCGGTGCAAACAGACTTTGGGATCAATGGTTTAGCGGTCACATTCACCAACCGCGCCGTCGGCGAAGGCGCATCCGGACGAACAGTTCGCTTCATCAACTCTGGAACCGCGGGCCTTTCGGCGGCGCTCGACGGCGACGGAAATGTGGTCTTCAATTTGGGTGGCAGCACTTCGACGGTTGCCCAATTGCAATCGGTCGTCATTGCTACCCCAGCGGTCAATGCGGTCATCACGGTGTCGTCACGTTTGAACGGCACGTCGGGTGGCGGTTCATCGGTCATTCCCGCGCGAGTCGTCGGTGCTGCTCCGCTGACTTTGTCAGCAGTCGGGGACACGCTTGGCACGGCACTGGACGTGGGTGTATTTGGCCAAGATCAATTGACCAGCAAAGTGTTTGCTGAGTCGATCGATCCACAACCGTTCTTGATTGAACTAGCCGGTGGCAACGATGACCCTGGTCGATTGGAACTGCCCGAAGTTGCTGGCAACGGATTGATCCAATACATCAACAGCAGGTTTGGGAACAACGGTGCCGACGACACCGACGGCATTACCGAGATCTCGTACAATTTCAAAGGCGTGTTTGCGACAAGCGCAGGCGGTAACTCGTTCCTTAACCAAATCAACGAACGTCAAAAAGATCGTATCCGCGAAGCGCTTGGTTTGTGGTCGACTTCGATTGGCGTTCAGTTTCGCGAAACCGTAGATCAAGGGATCACATTCGCGCTTGGTGACATCTCGCGTTTGAACACGGTCCCCGGCACTCGATTGCAAAACTTCGGCGTGTTGAACGCTAACTTGCGGATCGACCCGACGTTTGTTGATTCGGCGATTGTGTTCAGCAATCAAACGGACTTCCAAACCGCCTACGGCGAGGATTTCTTGCGCAAGGCGACAGCCGGTATTGGATTGCTGTTGGGGCTTGAGCAAGCACCTGGTCTGACCAATCAAACGCTGATGTCGTTGTCGTCAACGTTCTTGAATGCGACGATCAACTCGCCGAACGAGAACACGCTAAAGGGAGACGAGCCATCGTTCCCTGGCAATTATGACATTCTGCACGGACAGTATCTGCACCGTCCCGACAGCGTCGACGTTGACTTGTATCGCTTCGTGATCGATTTGGGCGACGCCGACCGGGTCGGTACGTTGACGGCGGAAACATTCGCTGAACGATTGGAAGACTCTAGTTCGCTGGACACATCCCTTCAGCTCTTCAAAGAAGAAGCCGCATCGACGACCTCTGACTTTGGGCTCGGCAATTCGCTGTCCGTTCGTTTCGATGCAATGGCGCCGGGCAAGCTTGGCAACAACGTTTCGATCGAGTTCATTCGCAGTGATCGCGTCGGCGGTGACAGCGCGATTCGAATCACGCAGAAACGCGACTCCCTTGGCAATCCGATCAGCAACGGCATCGTCGTTGACATTCCGCGTGTAAACAGCACGACGACCACGGTACCTGTCAGTTCAATTGTCAACGCGATCAACAATGATGCGTTCGCCAGTGGTTTGGTACGCGCGACGTTGACGACTGGCGCCGCGACGACAAACGTCGGGGCGAGCAACGCGCCGATCCAACGCGCTCTGTTGAAGGGGGGCGGCATTGTTCAAATTAGCCGCAACGACGATTACTTCAGCGAAGATTCACGAATCATTGCCACGTTGGGCGCTGGCATTTACTACGTCGGCGTCGCGGCAAGCGGTAACGAAACTTACGACCCAACGATTCCGGCTAGTGGATATGGCGGGCTAACGCAGGGTAAGTATGAGTTGCAGTTGAAGTTCGAACAGCAAGTTGATGAAACCGAAGTCATTCGCGATTTGGATAATCCTCGCATCGGTGTGCCTGGTACACCGATTGACGGTGATGGTGATGGCACGCCCGGTGGAGCCAAGAATTTCTGGTTCCAAACTCGTCCCGAAAACCGTCAAATCAACTTTACGGCCAATGGCACAGGTATCTCGCCGGGGCAAACGATTCAGATCATTGGCGCGAACGGTGCCATTCGAACTTATGAATTTGTTGCCGACGGAGCGAGTCCGAAGCCGGGTAATGTTGCTGTTCCTTACAGCACCGGTTTGACCGGAGCTGAAACGCCATCGGGTTCATTGGCGACAGCGCTAGCCCAAGCAGTTCGCAGCCAGGTCGGCGCGACCGGCGTCCAAGTCAGTCAGATCAGCAGTCGATTGGAATTCACAGGCGAACGATCGATCGAGACTTCGGTTGATTTCCGCGGTGGAGACGTGCTGGGTCGTAATATCTTTGTCGACAAGTCGGCGGGACCCAATGCAGACGGCAGCCTCGACCATCCGTTCAATAACATAGCCAACTCGGCGGTTGCGAATGCCTTTGACGCTGCCCTTTCCGGCGACATCGTTCGGATCGTTGGCAACGGCGGACAAGACGGCAACATCGCGACCGAAGCGGACAACTTTAGCTATCAAGTCGGGGTCTCGCTGACGGGCGGATTGACGTTAGAAGACGGTCGTAACCTAGAAGTTCCGCAGGGCGTCACGACCATGATTGACGCCGGTGCAGTGATCAAACTGCGCAGTGCTCGAATTGGCGTCGGCAGCAGCAGTTTACTAGAAGACCGCAGCAACGGTGCCCTGCAAGTGCTAGGCACGCCACGTTTGGTTAACATCTCGCCGACCGGCGCAATCCCATCGTCATCATTGATTGGTGACGAGAACAATGTGTTGTCGAAGTACAGTGACGGCAGCGTTATCTTTACCAGCATCAGCGATGCGGATGCCGACTCATCAACCATCAGTGCCGGCCGTTCGCCGTCGCCTGGCGATTGGGGCGGTTTGGTTTTCCGTCGTGATTTGGACCTCAGTGAAGGTCGCGCTGATCTTGAAAACGAAGGCATCTTCCTGCAGTCGGTCAATCACGCGCAAATTCGTTATGGCGGTGGCAGTAACCTGTTGATCGACTCAATTCAACAGCTCGTCAACCCGATTCAAATATTCGAACTGCGTCCGACAATTACATTCAACGAGATCAGTTTTTCGGCAGACGCGGCGATCAGCGCTTCGCCAGACAGTTTCGAAGAAACCAGTTTCCAAGCGCCGAAGTTCCAGCAGGCTGGTGCGTTCACTGCCGACTACTCCCGAGTCGGGCCGTCGATCTACGACAATGTTTTGGTCGAGAACAGCATCAACGGTTTGTTTATCCGAGTCGTGACGACGCCGGGAACGCCGCCGCGTGAATTGACGCTTGCCGGGCGATTCGATGACACCGACGTCGTGCACTACTTCCCCGAAAACGTGGTTATCGCCGGTACGCCTGGTGGTTCGATTCAAGACGGCATTCAGCCGGACCTCGCTTCGACGGCTTTTGCAACATTGGCCGGTGGTTCGCTGGTTGCCGGAACGTACGATTACCGTTTAGTGTTCGTTGATGGTGGCGGTTTCGAATCGCTCGCTAGCGACCCCTCGGCTACTGTAACGGCGGCCGCCAATTCGTCGATTCAGTTGCTGAACTTGCAGCCGGTTCCGACAAATTCGGATTACGTGTCACGTCGGCTGTATCGCCTGGATCCATCCTCTGGCCAGTATCTACTGGTCGCAACACTCGACGCCAACGCTAGTACCTTCATTGACGATGGTTCGACTTCGCAAGGTGTGCTTGATCTGACTCGCGAAGGAATTCGCGGTCGCTTGGACGCGTCGTTGGTGATCGATCCCGGCACAGTGCTGAAGTTCCGTGGTTCGCGGCTTGAACTCGGACAAGGCGCCCAATTGTTGGCCGAAGGCACCACGGCCGCTCCAATCGTCTTTACCAGTTACGCTGATGATCGATTCGGCAGCGGCGGAACGTTCGATACCAACAACGACAACGGGTCGGCGAGCGGCGAAATTGTTGCCAACCGCGGTGACTGGTCGGGAATCTACGCCGCGCCTACGTCGTTTGTCAGTTTGGATCACGCGACCGTTGCCTACGGTGGTGGTGTCAGTTTGCTCGAAGGCGGTCAAAGCCGAGGCTTCGCTGCACTCGAATTGCAACAAGCTGATGCACGCATCACCAACGGTCGGTTCGAATTCAACGAAGACGGTCAAGATGGTGCCGGTCCGGTCGGTCGATTTGGTCGCCTAGGAATCACTCCTTCAACGATCTTTGTTCGCGATTCACAGCCGACCATTGTTGGCAATACGTTCGTCGACAATCGCGGTACCATCATCGACATCGACAGTGATTCGATGTCGGCCGAACGCTTGGTCGATTTGGGACGCCAAACGGGCGTGATCGAACGATTCGAATCGCTTGACGATAACTACGGTCCGCTGATTCGTTTGAACCGGTACGAAAACGTCCCCGCGACTGGCGTTGCGTCGCGTCAAATCACCGGTCTTGAAATTCGCGGTGGCGTGCTGTCGACCGAAAGTGTTTGGGACGATACTGACATCGTTCACTTGTTGTTCGATACGATCGAAGTCAATAACCTGCACTCGTCAGGTGGGTTGCGTTTGATCAGCCGTCCTGACGAAAGTCTTGTTGTCAAGTTGGATGGCGCTGGATCACCGTTCAGCGAATCGTCGGGGACGGGACTGTCAGCGACTGGTTCGCTTTCAAGTACGGCGGATCGTGTTGGCGGATCGATTCAAATCGTCGGTTTGCCTGGTTCGCCAGTTGTCTTGACCAGTTTTCTGGACGACACCGTCGGTGCCGGTTTGACCCCCGAGGGGCGTCAGTTCACTGACAACAACGGCGACAGCTTTGGATCGCGACCAGAAGGTAATAACTGGCGCAGCATTCTGCTGGATGAATACAGCAACGATCGCAACGTTGACTACATCCTAGAACAAACCATCACGTCGGAAACAGCACCTGGTCTGAATGGCACGGTCGCAAACGCGCAAGTGCTCGGCGCGATCGCGCCAAATGTTCTGTCAGGTGATGATCAACTGCGACTAGGTTTCGAAGTCGAAGGTTTCTTGCAAACTGACAACGACGTCGATACTTACAGCTTTACTGCCGAAGCAGGCACTCGAATTTGGGTCGACATCGACAAAACCAGTTTCACGCTGGATTCGGTCATCGAGATCTTGGACGCCAACGGCAATGTGCTCGCACGCAGCAATAACAGCTTCGACGAAGTCGCCGGCACGCCTCTGGAAGGTGTGTCGCCATTGGTTGCTGGAACGGTTGGGTCACTGCAAGGCGGTGCCGACGAGTTTACTGAATTTGGTGTCGGTGGACTGTACGAAGACTTTGGTTCAATGAACCCACGCGACGCTGGTTTGTCGTTGTCCCTGCCGGGCAACCGTGGAACTCGCAGCGTTTACTTCTTCCGTGTGCGCAGTGCGTCGGTTGATCCCGGTGATGTGACCGGTGGTATCACCAATGGCGGATATCGTTTCCAGGTTCGACTTCGCGAAGATCAGGAATTTGCTGGCAGCGTCGTTCGCTATGCCGATATCCGTTATGCCAACAATGGTATCCATGTTCGTGGTTTACCAGGCAGTTCGCCACTGTTGGGCGATGCACAAGAAGATGAGTCGGTCGATGGTTCGTTCTTTGGATTCGGTGGCGACACCGACAACGGTTCGATCGTTTCTAGCGACACGATCAACGGAAATCGGGCTCAATACATCGGTAACTTGCTTGTCAGCAAGGACAAGTCGCTAAGCGTGGGCGGTGCCCTTTCGACCGCCAATGATATCGACTTCTATCAAATCGACGTCAATAGTGCCGTTTCCTCTGGATTGCAAACCAGCACAATCTTTGACATCGATTACGCAGACGGCTTCAGCCGTCCGAACACAACGCTGTTGGTTTACTACGATTCCGATGGTGAAGACGGCATTTTGCCGGCTCAACTGATCTTCGTTGGCGAAGACAGTAATGTGCTTGATGATCAATCCAAACCTGTTGTCAGCAGTGCGATCGACTTGTTGACTCGCGGTTCGGTGTCAACGGGCGACCCACTGATCGGTCCAGTATCGTTGAGCGAAGGCACCTATTACGTAGGTGTGGTTGGCGATGGAGTGACAGCGGACGCGCTGGACGCGATCACCACACGTCGCGAACCGATCGAGTCGATTTTACGTTTGTTCGAAGATCACGTCGAAGAAATCGGCGGATCAACGGCCCTTGCGCCACGCAACGACACATCGTTGTTTGACCGCAATACGTTGAATCCGGGATGGACGGTGACGACGAATCGTGCGACTGATCCGGGGCACCAACGTACACAGACTTTCAACGGTTCGCGAAACAATGATCTGTATCCGGCCAGCGATCAATTCGAATTCGGTGGCAACAACGATACGTTCATTAATGCTCAATCGCTCGACACGTTCGCGCCACTTTGGAGTCTTCAAAACGACCCCAATATTGGTGACTCGTTCCAGAACACGTCACAACTGATTCCTCACACGACGGTATTCGGTTCGACCACGAATGAAGTGGTTGACATCTATCGGTTCGACGTCGCGGTCGATGGTTCGACGGTCATCTTGGACATTGATAATGGCGTCAATCCAAGCGTGCGCGATCCTGATACGTTGCCCGACGGTTTCCCAACGCAGGCGGATCCGAACAGCGTTGACTTGAAGTTGCAAGTGTTCGACATCACAGGCGCGCTCGTCTTCGGCGGGTTGAACCGGTTTAGTCAAGCAAGCGATGGAGCCTTCGGAAGCGAGCCTACTTTCTCGTTCGGAATCTTTAGTGAAGACCCGTACTTGGAACTGAACCTGGCAGCGGGGACCTACTTTGTCGCTGTTTCACCGGAAGACACAGCGTACGACGCGACAACAGGGCTCTTCTCGCTACCCGTTGCTGAGCGTCCGCGAACGGGATCCTATGAGCTGAACGTGTCGGTCGAGAACCACCCCAACAGTGGTGGCGATCCGGGCAACGAGTCGTACCATTTTGATCGCAGCGAGCCAGCTGGCACAATGACGAGCGTGCCATTCGACTTGGCCGGTTACGGTCCAAGCGACTTGCCGCGATTCTACTTCAACTATTTCTATTCCCCGGATGCCGGTGACACCGTTTCAGTACGGGTGACCAGTAACGAAAACCCATCCGGGACTGTGCTGACGGATGTTCCGCTGGTTGCAAATATCACCGGCAACTTTTGGCGACAAGGTGTTGCATCGTTGTCGGATTTTGCCGGACACACCAACATTCAGATCCAGTTCAATTACAACGTCGGTGGCGGGACCGGTACTTTTGCCGAAGGCTTGTTCTTGGACGACTTCATGATCGGGTTCGCCGAACGCGGCGAGCTGATCACGGGCGCCGCGCTGGGTGATGTCGGCGTGACTGGTTTCTCGACGACGCAAGCTGGCGAATACCAGTTAGAAGTTCGTCCGGGAACCGAGTATGGAACACCATCGGCCGGTGGATTCATTCTGAACTCGACATTTGACACGAACTCTCGTCAAGGCGAGGTCGCAACGATCGTTGCGCCGCATGCTTCGCAACTTGTTGATGGTAATACCTTCACGCTTAGCGATGGTGTCCGCAGTGTGAAATTCGAATTCGACCTCGATACCGCGGCGGGAATTACTCCCGGCAACATTCGTGTCCCTTACACGGCAACCAGCGAGCAGTCCGAAATTGCCGACGCGATCCGTTCGGCAATCAACCTTTCGGTGGTTCGTTCGACCATCCAAATTCAGGCATCGGATTCGACCGGTTCGGCCACCGGAGGTTTCAACGATAACCAAGTCGCGATCTCCGGCTTGGTGCTTGGTGACTTCATCGAACTGAGCGGGGCCGATGATTTGCCTGCGGCCGATCAGCCGCTTGATCCGGCTGGCGGAGATTTTCGTTTGCCAGTGATCTTTAACAAGGGAATTGGCGATTCGAACGTGATCCGGTCGCAGAGCCAAGTGATCGTTGATTCCAACAAAATCAGCAACGTGCGAGCGATCGGTATCTTTAGTGAACCAAGCGATCGCGGTGTGGATCCGGAAGATCGAACGGGAACGTTCCTAGACGCCAGTCCGGTTGGCACGACCAACCCGGGAGCGGTTCGCAACCTGCCAACTTTGAACAACGAAGTCGTCGGTGGACAAACACCGGGCATCGTGATTCGAAACAACACGATCGATCAAGCCGGCTTCGCTGGCATCAAAGTCGAAGGAGAAATTCGCCCTTGGGTGATCGACTCCAGCACGTTTGATCTCGGCGATGGCGACAACGTCTTCGGCGCGTTTTTGTTCGGTAACTCAATTTCAGACGGCCTATTGATGGTTGTCGACGCCGCTGACACGCGAGTGATCTTTGAGTTCGAAGACATTGGTGGCGACGCGACAACAGCCGGCGGTAGTGGTCAACTCGGTGGCAACGGATTTGCTGATGGACACGTGCCGATCTATATTCGTCACGATGGTGCGCCGTACAACGGACGCTCGGTTGCCCACACTCGTCAAGAAGTGATGTTGGCGATCTACGAAGCGATCAATAGCAGTATTTTGGTGACCAACGGGTTAAGTCCTTTGGTGAAGGCAACACTAGGGACTTCGCTTCGCGGGGCCGACTCGTCGCTCTTCGACGACTTTGGGTTCTTCAATAACTTCCTGTTGGCAACCGACGCGGCTGTCTACATCGAAGGCGTTACGAACATCGATTTCTCGTTTTCCCAGTTGAATCCGCCGCCGGTTCCAGCGTTGAATCCGTTCGATTTGACCGGGCTTGCCCCGATTCACGATGCACCGCAACCGGTCAGCCGAATCGTCAATAACACGATCTATGGTAATGACGGAACGGCCTCGCGATTTGGTGGTGATCCGACCGTCGAACCGAACGACGTTTTATTCCAGGCTGTCGATACTCGGATCGGATCGGGGCATACCGGTGCGTTCACTCGAACAGCAACCTTGGGCGATTCGCCCAGTGTCGCGTCGTTGACTGCGGACGTGGACATGTACCGCGTTGATTTGTTCGCAGGCGATCGCTTGACTGTCGATGTTGACACGGTCGCAGGCGGTCCTAACACTGTACTGCGTCTATTCGATTCCAGTGGTGTCGAGGTGGCGATCAGCACCAGTGACGCGGCGCCGGACTACCTGGACACCGCCGCTGCGGCCGCCGCCGATTCAGCGGTTGGACGAGCAGAAGATCCATTCTTGGACTTCACCACGCTTTACACCGGAACCTATTTTGTCGGTGTTTCGTCCGAAGGCAATTCGGTCTATGACGCGCTTTCAACATCGGGACGTGTTGCAGGCACCAGCCCAGCGGGCGACTACGACATTGCGATCAGCAACATTGCTCCGCGAACGTTCGTGATGTCGGTCGATAACGGCAGCAATACTCGTTTCCCCGGTGCCAACACCGGTACTCAAGCTGCCGATTTCTATGGAACGACCTTCACCGTTACGCAAATCGCTGACACGCAGCTAAGTGTTGCGGCGGGAGCGCCGACAAACCAGCGAACGTTTGAATTTACAAACGGCCAAGGCGGCCGAGTGCTTGCGAACGGAAACATTAACGTTCCATTGCAGGCAAACAATGAATTCCGAGTTTCGGACATCGTTCAGGCGATCGCTTACGCGATCAGCGGTGATGCCTTTACCTCGAGTGCAACTTTCCCAAATCCGCCCTTGCCAAACCATAGCTTTGCCAACGGGCCCGATGGGTTGTCGGGACCTCTCGGCCCCGTTTTGGCGACGGCACTTGGTGGAGCCGATGGTAGCAACACCGGATTGCGATTGTTCCCAACCACAAGTGACTTCACTCAGTTCGGTCACAACCGGACGGGGCAAGTCGGTTCGGTTGGCTTCGCAGGAACGTCGACGCTAGGTAGTGGCGTCTCGGAACTTTATGTCTTGGTCGAACGTGCTGCCAATATCACGATCAGCCCCGAAGCTGCCGCGGCCGGTCTGCGTTTGGATCCAGCAAATGGAGTAAATATCGATCAGTTGTTGCCTGAAACCGGCGTCCTATTGACCGGCGGCAGCAGCGGAACGGTCGTCAACAACGTCTTCTCGAATCTGCATCAGGGTGTGGTCGACGAGTACGCAACGCCGACCGGTTTCTTCGCAGTCAGCACTAGCAACCCCAATGTGCATCCGAAACAGGCCATCACGATCGTGACGGCCAACGTGTTCCAGCATATCGAAACTGCGAACAACGTTTTCCGTCAGCAAATGACTCAGCCTTTCGTCGCGAACGGCAATATCGGCATCACGCCTGGCCCGAGCAACGTGAATGGCGGCACGGATGACTTCAATATCACCCTTGGCAACGATGATGCGTTGTTCGTCAATCCCGAAGGCGGCAACTTCTTGCCGGCGTCGAACTCCGTGATCATCGACAGCTCGGTCAACTCACTGACCGAACGTGATCGTTTGGCCGGACTGCTCAGTTCGGTTGGCTTACCGATCAGCAACGTGCTGGCGCCGAACCGTGACATCAACGGGGTGTTGCGTGCGGACAATCCCGATGTGGCACCTCCCGGCGGTTTGGGAAGCCAAATCTTTAAGGATCGCGGTTCGAACGAACTCGCTGACTTTGTCGGGCCTGCGGCGATCATCAACGTGCCGATGGACAACGATGCCGGAGGCATCGATGTGGATCCGTCGACCGGTTTCTTGCGTCTGACCAGCGGTGTTTACCGCGAGTTCCGAATTCAACTTCGTGACACCGGGGATTCCTCCGATCCATTCAGCGGTTTGGGCATCGACGACGATACCGTGGTTGTTCCAGCAATCGCCGGTGTACGATCGTCGGGTGCAAACGTAACGGTATTCGAAGATGAGCGACTGTTGGTCGAAGGTCTTGATTACACGTTCAGTTACGACAGAACGCAAAACGTAATCACGCTGACACCGCTGGCTGGTATTTGGCAAAACGATCGTTCGTATCGCATCGCTTTGAACAACCAAGACCGCACTGTCTTGACCGCGCCGGATCCGAGCTTGGTTAAAGACGGCGATCAGTTGTTGATCACTGACACCAATGGCGGAACGTTGGCGTTCGAGTTTGAGTCGGGTTATGAATTGACCGTCCCTGAAACGATCACATTGATTGTTCCCGAAGTCGGCACCAATGCGGGTGGGCTTCGCGATGGGGACATCTTCCGCATCAATGACGGCGTCAATCCGGCAATCGTGTTTGAATTAGATAGTGATGGTGTGAAGTTGCCGGGCTCGGTGGCGATCACATTGCCGTCGGGGCAAACTCCGACCGATCCGGCACTGCTGGAAACGTTCCTAGAAGGCATCGCACAGAACATTCGAACGGCGATTGCAACCCAGACGGTTACGCAGGGCGGATCGCTTGATGTCGACGTTCGCGTGCTTGGTAAACGAGTAATCATCGGTGCCGAATCTGGTGCGACGGCGAGCACGACAGGAAGCGGTTTGATCCAAGCTGCTAGAACCTTGGCGCTGCGTGTTCCAGCGACGGGTGTTGGTCCATCAGGTATCCAAGATGGCAACCAGTTCTTTGTGAACAACGGCAACACGACCGTTGCATTCGAATTCGATACCAACGGTGCGACGACGAACCCGAGCGCGACGGTCATCGACGTCAACGGTCTGAGTGCCGCCGACGTTGCGATCGCCATGCGAGATGCGGTCAATGCATCTGCCTTGGGATTGACCAGTTCACTTGCTGGCGATGGATTGTCCGTCTACTTGAACCTGCCCGTGAATGGTTCAGCATCGGTCGTTGGTGGACTTCTTAGTGTTGTTGGCGTTAGTCGCACACCCGTCGACGGTGACACAATTGTGATCACGTCAGTCGACGGCTCCGCACCGTCGATTTTGGAACTCAACCGAACCGATGAACGTGATGTCAACGGTGATTTGATCAACGACATGGTTGGCTTGGATAATGTGCCGATCAATTTGAATCGCGCCACAACAGCCGATGAATTGGCGGGGCTGATTTCAAACGCAATCCGCACTCTTCCACCAATCACTGGTTTGCCGTTAAACGGTGTGGGGCCGATCACAGGCGGAGTGGTCACCATCGGGGGCGAAGAAGGACTGAGCGTTTCATTGACGGGACGTTCGTTGCAGTTGACGGGAGCACCGTCTGTGACGGGAGCGTCGACGATCGAAGTCTTCGGTCCACTGCTGCTAACCTTGCCACTTGATGGTGGTGGCAGCATCACGACGGGCAGTTCGTTGTTGTTGATTGACGACGCCGGAAACAATGTGATCTTCGAATTCAAGAACAACCTTGATACCACACCACCGCGTGCGAGCACGTCCGTTGTAGTTCCTTACGACGCGTTCAGCACAGTGGATATCGTCGCCAATAATTTGGTCACCGCGATCAACGGTGCAGGCGTCGGGATTACGGCGATCAATCGAGGTGTCGGGCAGATTTCACTTGGTCGAATCGCGTCCAATCGAGTCGACGCCAATGGCTTCACTGATCCGACGAACCCATTTGTTACGATTCCTGGGCTGAGCGGTTCGTCGCTTCGCCGCGGCATCGTTGGCGACGGCGAAACGGTTTCAATTCGTCAGGGTGCGACGCAAGTCACGTTTGAATTTGAAGCGGCGGTTGGTGGCGGTGGTACCGCAGCTGGCAATGTGCAAGTCGCTTTCCAAACGGGCAGTAGTGTCGGTGACGTCGCCATCAGTTTGGCTGCTGCGATCAACAACAATAAGGGATTGTTGCAGGTCAACGCGGTTGCCGAATTGGATGCGAACGGCAATCCGACCGGGCGTGTCAATTTGAACGATCAGCCGGGGACCGTGATCGACGTCAGTTCGGCGCCGACGTTGAATTTGATTGGTATTCCGGGCGGAGCAACGCCAGTGCGAATTTCGCCAGCGTTCAGTGCTGCGGAAGTGAAACAGGCGTTGATCAACGCGATCAACAGCGTCAACGTGGCTGGCCAAACCCCAGTCACAACATTGTCAGCCGAAAATCGTGGCGGCAACTCGCTGTTCGTTCTCGGTGGTGCTGCGTTTGACGGACCCATTTCGAACTACGCATTGCCTGCGATCGCCGACTTGGCGGGCAATCCGCTCGAGCCAAACCGTGGCGACCAAACGACTCAGTTCACAATCTTGATGCCAACGGTTGGACTGGACTATGGCGACGCGCCAGACCCGGTCGCGGGTGTGACGGGGCGTTACCCGACCAGCAATGCGAACAATGGCCCGCGGCACGTTGTCGATGACTCGCTGTTCTTAGGTCAGTTCATTGATGCCGACACCGATGGTTCGCCAAGTGTGGCAGCCGACGGTGACGACACCAAGATTTCTGGATTCAGCAGTGGTCTGTTGTTCGGTGTCACGGTGACCGGTGGCGAACTGGAAATCGTTGTGCAATCCGGTGCGGTCAATCCTTTGACTCGCGATGGTGACACGATCACGATTGATACCGGCGTGGCACGTGCGACGTTGGAATTTGATCTGAATGGTCGTTTCGACGAAGACAACTTTGCAATCTCGCCAGTCGATCCAACTTCGCCGACTTCGATAACCGCGGCGATCATCGCGGCAATCAATGAGAGCCCGCTGAGGCCAGCGTCGATTCGATCGACCAGTGCGACCGTTGTGGTCAGTGCGGACGATGAAGACGGCGTGGTGTTCACGAGCGATACCAACCCCGCCGGCGTCTTGAACCGTGGCGTGTCCATGCCGATTGACGTCAGTGTCACTGGTGCAGGGATTGTCGAGGCTTGGATCGACTTTAATGCCGACGGCGACTGGGATGATCCGGGCGAACAAGTCTTGCCGATGGTTGAGAACGCGACGACCCAAGCGCGTCGTGACGAACTGTGCCCCGCAAACTTGACGGGATCCGTTTCGAACATCTTCGCAGACACCGGCGAAGTCAACACGCGAACATTCTGTATCGTTGTGCCAGCGACTGCTCCGGTGCCGACGGGGCCAACCGAAACGTACGCTCGCTTCCGCGTGTCACGCGAAGGTGGCTTGACCCCAACTGGCTTGGCATTGTCAGGTGAAGTCGAAGATTACGCTTTGACTTTGTTGCCTGGATTGCCGCCGACGATTGCGTCCACTACTCGGTCGTTCACCGTCGATGAAGATCGTACCTTGCAAGCACTCGATGGCAGCGGTGCATTGACATCGGCTGCGAATGACAACGGTCTGCTGTCCGGTGTTATTGATGCCGACGGAGATGCTGTCGCGATCTTCCGTGACGACGTTGGTGTTCGAACTTTGTTGATGCCATCGGGAAGTCCAGCGGGCGAACTGAATTTGTTCAGCGACGGAACGTTCACATTCACACCTGTTGCTAATTTCAACGGCGTCGTGAATTTTTCGGCTCGAGTCAGTGACGTCGATCCATTGAATCCTGCAAATGAACTGGTGAGCTCGCATCCGATTTCGGTCACGATCACGGTCAATCCTGTTAACGATCCACCAGTGGCAACGTCCACCAATGTGATCGTTAGCCGGTCGATTCTTGAAGACGAAGTGCAAACGTTTGCCGCGGCCGACACGACCGTCAATGGCGTGTTCTTGCCTGGCTTGATTGCTTCGAATTATGTGTCGGGCCCTGCTAACGAGACCGGCCAGCCACTTGTGATCAACAGCGTGTCGAGCTCACGTGGATCGGGATTCACCACGCTTGGTGGTCGAGTTGTCATTGGCAACAACGGCCAGAGTGTGACTTACACGCCACCTGCGGATTACAACGGCACAACCGTTGATACGTTCAATTACTCGGTTGCCGATGTTCCGGGTGCGGGCCAGGTCAGCGAAGTTTCCAGCAAGCTTGGAACCGTGACGATTTCGTTCCAAGCGGTCAACGATGCACCACGAACTCAGCCCGACAATTACGTGGGTCAAGAAGACGTTGCTCTGTTGATTCCAATTCGGTCCAACGGCACGACCGCGGGAATTTTGGACAATGACACAGCCGGGCCGGATGACGAAGTCACCGCCGGCCAAACGGTGTCGTTGGTTGCCAGCCAATTCCCGATTGCAACTTCCAATGGTGGTATAGTCACCATGGAAGGCAGCAATCTTCGTTACGTTCCGCCGCGTTTGTTCAGCGGAATTGATAACTTCCAGTATTCGGTCGCGGACAACTTGGGTGCTGTCGCCACAGGTGCGGTTTCAATCAACGTTGGCGGTGTGAATAATAACCCGTCCTTCATCGGCATCAACGGTGACTCGGCGGTGACGTCGATCACTCGCGACGAGAGCAAAACGCAAACCGAGTCGGTCACCTATGACCTTACGACATGGTTCAGTGATCCTGAAAGTGATCCCTTGACCTTTGCGGTCACGACTAGCAACCCATTGGTTGTGTCAACGACGTTGACCGGCAACACGTTGGTCGTTGAGTTCCCACCGTTTAGCTTTGGAACGGCGACCTTGTCGGTCACAGCGACGGATACCAGCAACGCGGGTGTGACGGTTCAGATCCCCGTAACGGTCAACAACACGCCGGATCCACCAAGCGTGATCGGAACGCTTGATCCATTGTCAGGCACCGAAGACCAAGTCGTGATCGCTGATTTGGGAGGCGTCTTTGCTGACCCCGACAACGAGCAATTGACGTACGGAGTCGCTCGCCTTGGAAATATTGTCAATCCAACTGCGGCTCAGATCGCAGCTCACCCGTTGGTCCAGTCGATTGCCTTCCCCGGCAACGAGATGCGAATCACGTTGAAGCCTGATCAATTCGGATCGGTGGATATCGAGATCTCGGCAACCGATGGTTCGTTCCGCGTTAGCGATTCGTTCACCTTGAACGTGGCCGGCGTGCCGGATGCACCGATTGCGGTTAGCGACGGTTACAACGTGCCGATTGGTGGACGGTTGCAAATCGTCAATCCATCAGCCGGGTTGTTGCGAAATGATTCTGACTCCGATGGTGAAACCATCTTGATCGATATGAACAACGTGGTTGGACCGACCAAGGGCGCCTTGCAGTTGAACACCGACGGCACGTTCTCCTATGCCAGCCAAGAAGGCAGTGTGGGCGAAACGGATAGCTTTACCTATCGTGTTTCGGATTCGACAGGTCGTTTCAGCAACGTGGTCACGGTGACTTTGACGCTGAACCAATCGAGTTACCAGAACCCGCTGACTTCGCTATCGGAAGACGTTAACGCTGACGGTGTGATCTCGGCAATCGACGCACTTCGCGTGATCAACTTCCTAAGCCGCAGCTTGGACGGTGCTAGCTTTGTACCGGTCAGCTCGATCGGTGCTCCGCCACCGGATTACTACGACACCAATGGCGACGGCCGAGTTTCGGCTGCGGATGCGTTGAAGGTGATCAACCAGTTGAGCCGTATCAACAATTCGGCTGGCGAGTTGGTCGAAAGCGAGTTTGTACTGCCAAGTGGATCGGTCGCTGCCGCGGTCACGACCGGTTTTGCTTCGGCCAGTTCGACCGGCTTGGCGGGACGCCAGATCCAACTGGTCGATTCCACGCATGACGATCGTGAGATCGGTGGCCTAGATCCGCGTGACGCGGTCCTGGCGAGTGGGTTCGAAATTACTTCGTCTTCAGCCGAACAAGCGGTATTGGCGGTTCAATCGGAACCTACCACCACATCTGAGCCAGAAAGTGTCGACGAAGCGTTGGCGACGATGTGGGACGAATTTACCGTGGACGGATTCGACTTGGACTAACGTCCCGTGGATAAGAAGGCCGGGCACGACGCCCGGTCGCGTGGCCAATGGATGGGCCAAAAAAGAAACTTAATAGCTCAATTAATAAACAGATCGATGTTTCTCCCGTTTGGGAATCGATCTGGCATCCTGATCATCCCAGATAGCACCTTTCTTAAGGCCAGGTCACCATGACCAAACGAAGAACACTTCGCCGCCGATCGACTTCTAGCAACGCATCGCGAAGCCTTCATCACGAAACTCTCGAAAAGCGAGAACTGCTCGCGGCCGAGTTCGGTCCGCGTTTGATTTCCGTGGCGAGCAATTCGGGCGCTCAATTCAATTTGGCGGGCAATAACCAATTGTTCGAATCGCCACGCGAAGTGACGTTTCGGTTTGATGGTGGCCAAGAAATTGATCCGGCGACTCTGTCGGCCTTTCAGTTCACGGCGTCGGGTGGCGACGGTGGGTTCACCGAAGGCAACGAAGTCAACATCACGCCTGGCTATATCGGATTGGGTGATAGCTCGCGAATCGTGATCGCACGATTTGCATCGGACTTGCCTGATGATCAATACAGGATTTCGATCGCCGGTTTTGATAACACGGCCAGTGGTTTGGTAGGGCTTCGGAACACGGATGGTGATCTGTTCCAGCCGACAACAACGCTGAACACGTTGTCGCCTAGCCAAGATATCCTGATGAATATCGAGGTCGGGCCTCGAGTCGTCGCTGTCGTGCCACAACCGATCGATTACACCACGACACCGCGCACGCAGCTTCGTGACACAATCCACGTTTACTTCAACAACGATCCGCTCGGCAACGCAGCAACACCGGTGATCACTTCGACCGGCACGGCTAGTGATCCGTCGGTAGTACGTCCCGAGTTTTATAATCTCTACTTCACTGGTGATACGGTTGAAACGGGTGACGACGGCGTTTCCCATCGACCAACCAGCATCGTGTACGAAGCCGCGCTGAATCGTGCAACGTTGACGTTTGCAATGGACCTTGGTGCCTTCACTGTCGATGGGGCAGGTACTTTCCGATTGCGAGTCGGTTCGTCCCAAGCATTGCCGACCACGTTGCCACCGGTCCCGACCGATCTGACAACGGATGCGGGCGACACTTTTTCCACGGCACAGAATCTTGGTGTCACGTTTGGCACCTCGGGCGATTCTAGCGTTACGATCAACGGTGAAATCGAAGCGACCGACGGCAACACGATCCGCTGGCCGGGAATTGACGTTGCTGGCATCGATAGCGATGACCGACGTGATTCGCCGATCATTGGACGCGCCGACACGAACGATGGCGTTGACCTTTTCTATTACAACTTTGCGAATCTATACGGCACCGACGCGTCTTCGTTGCAGTTGGAAAATGCGATCACGCCTGCACAGAAGCAACGTACTCGCGAGATCTTGGATCTGTATTCCCAAAACTTGGGCGTCCAGTTCATTGAAACCGAGGATCAGGGTTTGCAGATCGTCACCGGTGACCTTCGTGCGCTGGTCGAAACGGCGTCGACGGGACCCGGTGTCCCGTATCAGGAATTCCGCGTCAACGATGAAGATCCAACAAAGGGCGTCTTGATTCTTGATGCTGGTGAAAATTGGTTCGACGGATACGGGCTTAGCCCCGATGATCGACCGAGTTGGTTTGTCGAGGCGCTGCGCGGTGTCGGTTCGCTGCTCGGAATCGGAAACACATTTGCCGAAGTTCCGGGAACGGCCAGTGGTTCAGACCCGGCACTCTACAATGCGTCGTTGTTCCCCAACACGGGCGGCGTGCCAGGGTTCAGTATCGAACCAGACTTTTTAAGCACAAGCGACATCATCCCCGGTCAAGCACTGCACCGGCCCGAAATCCGCGATGCTGACTTATATCGGTTCCAAGTGGCTGAGTCCGGACGGATTTCGATCGAGTCATTTGCCGAGCGATTGGTCGAAACCAGTTTGCTTGATTCGGATCTGCAGCTTTGGAAGCTAAACGCCGGAACTGGCAAATATGATTTGGTCGCCCGAAATGGTGACTTCTATGGCGATGACTCATTCATCGGAGTTGACGTCGGGCCCAACTCGGGGGGCGTAGTAGCGACCTATGTGCTTGGAATCACAGCTGCTGGAAACGACGAATACAACCCCAACATCGCCGGCAGCGGCAGTGGTGGCGTTTCGCAAGGTCGATACGACGTGCGAATCAGTTTCCAGGGCGATCAATTCAACAGCATCGTTGACGCCAACGAATCTCGTTTAGACGGCGACTCGGACGGACAACAGGGCGGCGATTTCAACTTTTGGTTCCGTGTCGCCAAGACACGTGATGTGGCAGCAGTTGGCGAGCCACGAACCCTGTTTGTTAGTGCTCGCGATGGATCCAATAGTGCGGCAGGCGGAACGATTGCGGCGCCGCTGCAAACGATCGCCTACGCGCTTGCACAGGCTCAGCCTGGCGACATCGTGCGGTTGTTGCCGGACGGTGGTGCTGACGGACGCATCGATACAACCGCGGATAATCGTGCGTACGAAATCGGCCGTGCCAGCAGCGGCTCGATCTTAGCCGACGGCGAAACGTTAGAAGTGCCAAAGGGCGTGACGGTCATGATCGACGCCGGTGCGATCTTGAAACTGCGAAACGCGAAGATCAGTGTCGGTAGCGAATCGGTTGATGAAGACCGCTCGCTCGCGGCGCTGCAGGTGCTCGGTGCGCCAGCGATTGTTGACAAAGACGGATCCGTGATCGACGGTACAGTCGACATCACAAGTTATCGCGAAGAACGCCGCGGCGGTGCGCTGCTGGGGCTCGACACGAACTTGTTGACCACAACGCCAACCGCTGGTGACTGGGCTGGTATCGAGTTCCGTAACGACTTTGATTATTCCGAAGGCCGTCCCGTTTGGGAAACCGAAGGTATCTTCTTGGATTACGTGTCACACGCCGATATTCGTTACGGCGGTGGTAGCGTGCAGTTGACCGATCCATCGGTGACTCCGCTGCAAATGAGCCAGTCGCGTCCGACGTTGATCTACAACAGTATCAGCAATTCGCGAGAGGCCGCGGTGAGCGCCGATCCAAACTCGTTCGCTGAAACAAACTTTGCCGCACCGATCTACCAGCAAGCGTCGCTGGATCGTTTCGGTACGACCTTTACCAGCGACTATGACCGTGTTGGTCCGTTCATTCGTGGCAACACCCTGACGAATAATTCGATCAACGGTTTGTTCGTCCGCGTGCTGACACCGGCGGCTGGCCAGACCGAGCCGATGACGGTTAGCGGTCGGTTCGACGATCGTGACATCGTTCACACCCTTAGCGAAGTCTTGGTGCTGCAGGGTGAACCGGGCGGTCCATTGCTTTTGGAAACTCGGCCCGACGTGGTCAGTGTGACGGTGTTGCCAACGCCGGGGACTGGCATCGGAACGTTGGTCAATGGTGACACCATCGACTATCGAATCACGTTCGTCACGGTGGACGGTTTTGAGTCGTTATCAAGCGACATAACGCGTAGCGTTGACATCACCAACAGTGGTGCTGTGACGCTGAATAATCTGCCTGCCGCGCCATCAGAGTACGCAGGGCGTCGGCTATACCGTAGCAACGGTAGTGGCGGTTACGTTTTGGTCGCCGCGCTGGACCGTGCAACCGGGGCCTTCCAAGATAACGGTGTCACTCGCGGCGGTCTGTTGTCAGACGCTGCATTAGCGGCCACCACGGACACACGGCTGCTGCCGCGAACCAACGCACGCTTGAGCGTTGACCCAGGTATGGTGGTCAAGCTCGAAAGTGCCAGAATCGAAGCCACCTTTGGTGCCGACTTTTACGCCGAAGGCGAAGACGGCAATCCAGTGGTCTTCACCAGTCGATTGGATGACCGCTTCGGTGCCGGTGGTACGTTCGACACCAACAACGACGGACTTGCCGGAAACCCGACTCCGGGCGACTGGGCTGGGTTGGTGTTCCGCCAAGGCAGTACTGCGTCGATCGACTATGCAACGATTTCGTACGCCGGTGGTGACAGCGCGACGTCGGGTAATTTGGCTTTCTTCAATCCTGTTGAAATCTTGCAAGCCGACGTTCGAATTGCTCACTCGACCTTCTCGAACAACGCTGATGGCGACAACGACGGATTCGATATCCGTGACGGAATTGGGTTCAACGGCGCCGCCACGATCTTCATTCGTGGTGCGCAACCCGTTCTGGTTGATAACACGATCGTCGACAATGGTGGCGCTGCCATCAGCATCAACCCGGACTCTCTGAACTACTTGTCGGTGCGCGATCATGGTCGCGGAACCGGTGTCGTTGATGTGTTTGTCGCCGATGGTGACAACCAAGGTCCGTTGATCGCGGCCAACAAACTGGACAACAACGGCATCAATGGCTTGTTCGTTCGCAACGAAGTGTTGACGACTGAAAGTGTTTGGGACGATACCGACATCGTTCACGTGGTCGAAGAAAAAGTCATCAGTGCGCATCAATACCAGCGTAGCGGCCTGCGATTGAAGAGCGATCCGAACCGAAGCTTGGTTGTGAAGTTCCAGACCGGTGGTTCGCTGGTTGCAGAAAACTATCGAACTGACATCGCCGATGCGATTGGTGGCACGTTGCAGGTGATCGGTCAGCCCGGTTTCCCCGTTGTGTTGACGACCATCAATGATGACACCGTCGGCGCAGGATTCACACCAAGTGGACTGCCACAGCTTGATACCGATAACGCAAACGTCGCTCCGGTCCCAGGCGACTGGTACGGTTTAGTAATTGATGCTGGTGCCAACGATCGGAACGTCAGCTTCATCCCCGAAGCGGAACGTTCTGTGTCGACGTCATCGGGTGTCAACGCGATTCCGTCAACCGCACAGATCCTCGGTGCGCTGGCTCAAAGTGAAGTCACCGCTGACGAAAACCGACGACTCGGTTTCAATGTCCGTGGTTCACTGAGCCAAAATAGCGACATCGATGTTTACACTTTCCGAGCCAGTGGTGGCACAGAGGTCTTCATCGACATCGACGACACCAACTTTGGGTTGGACACCGTCGTTGAGTTGATTGACGTCAACGGAAACATCCTTGCGCTCAGCAACAATTCGGTGGTTGAGTCGGTTACGCCGACCGGTGCGAATGGATTGGTCAACAATATCGGCACCAACAAAGTGTTGCCGCTGTTCAAGACCGGCAAAGAAGTCGTTGAAAATCCCAACCCGCTTGATGCTGGAATGCGAGTTGTCTTGCCGGGTAATAGTGCAAACCCGGACAACGTTTATTACGTTCGCGTTCGCAGTAGCAACTTGCGTCCTGGTGATTTTCCTTCGCGCTTGACGACTGCCTCGCTTGTCGGCGCTGGCTTGTCGTCTGGACAGTATCAGTTGTCGATCCGATTGGGCGAAACCGATGAAATCGCGGGCAGCACGATTCGGTTGTCCGACATTCGCTACGCCTTCAACGCAATTGATATTCCGGCGGCACCTCTGCATTCACCGCTTGCCGGCGAGCATGCTGAAGAATTAGATGCCAACGGATTGGACGTCAACGACGGTGGTACAGCGTTCGCCGGTGGTGAAGGTACCGCCCAGTTCGCTAACGCTAACGGCGATCCTCTCGGTGCTCTCGCACTTTCGGATCGTGGTTCGCTTCGGGTTAGTGGAGTGTTGGGTAACCAAGTCTTGGCAACCAATCCGCAATTTGGGTTGTTGTCCGAGCAAGACATCGACGTCTATCGCGTTGACTTGTTCCATGAGTCGCAAGAGCCAAACATCATTGGCGAAAATCGGTTCGTATCGACGACATTTGATATCGATTACGCCGACCAACTCGGCCGTGCTAACACATCGATTTCGGTCTTCAATGCCGCCGGTCAATTGATCCTGCATAGCCGCGATTCAAATATCGCGGATGATCAAGGTCGACCCACCGAAGGCAACGACATGACGAATCTGGCGGGCGGTTCCGCCGGTACGCTTGATGCGTATATCGGTCCCGTGGAATTGCAGGTGGGGACCTACTATGTCGTCGTCAGCAGTGCTCAGATGATTCCTTCGACGCTGGATCAGTTGTTTGAAACCAACCCGACGGCGGCGAATGTTCGGATCCTACCAATCGACTCGACACGAAGGTTGGTCGAAGAAGGCTTCTTTGACGTCTCATTGGGTGTTAACTCATCGAGCAACACGTTCTTCACCAGTGACCCAACGGTGCTGGTCAAAACGGCGGCTGAACTGCCATCATTCGAACCGGTGTTTGATGAAACTTCGCTAGTTCCCTACAAGCTGGAAGACGTCCGACTTTTCTTGTCGCTTGATGGTGGCATACCCGGCGGTGCCAACGACCGAACAGGTGTGATCACGGTTGATCCGTTCACAGGCTTGCTCGAACGAACTCTTGGTGAGTTCTCACAACCGGTGGGTGACTTGGCCATCCGCCGCGACGGCGAACTATTCGCCTACAGTCGTGGCCCGAATAACGGTGCACAGAATAACGGTAACTCTGGCAACTTCTTAAACGTCAGCTCTACGGATGGTTCGGCCAGTCAGTCGGGTGACGATGGACTCGTCTTCCGCAGAAACAACGCCGCTGGCACGGGGACCGAGACTGATGACAATGCGCAACTGATCATAGAAGCGATCGCGTTCACGCCGTCGAGCAATACATCGGCAGTTCCATCGAACAACCCAACCATTCCCGCTGGGGAACGAGTTTACGCGTTGGGTTATCGCGACAATTTCGGACGTGGTGAGGTTCTCGATCCGATCCGACACAACATTTTGTATTCGATGGAAGCCGGTAACGGTGCCGCAACTAACCGCGGCAGTACCGCGGCCAATACCGATCGTAACTTCGGCAATGCTCCGTACTCTGAAAACCTTGGCGTGGCGTCGAACAAGTTCGAAATCGGCGTTGTCGATACCGGACAATTCCTCGATTCACCAGCCGACCTGGATGGCAACTTCGTAGACGGCGGAAACATCGTCGGCATGGCAATCGACCCGATTCAGGGGCAGAGCCTGATGTATTCGGTGACCGAAGAAGGCTATGTCTATACCTTCAATCCGTTTGATCAACGTGCGTCGGATGCCGACGGAGATCCGCTGAACACGTACAACGATGTGATCAACGCGACCAACCACGGTCTCGTCACACCGGATCCAGATGACTTTATTTCGAACTTCAACGGATTTGTTGAATTCAGCAGCTTAACGCTGGGCCCTCGCATCACCGAACGAGTGGGAACGACTGGTCTCGGTCCATACTCGCAAGTTCTGTTCGGTACAACGGCGCAAGGTTGGATCTACACGATGCAAATCGATGCAGTGACCAACCGAGTCGTTCCGGCGCACGTTCTTGTGGATGGTCGCTCGTCGATTCCAATTGTGGATAGTTTCGGCAACGAGCTTGGGGTTTCGCCTAATGGCGTCGCATTCAGTATCCGCGAAGAAAACTTGTGGCACCAAACGAACGATCGCGGCACGGACGATGGCCATGGTCTGTTTGTTGCCGAGGATCAATCACGCATTCGTTTGTTGGGCGGATCCAGTTTGTACTTCGGCGTTGAAATTGACGGCAATGCTGCGAACAACGCTATCGAAGGTGGCAACGGCACGCTAAACCCTGGCGGTGCTCACGGTAGCGTGGTTAGCCGTCCAATGAGTTTGGAAGGTTACGCCGCGGGCGATAAGCCAACGTTGTACTTTAACTACTTCTTGGAAACCGAAGATGGTGATGACTACGATCCGCCGAGCAATGGCATCAACAACCAACAAGTTGACGCGTTCCGTGTCTTCGCTGCTGGCGATGACGGCCAGTGGGTGTTGCTGACTACTAACGATACCTACCGAAGTTTCAGTAACGTCCCATCGAGTGACGAGTACGACTATTTTGGGCTCAACGGCGGTATCCCGATTCAAGAGACATTCGAAAACACAGGTGACTGGCGTCAAGCACGCGTGGATTTGTCGCCTTTGGCGGGTAATTCCAACGTTCAGCTTCGGTTCGACTTCTCAACTGCCGGCGGGATGCAAAGTCAATTCTTGTCGACCGGTTACTTGACCGAACTGCAAGTACCAGCCGGTACGGACGTGACACCCGGTACCGGCTTCAGTCTGTTCAGCAGCGCTGGTTTCGACTTCACGACTTTTGAGTTTGTTCGTGGCGCAGCCTTCAACGTTCCTGATCCGACAACGATCGCAGATGGCCAACTGATCTCGTTTACGGACCCAACGGGACTACCAACAACGCTACGTTTGACGACTGGTGCTGCGGTGGCGCTGACAGATGTCTTCATTGCGCCGACGGATTTGGCGACTGACCTAGCGACAAAAATTGCGACGAAGTTGCAAACACTGGCACCGACGCTGTTGGCAACGGCAAACGGAAACCAAATCGTGGTCAGCGAAGCAGAGTCGTTCGAGCTGACGCCGGCTGGGTTCGATAGCCCGACTGCGTTCCAGAATCTTCCCAATGGAAGTGTGCCGATCTTCTACAGTAATTCGATGACAATGCAGGAGGTGCGGGATTCGGTCCGTCAAGCGCTTGCTAACGGGATTGGAAATGTTGATCCGTTGACAGGGATTACCACTGCAACGATCGCGAACTATCCCGAATACGCAACGAACCGAATTCGGATCTACAACCAAAACCAATTTGGGAACACTTCGTCGATCGGCTTTAGTTCGTTCTTGCCGGGTGATGAATTTGGCGCTGCAGCCAGCGCCGCAGTCACAAGTTCCCAGGCTAACGCTCGACCTGGAAGCAATAATGCAGTCGAAGGCGTTTACATCGACGACATCGTGATCGGTTTCGCAGAGCGTGGTGAAGCCGTTTATAACGCGCCGACGAACCGTAACTTTAGCGTGTTGCCAGAGCAACGAACGTTCACGTTCAACGACCAGCAAGTTCCTGAATTCCCAAATGAAATTCTGGTCGGAAGCTACACCTTAGAAGTTCGGACTTCCGACGAATACGGGATCCCCGAAGATTACGATCCGATTCGCTTGGGATTGGATGAGCAATCAGGTTTCGGTCGGTCTTTTGATACCAATGATCGTTTGGCAGACGGGGTTACCTTGATTGTGCCGTCGGGTGCGGACTTGGTTGACGGTGATACGTTTGTGCTAAGCAATGGCACCAATAAGGTCACGTTTGAATTCGACAGCAACGGAAATGTGACCTCGGGACGTGTTCCTGTTGCGTTCACTCCGATTGGTACGGGCGCTGCGTTCAGCCCCGATAGTGACGAAGCAAGTTCGGTCGCGCGCAGCATTCGCGACGCGATCAACAGTGCGGCTGCTCGAAATTCGTTAGGCATCCGTGCCGCCGGTACCGATGGCAGCGAAGCCGGGCCGATGACGGGTAACCGCGTCGAACTGTTCGGCGATTCGATTCAAGTGAATCCAAGCAGCGGCCGTTTCTTGAAGGTTGATCTCGTTGCCGAGGAGACGTTCTACGGACGCGAATCCGCGCGGACTCTGCCGCTGGTCGATCATGATCTGCAAACGGTAACCGACTCGATTTTCTTTGACACGTTCGCGCGAGCGACTGTGACCGATTATGTGAACGGCAATACGGATACGTTGGTTGCCGTGGGCAAGATTGGCGATCCAGTGGGCACTGACGACGCAAATGTGTTGATCCCAACGTCCCCCTCGGTGGACGCTGACATTGTCAAAATCTACTTGAACCAAAGCGACTCAATTGATGTCGATCTGGATACGATCGGTTGGACGCTAGGGACAGAGTTTGATGATGCCTTGGTTGAAATCTATCGCGACATCAATGGCGTTCCTACGCTGATGCCTTCGGCTCTTTCGTTGCGGTCGCCGGGCGAAAGCAACGATGGAGTTTCGATTACGGGATTCGTCGCACCTGAATCGGGCTACTATTACGTCCGCGTTTCTTCGAACTCATCGATCTTCTTCTTCAACGAAAGTTATGGCGATTATCAGTTAACGATTCGTCCGACGGGCTCGGTGACTCGTGATGTCTTGATGGCTGATTATCACTTTGGATCGGGGGATACCAACAGGTTCCGTGACCAAGGCCAACTGATCATCGAGTCGAACTTCATCAGCGACTTCAGCAACACCGGTATTCGGGCGACCTTTGATCCTGGTGCGGTGAATGTCGATGACGATGCCAACTTCACGAGCTCGGTACTTGATCGCCGCGCGGGGGCAACTGTTACGCTGCGGAACTCGAACACGGACCGACTGCTTCCAGGCACCGTGATCAGCAACAATGTGGTCATCGCAAGCGGTGGGACAGGTATTCTGTTTGCCGGCGAAGTCGGTGCGGCTAATGATTCACCTGTGCCAGTTCCGTTTGGCCGAATTGTCAACAACACGGTTGTCGGCAATGGTACAGGGAACGGCATTACGGTATCTGGTGGTGCAGCGCCGACGGTGCTGAACAACATCGTGGCTGACTTTGCCACCAAGTTGAACATTGCTGGCAATAGCTCAACAACCGTCGTTGGCGGTAATGCATTCCAAGGTGCCGGAGTCAACTCGACGATTCCGATTTCCACGACCAATATTGTGATCCCAGTCGGAGTCCAACTGTTCCAAGATCCAGCCGGCCGAATCTATATTCCGGCGGCGGGCTCGCAGGTCATTGACAGCTCGTTTGCGTCGCTGAATGACCGGTCGAATTTCGTCAACACCGTGAAGCAACCGGTCGGGATCGCTTCGTCGCCGATTTTGGCGCCGCTGTTTGATGCCTATGGTATTCCTCGCTTCGATGATCCGGCTGTGACTACGCCTGGTGGTGTGGGCTCGAACGTTTTCATCGATCGTGGTGCGATTGACCGAGCCGACTTTGTTCGCCCGATTGCAACGCTCGTGTCACCGCTCGACTTTGTCTCGGTCTCGGGCAGCAGCGTCGCTGGTGGTGATATTGATCCGTCGGAATCGTTTGTTCGATTGACCGAGGGAAGTGTTGAGTTCTTTGAAATTCAACTGACCGACCCATCGGGTTCCGGTCCGGACGGACGGACGATCACGCAAGAAACCGTTCTGTTGACCGAAAATGGACAGCGTCTGGTTCCTGGCGTTGATTACACCTTTGGCTACAGCGACAACAGTCGATTGATTCGTTTGACGCCGTTGGCTGGTTTGTGGCGAACGGATGCGGTTTATGAAGTCACGCTGAACAATCAAACTCGTATCGCTTATCAAGCACCAGCGGGTAGCGAAATCAGCGATGGTGATCAAGTGACCGTGACGGACAGCAACGGCAACGTTGTTACGTTCGAGTACGAGAGCGGTTTCGCACTGACCATTCCTCAGACGACTTTGTTGACGGTTGAAGGCGCCAACAACGCGTTTGTCGACCGCGAAACGTTTGTGATCAGTTCACCATCGGGGAACTCGTTGACGTTCGAATTCAATTTGACGGGATCGACAACGGGTGGGCGTGTACCGGTTGAATTGGGATCGGCTAGTACTTTGACACAAGTGCGAAATGCGGTGCTCGCATCGTTCAATTTGCCTGCCCCTGGCGGAGCCGGCCAAACGGTACGCGAGTTCTTGGATTTGGCTCCCGTTGCGATTGACGATGACCAGATTCAACTGGGCACACTTGCCGGTCACACAGTGGCCTCGGCAAGTTCGGGATTGACCGTTTCTGGACAACCCGACGGTATCGCCGACGGCCAAACTTTTGTGTACTCGACCACGACCGAAACGAGGACGTTCGAGTTCGACATCGACGGATCACTTTCAGATTCAGCCAATGTCCCGGTTTCGTTCAGTCGCCAAAGCACACCGGTGGAAATCGCTGAGGCAATCGTCCAGTCGGTGCGAGTTCAGCCGCTTGGTTTGGGCGGTGCAGTCGCTTCGGAAAACGGTACCGTCGTTCTTGGCGGCAAGGTTACCGATACGATCGACTTGACGGGCAGCACATTGACATTGCAAGGACAGCCGGGCGTGGCAGGTCGGTTGTCGCTGACCGTGCCGCCTGCTGAAACCGGTGCAACGATCGCTGGCAAGACATTTTCTGTGACCAGTGGTGGCAACACATCAACGTTCGTTTATACGACCGATCCAAACTTGGTTTCGCCAAATCGTTTAGTTGTTTTGCAACCGACTGATTTGATCGGTGGGATCGCCGCCAAATCGGCGGCCGCAATCACGGCAACGTTCCCCGGTGAATTGTTCGCGACTTCGGTCGGTGATACGTTCTTCATTGGCGAACCGTCGGTGGCCGTTTCAGCGGTCGCAACATCGGTCACCGGTGGTACGGCGGGTTTGATTCCCGGTGGCATCAGTGGTGGTGCGATTCTGGTGAACTACTTGCCAACCAGCCCGCGGACTTCGATCGCTGCAACCTTGCAAGGCGCGATTGCGTCGACGCCACTCACTGTTTCAACGTTCGAGGCCGGCGGTGGAACGATCTTGATCGCGGGGGCATCGTCGCTTCGTGGCACGGTCGCAGGCGGACCTGAAACCGATCTTGGGGTGTTGACGCCAGCGATCACGGACTTGGCCGGCAATCCGGTCAGCGAAACGCGTACGAACGACGAGACTCGCTTTACTATCATCATGCCAGAAGTCGTGTTTGACTTCGGCGATGCTCCGGTCAACTACAGCACTTTGGTTGCCGACAATGGCGCTCGCCACACCATCGGTACGCAAGGACTGCCGCGACTTGGTAAGTTCATCGATAGCGAAGCCGACGGTAAGCCGGTCGACCAAGACGACACGCCATTGTTGGTTAATGTCACTTCGGCGTCGCCCGGTGGCCAGCCTGATATCTTCATGATCGATCCATTGGCGATTCCGAACACCGTATTGACAACGCTGGATGCGATGCCGCTTGGTGGCGAAACGATATCGATCACGGTCGAGGGAACGGTTTACACGTTCGAGCTGATTGAGTTGAACGCCAATCCAATCGGAACCAACATCGGGGTCACGTTCAGTCCGTTGGAAACTCTGTCGGAAATTACTACAAAGTTGGTGACGGCGGTACGTGGTGCTCTGCCACAAACAGATGATGGATTGTTGATCGCCAAGAATGGTGATACAGCCTTTACGATCAATGCAACCGACGATGAAGACGGCGTGCTGCAGGGTGAACTTATCGCCAACGGCACGACCTATAGCGTCTTCACACAGCGAGGAACGGATCCAACCAACGTTCGTCCAGAAGACGTTCTTGGCTTCTTGAATCCGAAGGATCCCGCAGGGACCAACGTTGATGTCGAAGTGTTCGGCGCCGGTCTGCTGCATGTTTGGATTGACTTTGACCAAAGCAACACATTCGAGGCCGACGAGCAAGTCTTGGCCAACGTCCCTGTCACCGGCGATCCGGTCAATGGATCTTTCAATACGTTGACTGTGTTCACGCCGAGCAATGCGGTCGAAGGCACGACTTGGATGCGAGTTCGAATCAGCGAGTCGGGCAATCTACTGCCAACCGGTGTTGCGATCGGTGGCGAAGTCGAAGACTATCGCGTGCAAGTGATTGGTGTGGATCTGCCAGCGCCGGACGATGACACTTACTCGATTAATGAAGACTCGTTGCTTGATACGCTAGCCGACGGTGAACTGTCGATCAGCGATGGTGATGTGTTGCCTGTCAACACTTTCTTGCCGCTTCAGTACATCGCCGGCGATTTGCCAACGAACGGAACGTTGGTGAGTCTCGATTCATCGACAGGACACTTCGTCTACCGCCCGAATCCCGACTTCAACGGCGTTGATACTTTCACGTATCGTTTGAGCACTCAGCCAAACGAAAGTTCAAGTTCGGTATCGTTGAACTCGTTCGCGACTGTGACAATCAATGTTGCTCCGGTCAACGACGTGCCAGGCGGTAGCGATCAAGACTTCATCGCCCAAGAAGATTTGCCGCTAACCATCACGGCCGAGCAATTGATGGTGGATGCAGTCGCCGATGCCGATGCCAACTACGTACCGCCGTTTGGTGGATCCGGAAATACGGTAAACGATGCGTTGCTGAACGAAGAGAATCAGTTGGCGTCGCTAAGAGTCGTAGCCGTCGAAGGATCCGGCGGAACGCCGATCACAGCGGCAAATTCGGCTTCAGCAACTGGTAACGTGACCGTGACCAGCAATGGGCTTGGCTTGAATCTGCAGATCAATGACGCGGTCAGCGGCGACGTGTTCAGCTTGGCATTCGCGGGCGTGTCGTCGACATTTGAATTGGTTCCGGTTGGCGGGATTGCTCAAGCCGGCACGATCGCGATTCCGTTGGTTGCAGGTGAGACGACAGGCTCGATCGCGACTCGATTGGCTGAAAGCATCGTTGCTGAGTTTGGAACCACCACACCGGTTTTGTCGGCTATTGCGACCGCTGATACGATTGCGGTGTCCTTTACACCTGAAGTTATTGCAGCCGTTTCAAGTAACGCTGCTGTATTCGGAGTTTCCGCAACCGCAGGCGGTCAGTTCATTGACTTGCTTGCCGTTCCGCAAGCCACCACCGCGGGGGCGACCCCGGTCATGGGTGATACGGTCACGTTAACGATCGCAGGACAAGCGACGACGTTCGAGTTTTTGGCAACCGGAGCGACTGCCGCTAGCGGAAACGTTGGCGTGCCAGTGTTGGAGTTCGCGGATCCAGTGTCGCCGGCAGCACGCGCTTCGGCGGCTGCGAATTTGGCTGCGGCGATCCAAAGTGAACTCGCTGGAACGACGCTTGGCGTTTCGGCCTCGGTCCGCGATGGCTCTGCGAATCCGAATCGCATTGAAGTCTCGGCTTCCAGTGTGACGGCCGGTAAACGATTCAGCACGGCTCGTGGTTCAGCGATTGCGTTGTTCAACGACAGCGGCTCGCTGATCGAACTGCGTTACTTGTCTGGCCAAGACCTTAATCGTGATAATCCGCCACCAGCTCTGCCGATATTGACAGATTCGTTCACCTATGTGATTCGCGACAATGGTGTTGCGATTGATTTAATCAACAACTCGTATGTTTATGGACCATCGCTGGATTCGTTGGCGTCAACAGCGACGATCGATGTTGCTCCGCAAAACGATCCGCCAAGATTGATTGCCGACGTGATTTCGGTTGGCCCACTGGGGCCAGATGCCGCGAACGTATTGACCGATTGGGAAACATTCGGTGGCGCGACGCCAACCGAAGATGTTGCATTGACGATCAACCCTGCGTTCTTGTTGCAAAACGATTCGCGAGGACCGTTGACCGCTGCTGATGAAAACACCCCAACTAGTCAGAACGACACAGGTTTGACTGTCACCTCTGTTGCTATGCTTGACGGCACCCAAGGTACGGTCGAGCTGGTTGCTGGTGAGATTATCTTCACACCCGCAGCGAATGTCTTCGGCGATGTGATCTTCACCTATTCGGCTCGCGACGAAGGCATCAACGAATCGTTGACAGGCACCCGTCCGCTTGTGCCGCTAACGTCGGTTGATGGCACGGTTACCGTTTCGATTCAGCCCGTCAATGATGAACCGGTCGCCTTCGATCGAGCGTTGTCGTACACGGAATCGAGCGATGCTGGAACGGGGGCTGCGTTCGCGTTCACGAGAGACCAATTGATCTTGGGTGCGGTGGGTGAAACGCCTGCCGTCTCTGGAACTTTTGATCCAACTTTGGTGGCTCCATTCAACGAATCGGAGCAGACGGCTAACCTGCGAGTGGTTGCATTTACGACGTCGGCAGGAACGGTTGATGCACAATCCTTAACTGGTGTTGGTGCTGAGGTGCTGACGCTCGCGAGTGATCAAGGCGGCACCTACGAATTCGATTTCGTTGACGGCATCTTCACCACGGGACGATTGGTGACCACCGCGGACTACAACGGTCGAACACCGTTCGGTCCGAACGACACTTTTACTTATGTGATCGAAGACGATGGCTTGACCACGAACCCACAGGGCGGTGCTCAGTTCAACTTGCCCGCGGTACGGTCGTCAAACGCGGCAACGGTCACCATCGTGATCAACGAAGCGAACGACGCGCCGACCTTCACGGTGCCAAATGCCTCAATCAATGTGCTTGAACGGGACGATAGTCAGGGTACGACGATCGCCGGATTCGTCACCAATATTTTGCCAGGACCGGCAACGGCGACGGATGAAGTCCAGCGTCAAACGGTTTCGTTCAGCTTCCCGGTCGCGCTCAACGGTCCGTCGACTGTCCCGGCTGGTTTGTTCACACGACTGCCTGAACTAAGCCCCGACGGACATTTGACGATCTATCCTGCACCGGATGCGATTGGTACGGCGACCTTTGTGGTTGTCGCTACCGATGCCGAAGCAGGAACAGCTGGATTCGTTTCGCGCCAAACGCAATCGACTTTTACGGTCAATGTGCGACCAGTGAACGATGCACCACGATTTAGTTCGACGCTAAATCCTCGTTCGGACACTCGCGATGCGGATGACGCCTACTCGGTTGCGAACATCGATAGCGACAACGATGGCAACATCGATGACGCCACGATTCGGTACACGCTTCGTGAAGACAACACCCAGGCGGCGGGCGTGGTTCAGGACTACTTCATTCCGCTTCGTCGCGCTGCCGCCGTTGGATACAGCCGAGTCGGTTTGCTAGACGTCTTCAACGTTGGTCCGGACAATGAGGCTGGGGCATTCGAGGGTGGATCACAGACGCTCGAGTTCTTGAGTGCAGGAAACGCCTCGACAACGGGCGGATTGTTCCGCACCACCGATCGTGGTGGTGTACTGACGCCTGTGTTTGATTCAAACGATCAATTGATTGGATTGAACTATCGACCACCGACGGACTTCAACTCGTCGTTCGCAGGTTTGGATTCCTTCACGTACCTTGTGCGTGACGACAATCCAAACGGGGGCGAAACGTTTGACTTGACGGCTTCGGCATTGGTGCCAGATCGGTTGACTTCGTCGAACCGAGTCGAGTTGTTTTTGACGCCGGTCAATGACCGTCCTCAATTCAACACGGCAACCTTGGACATTACCGTTCAAGAAGACACCCAGTTGATTCAATTCGATAACTACGCGACCAACATTAGTGCCGGACCACCAACAACCGCGTTCGACGAAGTTGACGTGAACACTGGTCAATTGGTTGAGTTCACTGTGACGTCGCTGGACTTCCCAATCGAAGATTCCGAAGACTTCTTCAGTGTCTATCCGACGATTGATGAGCAAACTGGATTGTTGACGTTCCGGTCGGCTGCCAATGTGTTCGGTGAGTTCCGCTTCGAAGTTGTGCTGAGCGACCAGAACCGAGATGGAACTCTTTCGGATAACACGACGCGTGGCGACTTGATTTCTTCGGTTCCGATTACGTTGACGATCAACATCAATCCGGTGAACGATCCGCCAATTGTTGATCCGAATGCGGCGCCGCTTTCGTTCACGATGTTGGAAGACGGTCTGTTCGAGATCCTTGTCGATGGTGATAACACTTCGCGAGGATTGTTGGATGTCTACTTCCCAGGACCGAACCTGGGTGCGACGAGTGAATCTGCAGATATCTTGCCGCGAGTTGGCGGAAATCAAACGGTATCGTTGGGGTCACCGATTCCTCAGTCGAGTGCTCAAGGCGGCTCGCTGCAGCTGGTCACTACCGGTGGCACGCCAAGATTGTTGTACCGACCACGAGAGAACTTTGTGGGGACCGACTCGTTCATCTACACGGTGATCGATAACGGAATCACAGTTGGATCCTCGGGAGCGGCTGTTAGTGATCCGCGAATTGCATCGAACACAGTCACGTTTGAAGTGCTTCCGGTAAATGACAGACCACAATTCAGCAGTGCTGGTAATGTCTCGAGCGATGAGGACCAAGGGCTGGTAACGATTCCAAACTGGGTAACCAATGTGATTGCTGGGCCTTCAACGGCAGCGGACGAATTGTCCGGATTCCGTGGCACGCCAGCACAGGAATTGCAGTTCGTCTTCACGCAGACATCGGCCAACACTGATTTGTTCTTATCGCCACCACAGGCTGTGTTTGATCAGGCCACTGGTGTGTGGAGTTTGCAGTACCAAACTCGTCCGGATGCCAATGGCTTGGCTGTGTTCGAAGTTGTCTTGCAAGATGACGGACCTAACGACTCAGGTATCGGTGACGAATCAGTCAGTAGTCCACCTCGGACCTTTACGATTGATGTTGCCGCGATCAACGATCCGCCAACCTACACGCTTGTCAGCTCAACGATCACGCGTCCCGAGGACAGCGGACCGTTCAGCACATTGCAAGCGTCGAACATTTCGCCTGGACCGGCGGATGAGTCATCGCAAACCGTTGCTTTCGACGTATTGCCGTTGGCAGATGAGTTCGCGGCATTGTTTACCGAGCAGCCGACGATTACTCCTGCCGGAATTCTTCGCTTTACGCCGGCACCGAATGCCAACAGCGTAAATGCTGGGCCGGTTCCGATCAGCGTGGTTGCGCGTGATTCGGAAGGTGCCGAAACGCCTGTGATGACATTTAGTATCGTCATCACGGAAGTTAACGACGCGCCGCGTGCAGTCTCGGATGTGTTCACGGGTGACGAGGACACCGCGTTTGAAATCACAGTGGCGGAACTGTTGGCCAATGACATTGACCCTGACTTGCTAACCAATACGTCGGAGAACGTTCAGTTGGTTATGCCGGCAAACTCGTTGTCAGTCAGTGGTGCTCGAGTGACCTACAACCAAATGACGGGTGTGATCACCTATGATCCGTCGAATGCGGTTGCCTTGCAGTCACTCCCTGATGGCGGGTCGTTGGTGGATTCGTTCGCGTACTCACTTGTCGACGCGTCTGGATTGACCAGTAATTTGACGACCGTCGCCATTACCGTAACGGGAATTAACGATGCACCGCGGTTGGTCGCTGATTTGCCGACGCTCAACCCCAGTGGTCCCACAATCATTCGTGTGTTGGACAACGACACCGATATCGATGGCACCATCGATGTAAGCTCGCTTCAAATTACGTTGCAACCAGCATTCGGTTCGCTTGCCATCCAAACCGATGGTTCATTGATCTACACGCCGTTTAGCAGTTTCTCGGAAGAAGATATCTTCCGTTACACGGTTGCGGACGATCAGGGGCTTCGTAGTTCCGAGGCCACAGTAACGATCTCGGCAAATGCTAGCCCGATTGCTCGGGATGACGCGGCGGGCACATTCTTGGCCGAAGCTGTTGTGATCAACGTTACAGCGAACGATACCGATCCGGACGGCACGTTGGATCTGGCCAGCATCACAATCGTGACCGATCCAGGTCGCGGCGAGGCGGTTCCACTTTCCGATGGTACGATCCAGTATCTGCCGCTACCAGGTTTTGTTGGTTCGGACGAGTTCCAGTATCAAATTCTTGATAACGAGGGTCGTCCAAGCAGCATTGCAACTGTCACTGTTCAAGTGGTAGCTAGCCGATTGCAGAACCCGGATGAATTCAGCGACGTTAATGATGACGGTTTTGTAACCGCGATCGATGCGTTGTTGATCATCAACCGTCTGTCCCGCAGCGGCAATGGTGACGGACGCATCCCCGTTACTTCGGACGACCGTGGGCCAAACTACTATGACGTTTCGGGTGACCAAACGATTAGTTCGTTGGACGCACTTCGTGTCATCAACCAACTGAGCCGAATCAACAACCGCGTCAGTGGTGAACAGGTTTCGGATTCACAGGTTGATACTGATTTGGTAACAAGCGTGTCGCTATTCGGAGCCGACGTGCTGCGTAGCGAGGCTGATTCGGTTGGTTCGGTTTGGGAACGCGAACTCGATGAGGTTTTCCCGGTCACATCATTGGCGAGCGAATCCAAGTTGGTTGACACATCAGTGGCAAGCGATTCAAAATCGGAAGACTGGATGGACTTGATTGCGAGTGATCGTGAAACAAGCGATCAGGAAGAAACGTCTTCAGCGATCGATGCAGCCATTCTTGGCTTGATCTAAACAGGACTTAACTAACTGGAACAGCGATCGGATTTCCGGCGCTGTTCTGGTTTTTTTTGTCTTGGTTCCCGGATTCCACTACTTCGTTTGGCGGCAGACCCTCGGCGGCGCTTCCTTCTTGAAGTCGGGGTGTGTTCTGAGTACCCCGCGGCATGAAACATCGCACCCTCTAAGGTTGCGAATTTGTGGATTGTGAGGGTCCGGTTGGTCGATAGTCAGGGAAGATGTCGCGGTTATTACCGTGCGCGGATGCTGCTTTCATCGAGGGACACAGGGAAACGCGATGAGTCTGTTCGGAACCATTCAGCAATCCGCCGGTGCTCTCAATGCGGCCCAGATTGGGTTGCAAGTGGTTGGCAACAACATTGCTAACGCGAACACGCCCGGCTACATCCGCCAGAATCTCGAACAAGTCGCGTCGGTTGCCGTTCGTGAAGGCGGGCTGATCAAGGGCACGGGAGTTCGGCCTACTGGTATTGTCCAGGTCATTGACCAACAGCTTGCCGAGCGAATGTTCAACGCAAAGACGGATCTAGCTGGTTCCGAGGCGCTGGACAAGGCGTATGGGCAACTCGAAGAATTGACCAACGACCTGAACAACGAGGGGCTCAATCAGCAGTTCACTCTGTTCAACAATGCCCTGCACGAGCTTTCGACTCAGCCAAATGACGGTTCGCTTCGCGACTTCGTTATTCTGCAAGCTGACACTCTGGCCAATAACATTAACCAGAGTCGCGATATGGCAATCGATCGTCGTGAGCTTTGGAACGGCGACTTAGACCAGATTGCAAATGACATCAATCGATTGACTGAAAGCATTGCAAAACTGAACCTTGAAATCGCAACGGTCGAAGGTGGGGGCGTGCTGCACAGTGACGCGACGGGACTCCGTGATCAACGTTATCGCGACCTCGAAGAGTTATCTGAATACGTCAACTTGAACTTTCAGGAACAAGAAAGTGGATCGATCGCGGTGTTTGTCGGTGGTGACTATTTGGTCAGCAACGGCAACTACCGCGAAGTCAAGTCAGCTTACAGTTCCGAGAAAGGTTCGAACGAAATTCGGATCGTTGAAACGGATTCACCGCTGCTTGCTACTCGCGGATTGTTGGGTGCAACTAACGAAGTGGTTGGAAGTGTTTTTGGCGATTACATCGACAGCATCGACGCGATGGCATCTTCGTTGATTCGATCTGTCAACGAGGTCCACTCGCAAGGTCAAGGGCGGCGCGGTTACGACAGTCTGTTGTCGACGGTCAAATCAAACACGGGCGTGCCACTTGTTGATGCGGACCTTGCATGGACCCCAAGCAATGGTACGTTCGACATGAGCATAGTGGACGAAAGCGGTGCAGTGATTAGCGATCACCGTATTAACGTTCGTATGCTCGGACAGGTGACCGATTCGACCGTCCAGTCGATTGTTGCCGATATCAACGCGATCGATGGTCTGACCGCTAATGTGACACGTGAAGGTCGTATCGAGATTCTGTCGGATTCGCCAACGGCTCAGTTTGTTTTTGGTGAAGACACCAGCGGATTCGTCGCGGCTGCTGGAATCAATACATTCTTTACAGGACGAAATGGTGGCGACATTGCGGTCAATTCAGTTCTGAAAGAGAACGCAGATTTTTTGGCGATCAGCGAGAATGGGATCTCCGAGGACACCAACACGTTGACCAACTTGATTGACCTGGTCGACAAGCCGCTTGATAACCTAGGCGGTCAGTCGGTTCGTCAAACGTACGAGCGTTCAGTGTCTGGACTGGGGCAGAAAATCAGCCTACAAGGAAGTTCGAGTGAGGGCCTGCGGAATTTCTACGCGACGCTTCAAAGCCAGCACTTGGCGATTACTGGCGTAAATATCGACGAAGAGTCGATCAAGATGATTAGCTACCAACGCGCGTTCCAAGCATCATCAAGAGTGATTTCGACGGCTGCCGAAATGCTTGACTTGCTGGTCAATCTGTAAGCTGTTCAAACTTGACTTTATTCAGCTTCATTTTGCAGGATTGGAACCCAGCACACGGTAGATTTCCGATTCGTCCGTGAATCCCGCTTCAACACATTGCTTTGCACGGCGGTGTAAATCGATGTATCCCGATTCGGATGCGACGCGGCGCATGACGCCCGTTGACGCGCCCTCGGTCAGTGCATCTGAGAGGGCTTCTCCAACCGGATCGGTGCCGTCGAATCGCACGCAGCTAGCGATCGCGATCTGACCTTGGTAACCGGTTCCTAGGCATGTTTGGCAATCCTCGGATTTGTGGTCGGGGCATCGCCTTCGCAGTAGTCGCTGGGTAAGGATCGCGCGCACACCGCTGCGGATCACAAAGTGCGGCACGCCGAGTTGCATCAATCGGCGCAGCGATGCCGCGACATCGGTGCCGTGAAGGGATGAAAAAATGAGGTGCCCGGTCAAGGACGCCTGCATCGCGGCTTCGGCCGTATCGGGGTCGCGAATTTCACTGACCAACAATACTTCGCTGTCCTGACGAACCGCGCTGCGGAGCGCTGATGCCAGGGTCATGCCGCCCGCCGGGTCCAGTTCACTTTGGCTAATATTGGGGATGATCGACTCGACCGGATCTTCGATCGTCACGACACTGCGCCGAGGAATCGCATCGGCGATATGACGAAGCATGGCGTACATCGTCGTTGTCTTTCCGCTGCCGGCGGGGCCCGACATCAAGACGGCCCCGTCGGTTTGGCTACAGAGCTGCTGGAGCGTTCGGGTTACCTCATCAGCGAGGCCGATTGCGTTCAACGAGTCATACGCATCGCTCTTCCGCAGTAGTCGAATGACAGCTCGCGGCCCGTGGATCGTGGGATAGATACCAAGCCGTATGGAGACATTGGCGTGCGGATGATCGGCACCTTCGAATCGAAGTCGGCCTTCCATCGGTTGCCCGCTGCGATAAGTCGGTAAGCCAGCCATCACCATCAAGCGTTTAACGGGGTCGCTTTCACCGCCACCAGGAATCGACTGGACTAAGGAGAGAACGCCGTCGATCCGAAACAGAAGGTCCCAGCCGTCGGGACGGGGTTGCAGGTGAACATCGGACGCGTCGCGCGATACGGCTAAGTCAATGACTCGCTGGATTACGTCGATGGCATAGTTGGGATCATGCGGATCGAGTTGGTTGGTCGCAAAGTCAGCCCCAACCGGCAGCAAATTGATCGAGTTTGCCGAATCAGAAGCGCGCATTGCTGAGACTCTTTGCTCAATGGAAAAAGTGGCGTCGTCATGTCGCCAAAAAAAAATGACGCGAACAACACCGGAGGTGCTCGCGTCATCACAAGATACTTTATTCTGTCGGTTGATTTAGGCAGCGTCTTTCTTCTTCTTGCCTTTTTCACCGGCTGGCTTGCCGGTTCGTAACATCGCTTTTGGCAGCCCTTCTTTTTGAGTGTCCGTCAGTAGCGCGACGACACTCTTTTGGAATGTGGTACGAGCTTCGTTCATCTTGGCGAATGCGGCGGACTGTTCAGCCGTTAGTCCTGCGGCTTCGTTCACGGCCTCGGCTGCTTCTTTACCTTTCTTGCCGGTTTCCCGAACGGACTTTTGAGCTTCCATGCGCTTCTTCATCAGCTCGGGCGTCAAACCAGCTTCTTCGCGGATGGTCTTCATCGAAGCATCTGCTGCCTTGCCTAATTCTTTAATTTTCGCAGTCTGAGCTTCTGTCAGGTTTACCGATTCAAGCTGCTTGATGATTTGCGCGGAAGCGGATGGGCCGCGATTTTGACCCTTCTTCTTCTTTTTGGCACCATCTGCGTCGTCGGCGATCGCTGGTGCTGCCAATACTGCTGCCATAACGATAGCGCCAAGCATTTTGAACTTCATTCTGAGTCTCTTTACATAGTGAGGCATGGAGATCGGGCACGTAAACAGCGTCCGTCTAGTCATTTTACTCTCTGTCTAACCCCAGAGACTAGCGAGTGTTGCGGATTTTCCCCCCAGAATTCTGTAACGGAGGCTAAGCTGCGTTGGCGACTTGTCAAAGTGTCTGGCCGCCATCGACGCTGAGGATCTGACCAGTGGCCATTTGGCTGTGGACGGCAAAGAAAAGTACTGCGTCGGCGATGTCGCTGGGCTGCGATGCTTTGGGAATTGGATAGTTTGTGACCATTTCGTTCAGATCCCAGTCGGGGTTCCCGTCGCGAATCCATCGGCTGTCGATTGGGCCTGGACATACTGAATTGACGCGAACTTCTGGCGCCAGGATCCGGGCGAATGACTTGGTCATCGTATTAAGCCCCCCTTTGGCCGCACAGTATCCGATCGACGATCCCATGCCGGTCAGCGCGGCGACCGAGCTGACGTTAACCACGGATCCGCCGTTTCCTTGACGCAGCATGTCCGCGGCGGCGCGAGTGACAAAGAACGGGCCTTTTAGATTAACGCCCAGCATTCGATCCCACATCGGTTCGGTTAGCCCTTCGAGGTCGTCGTGGGGGACGAAGTGCGTCATCGCAGCATTGTTGATCACGACGTCCAATCGGCCGAACTGGGTCTTGATCTGGTCCATCATCGCTCGGACGCAAACGTCATCGGCGACGTCGCACTGAACTGTGATGGCGGTAACGCCTTTCGCCGATGCTTCTTTGGCCGTCGCTTCGGCATCGTCCTGACTGCGAGAGTAGTTAACAACAACATCGTAACCTTGGTCAGCGAGTTGCAGGACGCAGGCTCGGCCGACTCCCGTTCCGCCACCGGTAACTAGTGCAACGGGGCGAGTCATATCGGGCATTGGTTTCTCTCTTAGGTTAACGCTGGGGCTTGGGCTGGATTCGAAGCAAGCTTGCTTCGCCAGAGATAATCGATCGGATGGTGTCGTTGGTTTCAACCCGTAGCGATCCTGTTGCGTCGACGCCTAGGCATCGGCCTTGATGAGTGATGCCATCGCTTGCAAACGAAATCATTTGTCCGGTCAATAGGCACCGCGATCGGAACTCGCGGATGATTTCAGATTCGTCCCCTTGGCGAAGTTCGTCGATCGTATCTAGCACTGCATTGACGATCGAAGGCATGCAGCGGTAGCGATGGACTTCGCGGTGGACCACCGACGAGATCGAGCGAGTGGGATTGGCATCGGGTTGTTGTGAAAGGTCAGGCGCTGAACCTACATTGATTCCCACACCGGCGATCACATGATTGGTCAGCACGTTAGCTTCTAGTAATATACCAGCGACCTTTCCGCCGCCGATCAAGACGTCGTTGGGCCACTTCAATGACGTTCGAATCGGAGCATAGTCAAACTCGATGGCTCGCGCGATACCGACTCCGACGGCCATCGAAAGCAATCGCGAGGGAGTGTCGTTCTGGAACTTCCAGTTTAGTAGCAACGAAAACGTCAACGAAGTTTCGTCGCTTTGCCAAGTTCGTCCGTGGCGACCGCGGCCTGCGGTTTGGCGATCGGCGATGTAGAGTCGCGGTATGGTAAGTTCGGGTAAGAGGCGGCGAGCGTCGGCAAGGGCGACGGAGTTGGTTGACTCGGTTTGGTCGGTATGCCAAACCGATCGGATTCGACCGTCCGCGATCATCTGATTTGCAGCGATTTTCCCGATCGGATCCGTGTTTCCCACGGTCACCAATTTTGTGTTTCTGTCTTCGCCGTTCAAATCATCGCCATCACTTGAAGCACTGCGGCACCAACCACGGCAATCAATAGCACGACGGCAACGAGACGCCATAGAGGCTTCGTTTCCGTATTGGTGAGTTTCGATTCGAAGTTGTCTTCGACAAAGGCGTCGTAGTCAAAGTCGTCATCGCCTGTGTCGTCTTCGTCGAACTCGTCTTCATCGTAGTCTTCATCGCTATTCATAGCTGAAGATGATAGTCGCACCGGCCATCAAAGGCAGGGGGACATCGTTCCGATACGCCGCACCAATGGCCGGCCAAAAGCATGTCGATTCGTCCATTGCGGTTTGTTCGCCGAAACCTAAATCGTCGTGAAACTGCAAATGTTAAGAAGTTCCGATTGCAAAGCCTGTTCTAAGTGTACGGTTAGATCCTGTCGCTCGGGTAGCAACGTGTCGATGGATGGACAGGGAAGGCCTTCGTCTTTCGGTTTCCTTGTTTTCGCCCACAGAAGACCTGATGCGATTTAGAATGATGACTCGATTGGCGACGATACTAGTCCTCGCATTGGCATGCTTTCCACCAGTGGTTGCCATCGGGGAAGACAATCTTTTGCTCGCCTCGCCCGGATCGGATGATCTGCTCGGCGGCGACGACTTGCTGGGTGGTGGCGATGATTTGCTGGGTGGTGATGACCCTTTGGGTGGCGGACCCGGGACGGACCCTGATCCGCTTGCTGGCCTGGGGGCTAAAGAACCAATCAAGAAGGCAGCGGACCCCAAGAAAGATCCGCACGAAGGACTTTGGACGGAAGACATCTATCCATCGGCCGAGTCTTGCCGAGCCTGCCATCCTGGGCAATACGATCAGTGGCGATCGAGTAGCCATGCGTATGCAAACGTTTCGCCCATGTTTCAGCGTTTCGAACAGGCGATGATCGACTACACCCGCGGAACCATAGGCTCGTTCTGTGTCCGCTGTCACTCGCCGGTTGGAACCCAATTAAAGGTTTCTCGCGCCGCAAGCATTTTGGAAGCACCAGCCGTCGTCCGTGAAGGCGTCACCTGCATCGCGTGCCATCGTATTCGCGAACACTATTGGCGCAGCAGCAACGGTGACCGACGAATCGAACCTGGTGACATCCACGCGCCCGTCGGTGGCGGAAGTCATGGTCATGGACTCGCAGACGCGGTTTCCCACGCAGAAGACCTGAAGCTGAAAACACACGCCGGACAGACCGGCCCCGGCCAAGACATCCATGCATCAAGTTACTTCTTTGAACCGCTGACCAATAGTGATGTGTGCGCGTCTTGTCACCAAGTCGCGGTCCATCCGGGCATCGCTTTGGAAGTGGTTCATTCGCAGTATCGTCACGGGCCAGCGGCGGCCAAAGGTATCTCTTGCCAAGACTGTCACATGGGAGCCGTTCCTGGCAAACCTGAGGGTTACGACTATGGACATGCCGCGATCCTAAGTGACAAGCCGTACGGTGAACCTCGCAAGCTATCCAATCACAACATGTGGGGCCCTGGATACTCAATCGCTCACCCAGGTATTTTCCCGCACAACCACAAAGCTAAAGCTTACTCACCACGCGAGTGGCTGCTTTTCGACTATGAAGCTGGATGGGGAACCGACGAATTTGAAAACAACTACGCGGCAGTACAGACGTTTCCTAAACCTTGGGACACCGTGGATGATCGCCGAGATGGCCGAAAAGTCATTGACGATAACCTAGCGAAGATCCAGGAAAAACGCGGCGCGGCGGTAATGACGATGGAAGCCGGATTGAAAGTCCAAGGGCCTCGCTTTCTTGACAATCCGCGTGCCGGGCGTCCGATGACGATCAGCTACCGAGTTAGCAACGTCAGCGAGGGGCACAACATGCCAACAGGCTCGCTCGGAGCACAACCACAGCTTTGGCTCAACGCAGTCTTGATCGATCCGGACGGAAAACGCGTGTGGGAAACCGGATATCTCGATCGCAATGCGGACTTAGCCGATATGCACTCCGTGGAAGTCGCAAAGCACCGAATTCCACGGGATAAAGACCTGTTCAACCTGCAGACCAAGTTCCTGATCAACAACGTTCGAGGCACTGATCGCGAAGCCGCATTGCCGCTGAACTTCAGTCTTGACCAACTCGTGTTCCTGCGTCCCGGTGCGGTGCCCGTCAGCGTGCTGAATCATCCACCGTTGATCCGAATGGAAGCGCACTCGATCGCGCCGCTTGGACATCGCGAACCAAAGTTCCATATCCCCGCTTCGGCGATGCAAAAACGGGGTGCTTATCGGTTGAGCGTTCGAATGCGGAATCGCACCGAACCCATGTATTTCATGCGGCAGATTGGTGCGACGCCTGACATGATTCGCCGCATGAATGAAAACATGATTGATACTTGCAGCAGCAGTCACACGTTTATTGTCAAGTGAAAACGCCAACCGTGAATAATCATCCTACAATCAACGAATTCGCCGCACGATCTGATTGTCGCCGTCGCTTCGTTTCGCGTTTGGCGACGTCTGGTTCAGGCCGCCCATTGTCGATCGCTTCACTAGTGTTTGCGATCACTTTTGGTGGCGTCAGCGGTGCGGCCGATGTCCATGGCGACGAACTGACAAAGCCGCGCCCGATTCGGATGCCGTTGGTTTCAGTTGAACCAGACAGCGTGGTCGTGTTGACCGAGACGCCGGTGAAACCGTTTCGAATGCCGGCGACTGATCCGACGGCGCCTAAACGTGAATTACAGTTCGATTCCGATGGGTTTTCGTTTTTGGTTTTTCCTGAATTAGTAACGCCGTCGAATGCGACTGCAAAAACTGAACCGGCCGAAACGGCGTACGATTTACTAGGGTTTGAGGCAAAGGTAAGGGCGAATCTGGTATCCGACGAGTCAAGGTCTGAGAGATCTGATTCCGCAAGTGATGGATCGTCGTCTGACTTGGATACTCCGGTGCGAATGGTCGCATCTGATTGTCTGCCAATCACGGCTTGCGTTGAATCACCTTTCTATAACGACTTCTCACCAACACCGGTGGTGCAGTCCTCATTGATCCATGACGGTGATCGCGAGCAATGGGTCTACGATGCTAAGCACGACGTGCCGACTCAACATCCGTGGGTTGAATGGGGGCGTATTTTCTATGGCGATGGAATCACGCCACGCGGTCGCAATTGGTTTGGGGAAACCAATTTGGCGAGACCCAAGTTTTACATGTATGGCGACTTCCGTACTGGCGTCGCCTCAGGGCGAAACGCCGCAGGTCGGACCGACAATTGGGCTAACCGATTGAATTTGGACATGGACTTGCAGATCACCGAATCAAGTCGGTTCCACTCATTCGTCGGTCCGATCGACAACAATGGTGCGTTCACCCGATTCGAACGAGTAGCAGGAGACTATCGGTTTCGTGACGAGATCGACTTTACGCCAGTCACCGCTTTCTTCGAAGGTGATATCGGGACCATGATTGGCGGTGCGACAGGCCAAACGTCCCCGTTCGAGTTGCCCGTTACCCTGGGATTAGTGCCCTTGTTATTCCAGAACGGCATCTGGATGGAAGACGCGGTTACGGGAGCAGCATTTGCGTTGCCTTCCCGTAACAACCGATACTTGAAGTGGTCCAATTACGACGCGACCTTCTTTGCCGTCTTTGATCAACTCAACAGTGCCGCCTTTGCCGGTGATGAACACGCTGCACAAGCCTTTGGCACGGCATGGTTTATCGAAGCTTACGGCGGATACATCGAAACAGGGTACGCCTACGTTCGTGACCGAAACAACGACGCACGTAGCTACCACAACGTGACCGCTAGTTTTACAAAGCGGTACTTTGATCGCATCAGCAATAGCATTCGAGTGATCGTTAATGCGGGGCAGGATTTGGCTAAGCAAGATCGGACTGCCGACGGTGCTTTGTTCCTATTTGAAAACAGTTGGATTACCGCGGCACCGCTGACGGTGGTTCCTTACGCGAACTTTTTCGTCGGATGGGATCGCCCTCAATCGGTTGCCCGCGCCGGTGGATCGGGCGGCATCCTGCGAAACACCGGGATCAATTTTGACACGGATGGGTTAAATGGGTTCGCAACACTGGATCCGACGGCCAGTGATACTGCGGGCGCCAGTTTGGGGGTCGATTTGATTGGCGACGATTTGAATCGTCAATTGCTGCTGGAAGTCAGTTATTTGACCCCGCACGGTGACAAAAACGCTGCGGTACCGGACGACCAGTTCGCCACGGGAACTCGGTATCAGTTTCCGATTTCGAATTGGAGTCTGCTGCGATTTGACATGATGTATGGTTGGCGTCGTGGTTTGGAAGACGTCTATGGCACGCGGATGGAGTATCGTTGGAAGTTCTAGTTCTTGAATCCGCGCCGATTTTGATTTTTCCGATATGAACAATCCCTCCACTTCTGGCTCCAATAAAACGGGGGCAGGCAATCCTAGTCGCGCCAGGCTTCGCCGTGATGTTCAGCGACCGGCAGAGCCAGGTTGGCGTCAGGAATGGCACGACATCATCTTCGAGGCCGACTCGCATGCCGGGCGTTGGTTTGACATCGCCTTGTTGATTGCGATTCTTGCCAGCATCACGCTGGTGGCGCTCGAAACGGTGCCCGAGTATGTCGCTTGGAAGCCGCGATTTGAGTTCTTTGAACAGATATTGGCCGCTCTGTTCACAGCCGAGTACATCATGCGATTGATGACGGTGCGGCGACCACTGAAGTATGCATTCAGTTTTTGGGGGATCATTGATCTACTAAGCTTCTTGCCAAGTTACATCATCCCATTAGTAGGTTCGTCGTCGTCGGCGTCGTTCGTGACGCTGCGGGCAATTCGATTGCTGCGTGTTTTCCGTGTGCTGAAGCTGTGGCGGATGATGGACGACGCAGACGAGTTGGCATCAGCGGTTTGGCGTGCGAGAAACAAGATCGTTGTTTTCTTGTCGGTCGTTCTCGTCGCGGTCACGATAAGCGGCACGCTGATGTATCACATTGAGCATGTCGAAGGAGCTGATGGTTTTACGTCAATTCCCCAAGCGATGTACTGGGCAATCGTGACGATGACCACTGTCGGATACGGTGACATTGTTCCTCACACGACGCTCGGCAAATTCATATCGGCCGCGTTGATTTTACTTGGATATAGTCTGATCATTGTGCCATCGACATTTGTTAGCGCTGAGATCATCCAACAGACTCATGCGCCTGACGAACCCCCTTGTCCGCATTGCGAAGTCTCGGGACAACGCTCCGACGCAACTTTCTGCTATCGATGCGGAGACAGATTGCACGTTTAGCGACAATTCATCAAGAACTGGTGTGTTGACGAGGCAAATGTCACAGCAGCATTCGCGCGAACATTAGTGGCAGCACTTAAAGTTAAGGGCTTTCCGCCAAGCATGTTCTGCATGGCGTTCGCTAAGGAGTGTATTTAGCCGAACGTCGTTCGATTCCGAAGCTCATCGGCGCGGCGCAGATCACACACCCTGGGCTATCTTCCCGCGATGCTTACAGTGGGAAGTCGTCTTCGGACGCGGCATCGGCGTAAAGAGGCATGTGCCGGTAATAAACTTCCAAGATCATCGTGGCGAATGATGTCTGCATCAAACGTCCACCCTCGGTCATGCCGTGGACCGAGCTTTTGATGAACCAACTGCCCTTCGCGCCTGACTTTTGGGACTGTTCAGCAACAAGCCAATCGCGCAGTTCGATGTTGTAGTTCTCCCACTCGATCCCACCAAATTGCCGCAGCACTTGGGCTGCGTAATAGTTGTAGTACAGATCGTTTTTCTTGACGCCGGCTTTGGACAGCAATTTGACACCTTCAACGATGCCAGGGTGAGTCTTGTCCCATCCGGTGTACATTCGGCACAGCAGACCGATGGCGGTGGTACCGTGGCGAAATTTAGTCACTGGCTTGTCGTATCCGTAAGACGATCCGTTATTGGATTGCACACGATTGAGGAAACCCACCGATTGTTGGATCGTCATGGGCGGCACAGACAAGTGCCCCATGTAACCGCTCTTAAGCGCCATGATCTGCCAGCCTGCGACCGAGGTGTCACCACCGCGTGGGTCCTGGACTTTGTAACGCCAACCGCCGTCGCGACACTGAGCCGCGACGATGAAGTTGATCGCGCCTTGCGCTGGCGCAAACAGGATTGGGTCTTCCGTCATGGCATAAGCTTCGCAAAGCGCAATCGAAGCCAGCCCGTGTGAGTACATGTCGCCGCCCGTCCGCAAATCCAGCACGGGTAATCCATTGGCCTTACCAGCCTTACCTGATTGGATCAGAAACTGCAGACCACGGCCAACGACGTCTTTGAAGTCGCCTTGAAGATGAGTTTGTCCGGCGCCCAGAAAAGGCAGCAACGCCATCGCCGTCGCCGCCGATACCGCTTTGGCACGGTTTTCATCGCCCGGATCACCGCAGGCACCGTTGCAAACGAAGTTGTGTGCGAACGTCCAACCACCGTTCGGCATTTGGTGACGTGAGAACCATTTGAGGGCTTCGGTCACGGCGGCTTCACTGGATTCATTGCCGCCGTAGTCGCGCAGCAGTTTCTTCTTCATGTCCTCGGATCGACTGCTCAGCGGCTGGCTTGTCATCGTGGTAAGCGATTGCAGGCTCATCGTTGGCGGTGCCATTTCGGCCGCCAAGTCGCCCATGTCCATCACGACTGCTGACATTTCAATGGGCGCGACATCGACGGATTCAGCCAGTTCCATCGGTTCGGTCAGTTCTGCGATCGGATCGGAGGGCTCCTCCATTTCCGCTACTTCCCCCGGTTCGATTTCGTCGATCGTGAACTCTTCGATTTCGGGGCCTTCTTCCGAGTTGCTGTTGGCCGTCAAAACATTGATGACTTTGATCGGGTCGGTGAACGTGATCAACCCCAATGCCAACAAGATCAGCACGTGCAGCAACATGCTGACCAGCCAAGCTGGAGCGTCACGCAAGAACCCAAATCGTCGACCAGGAATCACTGCCTCCTCGTCCACCGTTTCTTCGTATTCGCTTGCGGGAATTGGAATACTGACGGATGGATTCGACGTCGGGTCTGGATTGGATTGTGTTGCCATAGAATAAAAAGGGCTCGCGGCAATCGTTGGTTGAAAGAGAAGGCTGCACGACGTATCGAGCAATCCTTATTCTAACCGGGGTTCGCTCAATTCGCGTTGTTCGGATTCCATAGATCCCTCCGAAAACGGCGGAACCAGCCATCCGATGTCCTATCAACGCGACAAACTGACCTAGATACTCCAAAGACCAACCGGAAATGGCGAACTATTCGCGCAGGTCGTAACGCGTTTGCTGGACATTCATGATCGTTGCGAACCAGTTGTAGAGCTTTGGACGTACCCACTCGGTCGTTTGAACACGTTTGGACCCATCGCTCGGACCTGCCCACCCCCCAACGAGAGAGAGGTCGATTTCGACCGGTTCAAAACGTTTCCCCGTCGGATCGGTAATTCGAATTTGCAGACAGGTCGGTAGGTTTTTTCCCGCGAAAGGACCGTCTTTTACAACCTGTTCGTTTTCGATGTCACTGGCGTTGACGCACATTTCGAGGACAGGGGATGCCGTTTCCGTGGTCCAGTCGAAGTGTCGTTCCTCCAGAAGGGCTCGGCGAAGATGCCCAAGTCCGGGCGTCGAAGTCAGATCAACCGGTTCGAAGTCGCTGTTGCCTCGCGGACGGATCTCGATCCGCTCGCCAAGCTGCAACGCCATGATGGTTTTCGGGCCCCAAAACCGAGTCGTTTCGCCCAACTGTGTTTTCCGAGCTTTGATGCTGCCCCAAGCCCCAACCACCGCAAAAACCGCAACTAGAACACCGATTCCGATCCCACGGCCGGTGACTTTGGCTCGAGGGTCATTCCGTTTGGTCGCGTCGATTGGAACGGATGCCATTTCGGCGGTATCGATCGATGGGTCGGTCATGGATTAAGTTGTCGGTGAAGAACGAATATTTACCACTGAGCATTTTGTTATCGCCGCAGTGTGGTTTTAGCTGTCATCGCCGTAGTGCGATTAACTACCAGGATTGGGATATACGTATGGTAACGTCGTCGCAAGGGCCCGCAGCAGAGTGCGTCAATGTTCCGCTGGCCGACCGAAGCTATCGGATCGAGATCACTAGTGATGCCGTTGGCGGTTTTGCCGACTCGATCATCGCGTCACTCGGTGACGTGACTCACGTGTTGGTGATCGCCGATCAGGCAGTCGAGCAATCGTGGGCCAACCCGTTGGCGGCGGCATTGGAAAGTGCGGAACGGGGAACTGCGGGAGCAATTCGAGTCAGCCAAACTAGCGTCGCATCAGGCGAGACCAGTAAGTCGATTGCGGAGTTCGAACGTTTGCTGCAATGGGTTTCGGCCGAAGGAGGCGATCGCCGCAGTGTCATCGTGGCGGTTGGCGGCGGCGTGATTGGTGACTTGGCGGGTTATGTAGCCGCGTCGTATGCCCGTGGGATTCGCTTTGTCCAAGTCCCCACGACTCTGTTGGCGATGGTCGACAGCAGCGTGGGTGGCAAGACTGGGATCAACCTGCCGACCGCTAAAAACATGGTTGGCGCCTTTTGGCAACCATCGCTAGTGTTGGTCGATACGTCCGTGCTAAGCACCTTGCCGGACCGCAGCTATCTGAGCGGGTTGGCCGAAGTGATCAAGTATGGCGTGATCGATGACGCTGAATTTTTTGACTATCTCGAATCGCACGCCAGCGACTTGGTCGCTCGCGATCCCAAAGCGCTGCGGCACGCGATCGCGCGCAGTTGCCAATCCAAGGCCAGTGTCGTCGGCGAAGACGAGCGTGAAACCAGTGGCCGCCGGGCAATCTTGAATTACGGGCATACGTTTGCCCACGCAATCGAGTCGACGGCCGGTTACGGTACGTTTTTGCACGGGGAAGCCGTCGCGATTGGAATGCAAATGGCGGCTCAATTGGCGATCGACCTAGGGATGTGCGACGCGACGCTGTTGGATCGCCAAACCAAGCTGATCGTGGCATGTGGGTTGCCGACGACTTGGGCCGATGCCGATCCGGACGCCATGTTGCCCGTCATGATGCGAGACAAAAAGGTGGCGCACGGGAAACTGCGTTTCATTCTGCCCACGCGCCTCGGAGCGGTCGATTTGCTGGGCGATATTGACGAGGCGGCGGTCCGCGATGCGATCGTGAAACTGAAAAAGTAGAAACCGGCCTACCCGTCGTGTCCGGCGACTTGGTAACGACACATTCAAGCGGCAAGGTGTTTCGCGCCGCGAGTCTGATTGTGTTCTAAGTTTCCGACTGTTTTGGGGAACGGTTTACTTCCGTTCGAGGCCGTGCTTTTGTCTGTCACCGTATCGCGAATGACGATCATTTTGATCGCTGTCACGACGCTTTCGAGCGTTGGATGCGTGCGCCGGCGGATGACCGTTCGGACCAGCCCGCCGGGGGCGACGGTGTCGGTGGACAACCAAGTGATCGGAACGGCGCCCGCCGCCACGAGTTTCGTCAACTATGGAACTCGCGAATTTCGCATCTCCAAAGAAGGCTATCGAACCGAAACGATCCGCCGCAAAATTCGACCTCCGTGGTACGAGTTTCCCGGCATCGACTTCATCGCCGAAACGCTTTGGCCGGGCGAAATTCGTGACGAGCGAATCATCGATGTTGAGTTGGTACCGAAAACGATTGAACCGATCGACAATGTGATGGGACGCGCTGATTCGCTGCGAAATCAATCACGCGCCGGTGTGATCACAGCACCACCATCGCGATAGGATCTTGCGAACAAAGTATCCGCCCCGAACGGCACGACGGATTCTGCAGAAGTCCGATGCCTCGCGTGGTTGGGCGTCGTGCCTTGGCTCCTGCGTCAGCTTGTACTGCATCCGTCTCCGTTGGAGTGTACGCGATTCATCACGGTCCGGTCGGTTGCCAACCGCATGTTGCGCGAAACAGCCCTTCGCAAAGTTCATCGGCGTTGCTGATGACGGCCAGCACCGCCGGCATGTCAGACACGTGGTCATGGCTGACTCGAAACCGATTTGCCATGGCTTCATTTGTCCCGTTTCGATCCAGCCAGTTTAGGCCCGATCGGCAAAACACACCGGTTTCTTCGATGATTTGGTCGATTGTCCGAAACTGGCTGGCCTCATGACTGCGTTCGATCTGGAAGCGTCCCGTCGCCATCTCCCAGAATGGCGTCGGTAGACGACGCAAAGATCGCCACGACGCGCAAAATTGGGAAGCGACATCTCGGTGTTTGGCTAATCAGTTGGCGGAACCCGGTTTGGTTTTCGGGAGTGTCCGCCATCGCTACCGGTGCCCCTTCCGCGATGATGACACGGTGCCCTAGCCGTTGATCGGGGCTTTTCCTTTCGTTCGTTTTGCTACTGGACGCGACCAAGCGATGCATCGAAGGTTCGTCGAGCTTCTCTCGAGCGATGCCGTACGCACCAGTCTTCGCCGGAGACTGACTCGATAGACTCTTTCAAGATCCTTGAGGCGATGTAGAGATCGCCGCACTGACGTGCGTCGTAGACTCGGACGCGAAACGAGAACTGGAATACGGGGACTTCCTTGCATGGCGTGTTCGGGAGGTTCGATGCCCAAACTCATCGCAAATGAAGCCCGTTACTACAAATCGACGCAAACCCGCGGGCAGGCAACGGCTTGATGCGGATTAAGCGCTATTCGCTCCTACCCACATTTCCTCTTCCGGCTTGTGAAGGGCGATTATTCATAGGGCCAATTGTCATCGTAGTCGGACGGTATTGGAGATGGAGGGTCGTTGTACGGGTCGTTGTCGAGTGTTCAATCAAATGGTGTGCAAGGCAATCCTGTGCTCGTAATAGGAGACCATTCTTCCCAGGGCGATTGCACCGTAAGTCATGCTGCGAACACGACTTTTGCTAAGTAGTCGCAGGCCCAGCCGGATTTCAGTCGTTTGTTCTTCACTCCGCACTTGGCCATTTTCTCTTGCTTGAGCAGACTCAGGGCTGTCCTGCGAAGCGTACTGAGGTTCTCGTCAGCGTGACCTTTTCGGATTCGGCTTTGGTCTTCGCCGAACGTGACATCCAACTGCCAGTGAAGACTGTTCTCGATGCCCCAGTGGTCACGAACCGCTGAGGCGAACCGTTTGCCCGAGACATATTTGCTCAAAATGTAGTAGCGGACGTCGATGCTATCACCACTTCGGCGAGTTGTATTATTTATCGAAATCCCGATCGCTTTGAGTCCACGCCAACGCGCTGCATCGGGCAACTCTGAGGGCACTTTGCAAAGGTAGTACGAACGAAAATCTTCTCGTCCGTGCCCCTTCTCGTTACTCTGAAACTCTCGCACTTCAACATCGGCAAAGTCGTTTTCCAGGTGCTTCAAGAAGAACGCTTTGAGTCCCTTGTTCAAGGTTGGCTGATTGCCTTTGACGGCCAAGCAGTAATCGGCTTTCTCGGTGATGATCCGATCGGCAATTTCGGTCTGACATCCCATCGCGTCGATCGTGATCAAAGCTCCGGAAACTTCAATCATTTGCAGCAGTTTCGGAATGGCCGTACCAAGATGCTCGGTGAGACTGGCGGAACGTTCCAAGGCGATGACTCCAGGGCAAGATGCATCACCCGGTCGCTCATCGAACACTCAAACCCAAAGCGATGTCTCACCAAGTTTCGCAAAACACCCATCGTGGCGCAATCGCCCTGCATCGCGCCCAAGGACGGCGCGACGGCAGGGTGGCAGGGGCGGTTCCATACTGCTGAGCCCAAGCCGAGATCGTCGACGGCCTCGTTCATTCATATTGGACGCACGAATTCAGCGGAAGAGCCAAGTTCTTAAACTGTTGACGGTCCGCTGCGACGCTGATCATGCTCAAATAGCGATGGTCGCAAACATCCACAATCCTTGGATGCCAACTGGCAATGCGATTCGGGGCGTACACTCTTTTCTCGCTGATTCCTTAACACTCGCTGAATGTCAGACATGCGACCCGATCCCAATAGCGTTTCGAGATCGCGGCCTAGCGACTGCGAAATGACTCGGCGGAATGTCGTTTTGTTTTGGTTGGCAACTCCGGTCGCCATCATCTTATTGCTCGGTGGAGTTCTATCGGGACGTGATCGATTGGCGTTTCGTGACGTCAGCCACTTCTACATTCCGCTGTACCAGTACGTGGCCGAGCGTTGTCACGACGAGTGGTTACCGCTGTGGAATCCGCTGGATCAAACGGGGATTCCATTGGTTGGTGAAACCACCACTGCAGTTTTTTATCCGGTTCGGTACGTGCTGTTCTCGCTGCCGACATCAGCCAGTTTGGCGGTGGCTTGGTATGTCGCGATTCATTTGGTGATCGCATCGCTGACGGCTGTCGTTGCCGCGCGAGCGATGAAGGTTGGCCGTCCTGCGTCGATGCTGGCCGGCGTCATGTATCCGATGTCGGGCAGCATCTGGTTTCTGTACACCAACCCACCCTATTTGGTCGCCGCGGCGTGGATGCCGTTGGTGATGGCGATGCTGTTGAAATCCGGTGGTGACGACCGGGGGAAGAGGATCGTCATCGGCGGATCGGCGATGGCAATGATGATCTTGGGCGGTGATCCGCAGGCCGCGCTGCACACGATGATGCTTTGCAGCGCGGTGATGATTTGGCGACTGATACGCCGGACTGTGACAACCGCGAGTCTTGCTGTTTTGATGCTAGTGCCGATGCTTGCCGCGTGCTTGTCTGCACCGCAGCTCGCCGCGTCACTGTCTTGGAGCAACCAAAGCGATCGCGTTTCACCGGATCTTGAAGCCAGACGATTTACGGCACCCATCGTGGGCGGCAAGCGACACCAGGCTCAACAGTATTCGTTGCCGCCATGGCACATCGCTGAATTGGTCACCCCCAACGCCTATGGTTCGATGTTGCCGGTTTATCGGCGACTGAGTCGATTGATTCCTGGTGATGGACGCGTTTGGACGCCATCGATCTACCTTGGAATGTTGGCTGCGATTGCGTTGCTCGACCGTTTACTGCGTTTGCGTTCCCAGCGAATCGATGCGCCGCTGGGAATCGCAATCGCGTCACTCGCACTGGCTAGCGGCCACTTTGGGTTGGTGTGGTGGATTCAAGCCAGCACGGGTGTGATGAGCCAAGTCGACAGCAGCGTGGGTGGACCATATTGGTTGCTGTACCAGTTTTTTCCAGGCTATGACTCGTTCAGGTATCCCGCGAAATGGTTGACGTTTTTCTCATTGGCCGTCGCGATCCTATCGGCTCAGTGGTTGGATGCTGGGCGGTGGAAGTTCGTGAAGTTCTCACTTCGTCTCGTCGCGATTGTGCTCGCAAGTGGCTTCACCGTGGTTCTGTATTTGGGATGGTTTTGGCTGCCGAATCACACGGCGACGCCATTGCCATTTGATGTGTTTTGGGGGCCGCTCGATTTCGTTGGCGGGCTGAAGGAAATTCGAATTTCGATTGTGCATTCGGTGATTGTGCTCTTGGCCATTCGATTCCTTGTTCGGTGGTCTGCTGCTCGTCATTGGACACGGGCAAAGACCGCAGAAGTGTTTTGTTTGCTCACGTTGCTTGATTTGTCGATGGTTGCCATCGGCAATACCTATACCGTCAATGTTGCGAGTGAAGACCGTTTGCTGAGTTCGGCAACAGTCGAACGCCCCGATGGTGTCCATCGCTGGATGCGGACGCAGGCGGACGGAGGTTGGCCTGAAATTTGGCAGCGATCGGCGGATGAAGATCGGTTGCTCGAAGTCGAAGTGAGTCAGCGTTTGTCGTGGTTTGGACGCTGGCATCTAACGCACAACGCCGCAGTCTTGAACAACATGGTGTCGATCGATTCGAAATCGATGGCGGTGTTTTGGAATTCGGCAAAGATAGATTCTCAATCAATGTTGCCTGGCCAGCGACGTTCGCATTGGAAACAGATCCGCCACCGATATCGTGTTGATGGCGTTATCCACAGCAATGACAAGAGTGCTGTTGTCGATGCCAAGTCGTTGCAATTGGTTGACGTTGCATTCTGGGCCGACCAACCCATCAAGCAAGAGACGCGGCAGGGTCAAATGATCATCCGTCCGGTTTATCAAGACGGGCACTGGACTGCACGCTGTCGCATTGATGACGATGCAGCTTGGCAACCGATTGCAGTTCAATCGCACGATGAGTTGATGCAAAGTACGACGGTCCCAGAGGGAATGGGAGAAGTTGAGTTTCGCTATCGACCTTGGTGGCTGGTGCCATCGCTTGCGGTGTGCGTGTTCGCCTGGATGATCTCGCTGTTGCTGGCTTTGCGAGTTTGCACTGTGTCGGGCAAACATCGCCGCCTATCGATTTCATAGCGATTAATTTGCCCGTCGCCATTCCGTTACGCGAATAAACCGTTGGGTTGTTCAAGTTCCAGTAGGCGTTGCTTGGTTACCAAACCACCGGCGGCGCTGAAACCTCGCAGTGATCCGTCTGCCGCGATCACTCGGTGGCAGGGAATGACCAGCAAGGTTCGGTTCTTGGCCATGGCCGCACCCACTGCTCGGCTAGCCTTTTGGTTTCCTGCCATCGCCGCAAGTTCTCGGTAGGTAACCGTTTCTCCGGCAGGGATCTTGCGGCAGTTTTCGTAGACTCGCTGCGTAAAATCCGTCCAACCAGCCGTGTCCAGTTTGATGCCTTCTAGAGGTTCCGTTCCTTCACGAAAGTAGGCCGACAATTGCTTGTCGAAATCGGTTGTGTCCGTGGTGACAGTGGCTTCGCCAGCGACGTCGTCGGGTTGGTTCCAATCCAGGCGATATAGTCCGCCGACTGTCCAGGTCGCCCACATCGTTCCCAGCGGCGTTGCGTGTTCACTTATCCCGATGGTCGTCATCTATTTCCCCGTTCCCTTATTTACCGATGCAAAATCGTCCGAAGACACGGTCGAGAATGTCGTCAGTGTAGACCGCACCGGTGACTTCGCCTAAGCACTGCGCCGCCAGTCGCATTTCTGCAGAAACAAACTCGTGGCCCTGGCTAGTTTCAGCAAGCCCGATTGCGGCTTCGATCGCACGCTCGGCTTCGGCCAGTGATTGTCGACACCTGGCGGCGGTGCCAACCACCGAACCCACTTCTTCGCCATCGCGACCTTGAATCGTTTCAACAATCGTCTCGATTAGCTGCCCGAGTCCCGTGCCCGTCTTAGAACTGCATGAAATCCAGTCGCCGTCCGGTTCATCAGCGACAAGGTCCGATTTGGTGGCCACGAAGATATTTACAGCTCCGGCCCGCGATGTAGTTTTCGATTCTTCTTGCAGTCGCAGCATCGCGGGCAAAAAATCGGATCGGCTGCTGTCGACACACCAAAGTCGCAAATCGGCTTCGCCTGCCGCTCGGGTGCCTTGATCCTGTGATTGGCGAGAAATATCGTCGATGACCATTTCCATACCGGCGGTGTCAATCCAACGCACCAGATGCCCATCGACAGTTGCATCGACGGTAACAATGTCGCGAGTGGTCCCGGCAACATCGGCGACAATGGCGGTTTCGGTTTCCGTCAAACTGTTCAGCAATTGGCTCTTTCCAGCGTTCGGTTCGCCTCGAAGCGCGATGTTGATGCGTGCCGATCCGCCGCCACGATCTTGCATGGTCTCGCTGGTTTGGGCCAGTGTGATGCGGATTTCGGTCAGTCGCTGGATCAGGACTTCGTCGCTGACGAATTCGATGTCTTCGTCGACGAAGTCCAAGCCGGCTTCGACGTCCGCAAGCAAATCCAGCAGCGTCGATCGCATCGACTCAAGCGGCTTGGATAGGTTGCCAGAGAGTTGTCGGAGGGCGTGGTCCAGCGATCCGCGGCCTTCGGCGTCGATCACGCCCAGCACGGCTTCGGCTTGTGTCAGATCCAGCCGACCAGCCAAGAACGCACGCATGGTGAATTCGCCGGGACGGGCGGCCCGGGCACCACTGTCGACGGCCATTTGCGTCAATCGAGTTAACAATGGCAGCGAGCCAATCGTGTGCAGTTCGGCCGAGGGTTGCCCGGTGTAGCTTCGTGGTGTCGGCCACAGCATCGCATCGACGGGGATTTGACCGATCGGAGTCCCCAGATCAACCGTTGTCGAAATTCGGGTTGGCCTGGTGACGCCAGAAACCGAAAACCCTAGCCGAGAAAGGACGCCTAAAGAATCTGTGCCCGACATTCGGATGATGCCACGCGGTGCGGGCGAGGTTGGCGAGGCAATCGCGACGATGGTTTCTTCGATATCCCACACGTGATCATTGACCGCCGCTGGCGGGTGCGTGACTCGATGATACCAATGCAGTCGACGGATACGAGCTTGTCGCGACGCCTTCGACACTTTCGCCAGCTTGCGCAAGTGCATCGAGCACGTTTTGCTGAGTCAGTAAGTCGCGCAGGACGATGGGTTGATTCGGCGTTCGGCCGGGATAGATCGCTAACAGCGGAATGGATCGACTTTGTAGTTCTTCTAGTTTCTGTTGAATTGCTGGGTCAAAGTCGGTGTAGTCCGCGTACATCGCGACCGCATCAAGTTTGTCGACAAGCTTGCGGGTCTCTTCGGTGTTGATAGCGAATTCGTAGTTGTAGATGCAGTTGGTACACCACTTGGCCGAAAAGTCGAGTAACACGGTTTTGCCTTCGGCTTGGTACTTTGCTAAACGTGCCTCGCTGTAGTCTTCCCATGCCAACACTTTCGGGCCTGGCACCAATACGGTGAACGCCGCGTACGAAATCAGCCCCGCTGCGATGATGCCGCCGGTCCATGCCGAGATTCGTTTTGGCAGGTCTGACCAAGCGGGAACTTGGCCGATGATCCAACATCCGAACCAGACGCCGATCAGCGAGACAAAGACTGGCAGTTTCTGAAAGTCTTGGAATTGAGCGAAGAAGAACGCGACGGTTCCCAAGAACAAAAACGCCATGAACTCTTTGAACGTTTCCATCCAATTGCCTGGCTTGGGTAGCCAAGCGATCAGTTTTGGTTGAAGACCAATCAACAGATAGGGAAGCGACATTCCCAGTCCTACGGTCATAAAAATTGCGATCGTTTCGACCGACGACAAACCGAGCGTGAGCCCCAGGATGTATCCCAGCAACGGACCGCTGCAGGGAGTCGCCAAGATCGTCGCGAAGACGCCTTTCGAAAACGCACCGGTCAATCCTTCGCGGCTCTGCAGATCTTGCGACGCCTTGTTCGAAGCCATGCCGGGGGCGGGGATTTCCCAAACGCCCAGATAGCTAAGCGCCAAGGCGAACAGGCCCAGTGTCAGCCCCAGCTTGACGGGAAAGTAAGTGAATTGTTGGCCCCAGCCGAATTTGAACACGACCGCCAACATCGCCAGGAATCCGAATACTGCCAGAATGCCGGCCGAGTAAACCAGGTTCAACATCAGCACTCGGCGACGATCTTCCCCCGCTTGGCTGACAAATCCCATGATCTTCAATCCGACCACCGGCAACACGCAAGGCATCACGTTCAAGATCACACCACCGACAAACGCAAAGAACAGAATGATCGGAAACGAAGTTGCCGCAGTTGGGTTGCCGTTGATTTCGGTCAGGGTCGGTGGTTGGCCATTCGATTTGCCGCCCGAAACCGAGCCCGCGATCGGCACGGAAGCATAGTCATCGGTTGCTGGGGCAGTGGCCGCTGGTGCCACCGATGCCGCCGCAACCTCGTCAACCCATTTCGTTTCGGCGGCCGCATCCAGTGCGGTCGACGACTTGGAACTCGCAAGTGTCACAGCGTTCGCAGCCGTGTCGGTCGTCGGGCCGACGGTCAGCGTTGATGAAAACGTCAGCGCGACGGGACGATGGCAACTGTTGTCCGTACAAGCTTGGTAGGCGATCAAGCCTTCAATCGTTTTGACGCCAGCGGGCGAGTCGGCGGGAACGGAGATTGGCAGCGACCATGTCACTTCGCCACCGTAGTAATGGACTGGTGGCAGTGAGGGGACGATCGACTTGCTGATGACGGGTTTGTTGGCCGATGGCTTGCCGATCTTCAGTCCGCTCTTTTGAGTCAGCACAAAATTGGTCGACGATTCAGCGTCGTCCGTTGCCGCGCGGTAGACGTGGAAGGTTTCATCCGGCTTGGCCGTGAAGGTCAATACCGCAGTGCCACCCGGCGCGACTTGCCGAGGCTGCAGCGTGGCTGTCCACTGAACCACGTAATCCGCATCGCGAAACCACTCCGGTGCATTTTTCGGTTGTGCGCCGTTTGCAGTTGTTGTGGCACCGTCCGCGACTTGTGTCATCGCGACCGTGGATGAAGCTGTATCTTGTTCGGCAGTCGGCCCACCATAGTTGGCGGTCAGTGTTTCGCGAACCGGCATGCATTTGCCGTCGATCGTTTCGCATGCCAAACCATTGAAGCTGACTTGGATGGAGTCTTCAAAGCCTGCTGGGATTTCGAGCGGCGCTGACCAAATGACCTTGTCTTCGTGCTCTTCGACGGTCAAGCCGTTGTATTGTGACGAAATGCTTTTCGACGGTTCGACGCTGGGCACGAAATCGCCGACCAGCTTTATCTCGCTGGGGGATTTGATCGCAATCTTTGTGCGAAGCGGACCGCCACTCTTTTGGGTCGTCGAATAGACGTGCCAAGTTGGGGCGATCGTTGCTTCGACTTCCAACATGCCTCGGCCAGACGCGTCGACGAAATACTTTGCTTGCAACGTTACTGGCTCGGCAACGTTTGCGCTCGCACCGAAGCCACCGAGTGAGAAATTGGGGAAAACATCTGATCCCGGGCCAAAGTCATCCTGGGCGGTCGTCTCACTCGCAAAACTTGTCCCGAACAACATTAGGATTGCGAAGAGAGCGGCCAGCCGATCCGTGACGGTCGTGTTTTTTCTATTCAGCATGGTTTTTAAGTGTGAGGGGGGCGAGCACGCAAATTCTACTTGTCCAGCGAATGTTCAGTCAACGAAGCTGGGGATCAAGGTTTGTGTAGTTTGCGTCTTTTACCGGTGTTTCGGCTCTGGTATTGAGCCGCAAGTTCGGTGATCTCGTCAATTCGCCGGGCAACTGCGTCGGGACCGGCTGGGAATGAGCGTTGTTCCAGAACGATCCAAACTAGCCAATTTGCCAGGCTGGACCATACCGTCGCAGCGTGAATGGTCTGTGCTTCTAATACGTTTTCTAGGCCGAAGCCCGCCATAGCGGCTTGCCAAACGGCATCTTCCCTTTTCCCGTTTTGCACTGACGCGTCTCGACGAATCAGAAATCCGCCGACCCAACGAGCAAGGTCAGCCGAGGGTGTATCGATTCGCAGCGCGTCAAAGTCGATCAGACCGCTGGGGCGACCGTCACTGAACAGGACGTGGTCGCGATGACAGTCTCGCAGTACGTATTGAGTGACGACATAGCAGTCTTGCAGATCCATGAGTTCCGACGTGATTCGATCTGCTGTGGGAAGCCAATGTCGCCGCAGGATCTCGGACGCCCGCCCTACGGCGTTTGACAACGGTGTTGGTCGTGTTGTGATCGCGCACGGTGATTCTCTCGATTGAAGCATCTGTGTCACTAATGGACGCAGCTGTTCGATGCGGCGGAGTCGGGCCGACACAGCGGGGGCCGGTTGCTGTACCTGTTTGCATGGGGCGACAGCTTTGTGAAACTGCCGCAACGCGATCGCGCCTGAATGAATCTGGTCGAGTGAAGCGTCCGCCAAGGCTGGTTCGCCAGGCATCCAGGATGCTAGTTCCCATTGCCGACCCTCGGCACTTGCAACGCCATGGATTGCTGGAACCAGCACACATCCGGATTGCCGTGCGAAGGTTGCCACGGTGTGAACCTCTTTGACTCGCTCCAAGTCGGTTCCTGTCGCCCAGCCTTTTAAAGCAAAACGACTGCCCACTTCAGACTGGCACTCAAACACGACTCCACCGCTAAATCCCGGCGGCACCATGGTTGCTGTTCGAATTCGAAATGGACCCAGCAGAGCACTTCGGATGGCGGCGGGGATACGCGAGTCAATCAAGGCAATGAAAAATGTGTAAGCTGCGTTGAATTCATCTTGAACAAAAGCATGTCGAATCGATCGTTTCGAGTCGTCATTCTATCAAAGGATACTGAGGAACCCGTGATGAAATATTTGCTAACCGCGATTCTGGTGTGCACGCTGCCGACGCTAAACGTGTCGGCTCAAGATACCGCGTCCGTCGAAATTCTCTCGGCCGCCGACAATTCGGCGGCCGAGGTCATCGACGAAGCAAGCTTGCGCGGGCACGTCCGGTTCCTCGCTGATGATCTGTTGGAAGGTCGTGGGCCGGGCTCGCGCGGCGATGCAGTGACCCAGTTGTATCTGTCGACACAGTTTCAATCGCTGGGCTTGGAACCCGCCGCTGCCGATGGCGGATGGCTACAGCCGGTACCGCTGGTTGGCGTGAAAACGGAAGCCCCGGCGGAAATCAAATTTCAACGCGGGAACGAATCGGTGTCTTTGAAGTCGGTGACGGATTTTATGTCGACCATCGGCAGCCCAAAAACAGAAGCGTCGATCGACGCCGCCGAACTGGTTTTTGTTGGCTACGGAATTCAAGCCCCCGAGTACGACTGGGATGATTTCAAGGACGTCGATCTTCGCGGGAAAGTTTTGGTCGTGATGAACAATGATCCGTCCAGCGACCCGGAACTTTTCGAAGGCAGTCGGCGGTTGTACTACGGGCGTTGGGACTACAAGTATGAAAGCGCGGCTCGCCAGGGAGCCGCCGGTGCGATCATCATTCACACCACTCCCTCGGCCGGCTATCCGTGGCAAGTGATTCAAACGTCTTGGGCCGGCGAAGAATTTGAACTGCGAGACGCTGGTGGTCCACGCATGGAACTGAAGGCATGGGCGAGCGAAGGGGGCGCGAAGAAGATTGCCGCGCTGGCCGGAAAAGACTTGGATGCACTGCGAGCTGCGGCGGAATCACGTGACTTTCGCCCGGTTCCCCTGGGAGTTTCCTTGTCGATTGAATTGACGGCCAGCGTTCGCAATCAAGACACCGCCAACGTCTTGGCCTCGCTGCCGGGAAGCGATCCCGATCTTCGTGATGAATACGTTATCTACATGGCTCACCATGACCACTTGGGAATGTCTGCTCAGCGAGACGCCAACGGCGACAACATCTACAACGGCGCGATCGACAACGCTTCGGGGGCTGCGGCGCTTTTGACGATGGCGAAGGCCTTTGTCCAGTTGGAACCCCGTCCGGCGCGTTCGATTCTGTTTGCGGCCGTGTCGGCGGAAGAGCAAGGTTTGTTGGGATCCAAGTTCTTTGCCAGTGATCCACCCATTCCCGCCGGCAAGTTGGCGGCGGTGATCAACATGGACGGCACGAACATCATTGGCCGAACACACGACGTGAACGTCATTGGAATGGGAAAGTCATCCTTGGATAATCACGTCCAGGCGGTCGCGAAGGCTCAAGGCCGAATCGTTACGTCGGATCATTTTCCGGATCGTGGTTACTACTATCGATCCGATCAATTCAGCTTGGCCAAAATCGGTGTGCCGGGTGTCTATTTGCACTCGGGTGTCAATGTGATCGGAAAACCGGACGGTTGGGGCAAAGAACAATTGGACCAATGGGTTGAAAAAATCTATCACCAACCCAGCGACGAATATCTAGAAGAGTGGAACCTATCGGGCGCGATCGAGGACACTCGTTTGCTGTTTCACGTCGGCCGACGCGTCGCCAATTCACCGGAAATGCCGTCATGGACCGAGGGTGACGAATTCGAAGCCGCGCGAAAACAGGCGATAGCCGAAACGCCGAAACCGTAGGCAGGGGCGGCAAGACAGCCGGTCAAATTGGCGAACGGTTTTGCCAGCACGGTCAATCGCCGAATCTGGTCTAGACACTGTTTGTTCAGGAAGCTTAATCGTCAGGTGTTCGTTTCTACTAAAAGTTGAGCGCCGCCTGACCATGGATTTCATCGATCTTCCTCTGCCCCAGTGGGTAGATCGGTTATGCGTCCGTTGTATCGCGATCCTGCTCGGCCTGGCCGTTCAAACGGTGAATGCCCAGGCAACTGATGTTTCACCATCCGATTGGTCCAGCCTTACGTCGCCGACCGAGTTCGATGAATCGGAGTTCGACGAATCTGCCGATTCTCTATTGGTTCAATACCCGTCTTGGCTGCCGCAATCGCCGAGTCCGAAACCGTTGCGCCCGATCGAGTCGCCCACACGGTGGATCGCCTCGGCTGATTATCTAGCCCTCTATCGCAGCGACAAGCTGACTCTGTTTCAAACAGATGGGATGGGTGACGTGCATGAGTCCCACTTGAAATCAGAAATCAACAGTGGTTTCGTGGCGACGCTTGCGCGGCAAACCAACAACTCGGCTAGACGCGACGGAACGATCGCCACGGTTGAATTCTTGACGGTGTCGGGCCAGGACGAAATGGACATTGGTCACAGCACCTATCTGGCCGACACAGCCTTGGTCAGCGTTTTTGCAGACGTTGGCAAGTGGCGTGAACAACTTGGTGGGCAGGCGGTCTCGTCGATTGGCCTTCGCTATCTTGGCATGAACGACCATTACGATTGGTCAGACAACCTTGGATTTGTCTATGACGATTTGGTGCGGACAGAGAACCATCTGGTCATGCTGCAAGCCCGGATCGGCGGCGACTGGCAATGGAAGGGCTGGGAATTGGATGCCATGTTTTCCGGCGGCATCGGCGGCAATTTCGCCGATCAATCAGGGCTGCGGCGAGACGGGTCAAGCGAGTACGGCGAGTCACGGTTCGAGCTCGGATTGCTGTCCGAGTTTTCGGCAAACTTGGGGCGACGTCTGACGGATCATCTGAGCGTTCATGCCGGCTTTCGTGGCCTGTTGGTTGACGGAGTCTTGGTGGCGCGTCGATCGTACTTACGGCCAGGCGACGCCGACGAAATTCGTTACGCCGGCGGTATGTTGGGAGTGCGATATGAATTTTGATTCGCGGGTGCGAGTCGTGATGACGCACTCTCTGTTGGCTGTTTTTTTGGTCGGTTTTTGCGGTTGCCATACTTTGGCGCCTCACCGCATTGAGCCGTCCGCACAATACATTGCACCAGAGTTGGCTGCCGATACCAGAAATCCGATCGAGTTCGGTCGCGAAGTGAAATGGTTGGACACGGCCGGCTGGATTTGGGGAATCCCAGGCAAGATTCTGTTCTGGGATCGACGAATTGACCGTCACAAATTCTCCGAATCTACCGTCGAAGCGACCGCCGAATACTTGGCTACAAACCATTTGCCGCACATCAAGGTTCGGATGAACCAGTACGCGCCGCTTGAGGATTTCCAGCGTCTGCGGAAGAATAAAACCGTTGCTTGGCCCTATCGTTACACGTTGGGTTTGTTGGCGGTGGGTGGCGAAGCGATCCTGCCGGGCCGCTTGATCGGCGGTGATCACTTCAACCCGTTCACGCAAACCGTTCACCTGTACAGCGACGTTCCGTCGATCGCTCTGCATGAACTTGGGCATGCCAAGGATTTTGCACGTCGCGAGTTTCAAGGAACCTACGGTGTTTTGTACCTAGGGTTCCCGCTCTATCACGAAACGATCGCGTCGCAGGAAGTGATGGGGTACCTGTATGATCGCGGTGATCGCGAAGGCATCATCGAAGCCAATCGAATCTTATACCCGGCCTACGGAACGTACCTCGGCAATTCAGTAGCCCGGTTTGTGCCTGCGGCGTCACTGCCGATCTATTATGGCAGCGTTCTGGCCGGTCATGTCAACGGCCGGGCGCTTTCAAGTCAAATCGACGAAGACTTGCATCGCTATCACGAGATGTTTTCATCTCGCCCACCAGTCGCATCGCAGGTGATTCAAGTCACAGCGAGCGACTCACTGCCAAGCGATTTGCTCTCAGATGAATTGGCGGAACGAGCCCAGGATGACGCTACGTTACTGGATTGAATCCATAGAAACTCTCTGCATCCCTTTTTCAAGACGCAGTCGAGATTTGTCGAGCTGTCGCCTGAATCGCATCGGCATTCCCCTTTCGAGGGTCATTACGGTGCGCCGCGCAGTGCCGCGATGCCGACCCATGCTGTTGCGATTGCCAACGCATAGCCCGCCCATCCGTGCAGCGAAACCAGCGTTTCCATCGTGTGGGTTGACGCGATTGGCAACATGCAAACGAACATTGTTGCGATGGTCAGCAATCCGAACAGCAGCAAACATTGTAGCGCCGCTCGCTGGACCGGCGAATCAAGCAAGCCTCGCGATGACGGCATCAGCCGAGCGATTGCGTACACGGGCAGCAGTGTGACCACGACACCGCTGGCCATCATATGTACCATCAACCGTGCATCCGCCAAGTGGCCGCCCGCTAGCGTCGGCAGCGCCGTAACGACCAACACGATCGTTGCCACGACGATGGCGATCAATGATCCGGTTCGAATCAACGAACTTAACTTTGATGAAAGTTTCATAGCGAATCCTTCGACGCCGGTCGGGTGGATGCGATGAAGGTCCCCAGCAGTGTGATTGCCATCAACGCCAGAGATACCGCCGTCATCAACTTAAACGTCGCACGGCCGGCGAACAGTTGGTTCCATCGCGAACGTTCATCGTCGGAGATCTGCTGGATCGATGACATCGAGATCGCCGACGCGACCACCGGTGCCGGGCCTGTTGGCGTCACGGTTGACGCAAAGATCAGTCCATTATCGACGTGGCATTCCAAACATCCCGTTGCCCCCAATGCCCAGCCGGCGGGCCGAACGTTGTGCGCCATCGGCCACTGAACCATCTCAATTGCATCGACGTTTTTGACATCCACTTCGGTCAGAGAATTCTGCTGTTCGCCTCGCGCGAAAGCTGCCCCGGTCGAGACATAAACAGCACGATCGACGGAAAACTCTTTTTCGATCGCTGCGAGTGCGGCGAAGACTTTTTCGTCAAACTCTTCGCGTCCTTTCTCAGACACTTCGGCGACGAAGTCTTTTCGTACACGCAACGCTTTGCGAGTCGCAGAGTAGACGGCTTCCGGCGACAGCGGCGATACGATTCCGTCTTTGATCGATCCCCAATACGCCGGCCACATCGCGCGGGCAGTTGTAATAGGGGATTCATCAGCATGGTCGGATTCGTTGTCCGCATGGGGTGACGACGTTTGAGATCGTGCGAACAAGGGGCCGCGGATGGACGGCAACTCCTGACCGTCGCGATGCAGCTTTTGACCCAAACCGTGCGACAGTGAAGTCAGGATGCCGTCGGCTTCCTGGTCTGGGGCGGGCCCGCCGTGGCAAGCGATGCAGGTCAGTTTTTCGAAGTGAATCGGCGGCAAGCCTTCGTGCTTGGGCAGCGGTGATCCGAGTCGGCCTGGTCTCGACGAAATCGAGGCTACGGAATTGTCTTCACTCTCGGTCCCCAAGTGACATCCCGCACAGCTAAGTGTCGTCGCCACGTTCCCCGAGGGGTGTTGCTCGCCGGGGAAGCCTCGGACAGTTTGGTGGTCGATGCCGTTGCGGTGGCAATCGGAACAGTTCATTCCCGCGCGCAGGTGAACGTCCTCATCATGGGTCCAACGCGGCTCGATTCCGTCTTCGGTAACGGTTCGTTGGCTGTGACATTGGTAGCAGGCATTGTTTTCGGGTTCACGAACCAAGTCGAAGAATACCGTGCCATCGGGCGCGAAAGTTTGGTCGCGGTATTTGACTTTTGGAAGTTTCGCTTGCACGGCTTCGTCGCTGGGGTCCGAGCCGGTTTTGATTCTTGAAACTGATCCCGAGACATCGCCCAAACGCAAAGCGGCCGTCGGCGCCCAAGCAAAGTTCTCGGCTTCGATGGTTTCGCGGCGCAGTTCAAAGTCGTAGGCGCCCGAGGTCGCGTGACACGCCATGCAATCGATCTCTAGGTAACCGGTCAGCACCCATCGCGATGAATCATCATCAGCATCAGCTTTTTTATCTCTATCTGCTTCATCGTCTTGGGAAGCTTTCTTGTCAGGCGTCGCCATGTTGCCACCGGGTAGGCGTGCACCGAATTGGCGAGTCATTTCAAAGGTGGACAATCCGATGTCCGTTGGGTTAAAACGGCCCAGCCAATCTCGATAGGAAAGCGGCAACTGCGTTCCCGTTCGGATGTCCGTCCAAATCCACGGTTCGCCGGGGCGGCCGTCGGAAACTGTCACTTCAGCGTTTCCAATTTCTATTTCCCCGTTCTCGGCCTGACGCCGCGCGTCACTGGCAAACGCATTGAAGTGCCACCCGTGCGAGATGGTCGCATAATCATGGCAGCGTCCACACGTCTTGAGCGTCGAATAGGGTTGGTCCGAATCGGCCGTGATCTTTCGATTGTTAACATCGTAAAGATCGATGTGGTGTAAATAACGTTTGTTGCTATCGCTGTGCGCGTACGACTCGCCGTCCGCCGCGAACGTTTGGTTGCCTACCCATTGGTTGCCTAACACTGTGCCATAGGCCAGTAAGATTAGCCTGAATGAGCAATGAATCTTTGCGAAACCAACCATGCCGCACACTAAGACTGCGAAAGAAAAGAAGAGAGGAGCTGAGGGAGAGTCTACCAAGTTTGGCTCACTTTGCGGGCAGCGGGCTAAGTCGGTCAAGCTTCGGGTATGGCCCGCAGGGTCAACATTGAAAGCTCAGGGCGGCAATCGATTCGAATCAGGTGCGTGCCCGCTAGCCCACGAGGGACCTGCGTCGTTGGGGCAAAAAATGTGACGGGGTAATAAGCACGGAATTCTGCTCATTTCGACTGCGGCGACTTCTTGCGAGGGCGCTCGACTGATCGCAACGGGTACCAAAGAGCGTGTCACTCCGCCTTGTATCAGAATCGCAACTTCAAACCGCGTTAGCAAAGGATACGGACGGCTTATTGATTATTGATCAATGCTTGGTACGAGAGTAGGTTTGGCTCGCGTGATCAGTCGTTTGACGCGATGGCGGGAGGGTATTGCACTAGGAAATCGAGTGCCCGCTGGAAGTGATCCTTCGTAAAGAATGCTTTGCCGCCATGACCAGCCCCTTCGACGCTGATAAGACGTGCTGACAAACCAGCCTCGTTGTATAACGCCACAATCCTTTGGCTCTGGTCCATCAACACCGTTTGGTCTTCGGTGCCGTGGAAAACTAGCAGCGGTGGATCGTTCGAACTGACGTAGCTTGCGGGACTGGCCATTGATTCCATTCTCGGATCCACCTTGCCGTCACGCAGTCCGCCCAATAGTGCTAAGCTGCCCGACTCGGTCGTGTAAGCTCGTTCGGGCTGAGTCTTACCGCGAAGGATAAAGTCTGATGGTCCAAAGTAGTCGATGACGGCTTGGATGGTGGATGATTGATCGCCGTGCTCGCCAAGGTTGCCTTCCATTTCACCAATGCCGCCTGATGTACCGAGCAGTAACGCCAAGTGTCCTCCGGCGCTGCTGCCTGCGACAGCGATCCAAGACGCGTCGTAGCCGTATTGATCCTGGTGGGCGCGAAGCCATCGGATCGCGGCTTTGCAATCGTGGATTTGAGCCGGAAAGATTGCCTTGTCCGTGAACCGGTAACTGATACTGGCGACAGCGAATCCGTGCTGGGTCAAATCCGTCAGCGGACATTTTTTGCGTGATCCTGCCCGCCAACCTCCACCGTGAATCCAAACGACCAAGGCAGGTTTGGCGGAATTGTGATGGGTAGACACGCCGGTTGCTGGAACTCGTAGGTCGAGTTTCATTTCGATACCGTCAGCCGTGGCGTAGACAACGTCGCTGGTTACCTGATTTTCTGATGCCTTTGGTTCATCAGCGCCAACGCACGGGGCAATCGAGACCATCGCAACGATCGCAGATGCAAGAACTCGTTTCGACTGAGTGACGGAGAAGTACATTCGGCTTGCCAATAGCGTTTGCGGATCATGATGCCGTCACCAATCATCATTAAACCCAACACAGTGCCGGGTTGGGGAACGTAGGTGACCATTCTGAATGAGGTATTGTCGGCATGAACGACTCCACCTGCAAGCTACGGTTGGTCGAACACGTGTTCAATAAAGACTCCACGGGTGAATGAACTTGCTCCGAAAAGGTGCACCAGAATAGATGCTTCCGAGATTTTCGACGGTGATGTTCATCGTTAGTAAGGCCACAATCGTTGGCCGACGGGGCGGGGGCAGCTATTCGTCGATCAGGACGGTCGTTTTACGAATGCAGTTAGACCTAGCTTGGTCGATTAGGATGCGCGTTAGAGTAGTAGCGTTCAAATTCGCTGATCCTGGTATGGAAGATTCTTATGATCGATCTCAACCGCCGAAATTTTCTTGCTACCTCGTCGGCCACTGCTCTGGCTGCATCGCTTCCTCAGACGCGACTTCTAGCGTCGCCGAACGATCGGATGAAAGTCGGGTTCATCGGAGTCGGTGGCCGCGGACGTCGAAACCTTGAAACAATCGCGGCGACTGGGGCCGTTGATGTGGCGGCGATTTGTGATGTGCATGATCACTTTTTAATGGGCGCGGCAATCACGCATCCCGGCGCGGCCAAGTTCACCGACTTTCGGCGGTTGTATGATTCCCTGGGGGATCAGCTAGACGCGGTTGTCGTCAGCACGACCGAGCATACCCATGCGTATGCCACCATGCCTGCCTTGAAGCTTGGCAAGCATGTGTATTGCGAAAAGCCGCTGGCGTACAACATCGACGAGGTTCGCCGAGTGACCGAGGCGGCGACCAAGGCCGGCGTCGTCACACAGATGGGGACACAGATTCATGCGGGTGACAACTTCCGCCGAGTGGTCGAACTGGTTCGCAGCGGTGTAATCGGCAGTGTTAGCGAAGTTCATGTTTGGGTTGATCGCGCGTGGGGGCTTCAGTCAAAAGATGATTCCCAGCGAAACGACGATCCCATCTTCGTGCGGCAGCGGCCGAACGAGCGATTGCCAGTTCCGAAACATCTTGACTGGGACCTGTGGCTCGGTCCGGCACCCCAGCGTCCCTACCATCCTATCTACACCGGCAGCACAAACTGGTATCGGTGGTGGGATTTTGGCAATGGGACGATGTCCGATCTGGGCAGCCACTTCAACGACCTTCCATTCTGGGCGTTGCGGCTTGATGCACCCAAAACGATCGAGGCGTTCGGACCACCGCCGCATCCGGAGATCGCACCGGCGACCATGAGGGCCGTTTATCAATACGAGGCTCGGGGCGATCGTGGCCCGGTCGAACTGAATTGGTACCAGGGGGCGGTCAAACCGGACTTATGGAACGCCGGAGAGATTCCACATTGGAAAAGTGGAATACTGTTTGTTGGAAGCACGGGAATGATCCTCTCGGATTACAGCAAACACATGCTGCTGCCGGAGAACGAGTTTGCTGAATTTGTTGCTCCCGAGCCGACCATCGCAAGTTCGATCGGCCATCATGAAGAATGGGTGGCTGCGTGCCGGGGCGAAGGAACGACGGGCAGTCCGTTCAGCTATGCCGGGCCGCTGACCGAGGCGAATCATCTTGGCAACGTGGCTTATCGCGTTGGCAAAAAGATCACCTGGGATGCAAGAAATATTCGCTGCGTCGACTGTCCAGAAGCCGATCAATTCATCCGGCGTGAACCGCGAGACGGATGGAGTTTGTAGCGACGGGCTTTGCGAAGCCGCTTAGGATCGATTCACACGCCCATGATTTTCAGTCGTGGTCGTGTCTTCCATTTGCCGCGAACAAAATCGGGAAAGTCGACCGCTTGGGCGACGTCGATAAGGGGCAGGCTCGGGTTTCGCGTTTGGCGGGAAAACGATACCCGATCCTGCCCCCCCGCGAAGCGTCACCAACAACTTGTGTGGCAGCCAAACGAGGGTGCCCGATAGTCCCACGCACGATTGCTTCCACTGGCAAGCAAACGCAACGTCCGTGCCGTTCGACTCCGCCACCTTCTCGTGCTCAGTTTAGTATCCCCCATACCCATATTAAGAACCGCCCCCACCGCTCGTTTCCTCCTCCTGACAAACCCATTCCTCGTCAAGCCGAACCGTATAATCAGTCCATTCAAACAGGAAATTTTCAGTACACCCGATGTACGATGAGCTTGTATCTTCGTCCCCAAGAAGTTCGCAGTCGTAATCACCCTCTGCCGTGCACACATTGATTATGTCGACGTTTTGGTTTTCGAAATGGTATGACACCTTTCCATGCGAAAAACCTTCTGTGGCACCATTCGTGTAGTCCCAGTTCTCACCTTTTTCCAAATACGTTTCGATCCCACCGGCGCACTTCAGGCTAAATGGATCGTTCTCATCCTGTAAAGCGCAAGCTGCGAGAGTGGGGCAAGACTTAGAGCCCGTGGTCAAAACTGATGTTGGCTAATTTGGGTGAATGTGAAGAACAACGTTTTTTCACGCCACGGAGGGAATGAAGATGTCAGGTCGTTTGGTCACCGATGAACTTTGGAATGAGATCGAAGAGTTGTTTCCTGAGATGAAGCGATCGAGCAAGGGTGGACGTCCGCCAGTGGAGAACCGAACGGTGTTTACGTGCTTGGTGTTCATGTTGAAAACAGGCATCGGTTGGCGAGACCTGCCCACTGAACTTGGTGCTAGTGAGAAGACCGTTCGCAGACGACTGAAGTCGTGGACCGAACAAGGACTTTGGACAAGGATCTTCCATCAGTTGCTCACACGCCTGCGATCAGCGGGGCGGTTGGATCTAGCCGAAGTGCTCATCGATGGCGGCTTCATCAAGGCACCGTGCGGAGGCGAAAGGTCGGCCCCAACCCGACCGACCGCGGGCGTTGCGTAAGTAAACTCAATGTCATGACCAGCCAAGAAGGCTTACCGCTGGAAGTCATTGTCTCGGGAGCCAATGAGCACGATGTCAACTTCATCTTGCCATTGGTGTATCTCGGGTTGCCGCGAGTTGGCGGGCGACCGGGCCGACCACGCGAGTATCCCAACATGGTGCGTGCGGATTGTGGATACACCTCAAAAGACGTTCTGGTTGTTCTTGATGCAACTGGCATCGATGCGGAGATACCGCAGCGTGGGCAAGATGCACTGGCTGGCTTGGGCAAGCGGCGATGGCCTGTCGAGCGAGCGATCGCTTGGCTGAAGCAATTCCGTCGAGTGGGGGTGCGTCGGGATCGACTCGCCGAAACTCATGAAGCATTCGTTACACTGGCCTGTGAGATGATCGCATTCGGAAGCCTACCGAAACACGGGTTGTGACCACGGGCTCTTAGGGTTTCACGATTCCGGAAATTTTTTGAAACAAATTCTCGAAGAAGCATGGAGGGTCAAGAGGGGAAGGAGGCGTTAAGCTAGTGACCTAGCTGATTTCGACTACGACCTGTTCTCGCGGGAAGCCTGACCGATTGCATCGCATGCCAAAGCCTATCGCGATTTGCGCCCTAATCCGTCCAGGTCTCGGTGCCAATCGGGCGACTGCGATTCAAGGTCGTTCCAATCGCTCTGAGTTCTTTTTGTAGAGCGATGCCTTAATTCGCCTTAGCCAATTTGGCAAATGCGGAAATAGCCAAGACGAATGGTTCTTTGGGGCTGAATCGGGACGCGTGCACTAAGGGCACAGCGCCCCGTGCTGTCGGTCCTCTGCCCTGTCGAATATGTCCTGTGTGGCGAGCCCCGTTCAGGGATGCGTTGACTTGATCCAACCATCAACACGGCCAGCGAGTTGCCATCGGGCCGCGATTGGAACTTGCAGATGGGTTAGCGCAAGCGGGACCAAGTCGACAGTTGCCGCAACAGGCTCGCCTTTTTTGCGTTTGACTTCGTTGCCATGAACCGCTGCGTCGCCGCTAACAATCATGGGAGCGTTGAACACATTCGGGTTTGCTCGTCCACCACCGTGGCCGGTTCCTTCGCCACCATGATCGGTGCTGACTAAGAAAAGCCAGTCTTCGTTGGCGATGGTTTGGCGCTGCGTTACTGATTGCACCAGCTTGCCAACGCGGCGGTCCACATTTTCGATCGCCGCGATGTAGGCTGGCACCGAAGGGTGGAAGCCATAGCCATGTCCGGTCTCGTCAACGGATCCTAGGTAGACGAAGACCCAATCGATGTCGTCGTGTTGCAGCACCGGTTCGGCGGCAAGCGTCAACGATTGATCGGCAATTGTCCAAGCCGAGGCCGCCTTGTCTTTTGAATTTGGTGTGACGACAACATTGATGTCGGCATCCGTCGTGACGAACTGTTGCAGCGGAGTCCAGTCGAGGAATGACGCTGTGCGGAGTTCGGGTCGGATCGCTTTGGCCAAACTGAAACCATGCGGCGCTTGCTTGGCATCGCGTCCCTTGAACGTGTTATCAGTAACACCGTGGCGATCCGCCCAAGTGCCCGTCAAGAACGTGGTCCAGCCAGGTCCGCTGACCGTGTCGCTTTGTGGGACCGCTTCGGAAGTCACCCGCGTCGCAAGGGAGAGCATGCCATTGGCAGCTAATGAGTCCAAGTTCGGTGTATGGGCAGCAATAAACGCATCGCTGCGAAGTCCGTCGATGCCGATGGTTAGGACTTTCGGCTGCTTTGCACTAGCGTGGAATGTCGGGGCAAAACAACTCACGATCACCAACACGCAGAAAAAATAGCGGCTCATCGGAAAACTCTTGTTGTAAATTTGGGGAAGGACCGCGATGCAGGAATTTGACACGCTCGGCTCTTGGTGTTTGCGGAGCATCCGCCACGAAGGTCGCAAGCCTGCGCAGTCGTTTTTTGACCGCAGTCCGATCGCTACTTTGGGCGATCAACGCGGACGATTTCGGCGCCGAAAGCGTCGACGCAGGCTCGGATTAGCGGATTGGATTCGATTTCTCGCATCCGTTGCATCCGCGTCTGTTTCGGGGCACTCGTTTCGACTTTGGCCACGCGTGGTTTTAGCGGTGCCGCGTGGAATTCTAAGAATGCTTTTTCGCCGATGACTTCGCTAACCGCATCAACAAGTGCGGATCGGTTTTCCGGCGCGTCCAAGCGGCGCATCGTCAGACCCGCTTCGCCCGGGAAGACGAGTCGTAACTTTCCGGGGCCAAGGTATTCGGCGTGGTCAACTTGTCTTGCGAGCGATTGCCGGACTTCTTCGATCCGTTCGATGGCTGCCAGCCAAATCTCGTTCGCGTTCGCTGCCGACAACAGCATCGCTTGACCGGTTGGTTTGGCAAGCGTTGCGGTTGCCACCGAAGCCGGTTCTGATGCCGATGGCTCCGGTGCAGCGGGTGGTTGTGTTCCAGCGGTTTCAGGTTGCGCCGCAGTGGGAGTGGGGCTGGATGGCGGCGGGGCTGTCGCGGCCGGTGCCGTGGGCTTGGGTGGGCGCGGACTAAGGGCTAGCTTTTTTTTTTCGCCTGCCGGGCTTGGTGATCCGGCCGCGCGTGCTGCAGATGCCGAAGCGGCGGCTAGGTTTGCGATGTTTTGTAGATCTGGCAAATTGCAGATCTGGATCAACGTCGCTTCCAGCAACACCCGGCTATAAACGCTCATTCGAATCCGAACTAGCGTTTGATCGATCAAGCCGACAACGGCCAATACAGTTTGCAAGCCCCAGGCATCGCCGAGTTGTTTCAGTTCGTCGTGCAGTGAGGCAGAGGTGTGCCGCATCAGCGATGGATCGCATCCGACGGTGACTGCCATCAGGTCGCGAAAGTAGCCGAGCAATTGTTCGGCTAGTCTGCCCGCGTCGACGCCTGCATCGATGGCAGCGTCGAGTTGCTGCATCGCTTGGGCGGCATCGCGGTTGGCCATCGCGCCGGCCAGTGCGTGCAGGCGAATGTCGTCTGCAGTGCCCAGCATCGCGTGGACTTGATCGGCATCAAGCGAGCCGTCGCTGAACGCAAGCACTTGTTCCAGCAGGGACTGGCTATCTCGCATCGAACCGGCGGCTCGCCGAGCAATCAGTTCCAACGCGGCGTCGTCGGCGACGGCACCCTCGGCAGTACAGATTTCACGAAGCCGGCCGATGATCTTGGAGACTTCGACAGGGGCGAAATCGAACCGTTGGCAACGGCTCAGCACGGTGATCGGCAACTTTTCTGGATCGGTCGTGCAGAAGATGAATTTGACGTGTTCGGGGGGTTCTTCCAGCGTTTTGAGCAGCGCATTGAACGCTGCACCGGTCAGCATGTGAACTTCGTCGATGATGTAGATTTTGTAGCGGGACCGGCTAGGGCGGACGCCCACGTTGGCCCGCAGAGATCGTATTTCATCAATACCACGGTTGCTGGCACCGTCGATTTCGATCACGTCGACGTCTTCGCCCGAATCGATCGCTTGAGCGACGTCGGACGCATTGTCTGGGGTGGCGGTCGGACCAGCGGGATTGTTTAGCGCTTTGGCAAAAATCCGAGCAGAGCTAGTCTTGCCGACTCCGCGAGCACCGGTGAACAGATAGGCGTGCCCCACACGATTGGTTTCAATCGCATTCTTGAGCGCGCGTCCGACGTGGTCTTGTCCAACCAGTTCGTCAAAACCGCGAGGTCGGTATCGCCGGGCGACAACGACGTAGTCGCCATCTTTGGCGCCGTCTTTGGATGCGGGGTCGGCCATGGATGACTTGCAATTGCACGAGTTGCAGGAGCGCGTCGAAGCGGCTCGAGAGACGAAAAAACTTGCCCGTCAGAGGCGGCCCTCACACAAAGCTACACCGCTTATGGCTGCTCCAGTTAAGGCCTGACCAGGTTCACGATTCACAGTCGCAAGGACCGCCACTGACGGGCAAGTGATTCAGTGCAGTTGGCTAAAGCGCCAACCGCTTGTTCTGTCGCACATCATAGTGCGAAAAGGCGTTGATCGGGAACCACCCCGAATCGATTAACGTCGGCGTCCGCGTCCGCCGCGTCCACCACCGCCATTGCCACCGCCGCCACCTTTGTTTCGAGCGTGGTTTTCGATGTTCCCATCGACAAACGTCTTCACGGTGTCCAGCCAGGTTGGTACATCGGCACGGCGAGGTTCACTGCGCGGCGCGGGTGCGTCGTCGCGTGTACGGCCATCGGAACGCGAGCGTCCGCGGCCGGATTGTGGCTGGCTGTCGCCGTCGGAATCGGTCGAGCCAGTGTCTTCGCTGCTGCGTCCACGTCCGCCACGTCGGCGAGGCCGTCGAGCGCGAGTTTCGGTTTCACTGTCCGACTCGTCGTCGCGTTTTGGCGCGACTGAAACGTCATCATCATCATCGTCGTCGTCACTGCCGAAGGCCGATTTTGACGCAAGCGGATCTGGACGCTGACTACCCGAGTCGCGCGACGGGCGGTCCTTAGGCGATTCGGTATCCGGTGAATCGTTGGTGTTTCCTTCGCCTCCACGTCCACGTCCGCGTCCGCGTCCGCGTCGTCCGCGACGACGTGACCGAGGTCGACGTTCTTCATCGCCTTCTGACGCCGGTTCGCGGTCTGTGCCGCTGTCATCATCGTCATCGATGTCTATCGACAAGATGTCGTCATCGACATCATTATCGTCGAGGTCATCAAAGTCGCGTCGAATGCGTGCTTTGGGTGCTTCGGATGAATCGCTGCGAGAGTTTTCGGTTTGCGATTCTTCGCCGCGTCCGCCGCGCGAGCGACCTCGTCGGCGAGATCCGCCACGTGAAGTTCCCTCGCCGTCGTTGCTTTGATCGCGGTCGCTATTGCTGTTGCGGGCCGGATCGCTGCGCCGGGCTGGGCTGGCCGATGCGGATTCGTTGTCGTCCTTATCGTTGATCTTGGCAACTTCGTCTTCGGACGTCCGTTGGCGAGATCCCCGCCGACCGCGTCGTCGACGAGCCGGGCGGCCTTCGCCATCACCGTCTTGGTCGCTACGCTGAGCCGGCTTGGATTCGGTGACGTCAACGTCATCGGTATCGTCAAAATCATCGACCAATCCGGTTCCGAAACCGCTAGAGGCTTTCGATCCTGATTCTGACCGCGAACGGCCGCGAGACGAATCTGAATCGCGGCGTAGCGAGTCATCGCGATCGTCGCGTGCCGGGCGCTCTTCACGTGCCGGGCGCTCTTCGCGTGCTGGGCGATCCTCACGAGCCGAACGATCATCGCGACGTGGTCGTTCACTACGGGCCGGTCGGTCGTCACGCGCGGGGCGTTCTTGTCGTTTTGCTTGGTCATCGCCGCGGCCGATTGCTCGATCGAGTGCGGTTGGGTCTGGCTTAGCGACCGGAGCCGGGTCGTACGAAGACTCGCCCGAGGATCGTGCCGGAGCACCAAAGCCAGGCAGAATCTGCGGAGGCTCGACGGCCGTCAATGCATCAAGCACGTCATCCGCAGCAACGTCATTGTCGTCTGAAAACGCCGATGCTTTTGAAGCCGGGCGCGGTGTTGGTTCGGAATGCTTTTCCGCAACAGGTTTTTCAGCAGGCTTTGGTGTGGCAGCTTTCGGCGTTGCTGACGGAGCGTCGTCGCGGTCGTCTTTGCGGTTGAAGTGGGCGAAAATATCATCCAAGTCATCCGTGTTGTCGCTGGAGGGTTGCGACACAGACTCGGCAACCTCTGCCTGCGTTGTGACAGGCGGAGGAGTCACTTCGGGAGTCGGTTCAGACTTGGCTGCTTCCGGTTTCTTGGCTTCGGCTTTGGGGGCGGCCTTCTTTGGTGGCTCTGCCGGCCCAGGGGTTCCCAGCAGATTGGCCAGGAAGTTCCAGTGATCGGATCTCATAAATGGGTCGCTTCAGCGAATTGGGTGTGGACGGAGAGCCGCTGCGGCTTGACGGAAATCGCATCAGGGGCGATTTTTGCTGCCAAAGTCTCGCGCGGGCTCGCCAGTGGTTGGGGAAAAGCGAGTGTTTAAAGTAGTGAAAGGTGGGGAAGTGTCGCCCAGGAGCCACAAGAGGCGTCGATTTCCGATGGGGAGAATACCGCTCGAATCCGTCTGCCGCATGCAATCGCCTGACTTGGCGCCACAAATTTGAGGGTGGGCGGAGTTAGGAAAAGTTTCTCGCCGCTCGCCACCGTCGACTATAGGTATATCCGCCGATCATTCTCTCCCCAAGGCCAAGCGATGGCCGATCCGTAAAACTGACGCAAATACAGCTCGCCAATTCTTTAAATTCCTCTGAAAACGCTCCGATGACCGACTCACGACTCCCAAATCGCCCCCTTCGCCCATTAATCGTCTTTGGAACACGTCCCGAGGCCATTAAGTTGTGCCCGGTGATCTTGGAATGCCAAAAACGCCCTGAAAGCATCGATGCAATCGTTTGTTCGACCGGCCAGCACCGCGAAATGCTTGCTCAAGTGCTGGGTTACTTTGGGATCACGCCCGACATCGATCTGGGATTGATGAAGCCCGGCCAGACTCTGACGGGGCTGACCGCAGCTTGCTTGCAAGCTGTCGACGGTGTGATCGTTGATCAGAAACCCGACTGTGTCGTCGTCCAGGGTGACACGACGACGGTGATGGCAGCAGCCATGGCGGCGTTTTATCACCGGATACCGATCGTTCATGTCGAAGCTGGTTTGCGAACGGGTGATTTGACGGCTCCGTGGCCCGAAGAATTCAATCGGCGCGTCGCTGGAATCATCACTGAACTGCACTGCGCGCCGACCAATCGCAGCGCCGAAGCGTTGCGGCGGGAAGGCGTCCCCGAGGCGAATATCCGGGTGACAGGCAACACGGTCATCGACGCTCTTCTGCATACCGTCGAAAAAGAACGCAGCGACGATGCCAAGTGGCGCCAGCAGTATCCGGCGGCTACCGCCGACTCGGTTGTATTGGTCACCGGGCACCGACGCGAAAACTTTGGCCCTGGGCTGGCGTCGATTCTGGATGCGGTCGCTGAACTGGCCCGGTTGCATCCCGAAACTCAGTTCATCTATCCCGTTCACCTGAACCCGAACGTCAAGGGGCCCGTCCACGAGCGTTTGGCTGGTTTAGAAAACGTTCATTTGGTGCCACCAGCCGACTATCCGCAATTCGTGTGGTTGATGGACCGTGCCAGCGTCGTGTTGACGGATTCCGGCGGCGTCCAGGAAGAAGCCCCGTCGCTGGGGAACGCCGTGCTGGTGACTCGCGATAAAACCGAACGCCCCGAAGCCGTGGACGCCGGATTGGCGGAACTGGTTGGCACGAATCGCGAATTGATTGTCCGCCGGGTCAGCGAATCGCTAGCAGCTGTTGACGGGCAGTCTCGCGATGGCAAGAAGTCCAGGGTCGTCGAAAATCCGTACGGTGACGGCAAGTCGTCGTCCCGGATCGTTGACTGGATGTTGGAAAGGTGGCCGGGCCAGCAGGGCTGATTCGGTCGCCGAGGCCTTTGCGGCAGTGGCTGAGCGTCGGGCGCGTCAAGATTTGCCGGTTGTGCCGGTTCTTTGCATCGTTCGGGTTCTTACGGTCGTTCGGGTTTTCGCAGTCGTGCCGGTCCTGTCGCGCGAACCGATCATGTTGTGACGGGTGAAGCGATCGTGCCGAATTATCCGGTAGTTCGGATGATCGGTTCGCGGCTCTCGACAATGTGGATTCTTGTGACGATGCCTTCAAATGCACTCAGTCCTGATGGACTACGTCGCTTCGTGATGGTGGGGCTGTTGGCTGGTGTGACGCTGTCGTCAACCGGATGCAGCAGTTTGGGGCTGTCGGCGATCGCAACTGGGCATCTCTTGATCGAGCCCGTCGTAAAGCAGCAGTCCGAAAATCAGCAAACAGCGGATCGGCCATCAGGCATGCCGAACAGATCCGAGCCCGCCGGCCGATATTACGTATTGGGCGAAGTCAATTCGCCGGGCAGCTTTCCGTTGGACGAGCGTTCGACGGTGCTCGACGGCATCTCTGCCGCAGGCGGTCTGACCGGTGCTGGGTCGACCTGCGAGATTCATTTGACCCGGTCGGAATCGCCTGAATCGGTGTCAGCCGAATCGGCCCGCGTGAAGCTGCCGATTTGTTACCGAGAGATCGCTCAGTCGGGTGACTCGTCGACGAACTATGAGCTTCAGCCGGGTGACCGAATCTACGTGACGTCTCGACCGTCTGGTCAGGCAAATCAGTTCAATCGCGAAGGCTCTGCTGGCTTACAGAATAAGCGGCAAATCGAACTGACTGATTTGTTTGAAGCCGACACACATGATTCGGCAGAGCCAATCGCCGAGCCACGTCGCATGCCGGAATCGGTGGACTTGGTTGTCTCACTGGAGCGTGCGGAACAAGCGTCCGTTAGCCACACTTCCCAGGCGACCAGTCGGTTCCAGCCAATGTGGGTCACGCCGGCTGGTCAGTAGTGATTTGATAGCAAACTTGCGGCAAAAAACTTTGCTTTCTGAGTGACACGGCGGCTTTCTTCGCTGTCGCGTATCTTCTACATTCGGCGTATCTGGAAAACGCAGGCAAGGAAGCACGCAGGCCGCGGGACGCAAGTCACAGGGCGGCGGTTCTTTCATGCCCGTTTGTATCATCGGTCGATCCATCACAAAAGGGAGTTTGGCATGACCCGCATTCCGCTGAGCCGCGTTGAAGAAGAGTCGCGTTTGCGTAGCGAACGTTTGGATTTAAGCATCGCCGAAATGGAGTTGTCCGTTCGGACCACCAATTGTCTCGAAGAGACCGGCATTTTGACAGTTCGCGATTTGCTCAACGCGACACCTCGCCGTTTGCTGTCGATCAGCAACTTTGGCGAAAAGACACTCGACGAAGTTTATGCCGCTCTCGAGTCGCTCGGCTTCTATCGCCCCGGTCGCCAAGCGGCACGGGTCTAAAGGCCAAAGTTCTAAAGCATGCCCCGTTTTCCGCGATCGTGGATACCGACGCCCTGGAGTAAAAAACGGGGCAAGCGGCGACTGAGTAACGACGCGAGCGGTGTTGCCGGCGAAGCCGTCTTTTACATGCTGTTGTTCTTAACCGGCGTCTTTGGATTGACGCTGGTGTTGATCAATCGGTTTGCGCCGATGAGTGTCGCCAATGTGCCAACCGAAGCGTTCTCGACCAGTTTGAGCACGTGGATTTTTGGGATCCTTTCGTTGGCGTCGCTGTTGACGGGCATCGGTGGTCTGATCTTTCGCTTGATGCGATTCGGGGCCAGCAGCGAGCGCCGAAGCAATATTTTCACCCGTACCAAGGCGCTCGAAAAAGGCGCTATCGACTTGATCGGCCAGTCGCCAGACGGCGGCACAAAGTTGCCCAGTGTGCCGGGGGTTCGTTCCATGAACGACAGTCCCGGTGAACGGCTGACGTACCGATTGTCGTCCGAGACACCCGAATCGGGCGTCATCGGTCCAGCGACATTGGCGCTATTGTGGAACACCGTTTGGTTCGTGCTGTTGGCCGTGGTTGTGTCCGGGTTTTGGTACGGGCGGCCACGCTGGATCGTTGCAACTTTGCTGGTTCCCTTTGCGGTGATCGGTGTTTGGGCGATCAAGTACTTTCTGGCCCAGCTTCGCCAGAATGCCGGGGTCGGCTCTACAATCGTTGAAATCAGCCACCATCCGCTGACGCCGGGCGACAAGCTGGATGTGTACGTGTCGCAGATGGGTCGTTTGAAGCTGAAACGCCTGAGTGTCCACCTGACTTGCGAAGAAGAGACTTTTTACCGCCAAGGCACTGATGTTCGCGTCGATCGCTATGAATCTTTTAGTCAAGTTCTGTGTAAAGAACGCGAAGTACGCGTTGACCCAATGGTGCCTTGGGAGCAACAATTAGCCGTTGAGTTGCCTGCTGGCGTGATGCATTCGTTTGTGGGTACCCACAATGCCATCCGCTGGAAAATTGTTGTTCGTGGAGAATCTCGTCCGTGGCCATCGTTCTGCCGAAGTTTCCCCGTCGTCGTTCACCCGCCGGGTCTGCCTGTGAAACGCAGCCCGCGCTGAACATCTCGCTTTGCCGCGAGGATGGGGTTTATCAAGCTGGTGGAGAGTTGGTTGCAAAATGGCGAGTTCGCCGTATTTCGGTCGACGATCTGCAAAGTATCGAAGTGTCCGTCCTGTGGCACACCGAAGGTAAGGGCGACGAAGATCTGCACGTGCATCATTTTTACCGTATTGTCGAAAGCCAGATTCGTCGCATGGGGTTGGCGGACGAGCAATCGATTCGTTGTGTCCTGCCAGCCTCGCCGCTTAGCTACCACGGCCATCTGATCACGGTGCGTTGGTGTATCCGAATGCGGTTGTTTCTGAGCGATGGTCGCAAAATCATGGCGGAACAGCCGTTCAATTTGGTCTCGCCTGTTGTTGAAGATCAGAGTGGTCCGCTGTCGGTAGTTTCACCTCGCAAGCGTGACTTGAATTCAAAGGCGAATGACAGCGCTGACGAAGATGCTGCGGTGATGCTGGGGTCGTGATTTCGACCGTCGCGGATGCTGCGGTGTCCAACCCGTTTTGTACTCGGTTCGTTCGCCCCGGTGCGATTCCCTATCGATTTAGCATCGGCGACGAACGTGCCCAACTGGATGCGATCGTCGATCGACTAGGGCAATCTAGGTGTGGCTTGATTGTCGGTCCGCATGGCACAGGCAAGAGTACGTTGGTGGCGGAAGTCGTGCGTCGGTTCGAATCAGAGCGAGTTGCCGTTGCTCCGCTGCAATTGTGTGTCTCGCCGTCGATGACATTTCTTTCGCGGATTCGGTACCGCTACACGGCGGCGCGGCGGGTGCGGCAAGCTCAAGTCTCGCTTGCCAGTGGCGGACTGCTGGTTGTGGATGGGGCCGAGCAATTAAGTCGATGGGCGTGGTGCGGCTTGTTGAGGTCGGCAAGGCGTCGCAATCAAATCATGTTGGCAACCAGTCACCATGATTTTCCAGGCGCAACTACCCTACACCGCACTGGTAACAGTCGCTCGTTGATCCAGGAACTTACCGAATCGTTGATAGCCGATTCGTCTGACGAGATTGCTGACCGTGTCAGCGCAGAACTGTCGCGTCGCCAGCTAAGCAAGTCCACCAACGTGCGAGACCTGTGGTTCGACTTGTACGATGTCGTACAGTCCTAGGCGTGCGTTTCTAGCCCTTTGGTTTCTGGATGCGCGGCGGGACCATTTCGTGTAACCTCTATCGCCACCTGGGCGGGCTTTTCGATCGCCACCTGGGCATACGGGGCACCTGCATGTACCGCGTTCTACACAACTCACTAATTTAGGAACCTGCCTCGTGGCTGCTCGTTTGTCTGTCGTAATGGTGCATGCTGCTCCGCCCACTGCCGCTGGCAAGCGTGTCTCCGAGCGGTTGGTGGGTGAGTTGATTGGTCGTCCAGGAATGGATTTGGCTTTGGTTGGGGCACTTGACGACCTGTCACCGGATTCGACCGACCGCTTGACGCTCGAGTCGTTGACGGGTGACGCGGTCGTGATGGCTTGGCGGCCGGTGGCGGAAACCATGGCAGATTTACTGGCGATCGGTATCACTGGCGTTCGGGCGCTGCACGCAGGGGATCCGGGCGGAGTTTCGGCGCAGGCAGGCCAACGACGTATTTACGGATTTGATCTCAGCAATTTCATCGCTGCCGAACCTGTCCTGCAGATCCTGCAGGGGATGTTGCGTTCTTCGGGCGTAAAAACGTTCTCGATTGGGTCACTCGGAACGACCGGAGCGAACCATTCGGGCGGGGGGATTCCTTCGGACGCGGCAACCGAGTCGGCGGGACATGATTCTAGTTTGGCGGCTTCATCGTCAGAAAAGCCGCTTCCCAGGTCCTTTCCCGCTAAGGCGGGCGGGATGGATCTGGACGACCTTTTGGACCAGCTCGATGAATCAGATCGCTAGTCATTTTTTCTGGCGAATTGCTTTGCCGGTGTGCGGGTGATAATGTGTAGCGACCCGAGCGGGATGGAAGAGCCGTCCCGATCCAGAAGTATTCAACGGAAGACATGCCATGGCCGCCATTACCACCCAGAACGCAAGCGAGATCTTGGTTGTTGGATTCACCGATAGCAAGATTCTTGATAGCCAACGAATCGAACAAGTTGGGCGCGAACTGCAAGAAGTCGTGCCTCAGGCGATCCACAAGAAATTGCTGCTAAACTTTCGCGGCGTTTCCTTCATGTCGTCAGCAATGATCACCAAACTGGTCATGCTGAACAAAGGCTGCAAGGCGCAGGGGGTCAACCTGAAGTTTTGCGAAGTGTCGCCTAACGTGATGGAAGTCTTCAAAATTACGAAGCTGAACAAGCTGTTCGACATCCAGGAAGGCGAAGAAAAGGCGCTGGCCAGCTTCGACAAAAAAGGATGGTTCGGTTAATCGCCGATGTTGGAAGACTCGGACGCGACTGAACCGGCGGCAAGCATTGTCACCGCAAGCGAAATAATCGAGGCGGACCGAGCAAGTATCGCTGGCGAGATCCACGATGCGTTGGTGCCTTATCTGTTTGCGGCATCAGCAAGCATTGGCCGGCTGAAGGCTGAAATCGACGCGCCCGCCGATTCGCCATCCGCGAAACGAATCGACCAGCTAGCTGAACTGGTTGATCAAGCGATGGCCGTCAGTCGCCAAATCTTGACGTCGACGTATCCGCCGGAACTCGTCGGTACCCTTTGGGCACGAGCCGCCCGCGACACGCTAGGTCGGCTTTTTGGCGATTCGAGCGTCACGGTTGACTGGCAATTGTCGGCCGATGTGAACGAAGTTACTGAGCCGGTTGCGGTGGTTTGTTACCGAATCGTCATCGAGGCAGTTAGGAACGCGATCCGCCATGGCAAAGCCACTCGCGTTGAAGTCGTTGGTCGATCATTTGCTGGCCATCATGTCATCACCGTCGCCGACGACGGCTGCGGTTTTGACACTGAGGCCGTTCCGTCAGGCCATTTCGGCATCAAGTCGATGCGAGGCCGCGCCCAAATTATCGGTGCAAAGCTCGAGATCGAGTCCGCGCCCGGCGAATCGACCGTCGTTCGTTTGCAGGTCCCGAGCCACGTCTGACATGGCCACGTTTGACACGGCCGCGGCTGGCTTAGGCCTTGGCTGGGTTCATGTCTTTCAGGGTTTTGCCGAGTCGTTTGCGGCCAGCGGTGCTTGCCGGCACTCGTTTCGCCGATTTCGTCGGTTCGGTCTTCAGCAAGGCTGCAACGTTCGGATGCAGTTCGTCCGAGTTGGCCGGAGTGCCGATTTCCTCGATCGCATCGCTGACACCCAGCAATACTGATTGGCGGACTCCGTCACGAAGCCATTCAAAAAAGTTAACGCTCATAGTCAACCGAATCTCTTGAGTTGTTGGATTGGTGCTGGCTGCAAGTCGCAGGCCATCGTCAATCCGCTTGTAGCCATCTGGTTGGCGGCAAGTCCAGACCGATCTGGAATCGGCAATCCACGCCTGCGGAACCAGCGACGCAGCCTTGCATGATCTAGCCGTCGGATTCGCTTTCCGCGGGCGGGTCAATCCAGTCAATCTGTCCAACCGTGGACACGTCGACCTCGTCTTGCCGTCGGCCGGTGGCTGCCAGGATCATCGGGCACTGGATCCAGGGTTCGGTGATTTCGCCGATTGCATGGCTGCCCATGACGAATAACCCCGTCGCCGCCGCGTCGGCGTCGGCTGCCGACTCCATCAAAATGGTCAACGAGGCTAGATCGCCGGCCGGATAGCCCGTTCGGGGATCGATCACGTGTCCAAATCGGCGGCCCTGGTGGTGAAAAAACTGTTTTCCCGAGCCACTTGTCGCAAGTGCTCGGTCTTTTAGGTAGAGGCCGCATAATCGCCGTTTGGGTTTCGTCGGATGAGCAATCCCGACGGCCCAGCCTCGGCCAGAGTCGTGGTCCTGGTCGCCAGCCGCGATCAGGCTGCTGTTTCCGCCATGGATTAAGAAATCGGCGACGCCAGACTTTTTCAGATGGGCGGCCAGTCGGTCCAAGGCGTCGCCCTTGCCGATCGCGCCCAGGTTGATCGTCATTCCAGCAGTCGCAAGTTGGGCCGTTTGGTTGTGAGGGTCCAGCAGTATTTTGTTAAATCCGACCAAATCGCGAGCTGTCTGGATTTCTTCTGCCGTCGGTTTGCTGCCGTTTCGGCGTGTGAATCCCCATGCCTCAACCAGGGGGCCTGCGGTGATGTCGAACGCGCCAGACGTTCGCTGGCTCCACAAAATCGACTTTTCCAGCAATCGGAATGTCGCACCGGACATCTTTACGGGCTTGAAAGCACCGTCGCGGTTTAGCCGCGAAACTTCGCCGTTGGCTTTGTAGATCGTTAGCGAAGCCTCGATTGAATCAAGCATCTCAAGTGCCTCGAGCACGACTTCGACGCCATCGGCGGCATGCTCAGGCAGCATGACCACGAAATCCGTTGCCATCGCGCGGTGGGAGACGTGAGTCAGCAGGGATTCGCGACCCGAAGTGCTGGCGGACCGGGGCAATGGACGAGAACTTTTCAGCGGACCAGAAGTGTCTTGGGGATCGGATTTCATAACGCTAATCATATCCTCCGATGGCCCGAACCTTTGGTGACCAGACGCCTCTAAAAAAAGGAGTTCGTTTTCCGGTTTGAGTGTGGGTTGCGTGAAGTTCGCGGATCTTGCACAATCTGGAAATCTGAGAGTCAAACGGACGTTGAATGTCCAGTTCGTTGGGAGTGGTGGCTGAGTGGTCGAAAGCGCCGGATTGCTAATTCGGTGAACCGGGTAACTGGTTCCGCAGGTTCGAATCCTGTCCGCTCCGTTTGACAAAAAAGAAACGCACCCGGAGGTGTCTCGCGTGGATTGCCCAAGTTGGCGATGCCCGCGAAGTTACTTCCGGGTTGTTTTTTCGGTATCAAGCGCACTCGTGCGGTTTGTGCCTACCGAGGGCGTAGCTCAGTTGGTTAGAGCATTCGACTTTTAATCGAATGGTCCTGGGTTCGAGTCCCAGCGCCCTCACTTCTTTTTTTTTCCGCCAGCCTTGATCGAAGGCCAGGCGGTCGGACTGTTTGGTGCATCTCCTGCACGTCATCCATCAGGGGTTGATCAAACTGGTTGCGATTTCATGAGCCGCTTGGCGGGAAGTTTCGTCGCCGAACCCCAGGCTGTGATCCCGATAAACAAAGAGCTGGTCGGCCTGCAATTCTGCAAACCCCACGTCGCGCGGATCAATTCCTCGATCTCGAAGCAGCAGTGCGATCGCGACGTCGCGGACTTGGGTGCGGATTTTGGTCACCCGATTATTCACCGTTTGCCAAACATGTGCGGTGCGTTGATCGGCTAAACGGCGGCGCAGTTGGATTTCTAAGTCCTTGGGGGCAATGCGGGTTGGCCCTAAAACTGATGCGGTCAGCATTGCGGTGACTTCGGCGGACGCCGACGATGTCGAATCCGCTAAGGTCCGTTCGCACAACCAAGTTGCTTGTTCGACACACGCGTATCTCATCGCGATGATCAAGTGCGTTCGAGCCGTCGGTGCACTGCTTTGGCATTCGATCCAGCGACCGATCAGTCGCTGCAATCCGGTTTGCTGGTCGCTATTACAGTTCGGCCCCATCGACGGATTGCTCAGCGACATGGTGATGCGGGACGACAGCGGTCGATGTTTACGGCCAGCATCTTCGATATCCATCCAAATCAGCATCGCCCAACGCAATTCGTCGTCCGGCGATATTTGGTACGGATCCCAGTTGGGCCGAGTCCACTGACCAACGGCTGTCGACAGTCGCTCGCGATTGCCGATTCCTTTGGAAAACGTCTCGGTCAGATCCGCGAATAGGTCTCGCGAAATTTGGTCATCGCCGATCAACGACGAAAACGAGTCCCAACCGACCAAGTCAATCTGATCGGGCGCCGTGCGAAGATTCTTGAGGCGGTGGATTTGTCGTTCAAGTTGGATATGGTCAGCGCGGCGCAGGATGTCTTGGCAAGCCAGGCGAATTTCTGTGACGGGATTCGTCAACCCGTTCCGTACCGCCTCGCTAGCGTTGGTCGCTTCGTCGCGGGACAAGAGACCGGCTTCGTCACCGGACACGATCGTGGCGATCAAGCTTTGCGATGCGGATTCGCGAGCGTGAAATGAATCCGCACCCAATTGGTCGACCCATTGTCTTGGATGCGCGTCAGCGCCAATGGCGTCTCGGCTGTCGGCCGGTATCGCTAGGACTAGCCCAGCGAAAATCGCTGTTTTCGTGGCAAGTGGTAAGTGAAAATGGGCCATGTTGGTAGATGAGAATGGCAGAGTAGAGCCGGAAGGAAGACGGCCGGATTTGCTCGATGCTAATTGCAAGTGACCGCAATCTCCTGCTTGCCCGGCTGGGTTGGGGGCAGAGACTTCTGCGCCGAAACGGTTAAGCTGTACAACCGATACAGCCGGATGCGAAATCGCTGGCTGGAACACTCTGTCGCTTGTCCGATGCCAGCTTTTTCGTTAGTTCGCCATGCAAATCATTTGTTTCGAAGACGATCGCGTCGATCAACTTCGTCCCATCGCCATCGCGCGTCCCGCCTACGCCATCACGTCGGCGTCATTTTGCTTGGTCGACTGGCTCAAGCGACTGCCTGGCAAGCTGACCGGTTCGGTACGACCGTACTTGCAAGTCATCCAGCAACTCGATCACGGGATCGATCGGGTGCCTGACACGATCGACGATGCCGATGGAGTTCTGTTGGTCAATGCGCGAGTCATGCCGACGGTCGAGCAAGAAAAAACACTCGGCGAATTAGTCAAGCTTGGTCGGTCTGGTATCGTCGTCGATGGCGAAGACGGATCCATTTTGGCGGCACGAATGACCGCAGCGGACGTCGCGTCCGTCGACGCTGATGAAACCTATTCGTTGATAGAACGTTTGCTCGCCAAAGCTGGTCAACTTGATCGTTTGGAACACAAGCTTGCTGCATTCTGTTGGCCGCATGATATCATCGCTTGCCACATGAAAGAGATGGCGACATCGATGAATCGGCGACTGGAATTAGGCCGTTACACTGAAACATCGGACGGTGTGTTCGTCGGCCAAGGCGTTCAGATTGGCCAGTACGCGGCAGTCGACACCTCCGCGGGCCCCATCATCTTCGAAGACAATGTCAAAGTTGGTCCGTTCTGCTATCTGTCGGGGCCCGTTCACGCTGGCGCGGGAACTCGAGTGATCGAGCATTCGGCGCTCAAAGACGGTGTTTCGCTGGGGCACACGACAAAGATTGGTGGCGAAGTCGAAGCGTCCGTGATCGAGCCGTACACCAACAAACAACACCATGGTTTCTTGGGGCACAGTTACCTGGGCAGTTGGATCAATCTGGGGGCGGGTACGTGCAATAGCGATCTAAAAAACACCTACGGCAAAATCAACATCACCTACGGGGATCGAAAGACCGCGACGGGAATGCAGTTTCTGGGTTGCTTCGTCGGTGATTATTCCAAGACTGCGATCAACACAAGCATCTTCACCGGAAAAGTGATCGGTGTTTGCAGCATGATGTACGGGTTTGTCACTTCCAATGTGCCAAGCTATGTGAACTACGCACGCTTGTTCGGCCAAACATCACTGTTGCCTGCCGACGTGATGATCAACACCCAAAAGCGAATGTTTTCGCGGCGAAAAGTTGAGCAGCGAGATTGTGACAAACAACTGATTCGCGACATGTACGACTTGACCGCAGACGAACGTTCGGCGGATCCAGACATTCTGTAGTGATGGTTTCGACGACATTGACCTGAAAATCCTTTTTTTAAAACCATGACAAAAATCAAAGTAGGCATCGCCGGCGCAACCGGATACACGGCTCTGGAAGTCGCTCGACTATTGATGGCCCACCCCGAAGCCGAAGTGGTTGCCGCAACCAGTCGTGCCGAAGACGGCAACACTCTTGCCGAAGTTCACCCGTCGTTGGCGGGACGTTGTGACGTGCCGATCGAGAATTTGGACGCGAAAACGATTGCGGGCAAGTGTGACGTCGTGATGTGTTGTCTGCCGCACGGCGCATCGGCCGAAACGGTCCACGCGTTGGTCCAGCATGATGTTCGAGTGATCGACTTTAGCGCCGACTTTCGCTTGTCGTCGCTTGAGGTGTATGAAAAATGGTACGGCGTCAAGCATCCCTGGCCCGAACGAGTCGGCAAGACGGTCTACGGGATGCCCGAATTTTTTGCCGATGAGATTGCGACGGCGGACGTCGTCGCCAACCCCGGTTGCTATCCAACGTCCGCGATCTTGCCGCTTTCGCCGCTGGTCAAGTCGGGACTGATTGAAACCACCGACATCATTGTGGATTCAAAGAGTGGCGTTAGCGGTGCTGGTCGCAGCGCAAAGGTTGCGACGCTGTACTGCGAAACGAACGAGTCGATTGCTGCCTATGCCGTTGGCAGCCATCGCCATGGACCGGAAATCAACGACTTGGTCAGCCGCATCGCCGGTGCTCCGGTGCAGACGTTGTTCACGCCTCACTTGACCCCCATGGATCGTGGCATTCTGTCGACGATCTATGTTCGCAAAAACGGTCACTCGGTCGATGAAATGATGCAGTGTCTGCGTGATCAGTACGCGGGCAGCCCGTTCGTGAATGTCGTCGATCACTTGCCCGCCACGAAGCATGTTGCCGGTACAAACTATGTCCAAATGACGGTGCGAGATTGCGGTGATCGGGCAGTGTTGGTGTGTGTGATCGACAACCTAGCCAAGGGGGCCAGCGGTGCGGCGATCCAAAACATGAACGTCATGTTTGGCAAGCCCGAAACGATGGGACTTGCTTAGCAGGACCTTTTGTTGATTCGTTCAGCAACAGGCTGGCTGCACAGTTTACGACCGCGGCGCGCCAGGCAACTCGAAACCTTACACTGGGTTTTATGAATCCTTATCATGCAACCGACGAACACGCCGGTGAGTTCGAAGAGCCCATTCTTGCCACCTTAGTCAATCCATTGCCGGATAATCATCCGGATGGATCGCCTGTGCGACCACGATGGTGGACGACGCTCGTCGTAATCGCAGCATCAGGGGCTGCATTCTTGTTCGCCAGCACGGTGTTAGCGCTGGCGGCGGTTTGGATCGTCTATGGCGAAGTATCGTTCGAGATTTTGGGTTCCGCCGCCACGATGGCTACGTTGTTCGAATCTCGTTGGGGATTGTTGCTGCTGTTCGTGATGCCGCAGTTCGCGTTGGTGGCCGTGCCGCTTGCCGCCGCACGCCTGTCACCCGAGCCGATGACCAGGCGATTAGGTTTGGTCCGCGGCACTTGGCCGACATGGGCTTGGATCGGATCAGCACTGGCAACTCCGTTGGTTGGACTGGTCTCGGGGATCTTAGTGGGACTGTTCTTGGAGGAAAGTGACGGGCTGAAGGAAATGTCGGGCGTTTTTCGGATTCATGGACAGAACGGGTTTCTGGTTCCACTGGCGCTGATGATCGGTGCCACGCCTGCGATTTGTGAAGAGATCTTATTCCGTGGATACATCCAAACGCGGCTAGTTCGATCCTTCAGCCCGCTGGTCGGGGGCTTTGTCGCTTCGTTTTTATTCGCCGCCTTTCATATGGATTTGGTCCACGTGGTCGCGGTGTTTCCGATGGGCGTTTTTCTGGGCATCGTGTCGTACCGCAGCGGATCGCTTTTTCCAGCGATGCTTGGGCACTTTGTCAACAACGTGATCAGTGTCGTGATGATCGTAATGTCGCCCGAGGACGAAACAGACGTTTTAGCTGCTCCGGCGATTGCAGTCACCCTTTCGATCCTCGTGGTGGGTATCTTAGGGATGGCAGCCACGGTCGCAGCCGCGGTCATGTACGGCCCGCCCGGCATTGGAGATTCCGTTGCCTTGGGCGCCACGCCGCTTCCGAACTCTTCCAGTGACGGTGATCGATAATGCTTCCCTTCCGCCTTGGCTTCGACCACCCCGGCTATTTGTGGTTGCTATTGGCACTGCCGCTTTTGTGGTGGGTTGGGTTTGCGTCGCTTGCAGTGCTCGGTAGTGTTCGACGGGCGTTAACGTTGCTGTTGCGAACGGTCGTTTGGACGGCGATCGTATTTGCGATTGCCGGTGTGCAAATGGTTTGGGTCAGCGACCGCGTGACGGTGATGTACTTGTTGGATCAATCGGAAAGCATTCCTGCGGCGAAACGCCAAGTGATGTTGGACTATGTGATCCGCAACGTGCGCCGGCATCGCGACGAAGTACGCAAGGATCGGGCTGGAATTGTGGTCTTTGGACGCGACGCAGCGATCGAGATCCCGCCGTACGACGACAACATTCCACAGCTTCGCCGGCTGGAAAGTTTGGGAGGACGCACGGATGCGACGAATTTGGAATCCGCCATCAATTTGGCCAAGGCATCGATGCCTGAGGACACGTCGCGGCGGTTGGTGATTGTCACGGATGGCAACGAAAACGTCGGCCAAGCAAGATCCTTGGCCGCGCGTGTTGCCGATTCGGGGATCGGCATTGATGTGGTTCCGGTCGTCTTGGAATCGGCCAACGAGGTGTTGGTCGAAAAGATTGACCTGCCCAACAACATTCGAAAAGGACAACCGTTCGAAGCTCGGGTTGTCCTGAATAACTACTCTGACAATGGCAGCGCCGAACCTGTTCGCGGAACCTTGCGAGTCAAGCAAAGTGTTGGTGGCGAAGAGACGTTGTTGTTGGAGGAAGCGATCACGCTGGATTCCGGCAAGAACGTTTTCCCGCTTCGTCACCAAATCGAACAACCGGCTGCCTACATTTATGATGCCGAGTTTGTGCCGGCAACCGAAGATGACGACGGTCTTGTTCAGAACAATAATGCGACCGCCTACACGTACGTTCGCGGCAAAGGACGCGTGCTGTTGATCCAAGAACGAAGCCGCATTGGCGACTTTGACTTGATGATCCAGGCCCTGCGAGACGGCAACATCGAAGTCGTCACTCAGGCGAGCGACGAGTTGTTTGGTTCGCTTGCCGAACTTCAGGCTTACGACGCGGTGATCTTGGCTGGCGTGCCGCGCGTGTCCGGTGAGACATCGGACCAGATCACGTCGTTCACCGACGAGCAAATCGAGATGCTCGTCAGCAATACTCAGCAACTTGGTGCCGGTTTGCTGATGATCGGTGGTCCCGAAGCTTTCGGAGCGGGCGGTTGGGTGGGAACAAAGCTGGAAGAATCGATGCCGGTCGATTTCAAAATCAAGAACACCAAAATTCAGGCTGTCGGTGCTCTTGCCTTGATCATGCACGCCTCAGAAATGGCGGACGGCAATCACTGGCAAAAAGTGATCGCAAAAGCATCCATCGAACAGCTCGGGCCGTCCGACTACGCCGGTGTGTTGCACTGGACGATGCGAGGTGATTCGTGGATGTGGGGCGGAAAGAATGGATTGCTCGAAGTCGGCTCGAATCGCAAAGCGATGCTCGCGGCGCTGGGCCGGATGACGCCTGGCGATATGCCGCAATTTGATCCGGCGATGCGAATGGCCGTTGCTGGACTTGCCCGAACACCGGCTTCGGTCAAGCACTGCATCATCATCTCGGACGGTGACCCAACCGACCCGTCGCCCGCGACGATCAAGTCTTTCAAAGACAACAACATCACGATTAGCACGGTGGCAGTGGCGTCGCACGGTTTAACCGAAAGCCGCCGGCTGCAGCAGATCGCGCAAGCGACCGGGGGCAAGTATTACGCAGTTGCCAACGGTCGCGCCCTGCCACGAATCTTCCAACGCGAAGCTCGCCGAGTGTCACGTCCGTTGGTGTACGAACCGCCAGGCGGCGCGTTGCCCGAAGTGATTTTTCCGCACCCGATGCTCGATGGTATCGATCGGACGCTACCGAATGTGACCGGGTTCGTGTTGACGCAAACCAAGGACAGTCCGCTGGCGCAGGTCTTGATTCAATCGCCCAAACCGGACGCCCCCGAGAACGCGACGATCCTGGCCGTTTGGACCTACGGGCTCGGCCGAACCGCCGTGTTAACGACGGACGCCGGAACCAAGTGGGCATCGGATTGGACGGGTTGGGGCGAGTACGACAAGTTCTATGCGCAATTGGTCCGGTGGTTGATGCGACCGACTGGCGACACGGGGAAGTTCACCATCGCGACTCAAATTCGCGATGGGCAAGTTCAAGTCGTTGTCAACGCGCTGACGGGTGAAGACGCGTTCCTGAACTTCTTGGACATGAACGCGACGGCTCTGGGTCCCGACTTGAAGCCGATCCCGCTGCGGATGCGGCAAACGGCGCCCGGCCGATATCTGGGTGAATTTGCGGCCGACGGATCGGGCAGCTACTTCGTCAACGTGATCCCGGGTCCTGGTGCGGCGCCGCTGACGACGGGCGTGACCGTCCCCTACAGCGAAGAGTTCCGCGTCCGCGAAAGCAACCAAGCGCTCATTCAGTCATTGGCTTCGACGACGCCGCGTGGGGGCTCGGCAGGAGTCGTCACGGCTCCTTTGGATTTGCAACCGTCAGAGGAGTTAATCGACAGCAATTCGTTCCGTGGTGGCTTGTCGCTGGCACGCAGCATTCGTGACGCTTGGCCTTGGTTTGTATTAGCAGCGTGCTGTTTGTTTTTGGGAGATGTATTTGTCCGGCGGGTGTCGCTGAATTTTGATTGGGTTGGCAAAGCGATCAAGAAAATCAGCGGCACGAATGACGGTAAGGACGCCATCGTTACCGCTAGATTGGATACGCTAAAGAGAAACAAAGAGTCGCTCGACGAATCTCTGCAAAAACGCCGCTCGAGTGTTCGGTTCGAACCGGAGGCAACCGCCGGTCGCACCGAGTCGGTCGATTTGGATGACCCGACCGCAGCACCTCAGAAAGTCGCACCTTCCGAAAATGCAGCCAACGCACCCGAGCAAAGGAGCTACACCGAACGTTTGCTCGAGGCCAAACGCAAGGCGAACAAGAAAGACTAGCGATCACGATCGCGACAACCGGCAGGAGCTCCGTAGTCGTCACGGTCATGTGGATGGGAAGTGCAAACTCACGCTAACCGTTGCATCTTCTCGGCATGTCGCACCGTTGTACCGGCAAGCAATAAATTGCAACGGTTTAAACGGTTGTTCGAGTCGGGCAAGGCCAACGGCTTAGTGGGGTCCTGCTTACCAGGAGCACAAGTCCGGGCGATAGTCGTAAAATCTTAATAATTCGGGTTCTCCAACGGCGACGATGCAACAACCGAGGCTTGGCAGGATGCCGCTTCATTAACCTGTTATTGTTGTGTTCCCGTTCGGGACGCAGCTCACGCAAACCACGGACGGTTTCCCTTGATATCTTCATCCCGATCGAGAGCGCGTCGTGCGCTCTTGGCGACGCTAGGCGTCGTTGCCGCTCTTCCGTCGTTTTGCATCTCGACGGCCTCTGCTGATGACAGCGCACTGGCGAGGGCATTGATGATGCCCGATGTTGCGAACACGGCACCAGTTGAACGAGTGTCCTATACATCTGCCTACATGCTGCAAGACGCTGCGGCCGCAGGCAACCTGCCGGCGCCTGTCGCATCTGCACAGGGAGCAGAGGAAGCAAAGGAAGAAAAAGTCGCTGCTAAAGACGACAAGAAAGAAGAAGCAACCGTCCCGCTAGCAGACTACGAAGATCTGCTGGGACGAGTTGATGAAATCGAAGAGTCTTGGGACAAGTACCAAGACAAATTGAAGGAAGAAGCTGACGCAAAGAAGAAAAAGTCCAGCTACAAGCTCGGTGGCCGAGTTCACCTGGACAACTGGAACTTCGTCGATTCTGACGCGGGCATCAACGAACTTGAGACCGGTGACCCAACCGACGATCCTGAAAATCGATGGGATTTCCGCCGCATTCGTTTGGAACTAGCTGGCGACGTTCCCAACAACATGTTGTTCCGCATTCAGATGGATTTCAACAATCCTGCTCAAGCGGAAATGAAGGACGTCTATCTAGGGTTCAACAATCTACCGAACAATCAAACTCTGTTGATCGGTAATCAAAAACGACCGATCGGTTTGGACCACCTCAACAGTAGCCGTCACAATGTGTTCGCTGAACGTCCGTTGGCGGTAGAAACGTTCAATGAAGACGCTCGTCGATTGGGTGCCTGTATGTACGGGTATACCGACGATGAATTGTTCCACTGGCGGTACGGTGCGTTTCTTTTGGAAAACATAAATACCGACGGACGCTACCGCGGCGACTTCAACGAAGCCGGTGTCTATGGTCGTTTGTCGTCGAGTCCTTGGTACGACAAAACCAGCGGTGGCCGCGGATACATGCACTTGGCGATGTCTGGTTCGGTAAACCAAACGGACGGCAACGGTACCTTGGACGCAGACGACAACGCGAACGAAGCTCGTTTCCGGACCCGACCTTTGGCTCGCAGCGATTCGCGTTGGTACAACACCAACCGCATCCTTGGAGCCGACAACTACGAACAGTTCGGTTTGGAATCGATTGTAAATATCGGCGCGCTGCAGATCACCGGCGAATACATCAACACCTGGGTCCAGCGAGATCCGCTTGGTGGATTCAGCGGCGATGACCTGCACTTCCACGGCGGTTACATCTACGCATCGTACTTCTTGACTGGCGAACACATTCCATATGATCGCGTGACTGGAACGATTGATCGCGTGAAGCCGTTCGAAAACTTCTTCTTGGTTGACCGATGTGCAGGTGGCACCGGCAGGGGCTGGGGAGCGTTGGCGATGGCACTTCGCTACGACTACATCGACCTAAGTGATTCGGATATTCGTGGTGGACAAGGCCACGCTGTAACTGCAGGATTGAACTGGTACTGGACTGCCTACTCCAAAGTGCAAACGAATTTGGTTTGGGGTGAAGTCAACAACGGTGGTCAAGGTCTGTCCTCCGTTCCTCTCGCAACCGGAATCGATGGTGATTACACGATTCTTGGCACGCGTTTCATGATCGATTTCTAGGGATCCGATGCCCGCAGTCTTCGATCGTAACAGACTCTCACACAATCAAATCGTAAGTCAGGAAGATATCGATGTCATTGAAAAAATTACTTGGCGCTACCGCCGCGACGGTGGTGGCCGTCATCGCTTTGATCGCGACACAAACGCCCGCATCGGCTGGGTTGCCGATGGGGTTACTCGATCAAACCGGTTGCTCCAAACGCTGTCCCGCGTGTGATCATATTTGTAAGTTTGACGCAAAAGAAGTCGAAGTCGAAAAGTCGTGTTTCGAAGTCGAATCAAAAGTCATTTGCATTCCGCGGGTCGTATTCCCGTGGCAAAAGAAAGACAAGTGTGGATCTTGCAATTCGTGTGATGGCACCGGATGCAGCTCGTGTGTCAACAACGGCGCCCGAACTCGCCGCGTGTGCGTGCTGAAGACCAAAAAGTACAAGTGCCCCGAGTGCGAATACTCGTGGTCGGCGGAAAAAGCCCCATGCGGCGGCGGTTGTGCACCTGGCTGCTGTGACTCGAACTCGTGCGACACTGGTTGTGACACGACCAACTCGTACGGTGGATTCGGAGTTTCAGCTGAACCCACGTACGCAGCGCCGCAGAGCTACGGCTATTCTCAGCCGCAATCAGCTGAGGTGGAATCGATCACTGTCGAGTCCGCGCAAGACGTGCCGGCCGGATCAGGCAATCAGCCCGATTACACAAAGTAGTCTCAACGCTGACGTCATCGGCAACAAATGGGATCGGTCGAAGTTGTTTTCCGATCGGTCCACTTCTTCTTCCGCCGCTAAGCCTACTCGCTTAGCGGCGTGATCCCGTTGGCATCGCGAATGTCAGAAACATTCCAATTGATATGGATGCGGTTGACGGGATCGTGTTGGCTCTTCTTCTTCTTCTTCTTCTTCTTCTTCTCGCTACGCCAACGGCGATTGATTTCTGTAGCCCAGGGTCGCCCACGCAGCACCAACGCATTCTGGGGCTGCATCGAAACTCAAGGAAACCCTAACTAGGTTTCACAATCAATTGGTCTTTCTTGCTAGTGCCGCTGTCTTAGATGATTGGCGTAGGGATAAAGGCCAACAGCTTGGTGATTCGCTCGAGTTTCGAATGCATCGTGTTGGTCTCCAGACTTTCGTCTCGCTACGCCAGAGGCGTTTGATGTCCATAGCCCAGGGTTGCCCACGCAGCGCTGACGTATCCTGATTCGCTTCACCGATGAGTAATTCAACGGCTGAGTTTGCCTCTGGTTGAGACAACGAAAAAAGGAACCGACGTCGTGACGTCGGTTCCTGCAGTGACTTTCGGTGCGATGTGTGGGTAACTTACATTTCCGGTGGCGTTGTGACCGGCCAGCCCAGCGCCCATTGCAACTGAAACTGAGCCTGATTGTGACCGACAACGGCGGCCAAGTACGCTCGCTGAGCCGTCTCGAGAGCTTGCAGCGACTGCAGTACTTCTAGCGGCAGTCCTTGGCCATCGCTAATTCGTGAAAGGTTTAGATCAAAGGACTGCTGTGCCGCTTGAATCGCCTGTTCAGTAATGTCGATCTGTTGGCGGCGAAACTGAATCTGAGACGACGCCTCAGATACTTCCAAGGCTACTTGATCCATGACCCTCAGCTTTTCAAACCTGGCCTGTTGGACTCGCGACGACGATTCTTGACGAGCGGCTCGTTCCCCAAAACCAAGGTTCCGAATTTGCCACGACATCAATGCGTCGACATCGTACCGGCCGTCAACATTGTCGATCGAGTTGCCTAAGCCACCGCCGAAACCGCTGGAGCTGAATCCCAACAGCACGCTGGGAACAAACGGTGCGAACTTTTCTCGCCGGTAAGCATCACATGCCGCAGCGACTAATGCCTGCGACTCTTTCAGTTCTGGCCGAGTCGCCAGCCCCGTGCTGATCAACTGAGATTTGTCGGTTGGGTTCATTGCCATGTCAATCGGCACAATCGTTACATCCATCGGCCGTATCGAAGCACGGCTGTCGAGGCTGATCGCCTGGGCCAATCGAGCGGCAGCCAACGCGATTCGTTCTTGCGACGCAACGACGCGGTTCTGGATCAAGCTCAGTTCTGTTTCCATTCGCTTTGCGTCAGCTTTTAGGCCTTCGCCAGCCTCTGCGAAATCGGAAGTCACATGCGACAGACTCGTCATTCGCTGACGTGATTGTTCAATGATTTGGTTGTCTTGATGCGCGTCGAGCAGATCGATGTAAGCGTTGGCTGCGGTCAACATTTGTCGATTAACCACCGCGCTAGCAGCATGGCTCTGTGCCCAAGCTGTCTTTTCCGCGATTTCAGGCTGAAAGATGGCGTCGGCAAGATGAAACTGAGCAACCAGACCTGGTCGAGGTGTGGTTCCTGCACCCGTTGCGCCGCTACCAAGGCCGTACTGGAACGAGTTTCGGTTGACGTCGACGATCGTTCCGTCGCTTGCCTGATAGTTTCCATCATGCCGATGAAAACTCAGGCCGCCCTGTATCGAAGGCAACCACAGCGCCTCGGCGCGGGCGAGAGTTGCATAGGCTTCGCGGACTCGCCATTGGGCGACTCCGACAGCCGGGTGTGCTCCGCCGACCATCGCCAAGGCTGAGGGCAAATTCATGTCAATCAAATTGTCGGTCGGCATTGTCCCATAACTGACGCGTTGCTCGACAGGGGCGCTGACGACCAATTCGTCAATCAGCGTCACCGGCACGATTCCCGATAGCCCATCTGCCGTTACATCGCCGTAGGCTAGTTCGTTCGTCGTGACGGGGGGGAATGATTCTTGTTCCGCATCGACCACGGACCGAACGACGGGATCGGGCTGAGCCTCCGAAAGCTGAGTCAACGAGCTCTGGGCCACCGTCGGTTGGGCGACGGTTGTGTGGTGGCTGGTAAAGGGTGCACTTCCCGCACAACCAGCAAATCCGATAACGCCGAGCGTGTAAAGCAAACGGGGCATCCTGCCCTCCTATTTCTCGCGTACGGCGCGCCGAGGTATCCGTACCAAGGAGCGCGCCGATCCGAACGAAGTGGTTCTACGGAAGATACGTCGGGTCGCGATTGATCGGATCAGAACTCTGGATCGGAAGCGTTCCAGAATAAGGCTGGAAATGCCTACGAAAAATCGCCTTGTGCCAACTATGCTGAAGCAGCGTGTCAGTGAAGTTTCCCTGCACGCGTCAGTCGTATCGGTTGTCCGGTCTTTTTGACCCCCGCCTTTAAAATTGAGTTCGATGAAAAATTTGGCAAAAAGTTACCCTCGACTAAGCGTTGGAATGGCGGTCGTCCTTTCAGGATTCGTGGGATGTTCGCCATCAAAGACGGTTGAAAAGAAGGAAGTGTCGCCGTCGGTTGTCCAGGTAAAGGCGGTCAGCGTTACGGCCACACCGATTCGCAAAAGCACGCTTCAACCAGCCACGATTGACGCCTACTACCGGGCCGAGATTCGTGTCAAAGCCTATGGCTTCGTGCGAGAGATCAACTCGGACTTGGGCGACTTTGTTCAAACCGGCGACGTATTGGCCGTAATCGATGTTCCCGAGTTGGCGAAAGAGCGATCGGTGATCGAAGCTAAGATCCAGCGTCTGATGGCCGAGGAGCGGCGGTCCGAAGCGGGTATTCAGCTTGCCACTGCACGTGTGCGATCAGCCGAAGCCCGACTCGCCGAAACCAAGTCGCAAATGAGCGGAGCGGAAGCTTCGCTAGCTGCTTCTGAAGCAGAGTTCAGTCGAACCAACGATCTTGTCCGGCGTGGTTCATTACAGCAACGAATGCTCGATGAGGTGCGGTTGATCCGCGACTCGGAAGCCGCTCAAAAAGAAGCTATGAACGCTTCGGTCGATTCGGCACAAGCCGAAGTCGCGGTTGCGCAAGCCCAAGTAAGTTCTGCAAAATCGGATCTGGATGCCGCGGTTGCTGAAACTGAAATCACACGCCGTGAACTCGAGCTGCTTGAAGTTCGGTTCAACTACGCCACGGTACGTTCACCGATCTCCGGGGTCGTGACCCATCGCGGCGTTGAAATGGGAGACCTTGTTCGCGAGCAAAGCGAAGTCGGAAGTGGCGAAGCGCTGTTCGTCATCAGCCAAGTCGACAAGGTCCGAGTTCACATTCCCGTCCCCGAATCGGACGCGCCATTTGTCCAAGCAGGCGACGAAGTTAAATTGTCGTTTCCATCGTTCGCGAGTGAAAAATCAATCAGTGCATCGGTGACCCGGCGCGCTGGAAGTCTGGACCCCAGCACGCGAACGATGATGGTCGAAGTCGAACTGCCAAACGACGAAGGTAAATTGCTGCCCGGCATGTTTGGTCAGGCTCTGATCAGCATCGGCAAGGAACAAGCGGCAAACACTTTGCCGGCGCAAGCGATCCGTTTTCGCGAGGACGGCACTGCTTACGTGTACGTCATTAGCAGCGATGATGCTGTCACGGTCGCTCAGGTGACGACCGGTGTCGACGATGGGAATCAGATCGAAGTGCTGTCGGGTGTTAAGTCCGGCCAGCGAGTCATCGGTGCTCACCTGCAACGATTTGTCGACGGCCAAAAAGTCAAGCCGCTCTGAGTTCGTTCGATCGTTGAAGATCGTCTCGCGCGAGTTTGACTGTTTTTCATACCTAGCCGAAAGCCAAACCGGCTAATCATATAGAGATTTCGTTTGATGGGTCTGATTCGTTTTTCGCTGAACAATCGCTTCGCCGTGTTGGCGGCTGCGATCGCGCTAAGTGTCCTGGGGGCTGCCGTGATTCCCGGCATCACGATCGACATTTTGCCCGACTTTAAAAAGCCGGTCGTGGTCAGCTTCTTTTCCTATCCAGGTTTGCCAACTCTGGACATGGAAAAGTCGGTCACATCACGCGTTGAACGCGCCTTGACTTTGGCGGGAAAGATTGAACATCAAGAGTCGAGGACCGTGCCCGGTGCGGCGGTCATCAAAGTCTTCTTTCAACCCGGTGCCGATGCTAGTTCGGCGATGAACGATATCGTCAACTTGGAAGCCAGTGATATGTTTCACTTGCCACCGGGAATCGAATGGCCGTTCACCTTGCGCAGCGAACCTGCCAACTTGCCAGTTGTTCTAGCTGCGATCTCAGGCGAAGGGCTATCCGAGTCGGAACTTTACACGATCGGATACTATGCCGTTCGAAACAAAATGGGTGGATTGAAAGGCGTTCAAATTCCACACCCATTCGGCGGCAAGTTTCGTCAAATGATGGTCTACGTCGACCCCCAGAAACTTCGCGCCTATCACGTCAGCACGTCTGAGGTGGTCGAGGCAATGCAAAAGTCAAATCTCGTATTAGCCGCCGGGACCGCACGCATGGGCGGAACGGACTATCAAATTCATCCTCGCAACACGCTGCCCAATACCGACGAAATCGAAGCCATTCCGATCGCGGTTCGCAATGGTCGGCCAATCTTTATCCGCGACGTCGCGCGAGTCGTCGACGATGCCGCGCTTCAGTACAACATCGTGCGAGTCAACGGCAAACGAAGCGTCTATTGTCCGCTGCTTCGCGAACCTGGTGAAAACACCATTGAAGTCGTCGACCGCATCTACGAAGGAATCGCTGCGGAAATTCCTAAGATGAAAGAGCGGGGAGACATTCCCCAGGCTACCGAAGTCACGTTGGTGTCGGACCAATCGAGCTACATCCGCAACGCCATGCAAAACCTGCTGAACCAAATCGGGCTAGGCGCATTGCTAGTCGGTGTGGTCGTGATGATCTTCCTGCGGCGTTTTCTGCCAACGATCATCATCGTTTCGACGATCCTGTTAGCGGTATTGATCGGTGCACTCGGTTTTGCGTTTACAGGACAAACGATCAACGTGATGACGCTTGGCGGGATCGCGCTGGCCATTGGTACGGTTGTGGATGCCGGCATCGTTGTCGTCGAAAATATCATTCGTCACCAACGAATGGGAAAGACATCTGGCGAAGCTGCACTCGATGGAACCGCCGAAGTTTCGGGCGCGATTCTAGCTGGGACGCTGACGACGCTTGCCGTCTTTTTGCCAGCCGTTTTCTTGACCGGGATGATCAAGTACTTGTTCGCGCCGCTGTCTTTGGCTGCGGTCTTAACAATCGGCGCTTCCTACATCTTGGCTTTGACAGTCGTCCCGGCATTTTGTGCGACGCTTGTTCGGGAAAAGTTTGTCAAGCGTGACGACACAGGAATCGAAAATGGCGAGCCGAAAGCACACGGCTTCTATGGAGCAATCTTAAGTACAGTGATGAAGGCACCTGGGTTGACGTCGGTTTTGATCGTCGGTTGTGTAGGAGCGTCATTCTTGTTGTGGCCAAAAATCGGTACCGAGCTATTCCCCGAGGTCGACGCGGGCAGCTTTGAGTTGCGAGTTAAGACGTTACCGGGTACCGCACTCGATCAAACCGAAGAATTGGTGACTCGAATCGAGGGCACCATCAAAGAGATGATCCCCGAAGAGCAAATCGAAACGATCATCTCCAATATCGGCTTACCCGTCGGGAAAGGCGCCGGATTCTCAACGGTACTAAGCTCGAATTCTGGGCCCGATACGGCTTACTTGATTGTTAACCTGAAGCAAAAAGGTCGATCGCAGAGCACTAGCCACTACATCGAATCGCTTCGTAGCAAGCTGGCCGCGGACTATCCGCTTGAACAGTTTCTGTTTGTCTCGGGCGGGATCGTAAACATGGCACTCAGCGAAGGTGTGGCAACGCCAATCAGCATTCAGGTTTCGGCCGGGTCACTACAACAGTGTCGCGATGCAGCGGAACGGATCGTCGATGCGGTACGCCCCATCGCGGGTACCGAAGACGTGCAAATCGCGCAGGCACTCGACTATCCCCAGTTCGACATCCAAGTGGACCGCACAAGAGCCAAGTACTTGGGCGTAGATCAAGAACAAGTCGCCCAGACCGTTCTAACTGCCCTTGGTTCTAGCGTTGGATACTCGCCCACGATTTGGATCGACCCTAAATCCGGTACTGACTTCTTCATGGGCGTTCAATATGAGTCGAATGACTTCGAGTCGCTGGAGGACGTGCGAAACATTCCGCTCTCATTGGAAACTTCCGACGGTCCGATCACGATTCCGTTGTCGAACATTGCAACGGTTAGTCGTGTCAATATTCCCGGCGAGATCCAGCACTACAACATTGCTCGTGTCAACGATGTTCACGTCAACGTCGCGAACCGTGATATCGGTTCGGTTGCCGCCGACATCGAAACCACATTGGCGGACATGGAATTCGAAAACGGCGTCTCGGTCACATTGCGTGGTCCCATCGAAACGATGCGTTCGGGAATGAAGTTGCTCGGAATTGGATTGGCCGTCGCAGCGTTCTTGGTTTATTTGGTCTTGATGGCTCAGTTTCGATCATTCACCGACCCGTTAATCATCATGTTGGCGGTTCCACTTGGAATCGGCGGAGTCCTGGTGGTGCTGTACTTCACAAACACGAATCTGAATATCCAGTCCTTGATGGGTACCTTGATGATGATTGGCGTTGTTGTCAACAATTCGATTTTGTTGGTCGACTTTGCCAACCGGCGTCGTCGCGAAGGACTGTCGTCCCACGACGCTGCCTTGGCTGCGGCCCAGGTTCGACTGCGGCCGATTCTGATGACTTCCCTGACGTTGGTCGCTTCGATGTTGCCGCTGGCGTTTCTATGGGCTCCGGGTAACGAAGCCATGATTCCACTTGCACGAGCGCTGCTGGGAGGAATCGTGGTCTCGACCCTACTGACGTTGATTTTGGTGCCATGCGTTTATTCGATTGTGCACCGAGATTCAGTGTCACCGGCATGATTCGGCTGATTCCGAGTTCCATTCCTTTCGACATTTTGTTCATGGAAACTGGGTGTTTGGTAGGATATTGCCAAATGCCCCGTTACTCGTTCTGAAAAAGCATCATGAAAAACTTGCTTCTGTGTTTCTTTGCCGTCTTCCTGACCTTTGCCAAGGCAGATGCCCAAGTCATCGTCAATGACTTTGACACCATCAAGCTTTACACGCTGGTCAACGACAAAGGGATGACCGTCAAGATCACGAACTACGGTGCCATCATCACGTCGATGATTGTTCCTGATCGTGATGGAAAGATGGGCGACGTTGTGCTGGGGTATGACCGCGTCGAGGACTACATCAATGCGGTGGACAAGCCGTACTTTGGTGCCGTCGTCGGACGTTACGGTAATCGAATCGCCAAGGGGCAATTCACGCTCGATGGCGAAACCTACAAGCTTGCCGTCAACAATAACGAAAACCATTTGCACGGCGGTGTGATCGGTTTCGACAAGGTGGTGTGGGACGCTAATCCAATCGACAGCGACCAGTTCAAAGGGCTGGAACTGTCGTACTTGGCGAAAGACATGGAAGAAGGCTATCCCGGCAACCTGCAGTTGAAGGTGACCTACAAGCTGGATCAAAAGAGCAACACGCTAACGGTTGATTATGCTGCGACCACCGACAAGGCAACGCCGGTCAATGTGACCCAGCACAGCTATTTCAATTTGAAGGGCGAGGGCGAAGATACGATTCTTGATCACGAACTGATGATCAATGCTAAAAAGTACACGCCGGTCGATTCGGGATTGATTCCGACAGGCGAGACACCGAGTGTTCAAGGCACGCCGTTCGACTTTTCAGTGTCGAAGCCGATTGGTCGTGATGTCGCGATGAAAAAACAGCAACTTGAATTCGGCCTTGGTTACGACCATAACTTTGTATTGGACAAACCGTATGGCGAAATGGGGCTGGCCGCGCGTGTTTTCGAACCAACCACTGGGCGTGTCCTCGAGATTACGACCACCGAGCCGGGAGTGCAATTCTATTGCGGGAATTTCTTAGACGGACGACTGAAGGGAAAGTCGGGGAAAAGCTACGTCCATCGAGGTGGCTTCTGTCTAGAAACTCAGCACTATCCCGACAGCCCCAATCAGCCGAACTTTCCATCAACCATTGTCACGCCTGACAAGGCTTATCAGTCGACGACAGTGTTTGCGTTTTCGACTCAAAAATAGCTGGAACCAAGATGACGGTTCGACGACAAATCTGTGGCGCGGTTGTTTGTATGGTGGCTTGCGCGGGGTTGGAGTTTGCCCCGTCGGTGGCCTGTGCGGACGAACAGAGTGTCAAAGGATTTAATGTCGATGAATCGCGATCGTTTTAATACCTGCTGTACCAGCCTGATCCGAATGCTCTCGCGGTTGCGGACGTTCAGAATGATCAGGGTAAGGTTCCGCTGCTGCTGTTTCTGCACGGCGGCGGTGAAGGCGGTAATGACATCGCGAAGGTTGAGACCCACGGGCCACCTCGATTGATCGACGAAAGCAAAGAGTTTCCCTTCATCGTCGTATCGCCGCAAAACCCAAGTATTGCCCCATTGTGGGACGATCAGACGTTGATGGCCCTGGTCGACGATGTGGTCAGTCGTTACGTGGTCGATTCAACTCGTATTTACTTGACGGGGATGAGTCGTGGCGGATAGGGCATGGCGTTTAGCGATCCAGAACCCCAACCGGTTCGCTTGTTTGGTGCCCCTTTGCGGTGGTGGCGATCCGCCCTACGCGAAAAAAATCAAACATCTGCCCGTCTGGGCTTTCCATGGTCGCCAGGACGATTTGATTCCTGTCTCGGAATCGCAGCAGATGGTCGACGCGTTGCATTCGGCTGGCAACGAAGCGAGGTTCACTGTCTATCCGGACGCGAAGCACGATGCGTGGACCGAGACCTATCGCAACGAAGAACTGTTTCGTTGGATGCTAGGACAGCAAAACAATCGTTGACCTCCCGTCAAGAAAACGGGACGCGAGTCAGATTGATGGCGTTGCAAACATGTGATGATCGATCGCGGCACTACGGTCGTAAAGAGGGGACTGAGGAAATGGTTCAGCGCCATGGACTTTGGCAGACCTTGTGCCCAGCAGGTTGTCATCGCAAGCGACCAAATCCAAAAGCACCGTCCCGTTTTCTTCGCTGGCCAACGATGGTCATTGATCTGCTGAGACGTGTTCGATCGAAACAAACACGCTGGCATCGCCGAGAGCTATAGTCGAATAAAGCGGACGCGATATGATAGTGATGAGCGGGTACCTTAACCCCGTCAATTTTTAAACGTCATAGGATGGTTACAAGAATGAATCGAACGATGTTACTCTGGGGCGTCGTGCTGGTATTAGTATCGCTTGGCTGTAGCAAGAGTACAGATGTCACCGCACCTACCGGTGTCGACACGCAGACGGTCGAAGAATACCAGGCTCAGTCCGAAGGTGACGCCTACGACAACTACAAAGAGCCGAAGTAGCTCTTGCTCGAAAGCAATTGTTTTTCGATCGCGATTGTGTTTGCGGAGTGACTACAAAAAAACCTCTGTTGCTTGAGAAAGCAACAGAGGTTTCTTTTTTTTTGCGATTGACGATCGACTAGAAATCTTCACTTATGGTCTCTTTTGAAGCCCGAGTCCCCAGGGCTCCCCAAACGCCATAATCGCTGACGAGACCGTTCGCTGGAGCGCCAGCATGAGTGCTGTGCTGAATTGCGTTGGAATTGCCAGCCTCGATCGAGTCGGTGATGAACTTCACTGCACCGTCACCCATCAGCACGTGCGCCCCGCCTTGGTGACGGCTCGATACAGATGTCACGGCATCACGTCGATCGTCGCGTTCTGAGCAGAGTGCCTTGTTGGGCCCCAAGATGGTGAAGACGCATGTGTAAACCGGCATGCGATCAGCCCAACGGAAGCCACGCCCAAAATTAGTGTTGACGGTCGCAGCCGAATTCCAAAATTGTGGGCGAATCGGATCTACCTGCAAGGTTCCGTATGAGGGGTTGAGCCGGCAATCAGCTTTTTCAGCAGCAGCACCGTATGGAGCGTTCGTCGGCAACGACGTCCGTGCATCATTGTCGCCCAAATCCGTTGCTAATTCACCCATGACGATTGTATTGGACAATCCATCAAGAATATCTCGGAATTTAGTCTGACGCCCCTGCATGAACGCACCACGGTAGGCAGCAGTTGCGTTGCTCGCAGTTCCAGTCGTCGCGGCATAAGGATATGCTCCGGGGGCGATGTTGAGGTAACTGTCGCGGCTGTACACCGCTGAGTCACCTAGGCAAGCACCGTAATTGGTCCGCCCCAAGGCCGGTAAACCTGTGCCAGGATCGCTGGGACAACGCAAGCCTGGGATTTCGCTTGCCCAAGGAACGTATGCCAATCGATCGGGCGTTGGACCCATCGCAGGCCACGGCACGGTGGCCGTTCCGGGAGTCGTCGTAGTGCTGCCATCCGTACGCTGCGCCGATGGATTGGAGATCATTTCCCACAACGCTTGTTGCTCGATGAAGGGAATCATTCCGACCAAAATCGAGAGCCGATAATTGTTGGAACCATCGAGATTATCCCAGTCATTGTTGCCGACCGCCGTTCGGGTCCCTGTACCTTGCATCGGCAAAGCTTGGTAGGCCGAGTGGTAGTTGTGCATTGACAAGCCAAGTTGCTTGAAATTGTTGCTGCAACTCATGCGGCGGGCTGCTTCGCGTGCGGCCTGAACGGCCGGTAGCAGAAGCCCAACCAGGACTCCGATGATTGCGATCACAACGAGAAGCTCTACGAGGGTAAAGCCGGCTCTGGGATTGTACTTTTTCACTAACTGCACCTCAAAATGGCAAGAAACAAGCAGGATTGATAACTGATACGCCGCATCCAACAGCGGAATGAGCATGCTCTGAAACGAGAAGTCGATCCGTTAGACTGTGACGTTTAAGCAGCGCGCGTAGTCGTTAGCTGTATCTAACTCTCAATTCCGCTTTACGTTCCGGGAAATCGAGAGAAAAGGACGAGTTCTCCACGACGTTGCATTCTTGTGAATGCCCAAAGGAGGGGCGGACCGAATGCTATACCTGAGCAAGCACCCGTCTGGAGGTTGGAAGACCCCGCCGCTGCACATGAAAAATACCTCGCCCCAGAATGGCCGCGGTGTTTTCTTCCGTTCGAAAAAGCATCGATCCTTCGCAAAGCAACTCTTGAATTTCAGGCTAAGAAGAAAACGGGGGGCGAGGGAGGCGTTGACGGTGGCAAGCACTTGAAACGATTCTCGTTACTGATTTCCTGCGTCCCTTGAATTCATGTCCGCGGACGTCGACGGCAGCGGGCACCGCGCGGAAGAAGTGGGGTCGTCTAGTTCGGTGTTGATTTGTTCGGAGTTAATAAACCGGGTTAGCGCCAGCTACGGGACGACAAGGCTGGCTCGATTTTATTGGATTTGGTGCTGATTTTATCGCGGCTGGTACGAGACTTTCATGGTTGGCGTGATTTTGGAAAGAAGTTCGTTGGCACGTTCACGCGAGCAGCGGGAACGGCGGAAAGGCTGTCCAGCGAAGCTGCTGGGCGCAATCAGAAGTGGCTGTGCAGTTCGAGCGATCCTCTGCTTTTGGCTGGATCGATTGAAGGAACGCCCGCGGCGCTGTCGATTTTTATTGCTTCGTGTGGCAGCGGTCTTAACCAATGAGTAGCCACTGAACGTTTGCTTGCACTGAAGCAAACAGCAGCGATCAGTTGCTGACTTGCGTCTCGTACAGTTCTTCCATGATCGGTTGCAGATGGGTTTCGAAACGTTTCCATTTCTGGACCGACGAGGTGTACATCGGTTGTCGGACTTGCCATTTGCTAGGTGTGTGGACGGATCGACGGTTTTGATGAAACTTTATGCAAGCGGGATCCCAAGAAAGCCCGCAATGATCAATCATTCCGCGGGCAACCCGTTCGCAGTCAACGACCGTTTCTTCATACGAGATATGGTGGATTTTGATCGGGAGTGTTCGTTCAAAATGGTCCATCATCTGTTGATACTGGCGATAGTAGTAAGCCAGAGCGTTCAAGTCACAAAACGGTGGGTTTAGGTTTTGGCAGTAGCATGAAACCAGCACGTCCAGTGGGTCGCGCCGACAGTGAATTACCTTTGCATCGGGAAACATTAAGGCGATCAAACCCAAATGCATGAAATTGGTAGGCATCTTATCGGTAACCAAACGCTCGTGCGTCCGAAACGTATTCAGTTCGTTCAGGTACTCATTCGCAAACGTCTGTAGTCGATGCCGGTCCATCTGCATCAGCGATTCGGGATAGGCACATGGCTTGGTGGATGACTTTCTGGCTCTGTTTCGGATCTCGTGCTCAATTCCACGCCGAATGTTGTTGATCGATTTCAGTTCCCCCGCACCGGCAATTTCGGGGTGACTGGTTAGGATCTGTTCCGTCAAAGTCGTTCCCGACCTCGGCATTCCAACGACGAAAATGGGGGCAACCTCATCGCGTCGAACGCCGGTGTTCGGATTGGCGGCAAACAGATCCTGGTTGAAAAACCGGATTGCGCCTTCAGCAATTCGCTTCAGCGGTTTGGTTTCAGATTTGGGGCGTGGCTTTTTGGGTCGGGCTTCGGCTTGGTTGTCACTGCTCTGATGTTCGGTGTGTCCCGGTTTAAGGCAATTCGCGAGATCGTAGTTTTTCCAAGCGAGATCGTACTGTTTTAGGTCGTCAAAGACTTTTGCAAGCGCAAACCGTAGATGCACTTGACTTCTTAGCGATAGAGAGTCCTGGCTTAAAATTGACTGCAGCTTTGCGATGTAATCGCGAGTGGCGGCATTATCACTGAATTTTTTTGCTCGCGAATACTTGAAGTGGGTTGCTGAGTGTTCCGGAGCAATTCGAATTGCGGCTTCGAACTGTTCGATCGCCAGCGACAGTTCGCCTCGGTCGACGTTGGCATTGGCCAAATGGGCCAGCGAAGTGGCACAATCGGGTGCCAGTCGCACAGCCTGTTCGAATGACCGCCTAGCCTCGTCGTATCGTTCTAGTCGGGCCTCGATTCGTCCTTGGCGAACGTAGCTATCGGGGCGAGGTGCAGCACCGTTGGCTGATCGCAGGCACTGTAGTCGTTCTTCGGTGATTCGTTGTCGGGCTACACGTTTCCCTTGTCGTCCTAACAGGATGCTGCGTTTGCGCAGCAGTCGGGCGAGCGTTCGATTCAGTTTGGGGTGATTGCGCTGCCGCAGCAAAGTGACTCGAAGCATATGGATGGCGTCGTCCAACCGTTTATGTCGCACGTAGATGCCAGACAACTCGATCGCCGACTCACTGCAGTCATCACCAAAGGCAATCGCCCGCTTATGGAATTCAATCGCCCAATCGGACTGTTCGGCATGGGACGCGATACGACCAAGCATCGTCCAACACTCGCAACGATGTGGATCCAGTTTGACAACGCGATCAAACATCTGTCGTGCTTGCTCATACTGGTCCGACTGAACGCTCGCGTAACCCGCAATGGTTAGCGTGTCGGCTGACGCTTCCGCAGACCCAAGAAACGGACGCAATCGTTCCATGGCCAATTGCGGTTCATCATCCAAGCACTCCCAAGCGGCAAGGACAGTTTGGAAATGATGGTCGTTGGGATCGAGGTTGACTCGCTTCTTTGCTTGGCGAATCGCCACTTGCAAGTCTCGTTCGGATGCGCTCGATGAATTCGGGTCGGCACCGCACATTCGCTGCAAGACCCGAGTCAGGGTTTCAGGACTGACCGATATCGTAGAACTCATAGACACCCCTGAAGGTAGAAAGGTCCGCTGCGTATTCGGACAAACAGCCGTTTGGAGCGGCAACCGCTTCAAACTGGATGCTAAGATAGGAAACTGAATCGACTTGGTCGGAAAAGACTACGGGCCGGTGTAGTAGTACTCGTATTCAGGGTCGCCGTCGTACTCGTAGTACGCATCCCAGTCATAGTAGTACTCGTAGTTCGAATAGTAATAGTAGTAGTAAGTCGGGTCGTATTCGTATTCGTACGGGTCGTAGTAAGGATCGGATTCTGGATCGTAAGGGTCTTCGTCCTGGTCATCTGAAATGCCATCCACTTGAACGACAAAGTCGATCTCATCGACTGGAAGTTCGACGTCTGAGAACGTGGTGACACGCAGCATGTAATCGCCTTGGTCCAACCAAGCGAAGCCCGATCGGGTCATGTCGTTTTGCGAGCTGATGACGAGCCGCAGTTCCTTGGTGAACGTGTCGTAGATCCTAAGGCGAACACCTTCATCTACTCCGCCGCTAAACGCACTGAGATCGAAACGGTAGAGCTTTGATTTGCCTGCGGACCACCGATAGAATTCATCGATCGTTGACGATGCTGTTCCCGCAACGAGTTCGTTCATTTGCTGGGTTGGCGACAAGAACTCGGCAACGGCTACATAGTTGCCGACATTGACGGCCGAGTTGGGGTCAACGCTGATGCGAACATAGTACGCCGCCCCCGCGACCGGTTCGGCGACTTCAACGGACCATGAACCATCGTCGCGAAGTCTGGCCGATGTGCCGACGGATTGACCATTGCTGTCGATTACCAGTAACCGAAGCTCCGGTCCATCGTTACCGACGCCGGCAACGTTCACGATCAACTGCTGGTTGCTGCCCGTCGGTGCGGTGATCTCCCAAACATCGGAATCTGTCGCTGACGCAACCGATGACACCACCTCAAACCGATTGGTTGCTGCAGGGGTTGCGGCAACCGTGTCGGAGGAAGCGATCGTTTGTGCTAACGTTTCCTCATCGGCCAAGCTGAACTCGGTAAACAGCGTGTCCGCACCGGATTGGTAGTCGCCCGGGACAAGGTCGAGTTGCTGAACCGCAATGGATCGATAGTCAAGTTCAAGGATGTAGTCGCCGACTGAATATATATCCGATGGGTCGTCGGCCGAGACCCGAATCGTTAGCCCCTGGCCGCCGGACAGTCCCGACAGCAATACGGAATGGTTGTTTTCGAAAACGGATGCGGCGCTACTGGTGGCAATCACTGCGCCAGTTGAATCGAGAACTTCAACTTTCGACTTCACAAGGCTAACGCCTTCGGCTTTCAGTTTGATCGTTAACGTGTTTTGGCCGGCTGATGAAGTGACTTGGTAATGGTCGACATCGGTTGGCGAGACCAAACTTCCCCGAGTGCGGATAACGTCCGCCTGAGGATCAAAGCCGATCGGCTCGGGGACCACGCTTGCGAATTGAACGCTGCCGTTGTCCGCTGTCTCGTAAGGATCGGTGCGTTGGCCATAAAGACTTTGGATTTCGGCTATGTCTTCTGCACTTAGAATTCCTTTCGGAACCGTGTATTGACGAAACATCACTGTCCAATTGAATTGGCTGTCATCGACGCCAAGTGTGTTGCCGGCTTCGTGCAGAAACACGCTAAAAAGATCGCGGTCGTTGGCATCCCAAGTGCTTGTGTCCGGTGCTCCGCCGGTCCAATCGTTGACTCGGAAATTCTGATTTGAATTCAGTAACAGGTCTCCCGAGTACGTTCCGGCAACGGCTTGAAACGGCAATGAGTTTGCCATCAGCCCCTGTTGGGGGAACGCACCGATACGAAACTCACCAAAGCGAGGGTCTTCACTGATTTTTCCCGCTGCTCCGAATGCGACATCAAAATCGTTGCGCAAACCAACGTTGATGTCAGCGTGAATGGCCCAAGTTTGATAGGCCCTCAGAGCAAGCTCTTGCCATTGGCTCGAGACCCCTGTTTGGTCTAGCGTTTCGCGAATGTCGTTGCTTTGTTCGCCAATCGCGACGCCATCTGCCGGAAAACTAATTGAAAGATCGCGAGCCTCGGGCCATGGTGTGCCGAACGCCGCGAGCAGGGCTCGCCGTTCAAGTGTTTCGAAATTCGCAGCTTTAGGGCGAGTCCGACGCTTTGACGATGTCATGTATTTCCTGTGCAATGGTATTGGGTTTTAGTATTGATTTGCCAGCGTCATTCGACGACGTCGGCGGTTTTGTCTAGGAGTGGCTCGGACAACTCTTTCGATGCAGCTTTTGATTGCTTGCCTTTCATCAAATTGGCAAGTTGGTAGGTGCGACTGATGGCTTGGAAACCTGGCATTTTGCGAACGGAATCCAAATCCTCGTCAATTGCTAAATTGTCGGCTTCATAGCCGGATCGGATGGCTTGACTTAGCAACGATAGCGCGCGGATATGGCTGTTTTGGTCTGGCAGAAGTGCGGATGCGCAAGCTGCTTGGTAGAGATTGCGGCCAGTCGTGGGTGGTGCCGATGCCGCCAATGCGTCTGCTTTGGACAGGTCGAATTGCTTCAGCCTTGCACGCAAAACGGCCCGGTTGGCGAGGGCACGCTTGTTCTCGGGTTGTTTCTTGATTACTTCATTAAGACACTCGATCGATTCTGCGTCTCGCTTCAATTCGATCGTCAACAAGCTAGCCATCGCGAGTTGGATTTCTGTCGAATTCGGATCCATCGCCAAGGCAGCTTGCAGATCAGACAAGGCGGCGTTGGGATCCGATTTTTCTCTGGCCCGCGCCCGCGACACCAATGAAGCAGCAGACAGGTTTTTCGCCTGCATCACTTCGTCAAAGTCGCGTTGGCTGGCCTCTTGGTCGCCAAGGTCACGGTAGGCGCGGCTTCGCAATAACAGCAAGTGCCCCGGATCAGGGGCGAACTTCATTGCCGTCGTAAAGTCCTCGATCGCATCCGGTGCTTGGTTGCGTCCCAAGCGGATCAAACCGCGGTTCGTCAACGCTTTCCAGTTGGTAGGATCCAGGCGTATCGCTTCGGAAAAGTCTTGTTCGGCGGGATTGCCACGCGATAGCTGCAGATAGCAGAGTCCACGCAATAGTCTTAGCCGAGATGATTCGGGTGATCGCTCGATCGACTGAGTGAACGACAATATCGCCTTTTCATAGTTTCGTTCGCTGTATTGCGAACGACCAAGGCCTGTCCATCGCAGTTCCGGAGGAATCGCCCCGCGATCGGCAAGCGAAGTGAGCATGTCGACTGCCTCGCCCCATTGTTCTTTCTTTAGAAGTCGTACGGCTTCCAAATAGACTTCGGTGTCCGAGGTCATTTCAGTTTGACTGGCCTTGTCACGTTTGGTCTTGACCGCTTGTCGGTCACCTTTGATTCTAGATTTCTCAACTTCGATGTATTGATGCGACCGTGAATCTCGCCCATTGAGGACCCGAGTCCCCGCGACTTGCAGTTGGTCGAGTCGCCGCAGCGAGGATGGTTTAATGGGCGAGCTTCGCGAATCGGTGATCAATCGGTCGGCTTCGAAGATGGCGACTTGGTTGATGTGACGCAGCATGTTCTCGCGAAACTTGCTTCCCTGCTCGTTGGGAAGATCGTCCAAAGTCGAGACGTCGAATGCGGCTGGGTCCAGTACGCCAAGATCGGCCAGCGGCTGCATTGCAGCGTCAATTTCCTGTTCGGTGTGGCGAACTGGGTTGGCAATCATCGATGCCAGAACCCGCGTTGAACGTTCCGAAAATTGATTCAGTTGTTCAACAACGCCAGCTTGTTGCGATCGTTGCCGCCACGCGGCTGCCAGCCCAATCAGCGGAATCATCGACATCGCAATCAGGAAGGCGACCGATCCGCCGGATGTCAACTTCGGATGTCGTTTGGCATACTTTCGAAGTCGTGTTCCGATTCGATCGTGGCCATGTCGCAGCGGAATGTTCTTCGACTCGCAATCCAGATCATCATGCAGCTGCTGGGCACTTTCGTACCGATCATTCGCGTCAAACGCCAAACAATTTTCAATGATGGTTCGCAAACTCGGCGGAACAGCGTCACCGCTGTGCCACTTCACAGGGTTGCTGCGATCCTCGGCCGCACGGGTTAGATCGGCATCAGATTTTGAATTCGGCGCCGTGTAGGGGAGTCGCCCGGTTGCGAATTGGTACATCGTCACGCCAAAACCATAAATGTCGGAAGGCACGCTCAAGGTCGATTCATGACGAACCATTCCCAGAAGGTTTTCAGGAGCCATGTACGGAAGCGTTCCGCCGACGTGCTTTGCAGTGGCCGAGTCGATGAGATGTGAAAGATTGAAATCAAGAAGTGCGGGTTCGCCGTCGTTTCGAATCAGGACGTTCGCTGGCTTTATATCGCCATGCAAGATCCCTCTGGCGTGAGCGTGCATGAGTCCGCTGGCTATTCGTTTGAAAACCCACGTAATCAAATCGCTGCTGTCGAGTCGCGAGATTCGGTCCAGTGGTGTCATCGCTGAGAGATCGTCAGCCGCCGGTGAAGCAGACTGTGGTTTCTTCGAGATCTGTGAATCGCGGACTCGCTGGCGAACAGTCGCGACCATTTCCTCACCGCTGAGGCGACGTTTGTCACCGTCGGGTACCAGGTCGCTCAGCGTCACGCAGCCTGCATAGGGCATGCAGATCACGGTTTTCTGATCAACCAAGTGATTGGAATAGATTGGCACAATGTTGGTGTGCTGAAGCAATGCAATACTGCGAGATTCAGTCATCGAACGGTCGACGATTTTCAGCACGACGAATCGGTCGGCTAAGTCCTGTTGGGTTGCCAGATAGACATGGCTGAACGCGCCTCTTCCGATCAGCTCTGTGACTTGAAAACCGATTTGGTCTAGCGACTGTTCCAGCTTTGCATCAAGAGGAGTGTTCTTACGATTTCTCTGCTCTTTCTCGCTTGTGCTTTGCTTTGGATCGTTTCGAGCGCTGACATTCTCAGTATCACCGAGAAGCGACGAATACCAAGTTTCGTTTTGGATGCCAGGGATCTGTTTCCAACGTTCGACGTCGACTGGCAAGCCAAACCGTTGACGTGATCGGAAATCTTCGAATCCGATCGCGTACAGCAACGACGGATGGTCGATCAGTTCGGGAAATTCATCGGAGTATTGGTCGATTGAAAATGGATCGCAAACTTTGTTCCGCAACTCGACATCGATTCGGACCAGTTCAGAAATCAATGCCAGATGGTCCTCACTGTCATGTTCTTCCAGAACGTTGGCGATCCGGTTGGGGCGATGGACGTCCCAGTCATTTTCAAATTGCTCGATCACTTGCTCAAATCGGTCGTCGAAGACGTTGACCGTCGGCCCAGTCATGGTTGGCATGGTCGGGCCGGAGGGCAGTGAGTTTGAAGTCTGGTAGGAAGACATACGGTGAAGCTTATGCGTGAATAGAGCGGCGAAGTGATCAGGTGGCTGACTGCCTCGCGGCCACTGTAAGTAGCGTCCTATTGAGGTAGAGCCATGAGAGGGCGGGAGGCCCGCCAGCAATTTCGGCAAAATTCAGACTCTTTTCTATCGATCCGATTTCACCGGTGTGGGTAGGTTCTGCTTAGCGCAGCACTAACCAACCTGCGTCGTTTAAGAAGCCATCGCGGCAATTGGCGGTTTGGGTAAGATGGCTGCCTCTATTCGCTGGGTCGCGAAACGATCGCGACTGGGATGTCCCAGGCGTTAGATCGATGCATCAGCTCCGATGCAAAACGATAGGCCTATCGATTCAATTCGTCGCGAGATAGGGAATCTGCCGCTTCTGTCTTTCGCATCATATCGATTGTGTCCTCGTGAACGCATTCCGTGGTCGAGATGACCACCACGGAATTGATCAACGCGATCGTGCTCGGTCCGCCAAGCACATCCCAAGTGTCCGGGACAACGGTCGTATGGATAGCTTCAATCGCCGCTTGAGGATCGCCTTGCATGCACGCGGGCAATTGATAGGCTCGAGTGATCAGGTTGCTTTCCGCCGACGAAACGGTGGTGATCATGAGGACTTCGTTCTTTACGATGTAAGTCAGTTCAAGGTCGTTTAGCATCAGTCGAAGGATGCTGCGCAAGCTTACGTCCCGCAATTTTACATTGACTGGTTCTTGCGCCGATAAGCCGATTTCCTCGAGAGCTTTAGCATCAATCAAGATCGGTAAATCAAAAGCTTGTGCTAGTTGCTTAGCTGCATCGGCGAGCGGCAGCTCGACGAACGAGAGGGACGTTCGTTTGGACATCGATTGGCGAATCTTCATTTCGGTTTCGTCGATCGAGCTGTCACTTGACGGAACTAACTCGATTTTTGGTTTTGCGGTTCGCTCGCTTGCTTTTGTTACCGGCGGAGCGTTTCTCGGACCGCCAAACGGGTCGTCGGCCTCTTGCCCCATCGCAGCCATCCCCATCGTCAAAACGATCCCAAAAACGCGCAATAGTTGAACTGTCATTTGAAAGTGCCGCCAAGTTGGAAAAAGAGAGGCAAAATGGAAATTTGCCTATAGCCGAAGTGCTCCACAGTGTCGCCGATCGCTTGCCCTGTTGCAATCTTTGGCGTCTTTCGAACCCCGTGACGGAGTGTGCTGATCTGATTGTTGTCGATCGGACGAGTTCTCTAGCGTGGCATCACCTAACAACGCGAGGCAGGATCCGGTAATTTGATTCGGTGTGTCATTTGGCCAGCAGGATAATCGCACCAGTGCGCGTCGTTGGCGACGATTGACGTTGCCCCCGTATTCGGATGGCATTGGCATTCGAACGGCATCGAATCGAGAGCCAGCATGGCGCGAGCGATTGAACCCAAGCAATCATGTAACCAAAGGAATAGTGATGAAGCCTAGATTTCTGTTGATCGTATTCGTTTTCACCTCTGTATTCGCGGCTCAGAATTCCGCGGTCACCGCTCAGGATGCGGCTATATCGACGGCAAACGTGACGGCGTCCAAGGTTTCGGGAATCGATAAGTCGTTATTCAGCGACACGATTTCGCCCGGCGAGAATTTCTACCGTTATGCAAACCAACTTTGGTTGGAAAACACTGAGATCCCGGGCGACAAATCGAATTACGGTATCTTCACGATCCTGGATGACGAGACGCGTGAACAGGTGCGCACGCTGATTGAAAAAGCTGCGGAGGTTAAATCCAAAGCTGGCTCGCCAGCACAAAAGGTCGGCGATCTTTATCGTAGCGTTCTAGACGTCGACGCACGCAATCAAGCCGGCGTCGGGCCACTAAACCCAATGCTTAAACTCATCGATGGTGCATCGACCAAGAATGCGCTTGCCGAGGCAATGGGCGAACTGAATCGAATGGGGATTTACGGACCGTTGGCGCCGTATGTCGATGTTGATGCACGCGACAGCGATGCCTACACGGTCTACGTCACTCAGACGGGTCTGACGCTACCCGATCGTGACTACTACTTGGAAGACGACGAGCGTTATGTCGAATTGCGAGCAAAGCTGAAAGCGTACATCACTGACATGTTGGTTTTCGTCGGGCAGTCTGGTGACGCGGCGACAACCAACGCGATCTTTGAATTTGAAAAAGCAATTGCCACCAACCACTGGACCAAGGTCGAAAATCGCGACCCGATCAAGACGTACAACAAAACGACCAATGCCGAGATGCAGAAAATGCTTGGCGAGTTCGATTGGGCTGCCTACACGGCGGCTATTGGGTTGGCCGGACAGGATGCGTTTGTCGTGCGCCAGCCAAGTTATTTGGAGGCTTTTGGCAAGCTGTTTGCCGAGACCTCGTTGGATGACCTAAAGGCGTACCTTCGTTTGCGGGTGATTGATTCGTACGGCGACAACCTAAGCGAAGTGATTGAAAAGCGACACTTCGATTTCAATGACACTGCCGTTAGTGGCGTGACCGAGCAAGAACCGCTGTGGAAACGTGGCGTCAATATCACCGGCAGTGTGCTGGGCGAATTGGTCGGGCAACTCTATGTCGAAGAACACTTTCGCCCCGAAGCCAAGCAGCGGATGAATGAATTGGTCGACAACTTAAAACTTGCTTTCGAAAAACGAATCGAATCACGCGACTGGATGGGCGAAGGCACCAAAAAACAAGCGAGAGAAAAATTGTCGATGTTTGCAACCAAGATCGGCTATCCGGACAAATGGAAAGATTATTCGAAGCTTCAAGTCGCTTCGCCGATTTTGGCCAACAATTTGATTGCTGCGGCTGAGTTCGAAAATCAACGCGAGTTGAAGAAACTTGGTGAACCGATTGATCGCAATGAGTGGCACATGACGCCGCAAACGATCAATGCGTACTACAACCCGACGATGAATGAGATCGTGTTTCCGGCCGCGATTTTGCAGCCGCCTTTCTTCAACTTGTTGGCGGATGATGCCGTCAACTATGGCGGTATTGGCGCTGTCATCGGACACGAGTTGTCGCATGGATTTGACGACAAGGGCAGCGAGTACGATGGCAAAGGCAACTTGCGAAAATGGTGGACCGAATCGGATCGCGAAGAGTTCGAACGACGTGCCGAAGGACTAGTCGAGCAGTACAACGATTTCGAACCGATCGCCGGAAACTTCGTCAATGGTGAACTAACGCTGGGTGAAAATATTGGCGACTTGGGTGGTCTGAGCGTCGCCTATGAGGCATACCAGCTTTCGCTCGGCGGAAAAGAAGCACCGGTGATTGACGGCCTGACCGGCGACCAGCGGTTCTTTCTCGGATGGTCTCAGGTTTGGCGTCGCTTGTACCTTGAACCGGAATTGCTGAAGCGTCTGATCACTGACCCGCACAGCCCTAGCGAGTACCGAGTCAACGGAATCGTTCGCAACATTGATGCTTGGTATGACGCATTTGGTGTCAAACCAGACGACGCGCTCTTCTTGAAGCCAGAGGATCGCGTTCGAATCTGGTAGCTCGCAAAGCGCGGATTGAAAAAGACTATCAGACGCCGGTGCCAAGCTGTTCAAGAACAGTCTGGTGCCGGCAAGCCGGGCTGTCTGTCTTGACAGCGGTCTACTGCGTGTCCTTATTGCGAACGGCTGATTCCTTAACGCGGCTTAACCAAGGCGACAGGTCACCGTCGATTTCTAGGTCGATCATGATGGCGACGATTGGTTTTCCGCCCAGTTGGTCCGTTTGTAATTTGACTAGATCTTTATGCGTGCAGACGACCCGGTCAACCGAATCGCCCAGGCTGCGGATCCAGGCGCGGAGTTGCGTCACGGTTTGGGGAGCATAAGGATCGTGGTCGCCCAAATGATTGGCGGCGATCACCTTCGCACCACATGATGCGACCGTCTTTTCGAACGCCATTGGATTTCCGATCGCTGAAATCACGGCAACGTTCTGGCCGGCAAGTGTTTCGGTCGCGTGAGTGGTCGACGGGTACTCTCTTATTCCACTGGGGACATGGCGGGACCGAAAAAACGGCAAGTCGGCGTTGGTTTTGCGAAGCGTCGTTTCAATCTGTCGCAGGCGATCCTCCGGTACCGCATCGCAGCGCGTGATGATAGCCAAATCGGCTCTTCTCAAACTGCTGACTGGCTCTCGCAATAAACCTCGCGGCAACTTGTGCCCAAAACCAAATGGGCATGTCGCATCGATGACGACGATGTCCAGGTCGCGGTGCAAGCGACGGTGTTGGAACCCGTCGTCCATCAGGATCAATTCGGCTTCCAATTCTTCGATCGCGACGCGGGCAGCTTCGACTCGGTCAGGGTTCTGGACGTGCGGCACGTCCGGCAAACGGTCGTGCAATTCTTTGGCTTCGTCGTTGGTGTCGCTGTCGCCGCGTCCGTAGCCACGGCTGACGATCATCACTCGCGTGCTGTGGGATCGAAACCACTTGGCTAGGTAACAGACGATCGGAGTCTTACCGGTGCCGCCGGTCGTCAGGTTGCCCACACTGATGACGGGAGTTCCGACGCGGTGGATTTCCAGTTTTCCCGATTCGAATCTGCGGTTTTTTGACGCCACAACGACGCCGTACGGCATTGATGCGACCCACAGCGCTCCACGAATCGCGATTGCAACCGGATCACGGCGTGTTCCGCTGATGATTGATCGATAGTCCCATTTCATGGCACTACGATACCGTGGGCGTGATACTGTGGCGACGTCCGAACAGGAAGCGACGCTTCTTATTCGCTTAGATCGGGCGACCGGGTCTGTCCCCTCTAGCCGCTTGAATGTTACTATCTTGCGCGTCTGACTGCCACTCACTAGGAACACGACCATGTCCGGTACCAACGCCAAAATCATTTACACCTACACTGACGAAGCACCGGCGCTGGCCACGGAATCGCTGTTGCCGATTGTTCGGGCTTATTGTGACGCGGTGGGGATTCAAGTTGAGACTCGCGACATCTCTTTAGCGGGGCGTATTCTGGCCAGTTTTTCGGATCACTTGACCGAAGACCAACGGCGTCCCGATTCGTTGGCGGAACTAGGCGAATTGGCCAAGACGCCCGAGGCGAACATCATCAAATTGCCTAACATCAGTGCCTCGATTCCCCAGTTGGTCGAAGCGATTACCGAGCTGCAATCCAAAGGTTTTGGTATCCCTGATTTCCCGGACGATCCAAAGACCGATGACGAGATTGCAATCCGTTCTCTGTATGCAAAGGTTCTTGGCAGTGCGGTCAATCCTGTGCTTCGCGAAGGGAACTCCGATCGCCGTGTCGCCGCGCCGGTGAAAGCATTCGCTCGCAAGCATCCACATTCGATGGGTGCATGGTCGGCGGATTCAGAAACACACGTCGATTCGATGACCGAAGGCGATTTCTATGGCAGCGAACGATCGCACGTGATGGCCAAAGCGGGGGCGGTGCGAATTGTTTGGACCGGCAAAGACGGATCCAAGACTGTTTTGAAGAGTGCGCTCGCGCTACAAGCCGGCGAGATCATTGATGCGTCGGTGATGAGCAAAAGTCATCTACGCAAATTTTTGGCGACCGCGATCAGCGATGCCAAGAAAAAGGACGTGCTGATGTCGTTGCACATGAAGGCAACGATGATGAAGGTTTCCGACCCGATCATTTTTGGTCACTGCGTCACGGTTTACTATGCCGACGTCTTCGAAAAGCATGCCGAGTTGTTCAATGAGATTGGTGTTGATCCGAACAACGGCCTGGGCGACGTGTACTCGAAAATTCAGTCACTCGATGCCGACAAGCAAGCGGAAATTAAGGCTGACATCGAAGCGGTTTACGCCAAGCAACCTCGTTTGGCGATGGTCGATTCAGACAAGGGCATCACCAACCTGCACGTTCCTAGCGACGTGATCATTGATGCATCAATGCCCGCTGCGATCCGCTCGTCCGGCAAAATGTGGGGGGCCGATGGCAAACTGCACGACACCAAGGCGATCATTCCAGATCGATCGTATTCGGGCGTCTACCAAGCGACCATCGAGTTTTGTAAAGCGAACGGCGCGTTCGACGTCACGACCATGGGCAGCGTAGCCAACGTCGGTTTGATGGCTCAGAAAGCCGAAGAATATGGTTCGCACGACAAGACCTTCCAAATTGCCGGTGACGGAATGGTTCAAGTGGTCGACGAAGCGGACAACGTCTTGATGGAACATGCCGTCAAGGAAGGTGACATTTGGCGGATGTGTCAAACCAAGGACACACCGATTCGCGATTGGGTCAGGTTAGCGGTCGCGCGCGCTCGGGCAACAGATTCGCCAGCAATTTTCTGGTTGGACGAAGCGCGCGATCACGACGCAAACCTAATCAACAAAGTCACCGCCTATCTGCCCGATCACGATACCGAAGGTTTGGAAATCATGATCATGTCGCCGGTGGATGCGACGACTTACACATGCGTTCGCTGTAAGGAAGGCAAGGACACGATTTCTGTGACCGGGAACGTCTTGCGTGACTATTTGACGGACCTGTTCCCCATCCTGGAACTCGGCACCAGCGCCAAGATGCTGTCGATCGTGCCCCTCTTGGCCGGTGGTGGTCTGTTCGAAACGGGTGCCGGCGGATCGGCACCCAAGCACGTCGAGCAATTGATCGGCGAAGGTCACTTGCGTTGGGATTCGCTGGGCGAGTTCCTGGCGATCGCCGTCTCGTTGGAAGACTTGGCTGCCAAGACCGGCAACGCGGATATCGGAGTGTTGGCGGCGACGTTGAACGAAGCGACGTCGAAACTGCTAGACGAAAACAAGTCACCGGGGCGTAAAGTCGGCGAGCTAGATAATCGAGGTAGTCATTTTTACCTGGCGATGTATTGGGCGCAAGCGTTGGCGGCACAGTCAACGAGTCCCTCGTTGAAAGGGGCCTTTGCGGAACTGGCACAACAGTTGGCCGAAAACGAAACTAAGATTCTTGGCGAGTTGAGTGCCGCACAAGGCAATCCGGTCGACATTGGTGGCTACTACATGGCTGAACCCGCGAAAGTCCAAGCAGCGATGCGGCCAAGCGCAACTTTCAACGCCCTGATCGATTCGTTGGCGTCTTAGCGGACCGCGAGTAACGATTACAAACGCCGAGTACTCACTTGGCGTTTCGACGCCCCAATCCGATCAGGTCGAACGCTTCGCTGCCCGGTTGTGCCAATAGTTCGTCGGTGCTTTGCGGATCGACGTTACGGCAGGTTTCGGTCAGCTTGTCGGCTAGGTCGTCGAGCGGGTCTTCCCACGTTTCGACGGTTGTGTTGGATGGCGGAATGTTTGCCATTTCATCGAGCAATCCGACCATGCGCAGGCAGTGGCGGAAGAGGATCCCCTCTTCCTTTTGCAGTTTGCGAGCCGTCACGTACTTGTTGAAATCGCCGCCGAATTCCAATAGTTCCCCAACGATCCAAACCGGCGTCACACGGACGTCGTTGACGCGAGGAAATTCATTTCGGAACAGTCGCAGCAGTTTTTCGCCAATCGTCAGCGGCCATACTCTCGGTTCGTCAAACATGACTCGGCCGAAACCGCGATCGACAATGTCTTCGTCATCTTCTGGGCCTTTCGCACCGAGTTCTTCGGATGTTGCTAATCCCAAAGTCAACAGTTCGCTATCGAGTTTGGTCGTTGCAAGGGTTCCGGCAGGCATGTCATCGTAGGAAGGCATGCGACAGAATCGGGCGACGGTTCCTGGCACCTGCAGGACGCTTTCCAAAGTTGCAATTCGTTCGTTCGGATCGGCGATCGCTAGTTGGTCTGCCAGGAACACGCCAAAGAGTGGATTGATGCTGCGGATATGAACTAGCCGTTCGAGTCGGTTTTTCGGGGTGGCGGTGATCGGCCGATAGTTGGTCATTTCATAACCCCGGCTTTGGATCAGTTTTGGGTCCGTCTCGTCTTCCTTGGTGGAAGCAGGCTCGAATGCATCCGGTTGAATTTTGTCTAGTAATTCGCCGAAGAGTCCGGCCGTCTTGGCGGCCTTCTTTTCCTTGTTTGTTGGGGGCGGTGGCGGCAATTCGGCCGCGTGCGGTTCCGGATCGAGTTCGATGTAACGACCTTCCCACATCGTGATCAACATTCGATTCAAATCTCGTTGGCCGTCCTCGATGCCTTTGGGGTGCAGCAGGCGGCGCCCAATCATGTCTCGGATCGGCTGGACATTCTTGTCTTGGCTGAACAAGTACGCCAACAACCGCCACGGCAGCAGACCGCGACTTTCCAGATTGGCTGATTCGGCGGACTGCAATTGCTCGAACTGCGATACGGTCCAGTACGTTTCGCCGGCGCGGCGTTTGGGCATCTTCTTCTTCAGTTGCTTTTTCGCCTTCATCAATCCCGGATCCTTGGTGTCCTCGGGGATTGAGTCGTACTTCTCACGCCATTTGTTCAGCTTCACGTCGTCTTCGTGCGCCAGGGCGTACACGTATCCAACATCATCAAACTGTGGGCGACCGGCACGTCCAAAAATTTGCTGTGCAGATGCGATCTCGCAAAGCTTCTTTTTGTCGCGTGGTCCCTTCAACAGACTTGGCAGCACGACGCTGCGAGCAGGCAGATTGATGCCGGCAGCGAGGGTTTCGGTACAGACACAGAAGGCCAGCAGTTTGCGTTGGAACAGATCTTCGACGATGCGACGATACCGAGGTAGGACTCCTGCATGGTGGACTCCGACACCTCGCATCAGAATCTGCTTCAATTTCGGTCCGGCACCTTCGGACATGTCGGCGTTGTTGAGATAGTCGGCCAGTTCACTCTGACGAGCCTTGTCGATGACGCTCTTGCCTTTGAGCAGTTCAGCGGTGGTCCAGCACTGTGATCGGCTAAAGCAAAACATCAACGCCGGTGTCCGCCGTGCGATCTCGTCGCCATCGGCAATCCGTTCTGAGAAATCGGGCAGGATTTCGTCGTCAACCCACGAATACTGCAGTGGGACTTTGCGTTCGGTGCCGACCACCAATTGCAGTCTTCGTTTGTGCGCACGTGTCAGCCAAGACGTAAACTCCATCGCGTTTCCGACCGTCGCCGACAACAGCATCGTCCGCACGTGCAATGGCAACAGTCCGAGCGTTAATTCCCAGACGACGCCCCGTTCACGATCGTTGAACGAGTGGAATTCGTCCATCACAACGGACGAGACGTCTGTGAAATCGAAGGATGTCGGGTTGAGAAGTCGGTTGAGCAGAATTTCTGCGACGACGACCAAAACGGGGGCATCGGGATTGACCGATCGATTGCCGGTCACCAATCCAACTTGATCGGCTGCGAAACCCCAGCGAACTGCGGATTGGCGAAGTTCATCCAGTTTTTGGTCCGTCAGTGCGATCAGCGGCGTCGTGTAGTACATCCGCGTACCGGTCCGAAGGGCTTCATAGACGGCCGCTTCGGCGATCATGGTTTTTCCCGTTCCCGTCGGCGCGCAAACTAGGACGCCATGGTCACCTGACGCGACATCCCCGGTAAAATACGCCAGCATCGCCTCTTCTTGCACCGGATAGGGTGCGTAGGGCAGAAGTTCGAAGTACTCCGACGCCAATTGGTCGCGGTCGGGAATTTCAGCAGGTTCAAGGTGCGTGTTCGTCATGGTCAACAACTTAGCGTGCCTTTCCAGACGCGGCGACTGTGGTGGTGGTTGTTCCTTTGGAAGTTCAAAATAACGTGAATCCATTCAACATGAATTTGGCTCGAACGCATGCAACCGAGATATGGTACGCTGGGCTGGAGTCTGTTTTGGCCGAGTCGCTGGTGCGCCGCGAGGTCGTCGTGCACGGCGAAACACTTTCCGTCGGCGGCTACTCGTATCGTCGCAGCGATTTTGATCGCGTGATTGTCGTTGGCGCGGGCAAGGCGGGAACGGCGATGGCAACCGGATTAGCCGCGGCGATCGGTGACTGGTTGCCCGTGACTGGCTTCGTCAATGTTCCCGAAGGAACGGAGACGGAGCCTGGCCCGATTCGGCTTCATCCGGCGCGCCCAGCAATGGTGAACGAGCCGACGCAGACCGGCGTTTGGGGCACCGACGAGATCTTATCGCTGGTGGGCAGCGCCAAGCCGCGTGATCTTTGCATCGCATTGATCTCTGGCGGTGGCAGCGCACTGATGCCCGCGCCGATCGACGGGGTCACTCTTGCAGAAAAGTTAGAAGTCACTCGGTTCTTGAGCAGTTCGGGAGCAAACATTGCCGAGCTCAATACAGTCCGAAAACACCTTAGCCGCGTCAAAGGCGGCGGATTGCTGCGAGCTTGTCGCGCGGGTGAATTGGTGACGTTGGTGTTGTCCGACGTGCTTGGCGACCCGCTCGATTTGATCGCGTCAGGCGCGACGGTCCCGGATACTTCGACTGCGCAAGACGCCATCAAAGTATTGGCAAAGTATGACGTGAGTCGATCACTTCCGCTGGCGATCTATCGAACGCTTGCCCAGGATCGGGCGACTGATTCACCCACCTGTCACGCTACCACGATTGTCATCGGGAACAATGCCGTCGCAGTGGACGAAGCGGGGATGCGCGCCGAAGGTCTTGGTTACAACCACGTCATGCAGGTTGCCAAGCAATGCGAAGGCTTTGCCGAAGATGTTGGACGCCATTTGGCAAAGATGACAGTCGACATGTTGAACGCCGATCCACAGGATCATCGATTGGATTGCTTGATCACCGGTGGCGAACCAGTTGTGAAGTTGGTCGGCGAAGATGTCCGCGGCCGAGGTGGTCGAAACCAACAGTTGGTTTTGGCGGCTTACCAGTACTTGCTAGGTCAGTCGTTGACGGACGAACAATGGAGCCGGATCTGTATTTTGTCGGGCGGCACGGATGGCGAAGATGGACCGACCGACGCGGCGGGCGCGTTCATCGACGCGGACGTGCATCAGCAAGCGATGCAATTGGGGTTGGATGTCTCGGATTCGCTGGCTCGGAACGACGCCTACACGTTTTTCACGTGTGCCGGTGGATTGTTGGTCACCGGCCCAACGGGAACGAATGTGTGCGACGTGCGAGTCGCATTGGTAACGCCCGTTTAGCGAGCGTGGACGTAGAAAGGCACATAGACGCGGCGTTGGATGTAATTGTAATTGCTGTGCGTCATCGGCACGGCGTTCCAATCGGGACGCAGCGGATTGACGCCCATCCAAAGGTTGTAGTCTAAGCGTGCGGCCCGCTGGTCGGCTCGGTGGAGAGCACGTGCCTGGCGAATTTCGCTTGCGGAAAGCTGTGCCGATGAAGGCAGTGAACGTTCGTTTCGATCCGATGGTTTTTCGAGCGAATCATAGAGTTTGATTCGGTCGATCGAAGCCGGTTTCGATGCATCGCTGGGCGACGAAATTGGACTTTGTGCATTGCCAGAGCTGGCCAGTGCAAGAGTGCCCAAGAGTGCAGTGAGTGCGAAAATGCGTCGGATTGTCATGGCAGATCCAGAGCCGGTCGAGCGTTGTAAGTTTCGAGTTGTCCAACGTTGGCATCGGTCGGGAGAGATGCTCGGATTGACTGTGTCTGGCAATAGTGGAGCGAGTTGGCGGCCCACCATGTTGGCGGTGCGGGATGTGACGGTGGCGACTAGCCGATTGATGACTGGCACTTTTCACGCCACCGGTTAACGTTGGGATTGAAGACCTAGGAGGTTTTTAAGGACTGCGAACGGCTATATTTTGCGACGCTGATCATAAAACTGGGGCCGTCGCTAGGACAATTAGGATTGGTGGACTAAGATGCCGCCGTTCGTCCCACCTTACTTTTTGGAGAATTCCTGCCGTGAAATCAGCTTTCACCTTGGCTCAAGCCGCCGTCGCCGCGTTCGTTTTGACTTTCACTTTCGGCTGTGCACCACCTGCACCGATCGAAGCGAACACTTCGACCGACGTGGCTCCTGCGCCAAGCAGCAACACGACGACCAGCGCAGAAGCTCCTGCAGCCGACGCTCCTGCTGAGTAGTCGCCTTGGGTTGATCACCCGGCGTAAAGCCAGGGTTTGACGTCCGAAAAAAAAATTAACCCCGCCACGGTTTCCTTGATTTGAATCTCGGATACCGCGCCGGGGTTTTATTTTGAGCTGACTGGCAGTTGGACTAAATCGCCAATCGGACTAGCCGGCGGCAGCACTAGCCCGCGTGATGCGAGGCCAGCGCTGACCGGTGTGGGTGCCGCCTTTTAGGCAACTGGCTTCTTCATGTATTCGGCCTCAGCCTTGATGTCGCTTCCGTCCGGCACGGCATCACTGTTGATGTCGAACCATTCTTCTTCGAACTTCAAGTATCCACCCTTGCCAGCGTTGGCGTTCTTTAGGGCAACGTTGGTTCCCAGTGCGATCACCGCGTCGCCCATCGCGACTTCGGGATAGCAACGTGGCCTGTTTTCTTTGTCGGGGTTTCGGATGCAAAACGCCCAGTGCTCGATTTCTTCGCGATAGCCGCGACTGACCGGGCCGGAGTCGGCGGCCTGTGCCAGAGGTGCCGCATAGTCGCCACTTGCGCTGGTATCGAGCGCATAGCCACCGCCTTGTTTCGATACCCCAACCTTGCTGCTGGTGTCGCTGTTGCGATACAGCAAGACGTCGGTTTCTTTGTCCAGGATCAGTGTGCCCTTGGTCCCCATCACGACTTCGCCCCAGCCGCCGAACCCGTTGCCGTTGATTGACGAGTAGGTCACGACGACTTTTTTGTTGGGATCATCTGAGTATCCAGGGATCGGGCCGGTGCGAACCGGATCCTTGCCTTTGACAACTTTGCTAGCCGGGTAGTTGTCGACAGGGTCAAAGTAGCCAACGTCAAAGTCTTTGCTGTATTCCGGGCCAGGGAATTCGTACATGCAATAGACGTGATCACCGACGCTGCGGTCTTCGGGCATGATGTGCAAGCCGCCGACGGCGTTGACCGTCAATGGATGAACCTTTTTGCCATCGTTCCGAAGCGAGCTCAGGAAGATGCTGACCGCATCAAGTTGGTGGCTGCCAAGTTCCGCCATCAAGCCTGCGCCGGTGCGATCGAATAAACGCCAACGATGCAGTTCTTCCATGGCGCTGAAGTGGCCATCGCCCATCGAGAAGTCTTTGTATCCAAATTTCGATGGGTCGACGTTTTTGTCCGCGTCCCAGGCTTGAAACATTGCAAGTTCTGCCTGCAGACGGACGATTTCATCGGGATCGGTAGCTTTTTTCAAGCGTCCGGCGCGATTTCGAATGTCGCCGGCGATCTTGTCGTACATCGTTCCATCGGCAGTCTTTTCGCCACCGGGAATTGGCATTTTCCAACTGTCGGCACCCGGCAGGTTTCCACGGTGCCACTGGGCACGGATGTGGTGAAGTTGGCCCAGCAATCCCCAGCGAATCAGGTTGATCGCGTTGTCGTACTTGACGTTGTAGTGACGTTGGTGACCGGTCGCCAAGTGCAGCGGGTTTCCAGCGGTGTCTTTCAGTTCTGCTGCCATGCGTGACATCACTTTGCACTGGGCAACGTTGTGGGCCATCAGTTTTTCGGTCAGAACATGAAGTCCACGTTCCATCGCCAAAGCGGCAACCGAGGCGTGTAGCCACAGAGGCAGAGCGATGATGACTGCTTCGATGTCCGGGTCGTCCAAGCAGGCCATGATGCCGCCGTTCTTGCCGTCGTAAACCTTGACGTTACGACGAGCTTCGGCTTCGTCCTTGTAGCCAGCAACTTGGATCAGTCCGGGGCGGCGACCGAGCGCCGAAGGGCTAGACCAATCGCCGTGGAAGGCGCGGTGTTGTCCAAACGGGCGAATGTCACAGATTGCTTTGACTTCGACGTATTCGGGGTTGCAGCCACCGATCAAAACGTTGCCTTCGTCACCGGTGCCGATGACGGCAATGCGGACCGGGTCGTTGACTTTGCCGTATCCAAAATATGCTGCGCCAAGACCGGCACCACTGACTGCACCAGCCGAGACAATGCCGCGAAGGAAATCGCGACGGTTCACGTCGTAGTAACTGCCAACCGCCGAGTAATAATTGTGTTCGCCAACTGCACGCTGATCGGCAGAGAGTTTATCGACCATGGAAAAAACCTGGAATGTAAATGTAGTTTGAGAGATTTGTTTTGATTTGGATCGGGCGTATTCAACGCACCTTGTTCATCTTGCTAAGCATCCGGGTCTGGCGCATACCAAAATTTGCGAACGATTAGATGCAGGAAGAAATCGAGACCGGCGAACCGGCCTGCACCGGTTCCCGCCAAAACTAGGCATGCCATTGATTCGATCAATTGGTAGTTGCTCGATGTCGGCCCTGTCGATGGCGGATACTGACTCAAGAAGACTGAACCGAGAAAACCTGCGGCCGCTAACGCAGCTACCGGCGTGAACAGTCCGAACAGCAGGAGCAAACCGACTGCAATATCGAAGTAGGGCAGCAGTCCATCCACCACGCTGGTGTCGATGCGTGCGGTACGAGGTTTGACAAGTCTCAGCTTACCACGGGATTCGGCCTGTTCGGTGGTCGCCAAAGCATTCTGGGCCGTTTCGTAATTGTTCCAGATTGCGTCGATCTGTTTCAGTGCCGGGGCGGCTTTACCTATCCATTCCTTGCGGATTGTGTCTCGTTGTCCACCAAGGCTCGTGACTCCATCACGCAGCATTTTTTCAGACTTCTCTTCCTGGTTGGATTCGAGTCGTGCAATTCGCGAACGACCAAGTTCAAACTCTTCCAACTCAGTTGCGTTTTCGCTGACGACCCATTCGTATTGGCTGACCGCGTCACGGTAGTTGTCTTGGGCTCGTCGTACTTGGGCGTCATCGAAGCCGTAATGCGCAGCAACTTGGTCCCGGAAAACGGCCCATGAATACATGTTGGCGTTTTGATTGAGCCGCAACTTGCCGTCGGCGTCCCAAACCATCTTGCGGAACTCGCCTGCGAAGGGGCCTTTGGCGTTGGCGAAAAATGGCGCCGCACTCCAATTGCCTGCATCGCGTTTGTCGATGCCTTCGCTATAAAAGTGCCAGCCAACGGTAAGTCGCAGCAAGACCAACGCGACCGCACCGATCAGGCTGAGCAGGCGCGGCGAAAAGCCCCAACCAACACAGAGACGAAGCGGGAAGAGAAAAAACTTTCGCACGTAACGACAATTCCAGAGCAGGAGGAGGTTGGTGGGGGATGCGGTCTGCGGACGCCCTCGGCCGGTGATGGGGACCGGTGGAAGGCGAATCGGCAAGGCACGGTCTCGATGGGCTGCCATCACTGGGAGCCACCACAGACTCTTTTAGCTTACACAATTTGCTCGCGGTTTCGCCACTATGGCGAAGATTTCATCCTAAAACCGTCGTGTCTACGGTAAGCCGGTTAGTCGAGCGCGGCGGATGTCGCCGGTTGGGGCTTCCAATTCAACATCGTTCTCAACGCATCGAGATTAATGCGACCAGAATCCGTCGCTGACGCAAGCGATCGGGGGGCTTGGATTTGATCTTCCGAATCATCCGCTAATTCATCGTTCGATTCGCCGTTGGGATCGTCTTCGGCGGCCATTCCGCCCGGGCTAGGTCCGATCTGTTCTTCGGTATTCAAGTCCTGCTTGTCGCGACTAGGGTCAGGGACCGTCGTCCCGATTTGGTGCAGCGAAAATGAGGATTGACTTCGGATCAGGCCAGTCTCACTGAACCGAACTTTCTGGTGGAAATCTTTCATGCGGCATCTCAGCTCGGAAATAATCTCTGCGTCAAGCTGTTCAGATGCACTCGCTAGCGAAACGTCCGCCGGACCCTCAGCGGTCAATTGGCCGAGATCAATTGCAACCGTCGTGTTCGTTTTCAAGATTCGTTCGATCTGTTGGGGATCGTACTTGCAGTCGTGTAAAATCAACACTTTTAAAGAAGGTGAATTAGCGGCAAGGTCCAGGATTTCAGGCGAGATCTCGGTCTGGGAAAGATCAAGCAGTTCTAGAGCATCATTACTCATCAAGCTGGTCAAATCTTTGGCACCTACTTCGACGCCAGCAAGCCGCAGTCCCGACAGCTGCCGCAGTTCTGCTAAGCATTCTCGGGCGGTGTCGTCAAGTTTGACTCGATTAAGTGAAACTGAACGCAGTGATGGCAACGTGCTTAGCCATGCAACCGTTTGAGCGCCAACGGGATTATCATCTAAGTTGATTTCCCAAAGCGATTCGAGTCCCCGCCACGTTGCGGTGATTGAATCATCAACATTTGCGCCAGGGATTTGCAGAACGGTTAAGCGTCGAAGTTCACCAATGCGGCACAGGCCAGTGCGCGATAGCGATGGATAACCCAGGATCAGTTGGTCCAGGTTCGGGCATGCGAGCAAAACCTTTAGCAGCGGATCCTTCACCTCTTCACCGCCGGCCGCGAACCAATGCAGGTCACGCAGTCCGGTCACGACAGCGGATTTCGGCCAGGGCTGGGAAAACGCAAGCCCTCGCATGCCACGGGCGTTGCGGATCTCTAGCCGGGCGGGCGATCGTTCAACTCGCAGATAACTGGCAAGTTCAGGTTGATCCAGGATCCGGATCGAATCGATATCCGTCAGCGTGTTGACGTGCAATTGACGCAAACGATGGCCTTTGACCACTTCAAGATTGTTTAGCTTGGATCCATTGACTCGCAGCGATTCAAGCGCCGGGAAATGATCAAGAAACCATGTCAATTGGTCTGCTTCGATCAAGCAATTTCCCAAATCTAGATTGCGAAGTCGATTCATTCCTTCGAATCGTTTTGCTTGGTCAAAGGTCACTTTCACGTCTGGCAAACGCAGGCTTCGGATGCCTTGGTTGTTGGCCAGTTCGGTAAAATCAATGCCGTCCATCTTGAGGCCCGTGAACCTGACTGAAGATGGACCATCAAAATGACCAATTTCGTTGACCCATTCTTGGCAATAGGTGGATGAATTGACGGGGACATCTGACTCGTCTTCCGTCACAAGTGTTGCTAGCTGGGCTCCGATTTCGAGTTCGCGCAGATTGGGAAGATTCTTGATCCGGAACTTCGTTAAGTCACGAGAAAAGCTTGCCACCCTCAAAAGGCTGGGCATATTTTCCAGTTCCAGTTGTTCGTACCATCCCAGACCTGGGATCCAGTATCGCCGATCTAATAAATAGGGATCGGGCGAGAAGTCGTCCTGGATCACAGCGAGCGAACGAAGGTTTCGTGCAAAAAGTTTGTGCTTTTGAATACGGTCCATTCGCAAAGTTTTCAGTTTTGGCAGGTCGCTCAACCGAATCTCTAGTGTGCTGCTGTTGCGATAGATCGTCTCACGAATCACCGATAGCGATTCCAAGTTTGGCCAGCCTTCGACGATCAGTTGGTCGCTCTCGCCAGCTGCGGGACGCGTCAGGTAGAGTCGTTTCAGCTTGGCACTCCATGAAGGTTTGCCGATGTCCGCAAGTTTTAGGTCGGTGTAGGTCAGATTGAGAGTTCGCAGATGCGTTAGCGAATCCAATCGCCGAATTTGGTCCGCCGAAAGGTCGGTATGTGCGAGGGTCAGCGCCGAAACCCACGGCAGTTGCCGGATCAGATCGATTTTTCCGGGTGTAATTTTTTGCCAATTCAATCCGACCGAGATCAAGTAGTGACGGTCCGCTAACGGCGCCAGTGAAGCAGCGTTGTCAGGGCCGCGAAAGGACTCAAATTGCACTAGCGTTGGGATTTCGCAAATTCGCTTGGTCAATTTATCGTCGGTTGCAATGCACTGAACTTGTCGCACCCGATTCAGCCACGGCAACATCCCGGCGGGCACGCGATTCGCCAGCGGTTTAGGAAGCCAAATCGAAGTGAAGTAGTTGCCCGTTTTTAAGATCTCGGCTGCGATTTTCTGATGTTCAATCGCTTGCCACCTTGCGTTTCCGACGATAGCTGCAGGCACAATGATGATCATCAACGCCAAACCCGAGTCGAACAGAGACTTGATCCAAAATCGGCTCGGTCGGCTACGTAGGGTTCGGTCTCGGATCGTGCCAAACAAGAATACGACCGCCGCAGCAGTCAAAGCAATGATTAGGTTGCAGGTCAATTTTGACCATGACCAGTACCGTAGCTCGGACTCACCGTCGATTTTTGACCGGATCAAATACCGAAACGGCCAGCCAGCCATGGTGGGAATCTGAAGATCCGCTAGATGTTGGGGACCATCAATTTCGGAGGTGCCATGCCATCGGCCATGCAATTCAACATAGGCCCAAGGCAGGTTGGAGATCAGAAAAATGGTCACGATGGTGCCCGCCAAAACCAGGCCACCGAATAAGCGTTTTCGTTCGATTTGGAGGGGTTCCATCGATGCAAACATTCCCATGCAAAAGACGCCAAATACGATCACCGCTGCAGTCTATCAGACGCTCGATTGCGGATGTCGATGTACTTTTCGGACGTGCGGTTATCATAGGGGGCATGGGCAAGATCGCATTGCCGTTTTTTGTTTTCATTTTTAGGCTTTTCGAGATGGCAATCCCTCCCTGGACCATTGATCTGCTGCGTCGCGGTTTAGGCGACGTTGCGCGCAAAGCACGTGAACCGGAAACCATTGAAAAGCTAAAGCATCAGGCCAACGAGATTCTGCAGGACCTGCCTCAGACTGCTGCACGAGGTCTCGACGCGGTCATGCGGAGTGCTCAGTCAAGCAAGAAGTCGGTCGAGCGGTGGACCCGCAAGCACATGACTTTGGCACCGACGATGATCAATGCTGCCGGTGTGCTGCACGGGCCACAGGGGACCGGCGTGCCACTGGATGCATCAGTGGTCGAAATGGGAATCGAATTGTTGGCCGGTGGTATTGTGGGTGGTGAAGAATTGACCACCAAACTGAATCGTCGAATTGATCGATGCCTGCCTGGCGGTGGCGATTACAGCGCGGCAGTGACGTATCGATTTGAAGCTGCCTTGGCGGCGATCGCATTGCTTGCACGGACATCCGGCGATGCCAACCGGTCCGATTCCCCACGGTCGATCGTGCTGCATCGCGGTTACGCAGTCAGCTTGCCCGGCGGTCGTCCGCTACCCAGCGTCCTAGCCGATGCATTGCCGACGTCGAAGATCGTTGAAGTTGGCGGATCGAACCGCGTCGATGTTGCTGATTTTTCTGGACTGAGCCGCTTCGTGACGGTGCTTGCCGACGGTGGCGACCGCGCGGCGAAGCTGTTCGATTTCAGCAGACTCGGTGGCGGAAAAGTTGACGCCGTACAAATCGTCGTGCTACCAATCGCAACGATCAAGCGAGACACGCTTGGTCAAAGTGATTGGGCGAAGTCGATTCCGTCGGCCGAAGCATTGTTGGCCGATGGCGCCGACTTGGTCGTCATCGCAGGCGATGGTCTTGCCGGCGGTCCGGCCTGTGGTGTGTTGATCGGACGTCGTGACTTGATCGATCAGATTCGATCGCAATCTGCTTGGAACGGCTTAGCGGCGACGGACGCGGTGACTGCGATGATGATGGTCGCGATGGAAGCGTCCGAATCGATGACGCCGATCAAGCAATTGTTGATGACGTCGCAAGAGAACTTGCGCGGGAGGGCTGAAAGACTGGCGACTCGGTTGTCGAGCAATGAGCGGATCGCCGATTGCGTGGTCACGTCTGATCCGGCAAAGCTAACCGCCGATGGTCGCTGGCGATTGCCGTCGCAGCAGATCCGAGTCCGCCACAAAGATCATTCCGCCCAGCAATGGGCCGATGAGCTTCGCGACAATGTGCCAGCGGTGACGACGCATGTTGATGCAGACGCGGTTGTATTTGATCTGCGATGGGTTTCTGCGGCTGACGATCGAGTGCTGGCCGAAGCGATTGGTGGATGTGATGAGACCAGGAAAGATGAAGTCTCGAACGTCGATCGAGCGAAACATGACGCGAGTCACGACGTGAAACACGACGTCCTTTAGAGTCACGGCCTTGGCGGTCTAGGAAGAATGTGCCGATTGTCCGGATTGCGATGGACAGAAACGTTGGTGTTGGTCGATCTTAGAAACCGAGGACCGCTCCACGACGCTGCTTAGGAAGGATCATGAGCAAGAAGGACCCCCTGCCCAGTCGCCGGTATCTGGACATGTGGGCGTTGCCTGGGATGCACCCCAGCAACGTTGGGATCATGCAGCAGATGACGACCGCTGATTCCAATCACTTCACCACTCACATGGACAGCGTCGGGACGGTCTCTGAGCAGGACTACGAGACTGGCGCGTGGGAGCGGACTCACATGATCGGCCTGCGAACCGATGTGTGGAAAGTCGACGGCGAGGAAATGGAAGATGCCCTCAGCGTGCTGAAGGATCAACGCCGCCAACGGTTGAAAAAAGAGATCAAAAAGAACGGTCGTTTAAACGCAAAACAGCAACAAACGCTCGACGAGAAGCTAGAAGCCGATGAAGTGATGTCGCTTGAAGCGGGCGATATCGAAAAGCGTCGCTTGATTTTAAAACTGTTCAAGACTTCGACGGATCGCGTGCGTTGGTGTGGAACGATTGAGCAAGTCACGATGACCGAAGTTCACAACTCGATTGGTTCGCGTCGAAACCTGTTGACGATGGTTGTCATGCTGCCACGATCCGAGCACGTGACGTACATCCAGCAAAACCATCGCACGTTTCGCATCCCATCCGTGTTTACGTTTGGCTTCTATGACGGCAAACACATGCATCACGTCGAATTGAAACGAAAATGGATCTCGATCGGCGCGGACTTTGACGTCAACTGCGATGGTGAATCGATCGGCGAAATCGACGGCCGTTTGTTTTCGTTTGGCGCCGATAGCTACGTCGATGTCGACGCGGGCGAATTGAGCGAGAATACTGGCTTTGTTGACTTGATGACTTTGTTCACTGCCAGCGTTGGATATCACAAAGCGATGCGAAAGAGTGTCGATCGCCGAGTCAAAGCGACGCTCAGCGGACAATCGCATTGCCATGTTGTCTGCAACGAGGAACTACGCTTGCGCCACAACGGCCGAGCCGCAGCATGATCCGGGCTGGTCAATTGCCGGCGCAATACCGCTGCATCGCTGACGTACTACAGATGGGCTTTGGGGTACGAACCCAAAACGGTGAGTCGCTGTGACTGGGCTGATAGTTGTTCAACCGCAGCAGCGACAGGTGCGTCATCACGGTGACCGGTAAGTTCGACGAAGAACAGGTATTCGTTGGCGGCTTCGGGCGATGGAAACGATTCGATCCAGGTCAAGTTTAAGGCATGGTCTTTGAAGACCAACATGGCATCGGCCAGTGCACCTGGTTTGTGATTGACTTGGAATAAAATCGCCGTCTTGTCGTCGCCCGTTCGTTCCGGACGCTCCTTGCCAAGCACAGCGAACCGAGTGACGTTGTTGCGATTGTCTTCGATACTGGCGTCGATCACGTCCAGATCATACTCGCGGCCCGCTTCTAAACTTGCCACGGCGGCAACGCCGTATTGCTCCGACGCTAGTTTTGCCGCGGCGGCAGTGCTGCTGATTTCAACCAGGGTGGCCTGCGGCAAATTCTTCGCGAGCCATGCACGACACTGGGACAGTGCTTGTGGCTTGCTGTGGACTTCGATGATTTCGTGTCTTGGTGTTTTAGAAAGCAGATTGTGGTGGACTGGCAACAGAACTTCGCCGCAAATTTGCATGTCTCGCCGGACAAACATCCCCAGCGTATCGACGACGCGTCCATCAGTGCTGTTTTCGATCGGCACCATTCCCGTCGCCACGTCACCGCGCTCGACTGCATCGAAGACCGCAGGAATCGACGATACCGGAATCATAGCGCTGGCGTCGCCAAAATACTTGATCGTTGCCAAATGGCTGTAGCTATGCTTGGGCCCCAAGAATGCGATTCTTAGTTCATGCAGGGATTGAAGGCACAAGCTTGATAGATGACGAAGCACGCTGGCGACGCCGTCCGGCGGCAGCGGGTCAGTGGCCGATGTCGCGTTGTGGGTCAATGTGCCAATTTGCTGGGATGCAGCGGCAACGCGGCCGACGACTCGGCCCGGGTCTAACGCCAGACTAGACTTCACCTTTACCGCCCGTTGGTGGAACAACGCAATCAAGGCACGGTCGATTTCGTTGACCGAACCTGACGGATTCGCGTCGTTGGCGGGCGATGTCTTGTCGGTCGGATCTGTGCTTAGGTCGGTCGGATCAGGCATTGAAACGGCAGGGCTAAATGAGGCGGCAAGTTAGCGGAAACGAAAGACTCGGTCGGGCAACGCTAATCTGTCAATTTGACACCCGCCGAAATTGACCCTCGGACGCTAAAATTGAAAGCTGTCAAAATTGTCGTCCAAAAGCGTTTCCGTCGCCAGAATTGAGCCTGAAATACGTTTCAAGGATATCCCAAAACAAATTTCGCGGGTTGTTTTTGGCGAGTTTTGGGGCGACTGGCACGGACTTTGCCTTACCTCACCCAAAACACCCATTGGTGACGAATTCGACAGTCCGGACACCGGAAGGAAGATTCAGTTTCTCACCAGCGCGACCTCTTCAAGGAGAAACCCGGCATGGCTCAGGGCGAAAAAATTATCGGAATTGACCTCGGTACGACCAACAGTGTCGTGGCGATCATGGAAGGCAGCGAACCCAAAGTGATCCCCAACGCGGAAGGCAATCGTTTGACGCCTAGCGTTGTCGCATTCACCGACAAGAACGAAACCATCGTCGGCGAGCCCGCTCGTCGTCAAGCGGTCACCAACCCAAAACGCACCGTGTACTCGGTCAAGCGTTTCATGGGCCGTCGTCACTCGGAAGTTGAATCCGAAGAAAAGATGGTCCCGTATGCCGTTTTGGGCAAAGCCGACGAATACGTCAAAATCGGCGTGGGCGATAATGAGTACACACCGCAAGAAGTCAGCGCGAAAGTCCTTCGCAAGCTGAAAGAATCGGCTGAGTCGTACCTTGGTCACAAGGTCAGCAAGGCCGTCATCACGGTGCCGGCTTACTTCAACGATGCCCAGCGGCAAGCGACCAAAGATGCCGGTGTGATTGCTGGCTTGGAAGTTGCCCGAATCATCAACGAGCCCACCGCAGCCGCATTGGCGTACGGACTGGACAAGAAGAAAGACGAAAAAATCATCGTCTTCGACTTGGGCGGTGGTACGTTCGACGTTTCGGTCTTGGAAGTTGCCGACGCCGGTGACGATGATCAAGAGAGCCGCGTCTTCCAAGTGATCAGCACGAGCGGTGACGGTCACCTTGGCGGCGATGATTTCGACGAAGCACTGATTCACTACGTCGCCGATACATTCAAAAAAGAAAACGCGATCGACTTGCGTAACGACCCGATGGCGTTGCAGCGTTTGCAAGAGGCCTGCGAGAAGGCAAAGAAAGAGCTTAGCACGCTGCCAGAAACCGACATCAACCTTCCCTTCATCACGATGGATGCTTCGGGACCGAAGCACTTGACGATGAAGATCTCGCGATCAAAGTTCGAAGAACTGATTGACGACTTGGTCGAGCGATGTCGCAAGCCGGTCGTCCAAGCGCTCGAAGACGCGGGAATGAAACCCGGCGACATCGACGAGATCGTGTTGGTCGGCGGCAGCACGCGAGTTCCTAAGGTTCGCGAACTGGTCAAGAACATCTTTGGCAAAGATCCTCACCAAGGCGTTAATCCTGACGAAGTTGTTGCCGTTGGTGCTGCGATCCAGGCCAGTGTTTTGGCCGGCGACCGGACCGACGTCCTGTTGCTGGACGTGACCCCGCTGACCTTGGGCATCGAAACCGAAGGCGGTGTGATGACCGCGCTTGTCGAACGGAATACGACGATTCCAGTCGAGAAGAAAAATGTCTTCAGCACCGCTGCGGACAATCAGTCAGCAGTCACCGTGCGAGTGTTCCAGGGTGAACGCAAAATGGCGACCAGTAACCGGTTGCTCGGCGAGTTCAATCTCGAAGGGATTCCCGCCCAACCGCGTGGGATGCCTCAGATCGAAGTCAAGTTCGACATCGACCAGAACGGTATTTTGGCGGTGTCAGCAAAAGAACTGAAGACTGGCAAAGAAGCATCGGTTCAAATCAAAGAAGCTGGTGCCCTTAGCGAAGACGAAATCGAACAAATGCGGAAAGATGCCGAGTCGAATGCCGACGAGGACCGCAAGACGTTCGAATTGGTCGAAGCGAAGAACAAAGCCAGCCAACAGGTCTATCAGCTTGAGAAACTGATGAAAGAGAACGACGAAAAGCTGACCGATTCGGACAAAGAGCCGATGAACAAAGCGATCGAAAAAGTGAACAAAGCATCCGAAGGAACCGACGTCGACGCGATCAAGCAAGCGACCGAGGAACTTGATGCGGCGTCGCAAGCGTTCAGCAAAGTGCTGTATGAAAAGACCGAAGCGGCGGGCGAAGCCGGTGCAGCCGCACCAGGTGCCGCTGCAGCAGCGGACAACGATGATGACGCGATTGACGCGGACTTCGAAGTCAAAGACTAACGCTGTACTGACAATGTCGGAGTAACGAAAGGCGAGCGTCGCATGACGCTCGCCTTTTTCGTGTTTGCACTGAACTTTTTTCAGTTCTCACGAGTCCGACACGCCGTTTGTAATTTCAGTGGTCGCCGATGCAAATTCGGAACGACTTTTGCGACGAACTAGTTCATAGGAGAACCACTGCCATGACATTTAGATTTGATAAACTGACCACGAAATCACAGTCCATCGTCGCCGACGCACAGGCTCGCGCGGCTTCTTTGGGCAACCCCGAGATTTTGACGCTGCACATTTTGGCAGCCATGATCGACGAGGCCGATGGAATCACTCGTCCGTTACTGGACAAAATGAAAGTCGACATCGAGCAATTGACCAGCACGGTCAAAAGTGAGATTACTCGACTTCCTGCTGTCTCGGGTGGGCGCCAGCCAGGGATTGCACCCGAGCTGCAAAAGGCGTTCGATGCAAGTTCCGATGCAGCGGCAAGCTTGAAGGACGACTACGTCGCGACTGAGCACTTGCTGCTCGGATTGACACGTGTCGATTGCAAAGCGAATCGGTTGCTGAAATTGGTGGGCGTTTCTGACAATGACGTGCTGTCGGCGATGGCCGAGGTGCGCGGATCTGCGCGCGTTACCGATCAGAATGCCGAGTCCACTTATCAGGCACTTGAAAAGTTCGGGATCGACCTCACTCAGTTGGCGGCCCAAGGCAAACTAGACCCAGTCATAGGCCGCGACAACGAAATCCGACGAGTGATTCAGGTTTTGTCGAGAAGAACCAAGAATAACCCGGTCTTGATCGGGCAACCCGGCGTTGGCAAAACCGCTATCGCCGAGGGGCTGGCTCTGCGGATCTTCGAGGGTGACGTCCCGGCAAGTTTGAAGGACAAAAAGGTCATTTCGCTCGACATGGGAGCTCTAGTTGCCGGCGCTAAATTTCGTGGCGATTTTGAGGAGCGTCTGAAATCGGTGTTGCGAGAGGTCAAGGATTCCAATGGCCAAGTCGTGCTGTTTATCGACGAGTTGCACTTGGTGGTCGGGGCTGGAAAGGCCGAAGGATCGCCCGACGCAGCTAACCTACTGAAGCCCGAACTTGCCCGCGGTGCACTGCGATGCATCGGAGCGACGACGCTAGATGAATATCGCCAGAACATTGAAAAAGATGCGGCTCTCGAGCGCCGTTTTCAACCGGTTTACGTTGGCGAACCAAATGCAGAGGATACAATCGCGATTTTGCGAGGGTTGAAGTCGCGTTACGAATCGCATCACGGTGTTCGGATCACAGACAGTGCCATTGTTGCAGCTGCAAATCTTTCCAACCGCTACATCGCCGATCGGTTCCTGCCCGACAAGGCGATTGACCTGATCGACGAAGCCGCTAGCCGTTTGGCGATGGAAAAGGAAAGTGTGCCTGAACCCATTGATCAGATCCAACGCCGACTACGGCAGCTCGAGTTGGCTCATCGGCAATTGGTAGCTGAAGAGGAAGATTCGGCGGTCGCCAAGCGGACGGAAATCGAAGAGGAAATGAAGACGCTCGAACGCGAATTGGCGGACCTTCGCGAGCAGTGGGAGGGCGAGAAGATGGGCTTGGACGATGTTCAAGCCATTCGCCAAGAAGCTGAAGCGTTGCAGCATAAGTTCGCGACGCTCGATGTCGAAGCGAAACAGAAGCAACAGCGTGGTGAAAGTCCTGAGTCGATCTACCAAGAAATGCTCGACACTCAAGCGAAGCAAAACAAGCTTGAAAAACGTCTGGAAGAAATCGAGTCGGCTGAACCCAACGACACAGCGGAAGACTCAACTGACCGGCGCCGTCTGCTGCGCCGCAATGTGACCGAAGACGAAATCGCCGAGGTAGTCAGTGCTTGGACCGGGGTTCCAGTAAGCCGAATGCTTGAAACCGAGCGAGCCAAATTGTTGGTCATGGAAGAACGGTTGCACGGACGTGTTATCGGACAAAACGAGGCGGTGACGGCGGTATCCGATGCGGTACGACGTAGCCGAAGCGGACTGCAGGATCCAAACCGACCGATCGGTTCGTTCTTGTTCCTCGGCCCAACCGGTGTTGGCAAAACAGAACTTTGCAAGGCGCTCGCGCAGGTGATGTTCGACGACGAGTCTGCGATGGTTCGGATCGACATGAGCGAGTTTATGGAGCGTCACAGCGTGTCGCGATTGATCGGCGCACCGCCAGGATACGTTGGGTATGAGGAAGGCGGGAAGTTGACCGAAGCGGTTCGACGGCGACCTTATTCGGTGCTGTTGCTAGACGAAATGGAGAAGGCTCACCCAGATGTGTTTAATATCTTGTTGCAAGTGCTTGACGACGGTCGTTTGACCGATGGTCATGGCCGAACGGTCAACTTCACCAACACGGTGATTGTCATGACCAGCAACGCTGGCAGCCAAGTGATTCAGCAAGTTACCGAAGAAGGTGGTGGCGAAGATGAGATGCGGGCCGCTGTCAACGAGTCGCTTCGGGCAAGGTTCTTGCCTGAGTTCCTAAACCGGATCGATGACATTGTCATTTTTCATCCGTTGCAGAAAGATGAGATTCGTAAGATCGTCGGGCTGCAGTTGGAACGATTGGCTGATCGTGTCAAAGAAAACGGTTTGCTAATCGAAGTCAGCGAAGACGCGGTCAGTGAAATCGCCTCGGTGGGATATGACCCTTTGTATGGGGCCCGTCCACTGAAGCGAGTGATTCAGCGCGAGGTCGAAAATCCATTGGCGACTGCCCTGCTGAAGCACTCGTACCCTGAGGGATCGACCGTCAAAATTGATTTCGCGGACGGCGAGTTCCGATTCAGCGGGTAGTGCACGCCAACAGCGACAGAATTTGATCAGGGGCGTCCGTGCGGCAACGGAACACCCTGTGTTTGGTCTATTCGGTGGTCACCATCACCGGGGCACGCCCAGGGATAATGCGGACTTCGATGTCATCGAGACTCTTGTTGCGAAGGCGTTCTTCGTCTTCGTTTTCGATGTCTTCGAGTTTCCGATCACGAAGTCGATCGACGTTAGGCTCTTTCGATTTCGGCTCGTTTGCTTCGCCTGAGTCTCGCGGATCGTCGTCTTCGTCGGCCGCTTTCTTCTTTTGACTTTGCAATTCGCGGATGATTTCATCCGGTTGGCTCGGATCATCACGATTGACCAACTCCGATAGCTTGGCACCGCCGGGGTCGAAAACGCTGCCGACACGTCCCGATTCTCGGTTGGTTCGTTGCCAAGCTCCGCCATAGGCCGGGTAAGCCAGATCTTCGCAGTCCGCGCAAATCCGACATCCGCCAAGGGACAGGGCCGCGATAACGAGGGCGACGATGACGAGAGCCTCGTGTTGCGACTCGCGTCGAAAGGATCGTGTTTCAGAAGAGACATTTAGCATTTTTTGACTCGAGCGTTTTCAGACGCGCAGACGAAAGCCGACGCTCAACTGCGTCGACATCGGTTGGTATCGACTGGATCGGGTTTGCGGTTGAGTTAAACTTTGCCGGCTGGGAAGCTGGTGCGGCCGAGGTGGGGGCACACAAGAATATCGAGAAAATTTAAGATTTGGCTAAAGTCGCCCTTCCTTGCGCTGCCGCCAAAATGAGAAGAAAGGCGTGGGCCGAAAAGGATTTTGGCTCTCTTATCTTCGAACTGGCGGAAAATGGAGCTTCCCGGCATGCCTGATCTTTCCCAAATTACCGGCATCATGGATGCTATCGTTCTGCCGTTGATGGGCTGCGTCGCGTTGATGTTTGCCAAATTGACTCAGGGTGAGGCCGCTCGCTGGGCCGAACGCCAATTTTTTGCGGCTTTGGTCGTGATCACTGTAGTGACCGCTCGCACGGTCATGATGTGTGACGATGCGTGGCTGTTGCACACGACCACGCTAGGCGTGATGACGGTGGGCGCTTTGGTCATTCCGAGTCAAGATACTTTGCTGGCAGTATGAACTGTCGATTCGCCGAACTCTTCTAAAAACGCTGATGTCCGACCGACCTACGATCCCTTTTGTTGAAGTCGTTCCCGTCGGTCGAGTTTGTGGGCGTATTCGCCCACCAGGCAGCAAGAGCCTGACCAACCGAGCATTGATTTGTGCGGCTTTTGCCAGTGGCAATTCAGTCTTGGCCGGGGCTTTGAAGAGCGAAGATACCGAGGTCATGATCGACGCCGTTCGGGCGATTGGCGTCGCGGTGCAGATCGCTGATGGCGGCAGCACGCTGTGCGTCGATACTTCGGCTCGGCTTGTGCCCAAAATTGGCGACCAGCGAACTGAGATGTTCATAGCCAACAGTGGTACGACCATACGTTTTCTAACGGCGGCCTTGTCTGCCTTCGGTGGTCACTATCGACTGCACGGAGTTGACCGAATGCACCAGCGTCCGATTGGCGATTTGGTGGCTGCGATTGACGGCGTGATCGAAGGTCACATCGAAACGATGTCAGCCGATGGTTGTCCGCCGGTGCTAATCCAGTCCAGCAGCTGGCGTCCTGGCGAATTATCGGTCGCCGGCTCGGTTAGCAGTCAGTACTTGAGCGGCTTGATGATGGCGGCGCCAATCACCACTGTCTCGTCGCGAATCCAAGTCGTCGGCGAATTGGTCTCACGTCCGTACGTCGACATGACGGCCGAAGTGATGCGATCGTTCGGTGCGGACATTTCTATCGTTGACGCGAATGATTGCGTGTCCGTCGAAATCGGCAGCGCTGGTTATCGCGGGATTGATTACTCGATTGAACCTGATGCTTCGGCTGCCAGTTACTTTTGGGCCGCCGCCGCGATCACCGGCGGCGAAGTCACGGTTGATGGTTTGACCGCCAACGCGATGCAAGGTGACGTCGGGTTTGTTGACGTGCTGGAAAAAATGGGCTGCAAGATTCGGTCGGACAAAAACTCAATCACGGTCGTGGGTGGCAAGCTTGTCGGTATCGATGTCGATATGAATTTGATCAGCGATACCGTGCAAACGTTGTCGATGGTTGCATTGTTTGCAGATGGGCCAACCCGAGTCCGCGGCGTTGCCCACAATCGTTTCAAAGAAACCGATCGAATCGGTGACTTAGCTTGCGAGCTGAGGAAGCTCGGCGCAACTGTTGACGAGCACGACGATGGAATGACGATTCATCCGCCTGCGACTCCGACACCAGCGACGTTAGAAACGTATCACGATCACCGGATGGCGATGAGTTTTTCGCTGGCGGGATTGCGAATTCCAGGCGTCAAAATACTGGACCCCGCCTGCACATCAAAAACCTATCCCGATTACTTTGCCGATCTCGAGCGGTTGATCGGACACCCGCACCTCTGGGCGTGATCAATTCGCGGTTAGTTATTACTTGCCCGTCAATTCTTCGTGGTCCGTTGTGATGGATTCGGCGTATGCCAATTCGCCCGTTCGGCCGTCGAAGTACTGAAAAATGACTTGAGGGTGGGGAAACGCGACCAAACGTTTGCCGCCAAGTTTCGGAGGCATGTTGAAGACGTTGTTGATCTGAACGACACAGAAGTGTGGATACATTCTTTCCTCACGCGGCAGGTCGGCTAACACGTAGCTGCTCCAGCGGATGTCCATTTCTCGTGGACCAAATTTCCACTTGCCAGTCGCCGGACGATTGCTCTCGTCCAGTTCCGGGACATGATTGACGCTGTTGTGCGGTCCACAACAGAATTCCCAAACATCGTCCGTGATCTTGATCGCGAAACTGTTGTGCAAATCGCCGGTCATCACAAAAACTTTCTTGTTCAGTTTATCCCAGGCGTTGATCAAGCTTTCGCGTTCGTCCAAGAAACCAGTCCAGGCTTCTTCCTTGTTTTCGTTGTCGGCCTCGAATCCCCCGGCGCCGCTGTGCGGGATCATGAAGGGAACCGACGAGATGACAAAGAAAAAATCAGCATCGCTGGCCTGCATTGACTCAACCAGCCACTCGCGTTGTGACGAACCCAGCATCGAAACACCTGGCTTGTCTCGCTGTTTAACATCGTGCATGTCGCGTTCGCCGCGAGTGTCCAGGATATAGAACTCGCAGTTGGCGACGCGGAAACTTCCGTAACTTCGTCGACCAATGGAGTAGGCGATCGTTTCGCTGTTGGCCTTGGCTGGCATGTGCAGGCGGAGACGGTTTTTGTCGATGACTTCAACAATGTCATAGACGTAGGAATTGGCTTCGCCTTCGTCGGTATCGAAAGCCATGTCGTTGACGCCTGCTTCGGCGGTGCCCCAGTGAACATGCAAGTTGGACATCTCGCCAATCGGCATCGCTGTGAAGTCCGCATTCATGTCCGTCAACACATCACTGCCCTGTTGCATCGATCCCGTTCCAAAATGAACCGGGTGATCGTGCGCCATCGGATTGGCCCAGCCCAGGTAATCAAACCAAGCTTGCGTGCCAATGTCGCGAAACACCGTGCGACGATGTCGCTTGCCGGCTTCCGCGGATCCCCAGATGTCGTTGACCAGTTCGTGGTCATCGAACGTGAACATACTAGGCACATTGCGATGCCACTTTGCCAGTTCGACACCGCGATCCAGATACAGTTTGTAGTTTTCCCAAACGCCTACAATCGTAGGAGCCACTTGAACGATATTGGGAAGGTTCGTAACGCCTTGGATCAAACGCCAAGCTTCGGTCGGAAACGTACGCAGTTCCTCATACAGCCAGTCGCCGTTCATGATGTGGAAATGAACCTTGTCAGCCCAGTCGGCGTTCAGGTGCTCGTATGTGGTTGATCGGTGCCCCGGACCATGCAGCGGATTTTGGTTGGCACAAGATCCAATTTGAAAACGAAAGTTAAACAGTCCATCTGGATTGTATTGCGCATTTTGGGACTGCTCTTTGCTAGGCAACGTCCGAAAGGTCCCCGGTAAGCCGTGAGGCCGTCCGTTCACCCAAACTTGATAGTGAAATCGAGTATCGGGCTGCAATCCGTCCAGCGTGATTGTTCCGGTGTTGTCGTGATCTATCGACGTGGTACCGGGCTCGCTGGTTTGGTTGAGGTGTCGCTGTAGCGTGCCGTAGTGGACCTCGAAGTTTCCCGGATCGGACGTCCTCGCCCAAACGCGAACCGAGTGATCGGTTGGCATTCCTAACATCGGACCGTGCGTCAATCGAATTGGGTCACGTCCCGATCGAGAAGCATCGATTGATTGGGCGATGGCCGTAGCGTCGAAAGAAAGGACGCAACACGACAGGATCAACGATACGGCGAGACAACGAAACATACTGGCTAGCCCGATCGGTTAAGAGAGTGGCTTGAGTGATTACGGCAACAGTGCTGCCGTTTCCGGCTTGCCGGAATTGATGGCATGATTTTTTGCGGTGTCATTGTCTTCGTCGACAACGTTGGGATCGGCACCGCGATCAAGCAAGATTTTAACAACTTCGACTTCTCCCACGGCGGCGGCCGTCATCAGGGCAGTGAAACCTTCGGTGGTTTCAGTCGCATTCACATTTGCGCCTGCGTCGACCAGCATCGTGACCGCATCGGGAAACGGGCCAGACGCAGCATGCATTAGTGGTGTTTTGCCTTCGAAGTCTCGCGCGTCAACTTCCGCACCATGTTCAAGTAGCACTTTGATGACGTGTGAGTGACCGTTGTAAGCCGCCATTAGCAAGGCAGTGTACTTACGATCCGGGTCTGGGGCGTCCACGTTGGTTCCTGCCGCCAGGGCTTTGCGAACGACGTCAATGTTTCCGTCGTGCGCCGCAACTCGAAATGCTTCGTCGCTGTACTGGACGGTCGACGATTTGCCGGCCGGTTCCGTTTCTTTCGTTGCATCGGTCGAAGCAACCGATTGATCCAATGAAGTCGCCACCTCATCTTTGACGGTACCATCCTTCCCAGCGTCATTCGTTGTCTTGAGAGCGACAGATCCGCCACATCCGCAGACGTTGACGAGGATGAACAGAGACGCCGAAAAAACGGTCACGCAGCGGTGATTCAATTGAGTTTGTTTCATGGCGGACAGTTTAACGGATAGGGCTAACGCTGATTAGTAGAGGCCAAACTGGAAAGAAATTGACCACAAAACAAGGCGGTAGGTTCAAGTTCGGCGCCTAGGGGTGTGTTATCATACTGTTACTACTATTCCCCCTATCTTTAGGAGTTCGGTTGATGAGTCTCTTTCGTTTTCTGTTTCTTGGCGTCGCATTTGCGATTTCGCAGTCCTCTTTCATTTCAGTTGTTCAAGCGGACGAACCCGTCGCCGTTGATGCAAAGAAGCGGGCTGTCTTTCAAGAGGCTCGCCCCGATTGGTCACGCAGTTGGGTCATTGTCTCGCGTCAAAGCTATTGGCCGTTGTGTTACGAATCGCTTGATCGGACTCAGGAGGCCGCAGAACTGATTGGGAAGAATAAGCCACAGGAATTGTCGGCTGCGCTAGAAAAAGTTTCCGCTTGGCTGAAGCTGTCGGCTTCGGCTGCAAATACAGATGGCGAAGAAGGAATCATTGACGCGTCGGAACTCGTTGATGACGCGGTCGAGTCGATTGAAAATAAAGACAAGAAGTTTTCCGACGAACAACTAAAGAGTCTTTTGACATTGGCATGCACAGCGACTGCAAAGTCGCATGTTTTGCGGGCGACAAATTTTGACGACGATACCCGTGCTCGGCGATGGGCCAGAAATACCAATGGGAAGCCTGCTGCAACGAAAGAAGAAGCGGAGCTTCGAAAAGAGATTGCCAAAGAATTGGTTGAAAAGGGGCGAGAGCAGTATAGTCATGACACCGAGCAATCTTACCGGCACATCGTCGTGGCCCAGGCCTATTTGGCTGCAGCGGAAGAGATGGGCGGTGTCAAGATTTCGGCCGACCTGATGAACGCTTTTGAACCACTCAAGCCCGGAGTGAAGGCCTACGAGATGGCGAACTATTTTGATGACGAAATCACAGCTCGGGCAACCAAATTGCTCGCTGAAATTGATGCTCAGCGAAAAGTGCTGATCGGAAAAATCCAATCCGGCAGCTAACCGGATAGAACTGCTGATGAAATCAGTTCGTCCGGTTCTTCAAGGACTGGGCGAAGGCATGCCTTGGGCATGCCTATAGGGCATCAAGTGGTTCAGCAGGCTCTTTTCTCGTATTGAAACGCCGGCCGGCAATCGCGCGGCCGGTTTCTTCTTGCGCCGACGCCAGGTTTTCAGAAATTACCTCGTCGTTTTTGCGCGTCCCATTATAATTGGGGAACGGATCCTTCGGCCATCGCGTCAGAAACGTGCTGCAGCCGACTTTTCAGTGATCCTCGCTATCACGCAGGTGTTAAACGGTAGCGGTCGTACCGAATTTGTTTGTCTTTCCGCCATTCCGATGCCGAAACAACACCGACGGATGACAGTCTCATTGCGCTCCTTGCCAGCGATTTTGTCTCCGATCGACTACGTTTCCTTCGTCGCTCGCGTTCCCTGAGAATCCTGATGCGCTCTTCAAAAGCCAAGTCTGCACACCCTGCTCCCTCGCGAGGGGTCCGTCGCTTGCTCGAGAAATTCGTCCTGGGCGGCTCTGATCCAACCCAGCCGCGTAGAGGCCGTTTGCTGCTCGAATCGCTTGAAAAGCGGCAATTGATGGCTGGCGATATGGAGCTTTTGTTCACCGAAGGAGTCGATTCGGCGACGCAATTGCAGTTGACCGGGGCGGCTCAGACGACCGGAGGGTTGCAAACAGCCACTCAAGCGGAAGGCGAATCAGCGCCCGATTTGGTTCAGTTTGCCAAAGATCTGGCCGATGCAGGCGTCGTTTTTTACGGGGCTCATTGGTGCCCGGCCTGTACATCCCAGAAAGAGCTTTTCCAAGACGGGAAAAATGATCTTCCTTTCGTTGAAGTGACCAATCCGGATCGAACACTCAATTCCGTGGGGATTGCGGAAGGGATCAATGAGTTCCCGACCTGGGATTTCCCCAACGGTACGCGATTGGTCGGCGTCCAGACCCTGGCGACGCTTAGTGCAACGGCGAGCGTGGCGATTCCGCAAAGCGATCAGCCAACCTTCGAGCCAATCGGCAATTTGACGGTTCTTACGGGCAGCCCACTGCATGTGCCGATCGACGCTTACGATCCCGGTGACGGACCGCTGACGGTGACCGTTTCGGTCGCCGATCCGGCGCTGCTGCAGGCTTCGGTGTTGACGGGGAATCGATCGATCCGAATCGATATGGATGGCTATGGTGATATGGTTTTCGAGCTGTTCGAAGATCGAGCGCCTGTGGCTTCGGGGCGAGTCGCCGACTTGGCCGAATCGGGATTTTATGACGGCATTATTTTCCACCGCGTTGTGGACAATTTTGTCATTCAAGCGGGTGACCCAACCGGAACCGGGACGAGCGGATCGACGCTGGGAAACTTTGATGATGAATTCCACCCGGACTTGCAACACAACCGTGAAGGCGTGCTGTCGTTTGCCAAGAGTAGCGATGACACGAACAATTCGCAGTTCTTCATCACCGAAACACCTACCCGCTTTCTAGACTTCAATCACTCGATTTTTGGTCAGTTGGTCGAAGGCTTTGATGTTCGTGAAGCGATCAGCGAAACGGCCGTCAACAACAGCACACAGAACAAGCCTGTGACGGACGTGACGATCAACACGATCGATGTTTTTAACGATACTGAAAACAGTGTTGTGATGTTGAAGGCTGTCGGTAATGCAACGGGCACGACTTCTGTCACGTTCACGGTCACGGATGCCGATGGGAACACGCACTCGGAAACAATCAGTGTGACTGTGGCGACAGATACCGAAAACAGTCAACCTTTCTTGAATCCGATCACGTCGCCAGTATCTGGTACGGCGGGAACGCCAGCGACGCTGCAACTATCGAGTGTCGACGTCGAAGGCGATACCGTCTTTTATTCTGCGTCGTCCGTTTCGGGGGCGAGCAGTGGATCGGTAAGCGTCGATTCGTCGACAGGATTAGTTACGGTAACGCCCGTATCCGGTTTTAGCGGTGAGATCGTCGTGAATGTTGGGGTCAGTGATACGGCGATAACGTCTGGGCAAACTGCTGATGATAACCAACGTGTTTCATTTAACTTTGCTGCGGTAAGCACGGTGGCAACGCCGACGTCGGTGGACCTGCAAACGGCGAGTGATTCTGGTTCTAGCAATATCGACAATGTCACCAATGTCGGTTCGCTGACGTTTTTGGTCGGTGGCGTAACAAACGGTGCTACGGTCGAGTTAGTCAATACAACGACCGGGTCGGTGATCGGTACTGGCATCGCATCCGGATCAACGATCACGATTACGACAAATAATATTGCGGCGCTGGGTGATGGAACTTATCCAATTGCTGCCCGTCAGCGCGTCGGTAGTGTGACCAGTGCGTCAACGTCGGCATTGTCGGTCGTGTATGACACCACATCACCGGCGTCGGTCGTCAGCAGTGCAGCGACTCAGGCAAACGTCGGTCGCGCCTTTGTGACGGACCTGATCAGCACCGAAGAGGGCAGCGGGCTAAGCTACACCTTGACCACGAATCCTGCTGGCGCGACGATCGATTCAGTGACGGGCGTGATCAACTGGACGCCGACCGCGGCTCAGGCTGGTGCGAACACGTTCAATTTTTCGTTGACGGATCTCGCGGGCAATGTTCGAACTGAAACGTTGACCGTCAATGTTTCGGGCGAACCGCAAGCCGAGATTAAGTTGCAAGTGGTTGACTTGAACGGTAACGCAATTTCATCGATTGCTGTTGGTCAAGAGTTTTTTCTTCAGTTCATCGGCGTTGATGCTCGTTCGTTTACAAAGCCCGGTGTGTTTGCGGCGTATGCGGACATCTTGTTTGATGGAACTTTGATTGAACCTGTTGACGGAACGCCGATTCAGTATGACCAGGGTTTCACTGTGGTGCCGAAGGGTGCGTTCAGTGACGGTCTGATCGACGAACTGGGCGCGGTGAGCAATCGAATTGTCGCGAGCAACGTCGGTGAAAGTCTAATCGCGTCGGTTCGCATGATTGCCAAAGCCAGTGGAAACGTTAACATCCGCAGCGAACCCGCCGATGATACCGACAGCGATGTGTTGCTGTTTGGTCAAGACGACCGAGTTCCTGCTGAAACGGTCGCCTACGGTAACGTGTCGTTGGAGATTGGACAGACTTTCACCGTTGGGAATGACTCGTTTACCGTCGCGGAAGATTCTGCTGCGACGACGTTGAATGTTCTGGCAAACGACACGGTAATCAGTGGCACAGGTACGTTGTCCGTCATTTCGGTTGACCAACCGACAACCGGTGGCACTGTAACCCTGGTCGGTGGTGTGGTTTCCTTCACGCCATCCGCGAACTTTAACGGCACCGCAGAATTTACCTATCGAGTTGCAAACAGCTCTGGATCACAGAAAGACGGCAGCGTCACTGTGACAGTAACGGCGGTGAATGATTCGCCCAGTGCGGTTAACGACTCGTTTACGGTCGACCAAGACTCGGTCAGCAATCCACTCGATGTGCTGGCCAACGATACGTTTGCACCGGATTCGGGCGAGACGCTTACAGTCACTGCGGTGGGAACCAGTTCGGCTGGCGGAACCGTGACAATCGCAACCGGCGGTGCTTCGGTCGTTTACACACCGGCGGCTGGATACATCGGTGCGGATTCATTCACATACACGATTAGTGACGGCAGCTTGACCCATCAAGCAACTGTTTCGGTCACTGTCCAATCGTCGGACGAACCGCCGGTGGCGGTTGCGGATGCCTTCACCGTGGTCGAAGACGCTGCCGAAGCTGTTTTTGATGTCACAGCTAATGATACGCGTGACGCTGGCAATCAAGCATTTCAGTTGACCGCGGCTAGCGCATCATCCGGCGGATCGGTGCGTGTGAGCGCCGATGGTACTCAGTTCTTTTATCGTCCAGCAGAAAACTTTGCTGGTAGCGAAGTCGTTACCTACACGATCGTTGATACCGGTGGCGGAGTCGCAACGGGGACCGCGACGTTTACAGTCACGCCGGTTAACGATGCACCACCGACTTTGGATAAAACGGTTACCGTCAATCGAGGCAGCGCGACGGAGTTTAGCGTGTTAGCTCTCACCGAATTGCCTGCCAACGTCGACTCGGGGGAAACGCTAACGATCTCGACCGCGTCGAATTCGACGACCGCCGGCGGCACGACTCGGGTGGATGCAACAACCAACACGATTTTCTACACGCCACCGTCCACGACGTTCACTGGTACTGATACGGTCACTTACACCGTTAGCGACGGTACACTGACCAGCAGCGGAACGTTGACGATCCAGGTTTCCGAATACACGCTGCGAAACATTTTTGTCAACTATTCGACGGACACGAATGTGGGCCAGTTTGGTTCTGCATTGGTGCTAAAAGGTACGGATCTTCTGAATCAAGAAGTCAATAAAACCATCAGTTCCAATGCAAACGGGCTTGTCTTTGACGGCGTGTTGCCTGGGTCTTACACGGTTGATGTGCCAGCGATTGGGTTCCTGCAGGGGGCGACGGAAGCCAGGACAATCAGCATCGAAAGTGCGGCGGATGACGGCGACACTACAATTCAACTGGACGTTGGCCAGTTGAAAGCTCAGTACATTTCGATACGTGACTGGATGGGAAGTGCGCCAAGCAAGACTTTGCTGGTCGCTGTGGCGCCGGGGCAAACACATTCTTTGGTTGTGCCATCACCGTCTACCGATACCATTTCGCAACCTGTGGTTTCGTTAAATGCGGATGGTTCCAGCGTCACGATTCGTGGCACCGCGCCGACGGGTACCAATGGAGCCTCGCAAGCGGTCGAAACCACGGTTTCGACGGTGAATAATCCAAACGTTCAAGTGCGTGGCGAAATTGATGGGTTGATGTTGTTCAAAATTAACGTTCAGACCGGCGGTGTTACTTTCAATCCAGCAACCGCGACTACGACGACGGAATCAACCACCACGACAGGTTCGGCATCAACGGCGAATGTTTCAGTCGCGCGTTCGGTACAGAGCGATGCACCGGAGTCTGCGTCAAACGGAAACGGTTCGAACTCGATCATCGTGGGTGAACAACAAGCCGAAGGCGAGTCGATTGCGACCGCATCGGTGACGGTCGCGGATGCATTCGTGCCGTCGGTGATCGCGGCTCCGGCCCAAAGCCGTTCGGCGGTTCTGGCACTTGAAGACGGCGATTTATGGGTGGAATCATCGATTGGTGACGAAACAGAAACTGAAAAAGTCACCGATGTTTCGTCGATCGATTCGGCGATGGAATCGGTCGCAACCACGTTGTCACGCGTCTCGTTGGTCGGTGATCAACTAGCGCAGACCGAGAATGTTTCGGTTGCCGCGATTGATGATGCACTGCGCAGCGAAGTGTAGTTTTTAGCCTAAAAACCGAGGTTCGGTAGCCGCCGAAATCATCAAAAATCGGTCTCATTGAGTCTGAAAATGGAGCCGGTGGACCGATCCCTCGGCAGTCAAGACTTGGTTTTCCTGTCAAGCCCGTTCCAAAAACCCCGGAAAACGTTGGTTTTTTTGGTCGAAGCCGGGTTGCAACAAGACTGTTTGCGGCATAACACTTTGCCGATAGTAATCGCGGGCGTAATTATTTCACGCTTTGAGCGACCCCAGAACACTTTCCCAGACAAAGGTTTGACACCCATGGCAAAAGCAGCTGCTGCTCCCAAGGCACCCACCAAGACCCAGATTCTTGCCAACATCGCCGAATCAACCGAAATGACCAAGAAGGACGTTGCGGCTGTATTCGACGCCCTGACCGCCGAAATCGCCAAGTCGCTTGGCAAGGGTGGCCCTGGTCAATTTGCGATCCCTGGTCTGTGCAAGATCGTCCTGAAGGACGTTCCCGCTAAGCCAAAGCGTAAGGGACGCAACCCAGCCGACGGCCAAGAAATCTGGTTGAAGCCAAAACCAGCTAGCAAGAAGCTGTCGATTCGCCCTTTGAAGGGTCTGAAGGAAATGGCGTAAAGCCATTCACTTCGAAATCGAGAAATCAAAATGACGACTCGCATTGCAAGTCGTTAACAGATGTTTGGCTCGCCTGATCCCAGGCGAGCCATTATTTTGTACTTTTAGGCGTCTCAAAATCTTGCTCTGGGACGGATGCGGTCTTCAGTACGCCCCTGAAACGCGAGCACAGCGTTTGACAGGTTTGGTCGATTGACCGATGGTTCTTGAGCCTTCGGAGCAGGTAGGCGGCGTAGGCGGCGTTTACGACGCTGCATCGTCAGGTTTTCGGATGTGCTAAATAGCGTCCCTGTCTTGTAGCACCAGCGATGATTGTTCGGCGGGTGAAGTGCGATTTTTCGGAGCTAAATCCTGTTACGGGGTCTCGCTGGGAGGTGGGGCTTGTTTATGACGTTCCATCACTGACTCGATTCGCACTGCCTTCTTGCCTTTGAAAGCACCGACACGAGTGTGGAACTTAGGCACATCCTGGACCGCCAACTCAAGCGGCGACGTGACCTCCTTTTCCGTCGTGATGATGTCGCCCACCGCGAGTTCTAGTAGGTCTCTGGTTCGAATTTTTGATGTCGCAAGCGTGACGACAATGTCAACGGGCGCATCTTTGACACTCGTTGAAATTCGATCACGAGTCTCAACGGTCGGTGTTCCTTTGCCGTAGCCAACCCAGCCGTTGCGAGACAGCCGAGAATTGAAACTCTCGATCGTGTTAAAGGGAATGCAAAGGTTCATCATTCCCCGGTTCTTGGCTAGCAAGACTTCGAATCCAATCAGAATCACGACCTCGTTCGGCGGAACGATTTGCACCAATTGCGGATTGCTTTCAACTTTCTCGACGTCAACGTCGAGTTCCGAAATGTTTTCCCACGATTCTTTTAGGCATTTCAGAAACAACGCAACCACTCGTCCGATCAAACGGTTTTCGATTTCCGTCAAGGGACGCCGGATGGTTTCGTTGGGATTGGGGTCACCGCCAAGCATGCGATCGATGATTGCATACGACAGTGAAGGAGCGATATCCAAAATCCAATTTCCGTCCAGCGGCTCGGGCTTGAGCACATTGAAACAGCTTGGGTTGTCGAGGCTGAAAACGAACTCGCTGTAGGTCAACTGATCGACGCTCAGCAGTTTGACTTCGATCATCGTCCGCAGCATGCCGGACACCGACGCACCGAAGTTTCTAGCAAGTGACTCGTGCAGCGAATGCATCGCCCGCATCTGGTCTTTGCCGACACGCTCGGGGCGTTTGAAATCGTATGCGGTAACTCGAGCGTTCCCGCCGGCGGCGGGCGCTGAACGGGCGGCTGATGCCGTCGGGCTTTTTTCGTCGCTGATCTTCGGGGCTTGCGGTTTCGGCGGCGCACCGTCGACCGTTTCCATTGCCTTTAGCAGGCTTTCGACTTGATTCTGACTGAGTGATTCGTCGGGCATATCCATGTCCCCTTTCGAAAGAGGGATTGGTGGCAACCGATCAGGTGTTCGAGAGGACTTCCCAACCCTGTGTTCGCTGCTTCAATCCCTAAGACTTCTCACCTAACACTTATTCTCTGACTTGTCCATTTCCGCGGACGATGTACTTATAGCTTGTCAGTTCTCGCATTCCACAGGGGCCGCGCGCGTGGACTTTGTCCGTTGAGATTCCGATTTCGGCTCCCAGCCCAAATACTCCGCCGTCGTTGAATCGAGTGCTGGCGTTGACCATCACAGCGGCACTGTCGACGCGATTCGTGAATGTCTCGGCAGCTTGCAGGTCGCTCGTCACGATCGCGTCAGTGTGATGCGAACCGTGTCGATTGATATGTGTGATTGCTTCGTCGATCGAGTCAACGATCGCAATGCTGATGGTTGGACCGAGGTATTCCGTCCCCCAGTCACTATCGTTCGCGGCAACAGCATCCGAGAGAATGTTCATCGCCCGCGGGTCGGCTCTCATTTCAATCGAATGAGTTCGTAATCGATTTGCGATCGCGGGCAACGCTTTCGCCGCGATCGACGAGTGAACCAGCAAAGACTCGCACGCATTACAAACGCCCATCCGTTGGCACTTTGCATTTTCGATGATCTTGGCAGCCATTTCGACATCGGCTGAAGTATCAACATAAACGTGGCAGTTTCCGTCGTAGTGTTTGATCACTGGCATCGTTGCTTCTTTGGCGACGCGGCGGATCAGGCTTTCACCACCACGAGGAATCGTCACATCGATCAATTCACCCATGGATAAGAAGTGACCCACGGCCGCTCGGTCAGTCGTCGCAACCAATTGCACCGCGCCGGTCGGGATGCCGCAGCCGTCGCCGGTTTCGGACAGAATGTCAACGATCGCACGGCTGCTGTGGATGGCTTCTTTGCCGCCGCGCAGAATTACTGCATTGCCGCTCTTGATGCAGATGCCGGCCGCGTCCGCCGTCACATTAGGTCGACTTTCGTAAATAAAGAAAACGACGCCCAGCGGGACGCGGCGTTTCAGGATCTGCAGGCCGCCCGGCCGAGTAAACCCGTCCATGATTTCGCCAATTGGATCCGGCAGCGCTGCAATTTCTCGAAGGGCACCAGCAATGGCCGCAATTCGTGTCTCGTCGAGTCGCAATCGGTCTACCGCTGCGTCGGTCAAGCCGTATCCAGGGGCCGCCGCTAAATCGATTTCGTTGGCTGCAATGATTTCATTTGCTCGGGCAACCAATGCATTGGCGGACTCTTCTAGCCAACGATTCTTGACGGTGGTGTCCAAGCACGCCAGTTCGTACGACGCGGTACGAGCGGTTTCGGCAGTTTGACGGCAATATTGGCCGAGCTCAAGCTCGGCGGCGGTCGAGGACATGTCTTGGGTGGGGAAAGCGAGGCAAAATACGGCGAGTAGAACAAAAGCCGTTTGATTCTCGACAAAGTCACGCCCAAGGTCAACGTCGATCAGCTAAATCGCGTTTACGCATGTTTTAGGCAGCCAACGGTTTCTCTACTGCGGTCCTTGGATGCCAGGCGGTTTCGTCCCGATGTTTTTGCTTCATAGAGTAGTACGTCGCAGGCCATGTAAGCGGCGTCCCAGCAATCGTTAGGCGGAGTATTGATGACGCCCGCGCTTGATGTAACGGAAATCGCAAGATCGCCGGCGGTGACCTTCTCGCTAGCCAATTCCCGCAAAGTGCGGTCAATGAACGAAACGGCAATGGGAAGTGGGTAGCCCGGCATCAAAATGGCGAATTCTTCGCCTCCGAATCTCGCCGCCAACATCCGTGGACCGATCGACTCGGCCAAGAATTTTCCGACGTGCCTCAAAACGGCGTCACCAACGAAGTGGCCATGTTCGTCGTTGATCCGTTTGAAATGATCGAGGTCCAGGATCGCGATCGACATCTCTGTGCCGCTTATTCGGGTCGATTCCAATGATTCGGTGAACCATGTCTTTAAGTGCCGGCGATTCGGCATTCCCGTCAACGGATCGGTGTCTGCAGCAGCCTGGAATCCCAATACTTTTTGTTGCCGGGCAATCGCGAAAATCAAGGACCGGTACAGCATCTGTCCTGTGATGTGATCTTTGGACATGAAGTCCTGGGCACCGCTTTCGATCGCTAGCAACGCCAGTTCTTCGTCATTTAAATCAGTGAGTACGACGACAGGGAGTCGAGCGTCCATGGCGCGGATCTTGTCGAATGATTCAAGACCTTTAGCGTCAGGCAACGACAGATCAAGCAAGCTGACGTCGAAATCTTCTGCCCCCATCAACGAAATGGCAGCCTCGAGTGTGTCGGCTCGCCTGACCGAGAAATTCAGGCTTGGGTTACACTCCAGCAGTCGAGTCACGAAGATTGCGTCGTTCTCTGTGTCTTCGACAAGCAGGACTTGGATGGGGCGTAGGTTGGTAAGCATGAGGTGCCTATGGAAGGTTGTGAAGAATTGAACTTCTAGCCCCAAGTGCGTCCCCAGGATTGCATTTCCCAAAGTCGCGCTCGCAAGACCTCCCCCCGTGAAAAGGATTGTATCTGTCGCAAACGCCCCATTTTAGTTTTCGGCAAACCGCGTCGGCGATATGGACGAGATTAATCTGATACTGCCGACGTTTCGGCAATCGCGACTGACTTGTCGCGCCAGACGTTGCATTCGTCATGAATCGGTTTGGACACAGATCTCTCGCTCGTTCCCTTCACGGCTTTTGCAGGGAAACAAGAAAAGTCCTTTGGTTGGGGCGTTGACGAATTGATGCAATCTGAGAAACTCTGCAACTGCTGTAACAGCAACCACGCAATTTGCGGCCGTGGCGAAACTGGCAGACGCGCAAGGTTGAGGGCCTTGTGGGAGTTAATCCCGTGGAGGTTCGAGTCCTCTCGGCCGCATCAAGTTACCTGGCGACCGATTTGTCGGACGCTGACGTGTTGTGTTTTTGCGTTTCTTTTGCACTATCGCCGGCTGGCTGCGCTGTCTCTTGATGCACGATGCGTTTCTTGCTGCGTGGCGACGAACCCACAGCGGCTGTTGATCGCTATTCGCAGGGCACCATGGCAGAAATCGTTTTTCACGACCGCTACACAGGCCAAGACTGCGTCGAAAAGGTCTATGGCGATGCGTTTTTGCGTTGGACCTACGAGACATTGCCCGGAAAAATTGCGTTGCATTCGGCGGTCAAGCGAGCTTGGTTCTCGCGCTGGTACGGATGGCGCATGGATCGTGAGAAATCTCGCCAGAAAATTGGTCCGTTTGTTCGCGACTATGGATTGGACCCGAACGAGTTTGTTCGCTCGCCCGACCAGTTCGCTAGCTTCAATGAGTTCTTCTTTCGAAAACTGAAGCCGCAGGCCCGCCCGATTGATTCGTCCGAGTCGTCTGTTGTTTTCCCGGCTGACGGACGGCATCTTTGCGTGCCGGATTTGTCCAAGTGCGAGGGGCTTTTCGTCAAAGGCGAAATGTTCGATTTGGCGACTTTGTTGGATGACGAGAGTTTGGCTGATCGGTACGCATCGGGCGGGTTGTTGCTGTCGCGGTTATGCCCGGTTGATTATCACCGATTTCATTTTCCCGCGGCAGGCGTTCCCGGTTCGGCACGATTGATTAATGGGCCGTTGTTTTCGGTTAACCCAATCGCTCTTTGCCAAAACGTTCAAATACTTGCAACCAACAAACGCACATTGACCAAATTGCAAACCGAACACATGGGCACGGTCTTGGTGATGGAGATTGGGGCCACTTGTGTTGGCAGTATTTGCCAAACGTATCAGGCCAGCCTGCCAGTCGCGAAAGGTGACGAGAAGGGTTACTTTCGATTTGGCGGATCGTCGACCATTCTTATTTTCGAGTCCGGGCGAGTGCGTTTTGATGACGACCTAGTTGGCAACTCGAAAGCAAACCGAGAGCTCTATGCGAGAGTGGGCGATCGCATGGGCATGGTTGTCGCTTAGTCGCAGAACTGTAAGGTCAAGGCCGGCTGCGAAATGTGTTCGGCGCGATTTTCCGCTGTTTCATCGCAATTCCGCACCAGGCGTTTACGCCAGCAGCGTTTGGTTCCTTTGTGATGTCCTTCTGTTGCGTGTTGGAATTCCCCCAACGAGGTTGGACCGGATTGATTGTAAAACGCCGTTGGGTTTTTATGACGTGTGCTTTTTGATCCTGGGAACGTCAGCTCTTTGCATTCGCCCCATCGATTTGCGGTCGACCATGAGTTTGCAGTCGACGCTGGGTTCGTGGTCGACGCTGGGCTTGGGGGCAAGCTTCTTTAGCTTCGGTGCCAGAACCAGGCTAGCAGTCTGTTCTGCGTTTCGTCGGGACATTCGATGCGCGCACGAAAAAACCCGCTCTGGCAGGCGACGCTCCAGAGCGGGTCATTCGAGATTCATTGGTGATGAAGTGGTTCCGAGGAACCTGTTTTCTGTTGAGTTGTTTGGAGAGTCATTTTCACAGATTCAGTGATACCGGTCACCCGGTGTCACCATATTCTAAGAATCCTTAGAAAGGAGGTGATCCAGCCGCAGGTTCCCC